>NZ_JCAUAM010000028.1:0-79716 GCF_059691955.1 Paenibacillus sp. J22FR83
AAGCGCTGAAAGCATCTAAGCGCGAAGCCCCCCTCAAGATGAGATTTCCCAGTATGTAAGACCCCTTGTAGACGACGAGGTTGATAGGTTCGAGGTGGAAGTGCGGTAACGCATGCAGCTGACGAATACTAATCGGTCGAGGGCTTAACCAAATTCCTAAGAGTATAACTTACGTTGAAGTTTCGTATCTAGTTTTCAGGGAATACTATTCCTGAATCGTATATATATCTTGGAGAGATACCCAAGTGGCTATAAGGGGACCCTCTGCTAAGGGGTTAGACTGCGTAAGTGGTGCGAGGGTTCGAATCCCTCTCTCTCCGCCAGTTCCAAATATATATACACTTTTATGTGGCGGCGTAGCTCAGCTGGCTAGAGCGTACGGTTCATACCCGTAAGGTCGGGGGTTCGAGCCCCTCTGCCGCTACCATAAAACCTTAACACCAGATGGAGGCTTAGCTCAGCTGGGAGAGCATCTGCCTTACAAGCAGAGGGTCGGCGGTTCGATCCCGTCAGCCTCCACCATCATCACGCCGTTGTAGCTCAACTGGTAGAGCAACTGACTTGTAATCAGTAGGTTGGGGGTTCAAGTCCTCTCGACGGCACCATTTTTATGGTTAAACCTTTTTGTAGCATGGAGCTGTGGTGTAGTGGCCTAACATGCCTGCCTGTCACGCAGGAGACCGCGGGTTCGAATCCCGTCAGCTCCGCCATTTCTTTTACAATTAATGTTGGACATGCTATAAATAATCATTTGGCTTTGTAGCTCAGTCGGTAGAGCAGAGGACTGAAAATCCTCGTGTCGGCGGTTCGATTCCGTCCAAAGCCATTGAGATGGTTGTATTGCTTTGGCAGTACGGGTATCTCGTATCTGGAGGCTTAGTGAAGTGGCTAAACACGGCAGACTGTAAATCTGCTCTCTTCGAGTTCGGTGGTTCGAATCCATCAGCCTCCATTTTCCCTACGAGTCATTAGCTCAGTTGGTAGAGCACCTGACTTTTAATCAGGGTGTCGTAGGTTCGAATCCTACATGACTCACTTTTATAAGCGAATGTAACAAGACCATAGGGTCTTTTTTTGTTTCCATTATATATAGAAAAAAGCATCCTTTAGCAGGATGCTTTTTTTGTTGTTCAGAGCTTGTCTGCGACGGACTGCATTTTCTGTTCCATGGAGGCCGGTTTGTCGCGGCGATCATCGATTTTAATGGACGTGGATACACGCGCAGCTCCATGCAAGAAGGGAACCTCGTGGACGGCACGGATGACCTCGAATAGGCGGTCAAGGGGGCCTTCCAGGATGGTGCCCATGGGTGTCATTTGAAAGCGAATATCGACATGTCGCTCTAACTCCTTATGAAGGTCAGCGACATAGCCGCTTAGGCTAGTTGTAGCTGTTCCAATGGGTATGATGGTGAATTCAGCGATGGCCATAGGGGATCACGGTCTCCTTCTTTTTGTATGCTTTTGCTAAGGATACCAATTAGGAGCTAGCGAGGTCAATGATGTAGTCAGCAGTTCGCGCAGCTAAGGCCATAATAGTAAGCGTAGGATTGACCCCACTAGAAGTGACGAACAGACTAGCATCGCAAATGAAAAGGTTTGGGATGTCATGACTTTGACCATACGAGTTCACGACGGATGTCGCGGGGTTATTCCCCATACGGCAACCACCCATGAGATGTTGGGTATCTGGAACGACATACGAGATCTCTCCACCCGCGGCGCGGAGGATCATCTTCATATTATCAACAGCATGATCGAGCAGCTTGAGATCATTATCGCAGTAATGGAAGGACATGGAAGCCATCGGCATGCCATACGCATCTTTTTCTTCGGATAATGCTATGTGATTGTTCCAGTTAGGCAGTACCTCTCCGACCATTTTGAGACGACCATAGAAGTTGTACTCTTGCATAGCTTGTCTGAAGGAAGAGCCCCATAGCGGCGCTTCAGTGGCTTTGCGAAAGCCTTCCGCCATCTCGATTGGCCGAGAGCCGTGAGCGTGTATGGTATATCCGCGGACAAAGCCTCTACACGGATCTGTCTCGTAGAAATCTTGGGTGGATGCCAGAATGGGTGTCCCCTTGTATAGTCGGACTTCCTCTTCAAATTTGGCATAAACGTCGTTGGAGCTATGCGTCATAATTGCTCTGCCTACCCATCCGCTGGAATTAGCTAATCCCTCTGGGAACTGTGGTGTGGCAGAGTGCAGAAGCAAACGCGGCGTTTCTACTGCATGGGCGCAGAGGATAACGGTTCTCGCCCGTTGCCGATAAGTCGTGCCCTCGTGGACAAAGAGCGCCCCACAAGCGTGTCCATATTCGTTAACTTCGATTTGTGTGACTCTGCAGTCTGCTAGTACCTCTGCTCCAGCTTGAACCGCTTTAGGGATATGTACAGTCAACGTACTGAATTTGGCGTTTGGCATACAGCCCTGTAGGCAGAACCCCCGATTGGTGCAGGCAGACCGGCCCTCTAACGGATGAGAAAGGATGGCTAGTGGTGTAGGTGCGGATCGGATACCAAGCGATTTGCAGCCTTTGTGAAATAAGACTGCATTCGGGCTAAGCGAATCTAGTTCTGGAAACGGATAAGGACCCTGAAAATTTCCCCAAGGGAAATGCTTAGGGCCAGACACGGAGATTTCTTTTTCGATACGAGTGTAATAGGAATCCAAATCTTTGTAATGAATAGGCCAATCTTCGCCAACGCCATCAATGGCTTTCGTTTTGAAATCAGATTCATGAAATCTCAGAAAAACCCCGGTAAAGTTCTGTGTACCCCCGCCAACTCCCTTTCCTGAATGATGCTTTCCAGTAACGAACGGCTCGGCGGCATCTACAAGGCGTGTATCCTCCCAAGCAAGACGCTTCATACTCAATTCATCACTTGCAAAATCTTTCTCAGGATCGCGCCAAGGCCCCGCATCAATCACAACGACCCCGAGCCCAGCTTCGCTGAGTTCTTTGGCCAAAACACCGCCAGCAGCCCCTGCTCCTACGATGAGAATATCTACGATGTCATTATCATGTCGCCATTTCATGTACGCTTCGCAGCCTCCCAAGACTCCAATTGGTCTGGCCTGTGAAGGGAATATCCGCGTGGATAAGCAGGTCCCCCAAACCCGATTTCCGACCAAATCAAAGGATGGGCATAGTAGGCTTCAACACTGAGTTGAAGCAGCTTTTGAAACAGGACTTTTTGGGAGATGCCTTCCCAATTTTTCGTTGGGGCGTAACTTTCGTTGCTGATATGAAGCATGATGCTCCGTTGATCCATTTCATCTAATTGAAAGAAGGGTTGGCTGTTTACAAACCATCCCGTTTCATCGATCGCTTTCAGTCCCTGACGTACAAGCATTCGAAGCGGAGGTGTGCCTGCTTTACGGTGGCCTTCACCTTGATTCTCCGATAAGACCTGGTCGATATGGTTAATGATGTATTGAATGATTTCTCCGCGATGATCGTCCATAAGAAGCGAGCACCAAGCACGAAGTGTTTCTGCCTCAACGATTGTTAAATATCCATAGGAGTGTTCACGAATAAGTCGAGCTTTCACAATGGATCTCGTGTGTACATCCCATTCACTACTTTCTTCCATGACATCATAGGTAGGGTAGTGATTGTGATCTTCCATGCTTGTCACCTCCATAGCTAATGAGAGTATAAAACCAAAAAGTGTTACTACAATTATTTCCAAGTCTATGGAAAATATGAGGATATTAACGATGAAGATTATAAAGGGATGAAAGAATTGGCACCAATGCCAATGTCATGGTTGTTAGGAAATATTTTAGGAATGAAAGTCTTTTCATTACCATGGTAATCTTGTACTAGTAACTGAGAAGTTTTCCAAATTACCCAACTCACCTTAGAGCATGCACAGGAGGAAATACAATGTTAAAGAGTCTTGCACACCGCACGTTAGGAATAACTGCTGCGATTACAATCGCATTATCAGCAACAACTGCCGTTTCCGCTTATGCCGCGAATGATGATATGGATGCCGTTTCTTTGGCCAAAAAGTTGGTTGGCGTAGATTACTCCAAAAGTAACGAAACGCCATCTGCAGGATTTGATTCATCTGGACTGATCTATTATGTCTATGAAACGTTAAATTACACCGTGCCTCGAACATTAGCAGGTCAATTCAGTATGAAAGCAACGAAATTCACAAAGATCGATAAAGCGGAGCCAGGTGACGTCTTGTTCTTTGGTAGTGGTTCAAAACCAACGTTTGCTGGGATCTATGTAGGCCAAGGTAAAATGGTCATGGCATCCCAGAGCAAAGACGAAGTCGTCACTCGCAATGTAAGTGAACTTAAAGGCAGCTTTATTGGCGGAAGAAGTATTCTTTCAGCTAAGGATCGGTTGAAAGCTGAGTTGATTTTAACGGCTCAGAAATATCTAGGTACTCCGTATGTATTCGGTGCCAAATATGGTCAAACGAAAACGATGGATTGTTCTTCTTTTACAAAAACTGTGTTTGCGGATTACGGGATTACATTGCCGCGTGTGTCTCGCGATCAAGCGAAGGAAGGCACTTTCGTTAGCAAAAGTAATTTACAAACAGGAGATTTGGTCTTCTTTACAACGCCTGATTCCGGTAAGAACATAGGACATGTCGGTATTTATGTTGGTAATGGGATGATGATTCACACATACGGTGAAGGTGGCGTTAAATTTACCTCGATTAATAAAGAATGGTGGGCAGATCACTACGTAACAGCTCGCCGCGTAATCAAATAGAGCCTCTTTCGTATGAACCTTCTTGCCAGTTATGGCAGGAGGGTTCCTTTCGATTCACAGGAACAGGCAGACATATGGTACAATAGACAGATAATTATAGAAGATGCTATAGGCAATAAGGAGTGAGGGCAGATGATTTGGGAACATGTCAAAGAGCGATTGGAAGCGGTTTTACAGTCGCCAATACAGATAAGCCTGATACCGGATTCCGAATGGCACCAGCTTGTGGAGGATCAGGGAGAGCGAGAAGAAGCTTTTAGTCGAAGTGTGATTCGGGGACAGGAAGTTCTTTTCTTCCTTTCACAGGATCACAAAGAGGTCCGTGTATTGAAGATGGATGGGAGTAAGTTGTCTATCTCGGAACGCAAGCTTGTCGAACTTACGATCGAATCAAAACAAACCGTAGAGAAGAAGCAATTCGGCTCCTATTTGTCGGAAGACGAGAGAAAGTCGAATCAATTAAGAGATTGGCTGTTGCAGCAATTGGAACGCGGTACAGGCCATGCAGAGCTTCCTGATGCGCTTGCTTCACAGTCATCGCTGTATTCAACCAAAATCCCTCTCTTGTTGTATGGGGACTATCCTCAGAACCAGCGTGTATCCTATACAGAGCTTAAAAAGCTGTTGGAATCGTTCTTTGAAGCAGAGATTATTCTGATTCCTTTGTTAGAAAAAGAATGGCTAATCCTTGCCCCTGAAGTACTTATTACTAGTGGCAGCGAGGAACGTGATGGGGATGAAGAAGAGAGCGTAGAACAAACCCTTGATGCATTAGGCTCAGGTTTGTATGAAATGTTGGCCAATGAATGGGTAGGCGAATGCCATCTAGCTATCGATTTCCCTGTAAAACCAGCGAAGTCCATGTTCGCAACTGTGCTTAAACTGCGTGAGACCATTATGTTGGGCCGATCTTTCCATGTGGGCAGCTTTATACATCTGCGTTGGGAGCTTCGTCTGGAGAAGCTGTTGCACCTTATAGAGGAAGAAGAGAAAACCGATTTCCTGGAGCAGGTGCTCCGCGGCACGGATCATGTGCTGGATAGCGAGACGGTAACGACGCTTGAGCATTTCTTTACACTTGATTGTAATGTTAGTGAAACCGCGAAGAAGCTATATATTCATCGCAATACGCTGCTTTATCGATTGGACAAGTTCAAGAATGAGACAGGACTGGATGTTAGAACGTTCAATCATGCGGTTTTGGTACGTCTGGCCTTGCTATTGTACAAAGTAACGAAAAGAAAGTGATTTTTTTGTAGGGATTGTGCATAGTCAGTCCGCTGTTCGTAGGGTAAGATGTGTATATAGAAATGTTGACAAATAAATTAGTTGAACGATAAATTGTAGGGGGAATGAAATCATGGCAGGCGTACGTTTAAATCATATCGTTAAAAAGTATTCTGGTGCAGAAGAATCCACAGTTAAGGATTTCCATCTTGAAATTGATGACAAAGAGTTCGTAGTACTTGTTGGTGCATCCGGTTGCGGAAAATCCACAACTCTTCGTATGATCGCAGGTTTAGAGGAAATCACTGAAGGTGAACTTTACATCGGAGACCGCCTTGTAAATGACGTAGCTCCAAAAGATCGCGATATCGCGATGGTATTCCAATCCTACGCTCTTTATCCGCATATGACTGTTTACCAAAACATGGCATTCGGATTGAAACTTCGTAAATTCAAAAAAGCTGATATCGATGCTCGCGTTCGCGAAGCAGCGAAAATTCTAGATATCGTTCACTTGCTTGATCGTAAGCCAAAAGCTCTTTCCGGTGGTCAACGTCAACGTGTTGCCTTGGGTCGTGCGATTGTTCGTGAGCCACAAGTATTCTTAATGGATGAGCCGCTTTCCAACTTGGATGCGAAACTTCGTGTACAAATGCGTGCGGAAATCACAAAATTGACAAAACGTCTTGGTGTTACAACAATCTACGTAACGCATGACCAAATCGAAGCTATGACAATGGGCGATCGTATCGTTGTTATGGATAAAGGTATCATTCAACAAGCTGCTACACCAGAAGAAATCTACAACTTCCCAGTGAACATGTTCGTTGCTGGTTTCATCGGATCCCCATCCATGAACTTCATGACAGGAACATTGGCATCTGAAGGCGGCGGCATATTCTTCAAAGCTGGTTCCGTTAATGTAGAAGTTCCAGCAGGTAAAGCACAAGTTCTTAAAGACAAAGGATTCGTTGGCAAAGAAGTGATTCTGGGAGTTCGTCCAGAAGATATTCACGAAGAGCCAGTATTCTTGGAAGCTTCACCTAAGACAGTATTCAACGTTAACGTTGAATTGACTGAGAACTTGGGTCACGAAATGTACTTGTACTTGAACGGTATCGGCGCTAACACAGTAATCGCTCGTGTTGACGGTCGTTCCGGAATCAAAGAAGGTACTAACGTTAAATTGGCACTAGACATGAACAAAGTTCATTTCTTCGATAAAGAAACTACACTTTCCATCTTGGTTAACCCTAACCTATAAGGATTGTACTGAAAGGCCAGCCGTTATCGGCTGGTTTTTTTGTTTATTTTCCGCTTCAATAACACAGTAGTTGATTTCAATAAGGTATTCCATTACGATGAAACTATTGGAAGCCTGTAGGCAACAAGCAAAACATATGGTACATAAGCGAATTCGGAGGAGTTAGGACAATGGCCAAAAAGGTAAAGGTTTCCGACATGATGGAACAGCTACATATGGAAGTATTAGCAGGAGAAGGTGGACTGAAGCGTCCGATCACTACAGGGGACTTGTATCGCCCAGGTCTTGAAATGGCTGGATATTTCAACTACCATCCCAAAGAACGAATTCAGATGCTTGGTAAAACAGAGATTACGTTTATAGAGATGCTAACGACGGGTGTTCGAAGAAATCGGGTTGAACAGCTATGTGCCTCTGAGGAAACACCTTGCATTATTGTAACGAGAGGACTGGATGTTCCTGTTGAACTGCTCGAGGAGGCGACTAAGCGTGATTTGGCGGTGCTACGAACGCAGCTTTCTACGACGATTTTTGCAAGTCGGTTAACTGGCTTTCTTGAGAATAAGCTTGCTCCCAGCACGACGATTCATGGTGTACTCGTTGATGTCTATGGGGTAGGTATGTTGATTACCGGCAGCAGTGGGATTGGTAAGAGTGAAACTGCGCTTGAGCTTGTGAAACGAGGGCATCGACTGATTGCGGATGATGCTGTAGAAATTAGACAAAATGGCGATAAAGTATTAACAGGGAATGCACCGGAGTTGATTCGTCATTTACTTGAGATCCGCGGCGTCGGTATCATTAATGTTATGACGCTTTTCGGCGCAGGAGCCATTCGTAATGTGAAGAAGATCTCGGTTGTGGTGAAGTTGGAGAATTGGCAGCAAGAGAAGCAATATGATCGTCTAGGGCTAGATGAGGAGCTAACGCGGATTATCGATACCGATCTGCCTCTCGTCACGATACCTGTACGGCCAGGGCGAAACTTAGCTGTTATCGTTGAGGTCGCAGCGATGAATTACCGCTTGAAACGAATGGGATATAACGCAGCGCTGCAGTTTACCAATAAATTAACGGAATCATTGAATGAAGATTTTGAGGATTTTGATTGAGAGCGCGCTTAAGCTCATCAAATAAAGGAGTGAAACTATGTTAGAAAGTGTTGCGTTCTCCCTTGGACCGATTCATGTTAGATGGTATGGCATAATTCTAGGAACAGCTGCATTAATCGGTTTAATGTTGGCAATCAGGGAAGGGAAACGATTCAAAATCGTGCCTGACTTCTTTATGGATTTATTGTTAATTGGAGTGCCTTCTGCCATTATCGGGGCAAGAATTTATTATGTAGCATTCCAATGGGCAGATTATAAAGATAATTTATGGGAAATATTCATGATATGGCATGGGGGAATTGCGATATATGGTGCTCTCATCGGTGCTATTATCGGTGCCTCCTTCTATATTCGGGCTAAGGGATACAACTTCTTTCGAATTGCTGATATCCTTGCGCCAGGATTAATTATTGGACAGGCGATCGGCCGTTGGGGTAATTTCATGAATCAGGAAGCTCATGGTGGTCCAGTGGAAGAGTCGTTTCTGAGAGATAGCCTGCATTTACCGAATTTTATTGTGAATCAAATGAATATTGAAGGGACATTCTACCATCCAGCGTTCCTTTATGAGTCGATATGGAGTTTTGTAGGCTTGCTGGTGTTATTCTGGCTTCGTCGTAGGCCGTTCTTACGGGCAGGAGAGGTCTTCCTAAGTTACTTCATCTGGTATTCCATCGGTCGTTTCTTCATTGAAGGAATTCGTACGGACAGCTTGGACATTACAGGACCAACATGGTTAGCCTCCTTGATGAATGCGTTATGGTCCCCAATGAAGATCGTATTTGAACCAGGCGTATTGACATATGGAGGGAATGTTCGATTCTCACAATTACTTGCCCTGCTGATTGTCATTGCGGCTGTGACTATGATCATCATTAGAAGGAAAAAAGGTTATGCCAATGAACATTACTCAGATCCGATTGTATCTACGCTAGCACTTGATAACAACAAAGCAGTCAAAGAAGAAGAGACAGATAAAGGAGTTAACTATGATTCAAACCGTACTATTTGATTTGGATGGCACGATTGTAGACACGAATGAGTTGATTGTACAATCGTTCTTACATAGCTTGGAAGGCGAAACTCCGGAACCTATTAGCCGGGAACTTATTATTCCGAATATGGGCCGTCCGTTAGTGGAGCAAATGGAGTTTTTTACAGGGAAAAAAGAAGTTGAAGCGTTGATTACTAAATATCGTACGTTTAATCTTGCTAAACATGATGAGCTTGTGAAGGAATTCCCGAACGTGCGTACGGTAATGGCAAAGCTTCACGAAAAAGGTATCAAAATCGGCATCGTGACGAGTAAAATCAGGATAACCACGCTGATGGGTTTGAAACTTTGTGGATTAGACTCCTACGTAAGTGCAATTGTAACCGTAGATGATGTCAAAGAACCAAAGCCGAGTCCTGAGGGTATCTTTGCAGCGCTGAAGGAACTGGGCAGCTCGCCTGATGAAGCGATGATGGTTGGCGATAGCCATTATGATGTTGAGGCTGCTCAGAATGCAGGAGTTACTTCTGTTGGCGTTTCTTGGTCTTGGAAAGGGCGTTCGTATTTAGAGCAGTACAACCCGGATCATATTGTCGATGATATGTTTGACCTGTTGCCGTTAGTAGGGATATCCTCGGAAGTGAAGGTTGATTGAGGCAGACAGAGAAGTATCCCGTAGATGGCCCGAATGCGCTATGGCAAATTTATCAAACGGTAAGTAAGTGGAAGGCCATGCGAAATTTTGTTTTCATTCAAATTACCCGATATTCACCATCGTTGCGGTTGAAAAACTGGATCTACCGCCGTATTCTTGGCATGACGGTTGGTGAGCACTCGGCATTTGCCTTGATGGTGATGGTAGATGTGTTCTTCCCGGAGCGGATTTACATTGGGAATAATACAATCATTGGCTATAACACGACGATCCTCGCACATGAGTATTTAACGAAGGAATATCGTTTAGGCGATGTACGTATTGGCTCCCATGTGATGGTAGGGGCGAATACAACAATTTTGCCTGGCGTGACGATTGGTGATAATGCGATTATTGGCGCGGGATCTGTCGTTCATAAGGATGTAGCCTCGAATAGCTTCGTGGCAGGTAACCCGATGCAAGTAATTCGGTCTAGTAATTCCTAGTATAAAATTTATAAGAATGGACTCAACATCGTTGTGATGCGGGGTCCATTTTTTGTTGTGAGGAGGAAACCGATACCAGTAATTTAATACGACACAATCGCAGGAGAACGACTAATAAAATTAACTTCTAGGGAATAGTAAAGACGCAGTAAAATTATTGGTTAAGGGAAGGTGTCGATGAAGTGCAGCATTGGAATCGTAGTAAAAACGCAAAAGTAAAAAAAGGTAACTTTGGATGGTGGTTAGGAAAACATGTAGGCGTAGTGGTATTAGCCTTGATGCTAATGTTATCCTTGCCAACCACAAGCTCGGCTGTAGGCAAGGAAGCAAGCGGACCGGATGTGTTCGTTATCCAAGGGATGCTGAAATCACTAGGGAGCTACTCTGGTGATATTAACGGTTACTACGATAATGCAACTGTGCAAGGCGTGAGGTATTTTCAGAAAAAACACGGGCTGCCGATAACCGGCGCTGTTGATAGTCGCACACTCGAGTCCATTACGTATAGCTATATGAAGCTTAAAGGTGTTGGACAGGGGCAAGGAGGCGGTAAAAGTCGAGGTAAGGGCCAAAGCGGAGCTGGAGGCTCCGGCGGAGGCAAAGGCCAAGGTGGCAGTGGAGGCACTGGCGGAGGCGAAGGCCAAGGCCAAGGTGGTGGTGAAGGCGCTGGCGGAGGCAAGGGCCAAGGTGGTGGTGAAGGCGCTGGCGGAGGCAAGGGCCAAGGTAGTGGTGAAGGCGCTGGCGGAGGCAAGGGCCAGGGTGGCGGTAATGGCACCGGTGGAGGCAAAGGCCAAGGTGGCGGTAATGGCACTGGTGGAGGCAAA
This sequence comes from Paenibacillus sp. J22FR83, assembly GCF_059691955.1. Taxonomy (NCBI): domain Bacteria; kingdom Bacillati; phylum Bacillota; class Bacilli; order Caryophanales; family Paenibacillaceae; genus Paenibacillus; species Paenibacillus sp. J22FR83. The sequence continues at coordinate 11,309 of NZ_JCAUAM010000028.1, forward strand.
GGCCAAGGTGGCGGAAATGGTACTGGCGGCGGCAAGTTCGAAGGTGGCGGTAACGGAGGAGGCCAAGGCCAAGGGCCGAGTGCAACACAAGCACCGGGGCCTAACGGCGGACCGAAACCAGTGCCGAATGGCGGTCAAGCGCCAGCGCCAAATGGTGGTGCAACACCGGCTCCTTATGGGAACGGCAATGGAAATGGTAACGGGCAGAATGGACAATCACCGAATGGAAATGGTAACGGACAAAACGGACAATCGCCGAACGGTAATGGTAACGGACAAAACGGACAAGCACCGAACGGCAATGGTAATGGTAACGGCCTAAATGGAAATAAGGTTCCAAATGGTGGTCAATTACAAGCGCCTAATGGCGGAGGTAAAACACCTAACGGACCGGTGGAAGAAGATTAATTAAATTGTCTTAAAGAGGGCATGCTGCCGTGACAGCATGCCTTTTGTTATTGGGGGTTCCTCACCGTTAAGCGATGGCGATTAACTGGATTTTATACATCTAAATAGACGGAATTTCGGTGGTTGAAGCAAATAGATGGATTTTCTACTGTTAATTTCACCTGAATGAGCTCAACGAGCTACTTTTGGCGGAAATAGATGTAGAAAATCCATCTAATCGTTGAGGAGAGTGAATTTCCCTCCATTTAAATGGAGGTTTTCTAGTTAGTTTGGAATATTGTTGAGATGCTATGAGCTATGAGCTAGGAGCGACCGCCAACATGAGGTGGCCCCACTACGACCACTACGCGCAACAAGAATTTCACATTAGTGGAGGTGGGGGACAGTTGACGGCATATGGGTGTATATGCCATTCTTAAAGCGCTGGACAAGGCGGAGACGATTGACGGTCCCCAAAATACGTGATAAAATAGCCGTACATTCTTTATTTTGGTAGCATGGTAGAACGTTAATGCACTAAAGCGAATGACAGACAATAGAACGACGAACAATGAAGAATAGAACAATGACCCATAGATTGATAACTAATTATACTCCTACTTATAGAGGTGAGACGGTGTCGAAGCCAAAAGTATTTGAAAAGCCGGTAGGCGCGAAAGATTATTTGCCAGATGCAGTTGCGAAACTAAGAAATATAGAATTCCGTGTGTTGGCCTGTATGGAACGCTGGGGTTACAACCAGATTATTACACCTACACTTGAATATTACGATACAGTCGGCGTTGCAAGCTCGACAGAGGATAAGAAGCTGTTCAAGCTGCTAGATCGCAAGGGGAAAACGCTTGTTCTACGCTCAGAACTAACGGCGCCTATCGCGCGTGTAGCTTCTTCGCTTCTCAAAGAGCAAGAGTTCCCGCTGCGTCTTTCGTATCATTCGAATGTGTTTCGTTCGATTGAAGAAGAAGCGGGCAGAGATTCAGAGTTCTATCAAACTGGCGTTGAATTGATCGGCGATGCTACCTCTGAAGCGGATGCTGAAGTTGTGGCGCTAGCGATTGCTTCTTTACAAGCTGCAGGCGTTGAGAAATTCAAGATTGCACTAGGCCATGTTGGCTTTCTGAATGGATTATTCCAAGAAACATTGGAAGGGCGCATGGATGCGCAGCTTTCCTTGAAAGAGCATCTGCTTAGCCGTGATTATGTTGGATACCGAGAAGCGATTAAGAAACTATCGCTAGAGCCTGACGTTGAGCGTGAGTTAATCGGCGTACTAAGGCTTCGTGGAGGAGATGAAATTTGCGAGCAAGCACGCATGGTCTCCCAGCATCCAATCGCACAGGACGCGATCCGACATCTTTGCGAAGTATGGGATGTGTTGAAAGCTTACGGTGTAAGTGAGCATGTTGTCATTGATTTAACGATGATTGGGGATTTCTCCTACTATACAGGCATGACGTTTGAAGGGTATGCAGCTGAGCTAGGTTTCCCTGTTTGCAGCGGAGGTCGCTACGATAATTTATTGAGCCAATTCGGGCGCCCGGCGCCAGCTACAGGATTTGCGTTGAAAACGAATCGAATCCTTGAAGTAACAGGCAAAGAGCAAGTGAAACAACCGAGTCGTATACTGATTGCCTACGATGCGGAGCATCGTGAAGCAGCGCTGCAACTAGCGAAGGATATGCGGAACGATGAAACGAATACTGTGAGTATCGTAATCACACAGCTTGTTACGAAGGAACAAGAAATTGATTTGAACAGAGCGGGATATCACGTCATGAAGTTGATAACGGAATAGCCTCTCAGCGAATGAGGGAAGTTTGAAGGGGGTTGGAACGGTGGAAGACATTCTTAAAGTAGCGATGCCGAAAGGCCGTATTTATAAACAAGCCGCGAAAATGTTTACGCAAGCAGGATTGCCTATTCCTGAGGATTTGGAAGAAGGCCGCCGTTTAATTATCCCTGTGCCAGGGGCGAAGATGGAATTTATTTTAGCCAAGCCAGTGGATGTTCCTACTTATGTAGAGTACGGTGTTGCAGATATCGGGGTTGTGGGCAAGGATGTTCTGATGGAAGAAAATCGGAATGTTTACGAATTGCTTGATCTAGGGATTGCACGGTGCCGTATGTCAGTGATTGGATTGCCGGACTGGAAGCAGGTAATTAACCCGCGCGTCGCGACGAAATATCCGAATGTGGCTTCTCAGTATTTCCGGGAAAAAGGCCAGCAAGTAGAAGTCATTAAGTTGAATGGTTCCATTGAGCTGGCACCGTTAATTGGACTCGCTGACCGCATCGTGGATATGGTGGAGACTGGTCAAACTTTGAAAGAAAATGGTCTCGTGGAGCAAGAAGAAATCTTTCAAATTACGAGCCGCTTAATTGCGAATCGTGTGAGTTATCGGATGAAGAACGACTCCATCCAACGGTTGTGTGATATGCTGCAGGCGGTTCTGCCAACAGCGCAACGATAGATCCATGTAAGTAAAACACCAATGAGAGGATGATGAAGATGCGGATTATGCCCGCCTCCGAATTTCAATTAAAACGCGAGGTCGAATACGGCTCACCGGAGCAAAATGAGTCCGTCCGCCGCATCATCGATGAGGTGCGGCAGGACGGGGATACGGCGCTGCGCCGCCTCGCGCAGCAGTTCGACGGCGTCGACGTCGCTGAGCTTCGCGTCAGCGACGAGGAGATCCAGGCGGCGTACGCGCAAGTCGACGCCGCATTCCTAGCGGCGCTGCGTCAAGCCGCCGCTAACATTCGTGCGTTTCATGAGAAGCAGAAACGCAATTCATGGATGGACCTGCAGCCGAACGGCAGTCTGCTGGGCCAGATCATCCGACCGCTGAAGCGGGTCGGATTGTACGTGCCCGGAGGGAAGGCGGCGTACCCGTCCTCCGTGCTCATGAACGCCATCCCTGCGATCGTCGCAGGGGTGCCAGAGATCGCGATGGTGACGCCTCCGTCCACCGCGGGCGAAGAAGGCATCAACCCGCATATCCTCGTGGCCGCGGCCGAAGCGGGTGTGAAAGAGATCTACCGCGTAGGCGGGGCGCAGGCTATCGCCGCGCTAGCCTACGGCACAGACTCAATCGCGCCGGTCGATAAAATCGTCGGCCCGGGCAACATCTACGTCGCGCTGGCGAAGCGCTTCGTGTTCGGCGTCGTCGATATCGACATGATCGCCGGACCAACCGACATTGTCGTGCTCGCCGACGAGCACGCCGATCCGCAGTACATCGCCGCCGATCTGCTGGCGCAGGCCGAGCATGATGAGATGTCACCGTCGATTCTGGTGACACCTTCACCCGAACTAGCCGAAGAGGTTAGGCTAGAGCTATGGCGGCAGCTGGATGTGCTGCCGAAGAAAGCCATCGCTGCCGTCTCCACGGCAACGAAAGGCGCGATCCTGCTAGTCGACTCGCTCGAAGAGGGCATCGACGTCGTCAATCGCTTGGCACCGGAGCACTGCGAGCTGCTGGTGCAGGAGCCTTTCACATGGCTGCCGCGCATTGAAAATGCAGGGGCCATTTTCCTAGGTGCGTACAGCACAGAGCCTGTCGGCGACTATTTCGCCGGCCCGAACCACGTGCTTCCGACGAATGGAACGGCACGATTCTCATCGCCACTGAATGTGGACGATTTCCTCAAAAAATCAAGCGTCATTCACTATAGCAAAGAAGCACTACTCGCGAACGGCGACATGATTATGACTTTAGCTCGGAACGAAGGGCTGGAGGGTCATGCGCGTGCAGTAGAGATCAGACTTAAAAAAGAAGGGAAGTTGAAATAAATGGCCGAGCAAGATCAAGTAAGAACGCGTTCAGCGAGTGTAGCTCGTAAGACGAATGAGACGGACATTAAGCTTGCTTTTGAAGTAGATGGTACAGGGATTTCAGAACTGCAAACAGATGTTCCCTTTCTGAATCATATGCTAGATTTGTTCACCAAGCATGGACATTTCAACTTGAAAGTGGATGCCAAAGGCGATATCGAAATCGATGACCATCACACTGTAGAGGACATCGGAATTTGTTTAGGTCAAACGTTCCGTGAAGCGCTTGGCGACAAACGCGGCATCAAACGTTATGCAAGTGTGTTCGTTCCGATGGATGAAGCTTTGGCACAAGTGGTGATTGATATTAGCAATCGTCCGCATTTGGAGTACCGTGCAGAATATCCTACAGCGAATGTCGGCAGCTTTGAAACACAGCTCGTGCATGAATTCCTGTGGAAATTTGCGCTAGAAGCGCGTATTACGTTGCATGTCATCGTGCATTACGGCAAAAACACGCATCACATGATTGAAGGTGTGTTCAAAGCATTAGCACGTGCGTTGGATGAAGCAACAACGATTGATCCTCGTGTGCAGGGGGTTCCTTCGACGAAAGGAATGTTGTAGGCATGATCGCGATTATCGATTACGGAATGGGCAATTTACATAGCGTGAGCAAAGCGGTAGAGCGTCTCGGCTATGAAGCAATTGTGACTGGAGATCCAGCGCAAATTCTGGCAGCAGAAGGCGCGATTCTTCCTGGTGTCGGTGCATTCGGCGACGCGATGGAGCATCTGCGTGAAACCGGTCTAGGTGAGGTTGTGAAGCAGTATGCAGAGTCTGGCAAGCCGTTGATCGGCATTTGCTTAGGCATGCAGCTGCTGTTCAGCAGCAGTGAAGAGCATGGGCAGCACGAAGGGCTAGGGCTTCTGCCGGGTTCGGTTGTGCGTTTCCAAGGCGACTATAAGGTGCCGCATATGGGCTGGAATCGCTTGAGTTACAAGCAGAGTAATAGTCCTATTGTCAAAGGGATTGAAGAAGGCCACGTGTATTTCGTACACTCCTACCATGTGAAGCCGGAGCGGGAAGGCGATCTGTTGGCAGTGACAGACTACTATCAACCCGTAACAGCGATCGTTGGGCGTGATAACGTCTACGGCATGCAGTTCCACCCTGAGAAAAGCGGCGATATTGGTATGCAGCTATTGGGTAACTTTTTAACCCTTTGTAAATAAGTTTGGATAGTTTCAAGGAGGTGCTGAGCATGCTAGCCAAAAGAATTATCCCTTGTCTCGACGTCAAGGATGGCCGAGTGGTGAAGGGCGTAAATTTCGTGAATTTACGTGATGCCGGTGATCCCGTAGAGCTTGCGGCGATATATGATAAGGAAGGCGCGGATGAGCTCGTGTTCCTCGATATTTCGGCTTCGGTTGAAGGGCGCGCGACGATGGTCGAGGTTGTCCGTCAAACTGCCGGTGAGATCACGATTCCGTTCACGGTTGGCGGCGGGATTTCGAGTGTAGAGGATATGAAACGTCTTCTTCGCGCAGGCGCGGACAAAATTGGCATCAACACGGCGGCTGTACTGAATCCTCAGCTTGTTTCGGATGGTGCGCGGAAGTTTGGTTCTCAGTGCATTGTTGTAGCCATTGATGCTAAGTTCAATCCCGAGTGGGGCGAGTGGGAAGTGTACACGCATGGTGGACGCAAACCGACAGGCATTAAGACTTTGGAATGGGCGAAGCGTGTAGAAGAGCTAGGTGCAGGAGAAATCTTGCTGACAAGCATGGATGCGGACGGAACGAAGGATGGCTTTGATTTGAAGCTGACACGGGCCGTATCCGAACTGCTGACGATTCCAGTCATTGCTTCAGGCGGTGCGGGAAAAGCCGAGCATTTCTACGATGTATTCACCGAAGGTAAGGCGGATGCGGGGCTGGCGGCAACGATTTTTCACTATAAAGAATTAACGATAGATGGGGTCAAGGCTGACCTGAAAGGTAAAGGGGTTGAAATTCGATGACATTTTCAGTGGATCAAATTAAGTATGACGCGCAAGGGCTTGTGCCTGCGATCGTGCAGGATGCGGTGAGCAAAGAAGTTCTTATGTTGGCGTACATGAACAGTGAGTCCTTGCAGCGCACGATTCAAACAGGGGACACGTGGTTCTGGAGCCGTTCACGCAATGAGCTTTGGAATAAAGGGGCAACTTCCGGTCATACGCAAAAGGTAAAAGCACTTCGCTACGACTGCGATGCGGATACGTTATTGGTACTAGTTGAACAAGTGGGGCCTGCTTGTCATAACGGCACTTACACTTGCTTCACAGCGAATATCGCAGTGGAAGGTTCGTCAGAAGAAGCTGCACCTGCTGCTGGCGGCGACCGTTTTGCTATCTTAGCTGAACTTGAAGCTGTCATTGCTTCCCGTGACGCGGAGCGTCCTGAGGGCGCGTATACGACGTACCTTTTCGAAAAAGGGGTCGATAAAATCCTCAAAAAAGTCGGCGAAGAAACGGCGGAAGTTATTATTGCAGCTAAAAATAAAGACAATGACGAGCTTCGTTATGAAGCGAGCGATCTTATTTTTCACTTAATGGTGCTCCTGCGTAATAATAAATTGCCATTGGATGATATTATGAAAGAGCTGGCTAATCGTCACGTCAAAAAATAAAGTACACGACCTGGAGTGAATTCACGATGTTGATTGATTATCATACACATCATGTGCGCTGCGGTCATGCCTCTGGGGAACTGGAGGAATACGTCAAACGCGGCATTGAGATCGGGCTCACCCAGTTGGGGCTTTCTGATCATATGCCGCTTTTGCATGTTGACCCGCAGACGTATTGGCCAGAAATGGCGATGCCGATGGAGGAGCTTCCTCGTTACGTGGAAGAATGCCTTCATCTCAAAGAGAAGTATAAGGATCAGATTGATATTCGCGTCGGTCTGGAAGGCGACTATATTGAAGGTTATGAGTCAGAGATTGCGGCCATTATTAACGCTTACCCCTGGGACTATGTGATCGGATCGGTTCATTTCCTAGGCGAGTGGGATATTTCTGATTTTAGGCAGCTGGCTGGTTGGGAAGGTAAGGATATTTTTGAAGTTTATACCCAATACTACGAGGCAGTGAAGCAAGCAGTCCGAACTGGACTGTATGACTATATCGGTCATATCGATATGATCAAACGGTTTGGTTACGTGCCAGAACGTGATACGTGGGAATTGGAGAAAGCAGCGTTAGATACAGTCAAAGAGTGTGGGCTCGCGATTGAATTGAATGCTTCTGGCCTGCGCCATCCTTGTAAAGAGATGTTCCCAAGTCATCGTATGCTTGAATACTGCCATAAGGTGGGAATTCCAGTGACACTAGGATCAGATGCGCACCTCCCGGAACGGTTGTCCCAGTATTTGGATGAGGCTAGAGAGCTATTAAAAACGATTGGATTTAACGAAATAGCCACATTTTCTGCTCGAAAACGACAACTTGTGACTTTTTAATTTCGATACGTATCATGTATAATAAGTAGGACCATATAATCTATTTAATGAACCTTCGGAGGTAACCATTAACCATGCATAGCGACAATGTTAAAATTTTTTCCGGATCTTCGAATCCGAAGCTTGCGGAAAGTATTTGTAAAGAGCTCGGCCAGCCGCTAGGACAAATCAAATTATCCCGTTTCAAAAGCGGAGAAATTTATTGCCTTTACGAAGAAACTATTCGTAACTGTGACGTATTTCTGGTACAAACTTTCTCCCATCCGATTAATGAGCATATGATGGAGCTTCTGGTCATGATGGATGCGGCGAAAAGAGCATCTGCAAAAACGATCAACCTTGTCATCCCTTACTATGGTTACTCCCGTCAAGAACGCAAAGCAGCTCCACGTGAGCCGATTTCAGCTAAATTAGTCGCTGACTTGTTCGCTTCAGCTGGGGCAACTCGTGTTGTTACGATTGACCTTCATGCGCCAGCGATTCAAGGCTTCTTCAATATCCCAGTGGATCACTTGACAGCGCTTGATCTGATCAGTGATAACATCAAAAGAAAGAATTTGCCGAATCCCGTTATCGTATCTCCAGATGCAGGACGTGCAACAACGGCTGAGAAAATGGCTAACATTCTCGATGCGCCATTCGCAATGATGATCAAGAAGCGCCCTGAGCACAACGAATCCGTGATTACACACGTTATTGGGGATGTTGCAGGACGTACACCGATCATTATCGAGGATCTAATTGATACAGGTACAACCATCGTTAACGTGGTGGAAAGTCTCAAAGAACGCGGCGCGCTTGATGTCTACATCTGTGCGACACACCCTGTGTTCTCTGGCCCAGCGCTGCAACGCCTGGATCACCCAAGCATTAAAGAAGTTATTATTACAGATTCAATCGCAATTCCAGAGGGTCATTCAGATAAGTTTAATGTGCTTTCCGTAGCACCTTTGCTGTCCGATGCGATTCGCATTATTAAAGACGGCGGGTCCCTATCCTCCCTCTTCAAATACGGCGGCGTATAGGCCCATATCTTACCTTCGGATAATGTTTTTGGCTTCTAAGAGATCTATGGTATAATTTGAGTGTAATCAAATTGCCGGAGGTGTCTTGCTATGGAAAAGAAAAAGCGCATATCCGAAGCGCCAAAACCAAAAGTTATCTCAATTAACATGGATGCCGCGTTCTTTTTCGAGAGAGCGGTTCAATCTTTGGATCGGTTTCATTATGATAAGGCATTGAAATATTTCCGGCGGGCTGCAGAGTATGAGCAGGATAATCCTGTGAATCACTGCAATCTCGCAGGAGTTCTCTCCGAAGTGGGCAATTATGACGAGTCGAACCAAATTTTGCAGCATATCCTTGAAACCATCGATCCCGAGATGACAGAATGTCACTTTTATATGGCGAACAACTATGCCAACATGGAAAACTTCGAGCAAGCGGAACAGGCATTGGTTCGGTATTTGGAGAATGACCCGACAGGGCAGTTCATGGACGAATCCGAAGAAATGATGGAAATGCTTAGCTACGAGCTTGATCGTCCCGCCCCTCTCACTAGCATCAAGAGTCGAGAAGGGCTGTTCGAGCATGATAAGGCCCGTGCGTTGCTTGAGGAAGGAAAGTTCGCAGAAGCCGTAAGGCAGCTGGAGAATCTGGTAAAGAAGCAGCCGGACTTCACAGCCGCTCGTAACAATTTGGCATTGGCTTATTATTACATGGGCCAATTCGAGAAAGCGATGGAAACGATCCGCGAAGTGCTGGTTATTGATCCTGGTAATCTACATGCGCTTTGCAATATGGCGATATTCCATCAGCATTTTGGCAACAAGAAGGAACTGGCAGAGCTGACTGCGTTGTTAGGCAAGACGTTCCCGTTCCAGCAAGAGCATGTGTTCAAGCTGGCAACGACGATGGGTATTCTTGCTCAGCATGAGAAAGCGTACCATCTGTTCAAGCGTCTATTGAAGGCGGGGGATGGGGGCACTGATCCTTGTTTGTACCATTATGCAGCTGTAGCGGCCTGCCATATTGGACGTTTTGCTGAAGCCTACCGCTTGTGGAAGCAGGTTCAGAAGTTAGATCCAGGCGCTGAAATTTCCAAGTTCTACTTAGAGCAATTGCGGCTGAGAGAGAAGTCGACGCTTCCGCTTACTTGGAGTTATCACTATCATCTGCCGTTCGAGGAACAGTTCCGTGCGCTTGAGAGATCAACGCAGGGCATTCCTGATCAATTGAAGAAAGACCCGCTTGTGCGGTCATCCTTCTTTTGGGCTTTGCGACATGGCGACGTAGAAACGAAGCTTCAAGTTATTCAAGCCTTTGGCTTGATTGCGGACAACGAGGTGAGAGATGCACTTCAGGATTTCATTCTCGATCACAAAGAGGATGATTACTTGAAGAAGGTGGCCATCTTCGTTCTGCGCAGTATGGGCATCCGGGAGTCACTTCCTGCCTATCTCGAAAATAAAGACATCATGGTAGAAGCTTCTCCATATTCGCCTCAACTTCCCGTATGGGATGCAACATGGCAGCGAGTGATGGAAACAGCGCTGTCGCATATGCACAAGCGTTACGATATGGTTCAACAGTATGACTTAGAAATTCTGTGGGTTGAATTTCTGACGAAGGTGTACCCGAACGTGCCTAAGATTCATAAGTCAGCAGGCTGGGCAGCGGCGTTAGAATATTTGATTGCCAAAATGCATCGACGTACGATTTCCTATCAGGAAGTAGCTTCGCGTTATGGCGTGACGGTTTCCACGGTTAGTCGGCATGTGAAACACATCGACGATACTTGTGGCTTACGTGAGAAAATGGATGCGATTTTCAATAAATTTACGAGTCTTTGATAGCCGAGCTTGATGCATCATGAAAGCCTCGGCTTTCATACATATATATAAACGGATTGTTCGCGTCGTAAACGGCAGCTGAGCAATCAATGACTATCACGCTAATTAAAGAGAGCTTTCTCAAGGAAAGCACCTAGGAGGGAAATCATATGTACAAATCAGTCGTAGTAGGAACAGGGCCATCCGGTCTAACAGCAGCTATTTACTTGGCGCGTGCGAATCTAAGCCCACTTGTCATTGAAGGACCAGAACCAGGCGGACAGTTGACAACAACTACCGAAGTAGAGAACTTCCCAGGATTTCCTGAAGGGATTATGGGACCGGAATTAATGGAAAACATGCGCAAGCAGGCTGAACGCTTCGGCGCTGAATTCAAAACAGGTTGGGTGAATTCCGTTGAATTAACGAACCGTCCGTTTAAACTGCAAGTAGAAGGCTTAGGCGAAATCGAAACAGAAACACTGATTATCTCCACAGGTGCATCTGCAAGATTGCTTGGCATCTCGAATGAGAGAGAAAACATCGGACGCGGTGTAAGTACATGTGCAACATGCGATGGATTCTTCTTCCGCGGCAAAAAGATTATCGTCGTTGGCGGCGGTGACTCTGCGATGGAAGAGGCAAACTTCTTGACTCGTTTCGCGTCGGAAGTGCGTTTGGTTCATCGTCGCGATGAACTTCGTGCATCCAAAATTATGCAAGACCGTGCTCGTGGAAACGAGAAGGTGAAGTGGTCACTGAATAACACGCCATTAGAAGTTGTGGCGGGAGATAAAGGTGTGACTGGCCTTAAAGTGAAAAATAACCAAACAGGTGAAGATGAAATCCTTGAAACAGACGGTATCTTCGTAGCAATCGGTCATACACCGAATACGAAGTTCCTCGGTGGACAAATCGACACGGATGAGCATGGCTACATCGTCGTGAAACCTGGCACAACAGAAACGAATATCCCAGGCGTATTCGCTTGTGGTGATGTGCAAGATACGAAGTATCGCCAGGCTATCACAGCTGCTGGAAGTGGTTGTGCGGCAGCGTTGGAAGCTGAGAAGTTCCTTGAAGGCAACAGCGTGCACGACTGGAGTATTTCCCTGTAAGTCGTTATGGCAATTAAGTTAACGTGGAGGGCTCATCTCTCCACGTTTTCTCTTTTGACAGGGGTGGATGAATCTTGACCTCCCGGCAGTGTTGTCTTATAGTTGGAACAGGTGCATATGCCCGAAAATTTTATGATTATTCATGAGGTGACCTTGTAATGTCCAGTCAAATTTATATCGGTGTAGATCTAGGTGGCACGAATATTAAAGTGGGTATTTGTGATGAGCAAGGAAAGCTTCTAAAGACGTTGGAAGGCCCTACTTCACCTGAACTTGGTGCAGAATCGGTTCTAGAGCGTATTGCTCAATATGTACGTCAAGTTGTTGAAGAGTCCGACTATTCGTGGGAGCAAGTAGCTGGAATTGGTGCGGGGTTAGCTGGATTTATGGATATTCCAGAAGGCTTCGTGAAATTCTCACCGAACTTGCAATGGCATAACGTACCTGCGAAGAAGACGCTCGAAGCACTTCTCGGTAAACAAGTGAAAATTGATAATGATGCGAATGTAGCTGCGCTGGGTGAAGCTTGGTCTGGAGCGGGAGCGGGCATTCCGAACGTCGTGTGTTACACGCTTGGAACAGGTGTTGGCGGCGGTATCATTATTAACAGTAAAATTTATCAAGGGTCTGCTGGTATGGCTGGCGAACTTGGTCATATGTCGATCGTGCCGGACATTGAAGCGATTCAGTGCGGTTGTGGTCAAATGGGCTGTCTTGAAACCGTTTCTTCCGCAACAGGTATCGTACGCATGGCGAAGGAAGCAGTGGAGCGCGGCGAGCGTACATCACTGGCTCTTCACGAGAAAATTGAAGCTAAGCATGTGTTCGATGATGCCAAAAGCGGAGATGAAGTAGCTCTGCGCATCGTGAATCGTGCCGCGTATTATATCGGTCGTTCTATGGCAGCCTTGGCTGTTGTCATCAATCCGAAGCGCTTTATTATTGGCGGTGGTGTTTCGAAGGCAGGGGAAATTCTATTCCAACCGATACGTGAAACGTTCATCAAATATACACCAGAAGCGGCAGCTGAGGGTGTTGAGATTGTTGCTGCTACACTTGGTAATGATGCGGGTGTTGTTGGAGCTGCAGGATTGAATTTGCGATAGAAGGTTAGACCGGGCTCGTAGATCTAGTTAAGATAGGCTGATCTGCGAAAGCTCCCCAAAGGAAGGTGTCAGGTATGGAAGAGAACCACCCTTTAGCGAAACTGGTTATTATTACAGGGATGTCGGGTGCAGGTAAGACAATTGCTGTTCAAAGTATGGAGGATCTAGGATTCTTCTGCGTTGACAACTTACCTCCCGTCCTGATTCCGAAGTTTGCTGAATTAATCGTACAATCGATGGGTAAAATCGGCAAAGTCGCCTTGGTTATTGATTTGCGCGGACGTGAGTTTTTCACTGCGCTCCAAGAGTCTTTACGTTATATCCAAGAAAACTACACGCTTAGCTATGAAATCCTATTCTTAGATGCAACGGATGGGACGCTCGTTCAGCGGTACAAAGAGAGCCGTCGCCGCCATCCATTGGCTCCAGACGGTGCACCGCTTGAGGGTATTGGCCTTGAACGCAAGCTGTTGGAAGAGCTCAAGGGTCTGGCGACGCAGGTGATTGACACGAGCAGCCTGAAGCCTGTGCAGTTGAAGGAAAGAATTATTTCCCGGTTCACCAATCTAGAAGCTAACCGCATATCTATAAATGTAATCTCTTTCGGATTTAAGTATGGTGTCCCCATTGACGCTGATCTTATCTTTGATGTGCGATTCTTGCCAAACCCCCATTATGTGGAGCAGCTTCGTCCGCAAACGGGTCAGGATCCGGACGTGTATGACTATGTGATGAAGTGGTCAGAGACGCAAGAATTCCTGACAAAGCTGCTGGATATGCTCAACTTCTTGATGCCTCAGTATAAGAAAGAAGGCAAGAGCCAAGTCGTTGTTGGTATTGGTTGCACAGGAGGTAAACATAGATCGGTTGCCATTACGGAATATCTAGGTAAAGTCATGGGGAACAGTGAGACGGAGACCGTGCGTCTAAGTCATCGAGATTCCGAGCGGGACCGGTTATAGACGGCTATGTCAGTAAGAGGGTGAAAGAAGTATGGAGCTTGGTCAATTACAACGTAAGCCCAGAATAGTCGTTATTGGCGGTGGAACAGGACTCTCCGTAATGCTGAGAGGACTGAAGGAGAAACCGGTTGATATTACTGCTATCGTGACCGTTGCAGACGATGGAGGAAGCTCTGGCATTCTACGAAGTGAATTGCAGATGCCGCCTCCGGGTGACATTCGAAATGTGTTAACATCATTAGCTGACGTTGAACCGTTGTTGTCATTGATGCTTCAATATCGATTTCAGAACGGTACAGGTTTAGCCGGACATAGTCTGGGAAATCTAATACTAGCGGCATTGACAGATATTACAGGTGACTTTGTTACTGCCGTGCAAGAAATGAATCGCGTATTTGCTGTTCGCGGGAGGGTGCTTCCGGCTTCGAATCAAGCTATCGTATTAAAAGCCATTATGGAGGACGGGACTTTAGTTGTTGGGGAGTCCAAAATTCCGAAGGCCGATGGACGGATCAAGAAAGTATTCATTGAACCGGCAGGGGTGACACCACTTACCGAAGCCGTTCAGGCTATACGCGAAGCAGATGCCATCTTGTGCGGTCCTGGCAGTTTATATACAAGTCTGCTGCCGAATTTGCTCGTTCCAGGGATTGTGAAAGAGATCGTGGCATCGAATGCGGTGAAATTGTTCATTTGCAATGTTATGACACAGCCAGGCGAAACTGATGATTACTCGGTCAGCGATCATCTGGATGCGATTTATGATCACTTAGGTCAGCATTTGTTTGATTATGTGATCGTGAATAATGGAGAGATTCCACCGCAGGTGCAAGCCAAATATGCGGAAAAAGGTTCCAAAGCGGTTCATTTGGATTTGGATGAAGTGACGAAAAGAGGATATCGCGTAATTGCAGATCGACTGGTCTTATTCCGTACCTATCTTCGTCATGATGCAGAGAAATTGAGTGACCATATCTATCAGCTCGTCGAAAGCTGGCTGTTAAGGAAGAAGTGAGTCCCTTGTCCTTTGCGGCAACAACCAAAAAAGAGTTAACGTTAATTAATGATTCGGAGTCATGCTGTGAAAAGGCGGAGCTGTCCGCACTCATTCGGATGAATGGTGCTGTGCAGTTAACCAACCAGCGTGTCGTGCTGGATGTGTCCACGGAGAATGCCGCGATTGCTCGGCGAATTTACTCGCTGATCAAGAAGACGTATAATACACACACGGAGCTTCTTGTGCGTAAGAAAATGCGTCTAAAGAAGAATAATGTGTACATTGTTAGGGTTCCTGGTCAAGTACAAGAGCTGCTCAGTGATTTGAAAATTGTCTCTGAGGGTTTTATTTTTACAACGGGGATTAACAAGGACATTATTCGCGGCAATTGCTGCAAGCGTGCGTACCTCCGAGGGGCCTTCATGGCTGGCGGTTCTGTCAATAATCCGGAGGGATCTTCCTACCATTTGGAAATCGCTTCGATTTATGAAGAACACTGCAAAGCTTTGACCCAGCTTGCGAACAAGTTCGACTTGAACGCCCGTTTCATTGAACGTAAGAAAGGTTTCGTGCTGTATATCAAGGAAGGTGAGAAAATTATTGAGTTTCTCAATATCATTGGAGCTCATCAGGCGCTATTGCGCTTCGAGGATGTTCGGATTATGAAGGATATGAGAAATTCCGTTAATCGCATCGTGAATTGTGAAACGGCGAACTTGAACAAAACGATCGGGGCGGCCGTTAGGCAAATCGAAAATATTCGATTATTGCAGCGGGAGATCGGTCTAGACAGCTTACCTGACAAGTTAAGAGAGGTTGCGGAGATCAGACTTGCGCACCCGGATTTAAACTTGAAGGAAGTTGGCGACATGCTTTCGGGCAGTGTTAGCAAGTCAGGCGTGAATCATCGCCTGCGGAAAATAGACGAATTAGCCGAAAAACACCGAAATTCGTAGGAAAACTCGAGCTGTACAACGCTTGTATAAGTTTTTCGCATTTTTTCTAGTGTACTTGAAGGAAAAATGCTATAATATTAAAACATAAGGTATACGCTGTTATTAATAGTAATCCATATAAGCTCCACACTAGGGGGAATTAGTTCCATGTCCAGACGTCCAGTCGTTGTGAAGTTGAGAACAGGACTTCATGCCAGACCTGCGGCATTGTTTGTTCAAGAGGCGAATAAGTTTTCATCGGAGATCTTTGTTGAGAAAGATGAGAAGAAAGTGAATGCGAAGAGCATCATGGGAATTATGAGTCTTGCGATCAGCACAGGGACCGAAGTCTTCATAAGTGCAGAAGGTTCGGATGCAGAGCAGGCTGTAAACGCTTTAGTCACATTAGTCAGTAAGGAAGAGTTGGAAAACCAATAATCCTTTAAAAGCCTACCTTTCGAGGGGGCTTTTTTGCAGTTTGAAGGTGGATCTACGCTTCTGCTAAAAGTGTCAAAATTGTTAACAAATATTGGGATTAGCAACCTTTTTCGCTTGGCTACGTCTAATAAACGTGGTCATGATGGATAAGGCTATTAGTGTTTCTAGTAGCGCGCCTATCCCAAGCTTGAAGAAGGAGCCGAAGTGAAATGAATGTAGTAAGGAAAGAAATGATTGCTCTACTCGCTGTACTCGTATTTCTAGTCAGCACAATGACAGCACCAGCCGCGCATGCGGTATCCACAAGCTCGTCCTTTATTTTACTTTATATCGATAAGACGGAAGCATTCGTGAATCAAGAGCAGATTCAGTTGGAGTCACCATCTACCATTATTGATGGAAGCACGTTCGTGCCAGCCAAATTCTTGGGTGATACATTAGGATTTCAGGTAGAGTGGAATGACCTATCTCGTACGATTCAAATGGCGCCTCCGGGTAACAACATCGTGCTAGATCCTGATCATAAGACGGTGACGACGAATGGGGTAGATATTCCCTTTAATTCGGTAGCCGCTATCGTGAATGGCAAGTTGCTTGTGAAGCTGACTTGGTTAGCTGATTACATGGGTGCCAAGTATACTTACAATAGTGAGCTAAGACGTGTAGAGATCGTGCATTTTAAAGCGCCTGAGGGCATCTACATCGATCAAGACAGCAATTCTCGTCCAGTTGCTAAGTTCGCTACTGCGAAGCCTACCTACAGGCTTGGTGAGCCTGTTAAGTACTTAGATTTGAGTTATGATCCTGATGCAGAAGGCATCGTATCCTTCGATTGGACGGGTAAACAAGAGGCGTTTTTCAAAGCTGGTCAATATCCCGTAACTTTAACGGTTAAGGATGGCCATGGTCATGTGAGCAAGTTGTTCAAAAGTTTTGTGACTGTTGTAAATGAACCGTACTTGTCAGAAGTCGAGTATCCGATTTATATGAAGCCGGTTGGCGGGTTTATAAAAACCAACTGGACAACGATCTGGTCCCATTTTAACGAGTTGCCGCTGCTTCCCAAAGATGTGAAAGAAGTTCAAGGACGTACGCTGCTAGTTAGCGACAGTCCAGAAGAATTCACAACGAGCGGCATTTTGTATCAAGACAATATTAATGGTAAAGGACGTTTGTACGCAGATCATATCAATGGTACAAAACAGAAGATGACGTTTGCCATCTTTGCAACAAACAACACGGATAAACCGATTACGATTAAAACAACGAATAAAGGCGAAGTCTATCCTTCGGTTTATGCGAACTTAATCGGCAGCGAAGCGTCGGTTGATTTCCTTCTTAACAACGTGTACACGGATTCCATGACAGTTCCGCCTAAAGCAAGCTATGTGTACGCGAAGTTGCCAGATTTTTATCCAGGTCAAGGTGTGAATTTGTTCTATGATGTCGAAACGGACGGCGAACTTCAAATGTCCTTTATCGCGACAGAGAAGATGCTGACACCAACGATTGTGAAGGAGTTGCCTTACCTTTCCTTTAACGGTCATGTTCGCGGTACGTTCCCTGTATCCGAAATCGAATGGAAAATTGACGCTACGAGCTTTACCAAAGCCTCCAGGCTAACGATTGGAGATAATAAGACGGATCCATTCGTCAAAGGCTATGATGTGATGCGTAAGCAAGTCGTGGAGAATGGCGGCAATTATGGTGTGGTCTATAAAATCCATGCGGATAAGCCGCGCAAAATGGCCGTTATGATTATGGCTAGAGGCGGCGTGTTCAAGGGGCCGTTTAAAATCAACGGAGAAATCATTCCTGTTCCGTATTCCGGTGTTATTACGGCTTTCGATGGCCTAGAAGTGCTGGCGCGTACGACAGGTACGGAGGATGCCTTAGACATCGAGTTTACGCCTCCAGCGGGCTCGGCATTCCCGATTGATTTGATCTTCTATCCATTGGATGATTTAAAATAAGAGAATGAAGAGCCTCAGGAGACTGGTGAATGAATTCACTAGTGCTCCTGAGGCTTTTGTGTATCTGTGTAAGGATAATAAAAAAGCCAGCCTCACGGTTTGCTCTTCGAGCAGTCGCTGCAGGCTGGCTTGCTTAGTTATAAATTAGACGCGTTCGATGACTTTATCGATGAGTCCGTATTCGGCTGCTTCCTTGGCACTCATGAAGTTATCGCGATCCGTATCTTTCTCGATACGCTCGAATGATTGTCCAGTGCGCTCAGCTAGGATCGTGTTCAGGTTATCTCTCATTTTCAAAATACGCTTCGCGCGAATCTCGATGTCAGAGGCTTGACCTTCTGCGCCGCCAAGTGGTTGGTGAATCATGACTTCGCTGTTCGGAAGCGCGTAACGCTTGCCTTTGGCACCAGCTGTGAGCAAGAATGCGCCCATTGAGGCAGCCATACCTACGCAGATCGTGGATACGTCTGGTTTGATGAACTGCATCGTGTCGTAGATCGCCATACCGGCTGTGATAGAGCCGCCTGGGCTGTTAATGTAAAGCGAGATATCTTTATCAGGATCTTGAGCGGCCAAGAAGAGCAACTGAGCAATGATGGAATTCGCCACAACATCGTTGACACCTGTGCCTAAGAATATAATGCGGTCCTTCAGCAAGCGAGAGTAGATGTCATATCCTCTTTCACCGCGCGCGTCCTGTTCGACGACCATAGGAATAAAACTCATGAGAATGACCTCCTTGGGGTTGGGTTACCTATTATTGGGTACATACTATTTACAGTATCTACAAGTATGATAACGAAAAAACCTCCGAAGGTCAAGAAAGGTCAAACTAAACACAAAAAAATCAGCCTTAGAGCTGATTTGGCGAAGAAATCTTAACTCATTAGCTGATTGTTGGACGCGCCCGAAAGGAATCGAACCTTTATCTCAGGCTTCGGAGGCCTACGTCATATCCATTGGACCACGGGCGCATAGTATATAGTAGAAAAAGTGAAGCAAGGGTTATTATAAGACAGGTATCTGGAAAAAGCAAGATGGTAAGCCCTTTCAGCCTAAAATCACGAAAAAGTTTGAACAAACGTTGAATGTTGAGAAGAAAGTGGTTATAATAAGGGATGTAACAGCGGAACATCATATGAAATGCGGTAAGGAACTTTTTTTTCACCCGGGTGGGACATAAAATGTATGCCTGGGACAATAAACGTCCTACTTTGGATCGGGAGCGTTGGAAGTCGTCCTATGAGAGAGATTCTAGACATTCAGAAACAGCTCATGCCTGATCTTATGGACATCATGAAGAAACGCTACTCGATTCTGCAACACATCTTGGTTTCTGGCGTGGTCGGACGAAGGACGCTGGCGTCCTCACTCGATATGACGGAGCGGGTGCTGCGCGGTGAAGTCGATTTCTTGAAGGAGCTGGGGCTTCTGGAATCGGACGCAAGCGGTATGAAGATCAGTGATTCTGGTCGTCAATTGCTGGAAGATATGCAGCCGATCATTAAGATGGCCTTCGGCTTAACAGATTTGGAAGACAGTATTGCCAAAGCTTTCCGCATCTCCAATGTGATTATCGTCCCTGGGGATTCAGACACTTCCGTATTTACGAAGAAAGAGCTTGGACGTGCTGGCGCGGCCGCCTTACGTAAATATATCGCCAAAGATGATATTATCGCGGTAACCGGTGGCTCGACGATGGCGCAGATTGCCAATAACTTGGCATTATCCTCTTCGATGAAAGGGAGTTTGTTCGTCCCTGCACGAGGCGGACTTGGTGAAAGTGTGGATATGCAAGCGAACACGATTGCTTCCATTATGGCCAAGAAAACGGGCGGGAAATACAGGTTGTTGCATGTTCCTGATCATCTGGGCGAAGAGGCGTACCAATCATTGATTCAAGATCCACAGATTCAGGAAGTTGTGAACGCGGTGCGCAGTTGTCGCATTGTTGTCCATGGTATCGGAGATGCTATGGTCATGGCACGCAGACGCAAAGTAGATAGCGATACTACGGGCAGTCTGAGAGCGGATGGTGCACTTGCCGAGGCACTCGGTTATTATTTTGACCGCCAAGGAAATGTGGTTCATAAGATGCCGACCGTTGGACTTCGACTAGAAGATCTGCAGCGTGTAGAAGTTGTGATTGGTGTTGCTGGCGGGAAGAGCAAGGGTGAAGCGATCGCTTCTGTACTACGACATGGGCAAGAAGATGTATTGGTTACAGATGAAGCAGCTGCCTTAGAAATCATGAAGCATGTGCAAGAAGGAAGTTAGACATCATAACGTGTGCCCTCATCGGCTTGCGTTTTGAAATATATATCATGCATGTAAACCTAGGAGGAATTGACTATGACAACAAAAGTAGGTATTAACGGTTTCGGACGTATTGGTCGTAACGTTTTCCGCGCAGCACTTCACAACCCAGATGTACAAATCGTAGCAGTTAACGACTTGACTGACGTTAAAACATTGGCACACTTGCTTAAATATGACACGACTCACGGTAGACTAGACGCTACAGTTGAAGCTGGCGAAGGCGAATTGATCGTTAATGGTCGTTCCATCAAGGTTTTTGCTGAGCGTAACCCTGGGGATCTGCCATGGGCATCTGTAGGCGCTGAAATCGTAATCGAATCCACTGGTATTTTCACAGCGAAAGAAAAAGCAGAACTTCACTTGAAAGGTGGAGCTAAGAAAGTTATCATTTCCGCTCCTGCTTCCGACGAAGATATCACAATCGTACTTGGTGTTAACGAAGACAAATACGATCCAGCTGCACACACAATCATCTCCAACGCTTCTTGTACAACAAACTGTCTAGCTCCTTTCGCGAAAGTTATCAACGATAGCTTCGGAATCGTAAAAGGTATGATGACAACTGTTCACTCTTACACAAATGACCAATCCGTACTTGACGTTCCACATAAAGACCTTCGTCGTGCTCGTGCAGCAGCTGAGAACATCATTCCTTCCAGCACTGGCGCAGCTAAAGCAATCGGTCTAGTTCTTCCTGAGCTTAAAGGCAAATTAAACGGTATGGCTATGCGTGTACCTACACCTAACGTTTCCGTAACTGATTTGGTTGTTGAGCTTAAAGTTAACGTAACAGTTGACGAAGTAAACGCAGCTTTGAAAGCAGCTTCCGAAGGCCCTCTTAAAGGCATTTTGAACTACACAGAAGAGCCGCTTGTATCCAGCGACTTCAATGGTGACCCAGCTTCTTCCACAGTCGACGCTTTGTCCACAATGGTAGTTGGCGACAACATGTTGAAAGTTGTTTCCTGGTACGATAACGAGTGGGGTTACTCCAACCGCGTTGTTGACTTGGTAGCTTTCATCGCGAAAAAAGGTCTGTAATTTCATAATTCATCCATTGGAAAACCACATGAAGGGGAGAAGAGATTCTCCTCTTTATGTGCGATTTACCCCATAAAAGGATAGAACCGGAAGAAAACCATACATGTTCAGGAGGCTTTTACGATGAATAAGAAAAGTGTTCGCGATGTTGAAGTAGCTGGTAAAAGAGTATTTGTTCGCGTTGATTTCAACGTGCCTGTAGAAAACGGTCAAATCACAGACGATACACGTATCAGAGAAACACTTCCTACAATTAAATTCTTAGTTGAGCAAGGCGCTAAAGTTATTCTTGCAGCTCACTTTGGTCGTCCAAACGGTCAAGTCGTGGAAGAATTGCGCTTAACACCAGTTGCTGCAAAATTGGCTGAGCTTCTTGGTCAAAACGTGATCAAAGCGGATCAATCCGTAGGTGAAATCGTGAAAGCACAAGTCGAAGCGCTTGAAAATGGCGACGTTCTCCTGCTTGAAAACGTTCGTTTCAACGAAGGTGAAGAGAAGAATGATCCAGAACTTGCAAAAGCTTTCGCTGACCTAGCTGATTTGTTCGTAAATGATGCTTTCGGTGCAGCTCACCGTGCGCATGCTTCCACTTCAGGTATCGCAGCTTACATCCCAGCGGTTTCCGGTCTTTTGATGGAGAAAGAGCTTGATGTTCTTGGTAAAGCACTGAACAACCCAGAGCGTCCGTTCACAGCGATCGTTGGCGGATCCAAAGTTAAAGATAAAATTGCGGTGATTGAAAACCTTCTGAACATTGCAGATAACGTCCTTATCGGTGGCGGTCTGTCCTATACATTCTTGAAAGCACAAGGCTATGAAATCGGTAAATCACTTCTTGATAACTCCAAACTTGATCTTGCGCTTAGCTTTATTGCAAAAGCAAAAGAAAAAGGCGTTAATTTCCTTCTTCCAGTGGATATCGTTGTTACAGATAAATTCAGCGCAGATGCGAACACGCAAATCGTTGATATCGACAGCATTCCTGCTGATTGGGAAGGCATTGACATCGGACCGAAAACACGTGAGCTGTATGCAGACGTTATCGCGAAATCCAAGCTAGTTGTTTGGAACGGACCAATGGGCGTATTCGAAATCGAGCCTTTCTCCCACGGGACACGTGCAGTCGCACAAGCTTGTGCAACTTCTGAAGGTTATACAGTTATTGGTGGCGGCGATTCCGCTGCAGCAACTGAGAAATTCCACTTGGCTGAGCAAATGAACCACATGTCCACAGGTGGCGGCGCTTCCTTGGAATTCATGGAAGGTAAAGCATTGCCAGGCGTAGTAGCACTTAACGACAAATAAGAAATTATTTTCTCATAAAAAGGAGCCGAACCATGAGCAGAACACCGATTATCGCGGGTAACTGGAAAATGTTCAAAACTGTTTCCGAAGCTATTAGCTTCGTGAACGAAGTGAAAGGAAGCACAGTAGAAGGCGTGGAGAGCGTAATTTGTTCCCCTTTCACAAACCTTCCTGCGCTTGTTGAAGCTACAAAAGGTACAAACGTTCATGTTGGCGCACAAAACCTTCACTTTGAAGATAACGGCGCATTCACTGGTGAAATCAGCGGCGTGATGCTGAAAGATCTTGGCGTTGAGTATGTGATCATCGGTCACTCCGAGCGTAGAGCTTACTTCGCTGAGTCCGACGAAATCGTGAACAAGAAAGTCGTTGCGGCTTTCAAACACGGCTTGAAACCAATTCTTTGCGTAGGCGAGAAGTTGGAAGAGCGCGAAGCAGGTCAAACGAAAGATGTTTGTAAAGTGCAAACAGAAGCAGCTTTTGCTGGTCTGAGCGCAGAGCAAGCAGCACAAGTCGTTATCGCATACGAGCCAATCTGGGCAATCGGTACGGGTAAATCTTCAACAGCTGAAGATGCACAAGACGTGATCGGTTACATCCGTACATTGGTAAGCGGTCTTTACGGCGCAGCAGTTGCTGATGTTGTTCGTATCCAATACGGCGGCAGCGTGAAGCCAAACAACATCGCTGAGTACATGGCACAGCCTGACATCGACGGCGCACTTGTAGGTGGAGCGAGCTTAGAGTCCGCTTCCTACATCCAACTCGTCCAGGGGGCGAAGTAACATGTCCAGACCGAAACCGGTAGCACTCATCATTCTCGATGGCTTCGGACTTCGTTCGGAAGAGCAGGGGAATGCGGTTGCTCATGCCAAAAAGCCGAACTACGACCGTTACTGGTCCACGTTCCCTCATACTACCCTCACTGCTTGCGGTGAGGCTGTAGGTTTGCCAGAAGGCCAGATGGGGAATTCTGAAGTAGGACACTTGAATATCGGCGCAGGCCGTACGGTATATCAGGATCTGACGCGGATTTCGAAATCGATTCGTGATGGCGAGTTTTTCGACAACGAAACCATTCTAGGCGCAGTTCGTCATGCCAAAGAAAACGCGAAGAAGCTGCACCTGTACGGTTTGCTTTCGGACGGTGGCGTGCACAGTCACATTAAGCATTTGTTCGCCTTGCTTGATTTGTGTAAGAAAGAACAGTTCGGCGAAGTTTACATCCACGCATTCTTGGACGGCCGCGACGTGGCTCCTGATTCTGCGAAGGGGTATATGGAAGAGCTTTTGAACAAGATCGAGGAAGTCGGCGTTGGCAAAATTGCGACCGTACAAGGCCGTTATTATGCGATGGATCGCGACAAACGCTGGGAGCGTACGGAGAAATCCTACCGCGCGATGGTGTATGGCGAGGGTCCTACTTATACGGATCCGATGCAAGCGATCGCCCAATCCTATGAGAAATCCGTCTACGACGAGTTCGTGATGCCAACGGTTATCGTTGGTGACAGTGGTAAGCCGGTAGGACTTGTAGAATCAGGCGATGCTGTCATCTTCTTCAACTTCCGTCCTGACCGTGCGATCCAGCTGTCCCAAGTCTTCACGAATGAAGACTTCCGCGGCTTCGATCGTGGTCCTAAAGTAGCGAAGAATCTCTACTATGTGTGTCTGACGCTGTTCAGCGAGTCCGTAGACGGTTTCGTCGCGTACAAACCGAAGGATCTGGATAACACGCTTGGCGAGGTGTTGGCTCAGAACGGTCTGAAGCAGCTTCGTGCAGCAGAAACCGAGAAGTACCCGCACGTAACGTTCTTCTTCAGCGGCGGTCGTGATGCAGAACTACCAGGTGAAACGCGTCTTCTGATTCCTTCACCGAAGGTTGCTACATATGACTTGAAGCCGGAAATGAGCGCTTACGAATTAGCGGATGCGGTTGTGAAGGAAGTTGAAGCTGAGAAGCATGACGTGATCATCTTGAACTTCGCGAACCCTGACATGGTAGGTCACTCTGGCTTGCTTGAACCGACGGTGAAAGCGATCGAGGCGACAGACGATTGTCTTGGTAAAGTTGTTGAGGCGATTCTTGCTAAAGGCGGCGTAGTCTGCATCACAGCGGATCACGGAAACGCGGATGTTGTTACGAATGCAGATGGTTCACGCAACACAGCACATACAACGAATCCTGTGCCTTTTATTGTGACGGACAAATCTGTTACACTAAGAGATGGCGGTATTCTGGCAGATATAGCACCAACGATGCTAGATTTCTTAGGATTGAATCAACCACAGCAAATGACTGGGGTCACAATTCTAAACAAATAATTTATATTATTGAAGGAGTGTTTTATCACAATGACAATTATTTCTGATGTTTACGCACGCGAAGTATTGGATTCCCGCGGTAACCCAACAGTTGAAGTCGAAGTATACCTTGAGTCCGGCGCATTCGGCCGTGCTATCGTCCCTTCAGGCGCTTCCACGGGCGCATACGAGGCTGTTGAGCTTCGTGATGGTGACAAAGGTCGTTACCTTGGTAAAGGCGTTCTGAAAGCTGTTGAGAACGTAAATGAAATCATCGCTCCAGAAATCATTGGTCTAGACGCTCTTGATCAAGTTGGCATCGACAACAAAATGATCGAGCTTGACGGTACACCTAACAAAGCGAAATTGGGAGCTAACGCAATTCTAGCTGTTTCCATGGCTGTTGCTCGCGCAGCTGCTGACGCTTTGGACGTGCCATTGTACGTTTACCTTGGTGGATTCAATGCCAAAACGCTTCCAGTTCCAATGATGAACATCATCAACGGTGGGGCACATGCCGACAACAACGTTGACGTTCAAGAGTTCATGGTTCTTCCAGTAGGCGCGCCTACTTTCAAAGAAGCTCTTCGCATCGGCGCTGAGATTTTCCATAGCTTGAAATCCGTATTGAAAGAAAAAGGTCTTAACACAGCTGTTGGCGACGAAGGCGGATTCGCTCCTAACTTCAAATCCAATGAAGAAGCAATCACGACAATCCTTACAGCTATCGAAAAAGCTGGTTTCACACCAGGTGTTGACGTATTCTTGGGTATGGACGTTGCTTCCACAGAGTTCTACAAAGACGGCAAATACCACTTGGAAGGCGAAGGCAAATCCTTCACATCCGCTGAGTGGGTTGACTTCTTGGCTGCTTGGGTTGATAAATACCCAATCATCACAGTTGAAGACGGCTGCTCCGAGGATGACTGGGAAGGTTGGAAATTGCTTACTGAGAAAGTGGGCAGCAAAGTTCAACTGGTTGGTGACGATTTGTTCGTTACGAACACTGAGCGTCTTTCCACAGGTATCGAGCAAGATATCGCAAACTCCATCTTGGTTAAAGTTAACCAAATCGGTACGCTTACTGAGACTTTCGATGCAATCGAAATGGCAAAACGCGCTGGTTACACAGCAGTTATCTCCCACCGTTCCGGTGAGAGCGAAGACAGCACAATCGCTGACATCGCTGTTGCTACAAACGCTGGTCAAATCAAAACAGGTGCTCCGTCCCGTACGGACCGCGTAGCGAAATACAACCAACTTCTTCGCATCGAAGACGAGTTGTTCACAGTTGCTCAATACGCTGGTAAAAAAGCATTCTACAACTTGAGAAACTTCAAGTAATCAGATTCGTATGTAAATATAAGGCGGGCAGGTGGCTTACACCTGCCCGTTTTGGCGTATAATGGGAGTGAAGTCGTCAGATAAGCAGGGAGGTTACGCTTTTGAGCAACTGGGTAAAAACGATCCTATTCCTGATAGGTTCCGCGGTGCTCACGCACTGGATTCCTTCCTCATTCTTTCGGAACTTGGATACGATGGTACACGAGTTCGGCCATGCCGTCGCAACGCTTGCGCTATCCGGCAAGGTTATGTACATCGAGCTGTACAGAGACCACAGCGGTGTCACCTACTCGTCCATGACCAAGTCATGGGCTGTCATCCCAGTCTCGCTGGCGGGTTATATGACCGCCTCGTTGTTTGCCTGGTTTTTGTTCTCGGCTTACGCCAAGGGCAAGCAGCGGCTAGGGCTGCAAGTGATGACGGCGCTGTCTGCACTGTCACTGGTGCTGTTCGTTAGGAATAGCTTCGGCGTTACGTTCCTGCTTGGCTTTATACTTATGACAGTGCTAGCGTTGGCGCTCGCCCCGAAGTGGCTGCGCGATTTCTACTATTTGCTGCTGGCGTTCTTGTGCTTGGAGGAGTCGGTGTTCGGCCCTGGGTCACTGATCGTATATGCGATGCAAAACAGTCGGAGTGCTGGTGATGCAAGTAACCTGGCCAACTACACGGGGATACCCGCTATTGCATGGGCGATCTTGTTTACGGTATTCGCACTGTGGTGTGCGAAGCAAGCGGTGAGTGCCTTCTTGGGGCGGAAAAAAGGAGCGCAGCGCTCTACTAGATCTACCGCGATGTCATATAGGGATTAGGTCGCAATCTAACATAAGCGGCAGCTTGGACTGAGTAACAGAAGTCCTGAGCTGCCGCTGTTTTGCATCGTGAGTACATTAATTAGACATTATTGTTTGGCCTGCGATGGACCGGAGGATAAACGCGTACTAATAGACGTAGCAATGGGGTAAATCAGCAGAGGAAATAAAACATAAAAATAGGGATCCCACCAAACGCGGATATCGAGTATTTCTTTTCGCTTTAGGACAAGCGTTAGGATATAAAAAACAGTTGTTAGCAGACAAAGCTTGATCCATCCATACTTCCATCGAAGCTTAACCGCTATGATGACGATGAGGGTTCCGAAAACATAATAAATGGATGCTAAGGCGGTTGTATCGTGAGCCGGATCGTTAAACCAACCAGGGTGATAGAATCGGTTCTGGAACACCATGATCGGAATGATATGAAGGGTCCCGAGGAATGGAGCCGTGCACATAAAAAGAAGTAGGGAGTGAAACCATCCTTTAAGGGGCTTTAATAAGTAAGGGTATACACGTTTGGCAACTAGAAAGTAAAATGGAAGTCCCAGGGACGTAAATTCAATTCGCCACCAGAATAGCGTATAGATGTGGAGCTTGATGAACAGCCATTCTACACCTGCAAAGAAGCCAATAAAGGCGAATATCCAAAACCACCCTAATTGAAACGTTGTTAAGAAGGTTGCTACGACAGGGATAGCTAACAAATTAGAGGTCAGCGCTCCCATATTGCTATCATAGAAAGCGTAGTTTTTGAGTATTTTAGGGTAATACTGATAACTGCCTAAATAAATATAAATGACAGTCTCAATCATATATGCGATTTGTACCATGATCAGAAAAAGAAAAAAACTTCGGACTTTATTTTTTATGAAGCAAATATATACAAGCAGTGTTAAGCTGATCAGGCTCAAGCCTATATACCAATAGGAGTTATGACTCAAGATAATATGCTCCTTCTCAATACAAGGGATTTATTAGATTAAGGGTATTATTCCTACTTGTGCAGAAAGATATGAGAGGCTAAGTAAATCAAGAAGAGGTCCTAGCACCACATGAGCAGTTGTTGTAATCGTGGACAAACTATGTTAAAATACTCATGCTAGTTGTATAAGGCAAAGAATCGGCAATTGGGGTGCTAATATGTTAATCTTTATGAAAATTTTGTTAATCATAGCTTCGGTTGGATTAATCGCGATTGTTCTTTTACAAAAAGGGAAAAGCGCAGGCTTGTCCGGTGCCATTTCCGGTGGCGCAGAACACTTATTTGGTAAACAAAAAGCTCGTGGTTTGGAACTATTTTTGTCCCGTGCAACAATGGGCCTTGCTGCTGCATTCTTTATTCTTTCTATTGTCGTAGCATACGTAGTGAAAAGCTAACACACATAAAACGATAACAGCAGGAGAACTATACTCCTGCTGTTTTTTCATTTTAAGCGTAGATAAAGGATAGACGGATTGGTATGGGCATGTGTTGGAGAAACTAATCTCCATCAATGCGGAGTCACGTGCGTATACCAAAACGCCGATTCGGTGTGTGAGCAAGGTAGAAGTAGGATAAGAAAGGCGTTTATCCTTTCCTTGGAAATGGCATACTATGGAGTAAGGGAAACGGATACGGATACGGCGAATGAGAGCTAGGCTCAACAACAACAAGAAGGTGAAGAGAACATGATAAAAGAGAATGAAATAATGAGTTTGATGCAAGAAGAGGCCTATAAGCCTATGTCCTATAAAGAGCTTGAGAAGCATTTTGGCGTTGGAAGTGCGAATGAGTTTAAGGATTTTATTAAATTGCTCAATCAATTAGAAGAAAGCGGACATATCGTAAGGAGCCCCAATGATCGTTATGGCGTTCCGGAACGGATGAATTTGGTTAAAGGCAAGCTGCAGGCCCATGCGAAGGGTTTTGCATTCTTAATTCCTGAGGACCGCGAGCACCCGGATGTCTATATTAATGCTCACGATCTGAATACCGCGATGAACGGTGATATCGTCTTCGTGAAAGTTACATCGCGCAGTCAAGGCGGCGGTCGTCTGGAGGGGGAAGTTGTACGTGTAATTACACGTGCGAACTCGCAAATCGTTGGGGTATTTCAAAGCCAAGATACGTATGCCTTCGTCATTGCAGATGATAAGCGGGTAACAAGAGATATTTTCATCCCGCAGCATGCTTTTATGGGAGCAGTCTCTGGACAGAAGGTTGTTGTGAAAATCGTAAATTATCCCGAGGGACGGTCTGCGGCGGAAGGTGAAGTGATTGAGATTCTAGGTCATAAGGATGATCCAGGTGTGGATATCTTGGCGATTATCCGTCAACATCAATTACCGGAAGCATTCCAGCCTGAAGTACTGGCAGAAGCAGATGCCGCACCCGATTCGATTACGGAAGAAGAAATCATCGGTCAAGGCCGACGCGATCTTCGTGCGAAAACCATTGTGACCATCGACGGTGAAGATGCCAAGGATTTGGACGATGCCGTGAATGTGGAGCTACTGGACAATGGGAACGTTCGACTTGGCGTGCATATTGCCGATGTGAGCTATTATGTGCGGGAAGGCACGGCGCTTGATATTGAGGCTTATAATCGTGGTTGTTCGGTGTATTTGACCGATCGTGTAATTCCAATGCTGCCGCACCGTTTATCGAATGGGATTTGTTCCTTGAACCCGCAAGTTGACCGACTGACCATGTCTTGTGAAATGGAATTTGACCAAGATTTGAAAGTCGTTAATCATGAGATTTTCACCAGTGTCATCAAAACAAAAGAACGCATGACCTATACGAATGTACGCAAGCTGCTGACAGGTGAGGCAGAGCCGGAAATCGCGGAGAAATATGCGTATTTAATGGAAGACTTCAAACGCATGGAAGAGCTGGCAGCTAGACTGCGTTCCAGACGGATGAAGCGTGGCGCGATTGATTTTGACTTTGAAGAGTCCAAAATTCTTGTCGATGCGGATGGGAAACCAACTGATATTGTCAAAAGAGAGCGCTCCGTCGCTGAGATGATGATCGAAGAGTTCATGCTAGCCGCCAATGAGACGGTTGCTGAGCATTTTACATGGTTGAAAGTGCCGTTCCTGTATCGGGTGCATGAGGATCCAGATTCCGAGAAGTTGATGAATTTCATGGAGTTCGTAACAACCTTCGGCTATGCGATGCGCGGCGGTAAAGGCGGGGCGATTCATGCGCGTTCCTTGCAGGCATTATTAGAAGATATCAAAGGAACGCCGGAAGAAGGCGTGATTAGTAAAGTCATGCTGCGCTCGATGAAGCAGGCGAAATATGATGCGCAGAGTTTGGGGCATTTTGGCTTAGCCGCGGAGTTTTATTCCCATTTCACATCGCCGATTCGTCGTTACCCGGATTTGGTTATTCATCGTGTTATTCGTGAAGTATTGGAGAACGGTGGAACGCTTCCGGATCAACGTCATGATTATTTGGCTTCGCGTATGAATGATATTGCCCAGCAGTCTTCCGAGCGTGAGCGCGTTGCTGTCGATGCAGAACGTGATACAGAAGCTTTGAAGAAAGCGCAGTATATGCTAGATAAAGTCGGTGAAGAGTTCGAGGGGATTATCTCGAGCGTGACGGGCTTCGGCATGTTCATTGAATTGGACAACACGGTTGAGGGTTTAATTCGTCTGAGCGATTTGACTGACGATTATTACAATCATCACGAGAAGCAGCATGCATTGATTGGTGAGCGCACCTCCAAAATTTATCGACTTGGGGACAGCATCAAAGTGCGTGTTGCCCGCGTGAGTATGGAAGATCATACGATTGATTTCGAATTGTTGGATATGAAACCACGCAAAGAGGGCGGATTTAGCCGCGGCGGCGGTGGTGGAAGCAAGTTCAAGGGCTCAGGTGGATTTAAAGGTTTCCGTGGTGGAAAAGATAAGGGCGGCAGACCTGATAAGGGTAAAGGCGGAACGAACGGCAGACCTGAGAAAGGCAAAGGCGGGTACAAAGGCAAGGGTGGATTTGCCAAAACCCAACCTGTGGCTGGTCAAGGCGACGGCACGCAAGGGACTGGAGATAGAGGGAAAAAAGGAAGTCGTGCCGATCATGCTGCTGCCAGACGCATTGAAATGGCTGCTCGCCGAAAAGCTGAGGCTACTGGTGGGGGAGAAGCATCACTGGGGGCAGAGGCTAACCCTACAGCGGGGCGTAAAAGATCTAGAGGTAGAGGGCCGAACGGTAACGGTGCCAATGCTGGTGGAGATGGCAAAGCGGAGAACATTGCAGGCATTGGCACAGGAGAAGGGCAAGGGCAAGGTGGGTCCTTCCAAGGCCATGCATCCCATCAAGGGAAATCGCGCCGTGGCAAGGGTGGCAGTAAGCCTTGGAGCGACAAGAGCGCTAAAGGCGGCAAGATTGGCGAAGGCGGCAGCTTGCGCCAGCGCTTGCAGTCCGTCGGCGCAGGGCGGACGGATAGTGGTGTTGGCCAGGGCGGCGAGCGTGGCCGTGGGGTTTCGCTTGGGGGCGAAGCCCAAGCGGGCGGTGGCGGTGGCGCTGCTGCGGAGCGCAGCGGCATGGATTGGGCGAGCGGCGTGAACGCGCTCGCCAAGGGCGGTCGTCGCCGGAGCGACGACGGCGATGGTAGCAAGAAGCGGCGGAGATAGTCGCCGGTTCTTGCTTTTCGGGTGGGATCTTGCTACAATAGGTTGCACATTGTAGCAAGATTTACCTGCATTTTAACGTGCGGGAGGAGGATCTCACGTGGCAACTAAGAAGGCCGATGGCAAACTGCTCGCCCAGAATAAAAAGGCTTCACACGATTATTTCATTGAAGATACGTATGAATGCGGTCTTGTCCTGACCGGCACGGAGATCAAATCCTTACGGGCAGGTAAAGCCAACATTGGTGACAGCTTCTCGACCATTCGCAATGGCGAAGCATTTGTACACAATATGCATATCAGTCCTTTTGAACAGGGAAATCGCAGCAATCCAGAAGATCCTACACGGACGCGGAAGCTGTTGTTGAAGAAAGTGCAAATCGCCAAAATCCTCGGCCAAGCTAAGCAAGAAGGGTATACCGTTGTTCCATTGAAGGTATATATTCGGAATGGTTATGCGAAGCTGCTGATTGGGATTGGTAAAGGGAAGAAGCAATACGACAAGCGTGAATCTGCTGCGAAGAAAGATGCGCAACGCGATATTCAACGTGCTTTGCGTGAGAAGCAGAAGATTGCCAGATAGCTTGGACTTACTGGAAGGTAACACCTTGGCTTCCATGAACCTAGTGTTCACTTTGCTGAGGCATGTGGTATACTAGTACATGTAACGAAGAGATTTGATTTCGATTTCGAGTAACTTGGCTCTACAGCTTGTCCTTTTATCCTTCACCGTCTTTGGCGGTTACGAAGGCAATCCGGGGGTGTTCTTGGATTCGACGGGGATAGTTTGAGCGCGGGTTGCGGGTAGTGGGGCCGCGTCCACTATAAAACGCTAAAGCCTATTAAATGGCAAACAACAACAACCTTACGCTTTAGCAGCTTAATAACCTGTTAGCGTGCTTCTACTCAGCATCGCCCATGTGACTGGGATAGGGGCTCAACTATAGTGGGATACGACGTTTGGTCTCCGCCTGGGGTCGGACGTAGGAAGACAATCAGGCTGACCCAACGCATAGCCGGTTACGGGGCGATGCTCGGGTGACATCAAAACTGTGACTACACCCGTAGATGCCTGTGTGGCAATATTTTCGGACAGGGGTTCGACTCCCCTCACCTCCATACAAAGATGAAAGCACCCAATGAGGGTGCTTTTTTCTTTGTATGGGTGAGACTGGGGAGGAGAACCCCTTTAGGGTTCAGTCCGCGCGGACTGGAGCGTAGCGGAGGGAGCAAGGCATTGAAATGTACCGCTAGGGTTGTTATCTGTGAGTAAGCTTCGTTAGTAAGTTAGATGGACATTTCAATACTCCCCTCACCTCCATCAGAGAAACCCGCTAAGTTTGCGTTTTTTTGCTTTATAGGGATGTAATTGTAGACGGATTGTAGACATGAAGAAGAATTGCAAATTGCTTATATTTTGTAGACAAAATGTCTACAAAAATATACCACTTAAAGATCGCTTAGCAAGCAGTTGTATATATGTCATGAGTAGAATCGTTACCTTTGTAATTAACGATATGATAAGCTTTAGATTCTAAAAGCCTCTTGGCTTTTTTTGGCGTTATCAGTATTATAATATCTTTAAGAAAAAGAGTTCTGTCAATATCCTTATTTTGTAAGTGGGTATTATAATAAGGAGGTTATGATGAGTTATTAAATCAAAGAATGATTTTAATGTTCCATTGAAGAAACTGGGGTGTGTAACGTGAAGCAAATCGCTGAATTGCTCTCGTCAAATAAACAGTATAGAGCGGTTATTTATTTAAGGTCTGATGGGCGTTATGAAGTTAGGAGCTATAGATTTTACCCTGAAACCATTGATGACGATGGCGACGTTTGGGAGGAAGTGTGGGTAGACTTATCAGGTAAAACTCTTACTGACACAGAGGGGAATGCTTACAAATTGACAATAGAGGAACTAATACTAGTTTCAAAGGAAAATGTTCAAGATTAAAAACGAGGGCACGATTTTATGAACTAAGGGGAAGTTTTGTTGGCAATGACTAGCATGTTTTTTATTTTTGGCTTATTAGGAATACTTGCAGTTATTGTTATTGTTATGGGAATAAGGTTAAGGATTACTATTAATTTAAAAAATCTAAGTAAGCGTTCATTTTATGTTATTTCAATACTAAGTATATTGTCATTTCTCTATCAGATTACTTTCTTTTACATGTACCTTACGTTTCGCTTAGTAGGTTTGAAGAACTATGGGCAGATGTGTATTGGATAACTTGGTCTGTAAGCGGAATTGTTTTTGGGGTATCGGGAGTTGTAAGGGTTAGGTTTCCATGGTACATACCAATAGTTTCGATTTTAGCTATAATTTTCGGTTTCTGCTTGTTGGGATTATTAGCATTAGCTTTGTTCATAACATTCAATGTGAATAATAGTCAAAAGAGCAATTTTATTCATTGGGGTCAGAAATATAATTTTATAAGGGGTTGAATACAAGATGGATTTGAAGAAAATTAACTCTTTAACAAAGTACCCAAGTATACTTACATACCATCAATTGGGTGAGCGCGGTAAATTAAATGATGAGTTAACAGAGAGTAAGGGTTTCTCAGATTCGGATGATGGTTTTGTTTACGAGAAAGTTGATGGTGAAAACTCCAGACTTATTCTTTTTAAAAATAACTATGAAGAAGTTGATTATTTGATCGGCTCTAGAGAAGAGTTGTTGTATGCAAAAGGTGACAGAATTGGAAACCCTTATGGCAACATTGCAGAATTCCTTATGCCTCTAGCTGAAAAAATTATTGGCGATATTTTCACTAAAAGTGATTGGGCACTGACTGTAATATATCAGGAATCCTATGGAGGCAAAACTAAGGCTGCTAAAAACTATACAGAAAACAAGACACAAGGTTATCGAGTTTTTGATGTTTTTTCATTGGATAGAAGTGAATTAGAAAGACTTCTAGGATTGCCACAAGAAAAGATTGCTGAGTGGCGAGACCATGGTAACCAACCCTTCTATGATGAAAGTGAAAAGAAGCGGTTTATAGAATCTATGGACTTAGAGTTTGCTCCATTACTGGACACAATCAAAGGCGCTGAATTTCCAACCTCTTTAGAAAGTACTTTTTCATTATTAAAGACATTTGAAAACACAAAAGTAGGAATAGATGCAAGTGGAAAATCCGAAGGGATAATCGTTCGTACTTCTGATCGTAAACTTATTAGGAAAATTCGTTTTGAAGACTATGAAAGAACCTTTAGAAAATAAGTCTAATAAATTATCGTATACAATATCAGCGGCATTAAGGGGAGATTAATATGAAGTATCCAATTGGCACAAAGATGATCTGGGATTACGCAGATAGAAATGATATTTACGTGGTTGATAGTTATACTAACAAATTCGGAATTAGATACGCAGAAAGAAAAAACACTATATCAGAAGACCAATTACAGAATATTATTTTAGAAATTATTGAATAACATCAATTTTTATGAGGAGATATTTCTGCAGTTATGTTGAAAATAATGAAGTTATTCCATATAAGACCTTCGCTGTATTTGTCACAGTTATTAACGGAAATAATGTTTATATTACTAATTGTAGTTGGACTTAGTTTGGTTATTTGTTACAATGCAACGACTGTTACTATATTTTATACTTTCTACTATTCAATTTTATCTGAAGCAGTGCTGTTTATTTGCTTGTTTGTGCTATTTGTTTATATAAAAGTTAGAAGGATCAGAGTAGTTAAAGCAAAGATAAATTTGACTGATCTTGGGTACGCTCATTATGAAACGACTATTCTGAGATGGAAGATAGCAAATGTTTTGAATATACATTTGGATAATAAGATTGGATTAAAAGAACTGTTTAAGTTAAGAGAACTCCGAAGTAAAAAAGGGCAATACTTCATTTCTGAGGCAGCTGAAAGTATTTTAACTGCTTACGAGGAAATTAAATCTAATAACCGATATAGTGATGTACAGTATATTATTGGCGAGTCCCACCACGTAAAAAAGTTTATAGGTAGAATGAGCCAGAGTGGCATCGTTGTCTATAGATTGAATTCTGTGATGAACTTATTAATGAATTTTATACTAATGTGGGTTTACAATATCCGTGTATATAAAAAAAAATATCCGTCATTTAAGATTGGGTTCTCATACCGATTTGAAATACCTATCTCCTGGCTAGATGATCCCAAAAGCAAAGAAAAGTTGAAGAGATTTATAAGGAACAAACAAGTAATTACAAATTAATTAGAAAAGAGTGATGTTCCAATTTTGAAGGTATTATTTATGAATCCTGATGGAGACAACTTAGATTGCTGTGACATATAAGCCACGACGAACTGTGGATTTACTCAGTCACGGCTCACCTCCATAAAAATACATGAGACACCCTTCGGGGTGTCTTTTGTTTACATATAGGAATTTATATGTTTTGGGGTAAGCGAAGCTTACCCTTTTTATACTGGAAACGTAATGTGAGTCACATTAAATAATGCTAGAATAAGAAACGGCACACAATTATTTAGAAGAGTATTAAATTCGGAGCTTCAAATGGAGGATCGGATAACATGTCACGTACAGATGGTTTCAAACTAGAGGAGATTTTGAAGTTAACTCCAATGGAAGTTCCTTCATTTTTACATATAGCTATAGCTCTGGTGAAGTTGGTTCAACAGGTTCATCAGGGCAATAGGATCATTGGCAATTTGAATCCATCCTGTGTCCGAATTCAGGAGGATATGAATCTAGCTGTACTAGCAGAAAGTCGCGAGCTAGATTACGCGTATCTATCTCCCGAACAAGCAGGTAGGATGAATCGTGCGCCTGA
Source organism: Paenibacillus sp. J22FR83 (assembly GCF_059691955.1). NCBI lineage: Bacteria > Bacillati > Bacillota > Bacilli > Caryophanales > Paenibacillaceae > Paenibacillus > Paenibacillus sp. J22FR83. The sequence goes on from NZ_JCAUAM010000028.1 coordinate 47,922, forward strand.
TGAGCGCAGCGATTTGTATGCGTTAGGAATGATATTTTACGAGATGCTGGCAGGGCGGTTGCCTTTTCAAGCACAGAGTAAGGAAGAGTGGGTACATGCCCATCTTGCAGTGGTACCCAATCCGCTAAGCGAGCTGCGTCCAGAGATGGCAGGTCCATTGGAAGATATCATTGAGAAGCTGTTGTCAAAATCGCCTGAGGAGCGCTATCAGAGTGCGTATGGCTTATTTTCCGATTTAAAATATTGCGCTCTGTCTTTGGAGCAAAAGGGAGAGATCGTCCCCTTCGAGATTGCACGTGCAGATGCGGCTAGTCAATTTCGGCTTCCGCGTGCTCTCTTCGGCCGTGAAACAGAAGCAGAAAAGCTGCGCGAAGCTTTCGAACAGACGCGTACCAGCGTTTCGGCGTTCGTGTTCGTTAGCGGCAAGGCAGGCAGCGGTAAAACCGCATTTATCCGAGAGCTTCAGCCATCGGTTATAAGAGTTGGCGGTCGGTTCATTACAGGCAAATGTGATCTCATGAATCGGGATATTCCTTTTGAACCGATCCTTCAAGCCCTTCGAAGATTGATTCGGCAAATCTGGAGTGCATCGCCCGAAAATGTAGCAAAGCTAAAGGTCCGATTAGCGGAATCTTTAAGCACGGGAGCAGGCGTTATTGCACAGCTTCTACCGGAAGCTGCAGCGCTTCTCGGGGACTTTCCTGCGGTGGAACCCATATCTCCTGCCGAAGCAGCGATTCGTTTTCAACGACTATTGCCTATTTTCATAAAATGTTTTGTCAGCAAGGACGATCCCCTCGTAATATTTTTGGATGATCTCCAATGGGCTGACCCAGCTACGCTGGATGTCCTCCGGGCGGTTTCACATGACCGAAACTTACATGGTTTGTTAGTAATAGGCGCGTTCCGGGAAAGTGAAGAGACCCTAGTTGCGGCTCCTCAATGGATCGAACAGGAGCTATCCCTGCACAAGGCAGACCCCCCCTACAGGTGCAGTATATTGCGCTCGAGCCTTTGTCTTATATCGATGTGAGGCAATTTGTCTCGCAAATTCTGAACGAAAATACGGCCCGTATCCGATTGCTTGCGGAGTCTATTTACCATAGAACAGGCGGCAATCCGCTTTACTTACACCGTCTTCTGGATAGTCTGTATCGCGAAAAAAGGCTGTATTTCGATAAGGAACAAGCCGCTTGGACATGGGAACTAGATATAGTTGCACAAATACCAGAAGATCCGGACATCCTCCAATTAATTGGGAGTCGTATTCGTATGCTGCCGAAGGAAACGATTCAACTGTTGACGATTGCGGCAGCCATCGGGCACCGATTCCGCCTTGCGACGATTGCTCTAGTAAGTGGCTACACGTTGCCCTATACACGTAAACTTTTAGCGTTAGCCGAGGAAGAAGCTTTAATTTGTCGGGAGAATGACACTGTTGACCAGGGGGATGTGGGGAATGGTTATTATGCTTTTTTACATGACCGTGTTCAGCAGGCCGCCTATCAAGCTATCCCCAAACAGGAACAAGCAGTTCTACATCTGAAGATCGGACGCGCGATGCGTAGTCAAGGCTTCGACCAGAGGGATGAATCGCTATTTGATTTAGTTTATCACTTGAATCTGGGACACCATGAGATGACAGATGGGATGGAAAAAAGAGAGCTGGCTGCCTATAATCTTCAGGCTGGATTGAAGTCAAAAGCATCCACGGCGTTTGCGGCAGCGCAGCATTTTCTAGAAACAGGCTTGCGTCTTGCCACGGGCGATGAGCTTGGAACGGAATCTCTTGCCTATCGGATCATGCTGGAGCTGCCTGAATGCGAGTATATGTGCGGGCGAATAGATCGCGCGGAAGAACTGTTAGATCAGTTGATGACCCTTACCGCCGACTTGGTCCAGCGTTCCCGCATTTACATGATTCGAATCGCTATGAATGCTTATTTAAAAAGAAATGGGATTGCCGTAGATATCGGACGGCAGGCTCTGGCGGAATTCGGGTGGAAGCTGCCAATGAAGCCCTCCAAAGCGGTCATCGTGAATGAAGTCGTTATGACACGAATCGCCCTGTATAGAATGCGTAAGGAGTTGCCGCACTTACCGCCCAGTCGTGATGCCCGTTATAAAGCTTTGTCGGATCTGGTCATGGCGATATCGGCTTCGGTATTTAGCATAAGTTTGGAACTGTATGCGGTACTGCTTTCAAGGTTTGTTCGCTATGGTTTGAAGCATGGAAATAATGAAGCTTTTACGGTGGTTCTTTGCATATACGGCAGCATTTTTGTTAAAAACCCCCAAGACTTTTTTCCAGGTAACAATGTCGGGTTCCGCCCTACGGAGACTTTTTATACCGAGACGGCTTATCTTCTTTCGGCTCCTTTTGAAGGCGGATCTTTACAATGCCATCTTCACTTGTATATGGGTCTCGTTAAGCAGTACCGTAATCCGATACAGGCAGTGGAGCATTTTGAGGAATCTATACGCTATGGACTGGAAACTGGTGAAATGACTTTCGTCGGTCATGCAATGCATACGCATATTACCACGCATATTGGTGATTTACACACGTTGTCTGAACGTATTTCTTATTATGAAGAAGTTTCACAGCTGCTTTTGGATAAAGATACGTTACAATTATTTCATATCGCGAGGCAATATATAAAGGAACTGGCTGGATCAGCAAGTAAAATGGACGAGATTTCAGTTCATGTGGAGGGTAATCCACGAAACCAAACACAGAACAACCAGGCTTTCTATACCTGTACCTGCAGAATCGAAATCGCCTATCTAAACGGAGAGTACCGTGAAGCCCTGAAATGGGCGGAGCTAGGCAGCAACTGCTCTTATCAGCAAGCTCCGCTGCAAATCGGCAAACAAGAGGTCTATAAGTCCTTAACGCGGGCTGCTCTGCATGCCGTGGCATCGCCTGAAGAGTGTAAAAGCATTCGACGTTTGCTTAATCAACAATTACGCTCTATGGCACGCGATACTGGTTTTTACGGACACGGGTCTTCCGCTTATCTGCTCATCACGGCCGAATGGCAGCGAATCTGCGGCAACCGGGCGGCTGCCATGCAAGGTTTCGAAGATGCGATTCGGGCAGCGCGAAGCGAGGGATACGGGATGATGGAAGCGATCGCCTGCGAACGGGCTTCCATTTACTTCAGAGAAGCGGGCATGACTACGGTGGCGGATACGCTCATGACGGATGCCTGTGCTGCTTATTGGAAATGGGGGGCTGCTGCCAAAGCAAGCAAGCTGAGAGAGACATACCCTGAGCTGCTGTTAGTAATGGCCCAAGGGCAACATAACAGGATGACAGTCGCTGAAGAAACAGGACAACGTGAATTTATACGGGACATGCCTCCCTTCACTGGTGATGAAAAGGAGCTCATTCGGCAAATTTCGAGCTGGTCGAGCATAGCGGATAACGAGGATGTGATACATCACTTCCTCGAATCGGCGCTTCGTTATTCGGGTGCAGAGAAGGGATATGTACTGTACAGCAAGGAGGAAGGTTTCACAATTGAAGCGCAAACAGGAAGGAATGAGGATACCCCAGAAGTTCCTTCCTATGCAGAAGCTATCGTTCGATATGTTGTTAACAGCGGCGACCCCGTCGTGCTTGCTAATGCTTCCTGCAGCTCTTATGCGGTAGATGCTTACATCCGTCGTTACCAGCCGTATTCGATTCTGTGTATGCCTATTCTTTTTCCGGAGAAATTGCAGCCGTCTGTCCTTTATTTGGAGAATAACTTGATCCCTGGTGTTTTTACGGAGGAAAGACTGGAAGTGCTGGATCTCATGATAACTCGAATGGTTTATCTGAAATCCCTCCATGATTCCCGCAAGCAAATTAGTGTGTCAAGTGATTCAAGCCGTAGTCTTATGGATGTATCGGCAAAAGCTTCACAGGCGCTTGTTGATCCGCTGACGAGCCGTGAAATGGAAATTTTGTACGCATTGTCAGACGGTTTATCCAATAAGGAAATCGCCTATCGTTTTGGGATAACGGAAGCTACGGTCAAAAGCCATGTTTTCCGTTTATACGGTAAGCTCGACGTGAAACGGCGTGGGCAGGCGATTGCAAAGGCAAGAGAACTGCAATTCATAGATTAATTGATATAGAAGATGTACGAAAAGCCCACAATAGGCGCCGAGAGGCGCCAGATTGTGGGCTTTTTCGACTTTTTTTTCTGAATTACAACTTTAGTTTGACTCTTTTTTCGTATTGACGAGCTATGCTGAGTCCCAGTGTAGGGAAGATTTGATCCGAATCGCCATACGTATTGTCACAAAGGAAGGAGAAGAACTTATGGATGCTCAAGGTATGCTTTCTGGCGAAACGCGAGTTCATGCGGAGATTATTTCCTACGCTAAAGATCCACCATTGGCCGTATCCTTGACGAACCGTGAAACGGAAATTTTGCATCTGCTTGCGGACGGGTTATCGAATATGGAAATTGCCAATCACTTCGGACTCGCGGAAGCAACGGTAAAAAGCCATCTCGTTCATTTGTATAAAAAGCTGGGGAGTAAAAGGCGTACGCAAGCCATTGCATGGGCAAGAGCATGCAAGTTATTAGATTAGGTAAAGGCAGACGGAATTGCTGTATCGCCCATTGTAATCAAACTAATAAATTTAGAGGTGTAAATGGTTATGAATTCATTTAAATCCGGACTTAGGTTGTGGTCAGGCAGATCCAAAAGTGTATTCTTGGTATTTCTACTCGCTATGATGATCATCCCTTTCATGGGTACAGGTAACGTGGCCCATGCAGCTTCGCCAACCTGGACATCATCACCATTGCGACCGTTAGATGTGAGTTCCTTGGCCAATGTAAATGGTACTTTGTATGCGGCAACGTATACCAGCGTATGGTCATACGACGGGACGACGTGGGCAATGATGCGAGACTTTCCTTATTCTATAAATTTCGTGGCCAATGTAGACGGCACGCTGTACGCAGTGACGAGTAGTTACAGCGACGCCGTATGGTCATACGACGGCGAGAACTGGACACAGTTAGTGGGCTTGCTGGGCAGTGTGAGTTCCTTGGTCAATGTAAACGGCATCCTGCATGCGGGGACGGAGGAAGGCGTGTATCAATTCGACGGTGCGACGTCGACGTGGGTGCAAATCAAGTCGGGCAATGTGAAGTCTTTGACCAATGTAGACGGTAAGCTGTATGTGGTGGTGTATGGCCCTTACCCTGTGGGTTACGTATGGTGGGTATATGATAACATGGTGTGGTCGTCGACGCCGACGACAGGTGCGCCGCTCTATCCACAAATGTGGGTCAGTGTAAACAACAAGCTGTATGTGGTGAATAATGATAATGGCAACAGCTTATGGTCATATGACGGCGCGAATTGGACGCAGATGGCAGACGCGCCGACGGGCTACAAAAGATTGAGCAATGTAAACGGAACCCTGTATGCGCTAATGTCGACCGGTAGCTATGATGTATGGTCATATGATGGTACGACGTGGACGAAGATGGCAGGCTCGCCGGGTAGCGTGCGTGCGTTGGTCAATGTAAACGGGACCTTGTATACAGCAGATTACAACGGCGTACGTTCATACAGAAACGGCACCTGGAGTAGTATCTTGCCAAGTAATATAAAGTCCTTGGCCAATGTAAACGGGATCCTGTATGCGGCGACAGCTTCCACTGACGTATGGTCATACGGCGGCACGGAGTGGACGCAGATGCCAAACTCGCCGGGCAGTGTGAATGCCATCGCTAATTTAAATAACAAGCTGTATGCCGCGACGGGTGGTCGTAGCGAAGGCGTATGGTCATACGACGGTACGACGTGGACGCAGATGGCAGGATCGCCGGGTCGTGCGTATTCCTTGCTCGACGTAAACGGCATGCTATATGCGGGTACGAGGGGCGCTGTATGGTCATACGACGGTACGACGTGGGCGCAGATGGACGACTCACCGTATGAAGTAAAGTCCTTGGTCAATGTAAACGGCACACTATATGCGGGTTCGAGCGATACCGTATGGTCATACAACGGTACATGGAGCGAGACGGAAGGCTCGCAGCCGAGTGAGGATGTGAATGCCATTGCCAATGTAGCTGGCACGTTATATGCGGGTACGAGTGACGGTGTATGGTTATACGACGGTACGACATGGACGCAGATGGAAGACTCGCCGAACGACGTGAACTCCTTGGTCAATGTAAACGGCACGCTATATGCAGGTACGATGGATAGCGGAAGCGAAGACGTATGGTCATACGACGGTACGACGTGGACGAAGTCGGCAGGCTCTCCGGGCAATTTGAATTCTTTGCTCTACGTAAACGGCACGCTGTATGCGGGGGGAACTTTGGGCGTGGAACATATATCGTTCTCACCCGAAGCTCCAACCGGAGTAGCTGCTGCGGCAGGCGATGGACAAGCCACCATAAGCTTTACGCCTCCTGCTAATGACGGTGGTTTCGCGATTACCGGCTACACGGTAACCGCTAATCCGGGAGGCTTCACGGCTACCGGAGCTACAAGTCCGATCACGATCACAGGGTTAACGAATGGAACTACCTATACGTTTACAGTGGCCGCGACGAACGCTGCCGGAACTAGTGCTGACTCCAGCGCAGCGAGTGTAACGCCGCAAGTTCCGATACCTGGAGCTCCGGTATTGCACTCGCCTGTTGCAGGCAATGGGCAAATAACGCTTACTTGGAATCCAGTAAACGGTTCGACAGGCTACAAAGTATTCCAAAGCGTGACCTCGGGAATCTATGGCAACGAAGTCACCGCAGTGAGCGGCTCCGTTTATAGCTATAGTGTGACTAGCTCGGTATACAGCAGCACGGTGACAGGCTTGACTAACGGCACATCGTATTATTTTGTCGTGAAGGCGGTCAACGCTGGAGGAGATAGTGCGGCTTCTAATCAAGTAAGCACAATGCCATCTAGCGGTGGTGGTATCGGTGGTGGCTCATCAACGCCAACTAATAATACTTCCTCCACAGATGGTAAACTAACATTATCCGCAGGTAGATCAGGTGAAGTCAGTTTGCAACAAGAGGTCACAGTTTCGATTCCAGCTAATGCGACAGATAAAGAACTGAAGATCACGATAGAAAAATTAGTGGGCACTCAAAATCTTTTAAATGATAAAGGTGTGCTAGCCAGCCCAATCTTCGAGATTCTAAAAAACTTCTCGGAGAACTTCAGTAAACCGATCACACTAACTTTTGCATTTGATAAGGCAAAATTGAGCGGCAACCAAACCGTAGCTGTATTCTATTTTGACGAATTGAAGAAAGTATGGGTAGAAGTTCCCGGCGGTAAGATCAACGGAAATCACATCTCCGTGGACGTCAATCACCTTACGAAATATGCCGTATTCACTGTAGGTGAAGGGGCAAAGGTGCCTACACCAGACACAAAACTAACGATTAACTTTAACGATATTTCCGGACACTGGGCTGAGATTAATATCAAGCAAGCGATAAGCAGCGGAATCGTCAGCGGGTATTCGGACGGCACGTTCATGCCAGAGCAATCCGTGACGCGCGCAGAATTTGCGGTTATGCTGATGAATGCGTTGAAGCCGCAAGGAGAAGGAGCGGCGCTTACTTTCACCGATAATACGAAGATCGGCGAATGGGCGCAGAAGGCGGTGGCGCAAGCCGTGCAAGCGGGAATTATTACAGGCTATGAGGACGGAACATTCCGTCCAGATGCACAGATTACACGCGCTGAGATGGCGGCGATGATTGCAAGTGCCTTGGGCCAATCTAATGTAGCAGCCGTGGAAACAAGTTTCTCGGATAACAAGGCCATTCCGGACTGGGCGAAAGGCGCAGTTGAGGCTATGAAGAAGCTGGGCATCATCGAAGGCAAGGGTGCGAACGAATTTGCTCCAGGCGGTAAAACGACAAGAGCAGAAGCTGTTACGGTTTTACTGAAAATGTTGGCACAGAAGGGGAAGTAAAAGAACCTTGGCAGTGAATTGTGAGTTTACCCATCCACAGCTCACCTCCATATAAAGATGAAAGCACCCAATGGGGGTGCTTTCATCTTTATATGGGTGAGACTGGGGAGGAGATTCCCTCAAGGGTTCAGTCTGCGCGGACCGGAGCGTAGAGGAGGGTGAATTTATGGAAGAAATTGTATTTTAACATAGATCACATGCTAGAACCCTGGTCCATACAAAACCATAATAGTTAAAGCTGGACAGGGGTTCATCATAATTACCAAGCTTAACCACATCATTTTCCGGTTAGGCTTTTATGATATTATAAAGGTAAATTGATTCGGAGGTGGAAAGGATGAGATGGGAAGAAGTTCGTGAACAGTTTCCAAATGAATGGATTGTTTGTGAGGCATTAAAATCCCGCTCGGAGGAAGGATGCTGGCTTGTTGATGAGGTGGCTGTCATTGATCGCTTTGATGACTCCACTGTTGCCATGAAACGGTATTGTGAATTGCATCGGGCGCAGCCTTACCGGGAATACGGCTTCTTTCACACATCCCGCGAAAAACTGGAGCTTAGGGAGAAATGGGCGGGGGTACGGGGACCCAGATGAACATAGATGTAAAGCATGGATTACCCTTTATAGAAGTAACAATTTGTTACCGCGGTGAAGAATTAAAAAAATGTATTGCTCGATACGGGCTCGGCAGGAACTATTTTCAGTGCGGATGCAGTGGATTCTGTTGGGGTTATGATAGAACTGGGTGATTTTTTGAACAAGATTAGAGGCGTGGGTGGAGTAGAAGTCGTGTATTCCAAGCATTTCGAATTTGTGAAGGCGGGAGAGGTTTCGTTATCATCGTTCGAAGTAGAAATCGGAGATATGAATTACGGAATGGAGATAGACGGGATACTGGGGTTTGATTTCATACGTTTATCTGGATTGGTGATTGATTCAAAGGAACTGACCGTACTGGCCAAAGATTAAGTTACGCCACCTCCTAAATAAACTAACCATCACGTGGCGGTGAATTGTGGATTTACCAAGCCATGGCTCACTTCTATACAAAGATGAAAGCACCCAATGAGGGTGCTTTTCCCTTTGTATGGGTGAGACTGGGGAGGCGAACGCCTCTAGGGTTCGGTCCGGCGCAGACTGTAGCGTGAAGTTAGGGATATGCATTAACAGGCTAGTGTCCGACTGAACGCGGAACTATTTGTATTTTAATGGACTGAGAAAGGCCAAGAGATAATTTTAACAGTTGCTGAAATCTGCCTTCATAGGACGAGGGCATATCGATGTGGCCAAAATCATTACGGTTGAAGCGAACGATCGAGAGATCGTCCTTGTCGATTAACAAGTATCCGAACTAAAGTTGTTCTGCTATAACAGACCATCATTTAGGATAGGCTGTTTTAAAAATAGATAAGATCTCTCCAAAGTTAGTAGAAGAGTGGCGCTTCGGAAGGGTTCCCTAAAACCGCCACAACCGGGCCAAGTCCAACTTAAACCTACTACAGTGGAAGTTATTCAGCAGCAATGAAGTGATGAAACTTGAATTTCTGTGTATGAAGCAGGAGGGTTTAGTTCCTGCTCATCCATTTCACTAATTTAGGTGATGCGGTGTATAGAGGTTGATGATACATGATATAATCCATCGCCTCGGTTTCATCCCCGGACCCGATCGTTGCTGGTGGGTGCATTGGTAATTTTTTTAACCCAAGGATGAAGGGTACTACGTGTGGATTCTGCGCATTGGCTTGCTTGAAGAGAGATTTCATTGACGGATTGATGCCATGCTGTAGGTACGAAATGAGTAATCGGTTATAGTTGAAGTTCGCACAACTTTCGTCATAATGATCGATTAAGGCAAGTGCTTTCGGGTACTGTTTCAGCAGAATGTAGCCCGTTACCAGTAAATATCTGATGCCCATATTGTCGTTTGGACACAGGTCAAGCATCTCCTCAAAAATATGAACGCCTTCCTTGTATTGGTGTAAATAGAATAAACAAATCTCCCCATAGCCGTGCATGGCTCTCATAAACGGCCGCGTCTCCAGCAACCCCCAGAAGTATCCTTTATTCTCAGAAAAAAATGCAGTACCCAGCTGCTTGCGTCCTGCGTCGATCCCCCGCTTGTACAATTTAGCGGCTTCGGCGATATCCTCTAGCTCCTCCGCAATTAGATTGTAGGCATCCGGTTGAAGCGGGTCCAGAGCAAGCGCTTGTTCGGCCAGTTTTTTCTTCATCTTGGTTGAGGTCGTTTGCCTCGCCTGGTCAATCAATTGCTGAGCAGGACTGGCCTTAACAAAATCAGATCGAAAAAGGCGCATCTGCGATTCCAACTCATGTCTAGCGAAATGGTGCACATTCTCGAAGGCATCATCGTCTTCCTCATCTTCCTCATCTTCTTCATCCTCTTCGTCTAAGAGCATAAGATCCAAGAGTTGATCAAGGCTAGGCGTCATATCCCTGAATCGATTGGACACGCTGGTGGATGAAACGCCGTACTGCTTGGCCACGGAAGTCTGTGTAATGCTTGGGTTCCCAGTAAGGATACCCATTACATACTCCATGGTAGCGAAAATAACATCTGCCTTATTGATAATGGGCGAGTAATCCCTTGAATAGGTCATCCACAGGGTGATAATTGTTATGATTTCGAGCGGTTCATAGCGTTCCCGTAGATGATCGTTCAGTTGCAGTGCAATTGTGCGATACTGCTCAGATGCCCACACTTGGAGTTCAATAAACTCAACCCGCTCTTCATACGATTGAGGTATGACTTCTTCAAATTCTTCCATCTCTTTTTCTTCTGTAAAAAAGGATTGGCTGCCTAATCGTATGACATTGTTGGCTTCATCTTTCTGTAAGCAGCACTTCTTGTACTTCGCGCCACTGCCGCAAGGGCAAGAGTCGTTTCTGCCGACTTTAGCAAGACCTGACATGATAGACCTCCAATAAGAGTTGCTTTTCATATATTTTATCAGGTTTTGACTCGGTAAGACAATTCATGGTTGTATGACGAGAAGTATCTTTGTATACCCTTGAGAGGATAATTTCCGTCGGATATCTTGTTCGTTCTCACCGAGGCACATAGATCAGATGATAGGCAACAGAACGGTTGAATGAAAGTGGCCTACCTTCAGTTCAATATCCTTAATTTGTAAATGGATGATATAATATAGAGGTAGCGTAATGGTGCTATAAGTTTTTAAGAAAAGTAGGGATGGAAATCTAAATAATCTTGATGACCAAAGTATCTCCGAAGATATTAAGGAAGTTTGTACTTTAGAGAATAAGAATATGAAAAAGGACTAAAGGCAGTAAAAGAGATGTTATTAAGAATGCTAGATTAGTGGGAAGTAACAACAAACAATTATACTGAAGCATTAAAGGCATTGCACATGTTTAAAGGATGGAGAGAATACCGAGAAGTGAAATAATAATAGAGTCAATTTTATTCAGTAAGAGAAAGAGATGATTCTATGAAAGGTAAAATAAATAAGACCTTCGAAGGCTACAACTCATATGAGATAGAGAATGCGGATAAGTCGTATATCTTCAAAATAGCAACTGTTGTTACAGAGAAGTTTAAGTTTACTCATGCCAAACCAATCATTGGACTTGAACAAGTTCTCATGGACTTTGTTAATGATGGGGTTATGATTACAGTTGGATGGGATATTTGGAGCGGTTGTTTTATAATAGCTCATGACAATTCAGGTGATAAGTTTATTCAAGAAATAGGTAACTACCTAGATGTACATATCAATATGCTTTAAATAAAACATAGATTTTATGGAGGATGTATTTTATTGTTGCCGTTATACGGAAAGATTGCTTTGCTCTTATTGTTTATTATTTTTATACCAGGGGTTTGTATTTCTGTATACTTCGGCGCTATCAAAAAGAATGAAAGCAAAATGATGGCGTCCATTGTCATGACGTTACTTCCCTGTATCCCGCTTTTTATTATGTTAACCAGTGCGGGCAATCAAAAGAATGAAGTCGAAATTAAAGCACAAATTCAATCAATTGGTGGAAGCATTATTCTTATTGAGAAAGTAAGTTCAAAAGATACACCATTTAAGCCTGTTCGTAAGACCTTTGGCAAACATTTTAAAATTCAATATAGTTTGAATGGACAGAAACATATTGCTTGGTTCAGAGGTGATCGTGCAATGATTCAGTTAGCTAAGCCTACCTTACATGAAAAATGGATACTTGAATAACAGACTTCTTCATAAAGGGTATTATCGTTATCGTCATAGCTGATTCTATTCCAATTTTGCCATATATAAAGAAGCTATCCTTTACCGGATAGCTTCACTTTCATACACAAATGAGTAATTACTTTACTTCTGTGTTAACCCCAACCAAGTGCGTTCACTTATATCAAATTATTTAATAATTAGTACAGGAATAGGGGCGTGTTGAACGACATTATGACTAACACTGCCAAGTACAAATTCACCCAAACTGTTTAGTCCCCTGCTGCCGACAACGATCAGGTCTGCATTTATTTCTTGAGCGTATTGGAGAATCTGTTTGGCGATACTACCTTTTCGTACTTCGATATTAACGTTGGTGAAATTGGATATTTTCTTTTTGATTTTCGCAACTACGTCCTCAGCGTAGGCTTGTTCTATTTGGATAGGTGGAACCACAAATTCCCCACCTATATCGTAGGTTGGAATGTTGAAAATATGAATAATTTCGAGCTTCGAATAATGGTTTAGTTGGGCAAGTTTAATGGCGGAATCGAGCGCTTTATCAGAAGCTTCTGAACCGTCGTACGCAACAAGAATTTTGGAATATAACACTGTGTGATCACTCCTTCAAAAAAAGTATAGTAATAGTATACAACTTTTGGTTAAACAGATGGTGAAATTAGAGAACGACTAAATTGAATGGAGTTATCCTCAATGCGTGATAGGCTTAAATTTGATCTGATACAATATCAAAAAGCACATCAAAATAAATGGAATCAAATACTTCATTATTTTGCTTTTTTATCGGCGTTTCTTGCTTGGATTTTTTTATTTATTGATTTAAAAGTTACACTTGGTCTGGGAATATTACATTATATACTATCGTGGATTGGGCATTTTTGCTTTGAGAAGAATAAACCTGCGTCCTTCAAGCGACCATTATTAGGTTTTTATGCAGGGTTTACATGGTTCTTTTTGCGGAGTTTTGAACTGGTTACAGGCAGGAAGGTATTGCCTTAATCCAGTTTTTCTTATTATATAGTGGGCTTACAAAGGCAGAAAAAGGAGGATAATCTCTGAAACTACATAAATACTATTTTCTATCAATTAGTATTACTGTTTCCTTATTTTCTTGCTTTGCCTTTACGGCCTCGGTATGGCAAATGATTGTTGATAACGACTATGTTGAGACATTACAATTACCCTCTGATGGAGACAGCATGGGAATACCATTGGTTGGCGCATTGATGGGAAGTATTCTGTCTGCAGTAGTTCACATTATTCTTCATTTGGTTTTATATGGATTATGTTATAGACATATGATCAATAGCAAGATTAGTATTAGTGAGTTCTTTATTAAAAGAGATAGTTGGATATGTAATACTATTCGCGGGGTAGGTTATGTTTTCATAGTCGTGTGGAGTTATGATTTTATCCATCAATATTTTAAGTTTTATGTGTTCAATGTTCTGTTTTATTTATCAGTTGCAATCGTTATATATATGTACACTACATGGCTGTTGGCAATTTTAAAAAGACCCCACGAACGAAAATGTTGTATATAATCGACAATTTGGCATAAACGATATTTCTATGGAAATATCCCATAAAGTAAAATATTCTAGTAATAAGGTGTTCTAGTATGTATAAAGGTTTCTAAAGCAGCACTATAGGATCCGCTCAACAAGTGAAGTTTGCCATAATGCTTTAAGGAGACAAGAGTCGATGATTCGTGTAATGCTCATTGATGATGAGGAAGATGCGCTGGATTTGTTGGAAATTCTGCTCGGACAAATGGGAAATATACAGATAGCTGGAAGATATATGAACCCGATTGAAGCGATTGCTGCGTTAGATCATTCCCCAGTAGATGCGGTATTCCTAGATATTCAGATGCCGGGAATGAAAGGTACGGAGGTTGCTAGAGTAATTAGAAGTAGGCTCCCACGAATGCCGATCATCTTCACAACGGCATATGCGGAATATGCGGTCGAAGCGTTTGAGATTCAATCAAATGACTATTTGCTGAAGCCTTTTACCAAAGATAGATTGCAGAACGCGGTTGCGCGTGTTACACACGTGATATCCGAGTTTGTCACCCCCCCACCCCAACCTGCAAATGTTGCTCCAAGCATCTGCTGTTTGGGTGGCTTCCAGATTGGTTTGCCTGGTGGCCCCGACAAGGTGCTTACGTGGAAGACAAAGAAGGAGAAGGAACTTTGTGCCTTTCTGATTCATCATGCAGGGAAGCCTGTCAATGCCGCATCTATTATTGAGGCGATTTGGCCGGGTTACGATCTGAATAAGGCCAAAACGTATTTATATACGTGTTTATCCTATCTACGGAAAAGTCTGGCGGAACATCAGATTCCCATCCATATCGGCAAAGCGGACCAAGGGTTTGTAGCCCAATTGGATGGCGTGACGATTGATGTCACGGAATTTGAGCAACTCCTAAGCAACACCTGGACGAGCGAAGAGATGGATACCAGGACCTATGACCAAATGAAACAGGTGTACACGGGTGAATATATGGGCGGTTGTGACTTCAGTTGGGCAACGGCCAAGCAGTTGGATATCAAAGCTTCGTATGTACGCGTGCTTCGTACGTGGTTCGCATTTTTCCAAAGTCAGGGCAATGACATGCTTGCAGTGGACTGTATGCAGAATCTATTATCGGTTGCTCCTGATTTCGAGGTCGACGGTCGAGAGTTGATTAAGCTCCATTTGAAAATGGGCAATCGCAACGAGGCGCATCGGGTTATTATGCAGTTGGAGCATGCAGTGAAATTTCAATTAGGAGTAGAGTTGGAAGAAGAAACTTTGCAGCTAGTCCAAGAAACGAAGGATAAGATAGGGCGGCAAGCCCGATGAGCAAAAAAATTGTGGCAGCGCTAATTACCCTGTCTCTATTGATTGCAACTTATGGGGTGTTGTTGGCCTATTTTTCTATTCATAAAAAACAGATGCCTCTAGCGGTAAATGGGGTTATGGATTTACGTGCTTGGCAATTTGATCAAGATGGAACAGTTCGGCTTGACGGGCAATGGGAGCTATATTCGAATCAGCTGTTTAGTCATCCGCCAGCAGAAACTTTCGTAGCAGCAGGCGAAGCAACGCCTAAGATGGTCCAGGTCCCCGGCTCGTGGCGGGAGCAAATGTCTACAATGGGCATGGCGACCTACCGGTTACGCATTCAGATTGGCGATGCAAGCCAGGTGTATGGATTAAAAACGGCGTCCATCCTAATTGCCAATCGGCTCATCGTCAATGGTACAATCGTCGGATCAAGCGGCAACCCGGCAGAGAGGCAGCTCTACAGCGCGCTGAACAAACCGTATGTCAGCTACTTTACTTTACAGCCAGGTTGGAATGACATTCTCGTGCAAGTGGCTAATTATGAATTTCGAGTAACCAGCGGGATCAGCGAGTCGCTTCTCTTGGGGAAATCCGATCAAATTGCTGGAGTTCGCGACCGTGCGACGGCTCATGACTGGATCACACTTACCGCCTTTCTAATTATGGGATTGTATTTTATCGGATTGTTTTCTCAACGTCGAAATGATTTCTCGCTTGTGGTACTTGGCATTGTCTGTGTATGTATTGCTGCATTTGCAAGCATTAGTGGCGAAAGAGTATTGTTCGATGCGGTCGGACCGCTCCCCTTCTGGCTTTATTTCCGTGTTCAGATGGTGTTGACTGTAGGCGTGGGTGTTGGTTTTTTCCTGTATGTCTACACGGCTTTTCGGCCTTACTGCTTTGAATGGCTCACGCGAGGCGGGCTGATTGCGGGGGGAATACTTGTTTTGCTGCATAGCGGCTTCGCTCCCCAGCTTACAACAGGATTGTTCCGTCAATTCACATCCTTATATGTGACAATCTCGCTGCTGTATGCAACGTATGTATTCGTATACACGGCTTTGCACAGAGTGGCGGGGAGCGGGTATTTGGCCGTGGCGGCGATGGCTTTGAATGTGCTGGTGATGAATCAGAATTTGAACGTCTATTTCGGCGTTCCGATCTACTCGCTTGCACCAGTTGAACCCTTTCTTGTTCTGTTGATGCTTGCGCTGCTGATGTCGCTGCGGTTTTCCAATGCTTTTCACAAAATCGAAGAGCTATCCGGGCAACTAATTCAAGCCGACAAGATAAAGGATGATTTCCTAGCCCGAACTTCGCATGAGTTTAAAACGCCGCTTCACGGCGTAATGAATATATCCCGGTCCATGTTGGACGATACCGGACATCCCCTGAATACCGAGCAACGGGAGAAACTCCAGTTGATTACGGACATTACACGGAAGCTTTCCCAACTCGTCTATGACATCCTAGACTTGTCCAAGCTGAACCAGGGCGAACTAAGACTTGTGCCTGCGCCGATAGATGTACGTTCCGTGGTGGAGGTGCAAGTGCGGTTTTACAGCTATTTATGCATGGAAAAAGATATCCAACTCATAAACGCTTTGCCTATGGATTTGCCTCCCGCTTATGCGGATGAAATTCGACTTAGCCAAGTTATTGGGAATTTACTGGATAATGCCATCAAGCATACGGAACGTGGCAGAATTGTTCTTACCGGGAAGGAGCATGGAGGCAAGCTCGAAATTGCGGTACATGACACCGGCAAAGGGATTGAGTCTGATGATATGCCATTTATTTTTGAACCGTTTAAGTCCGTCGAGGGAGATCAGCATCGAGGGTTTGGATTAGGGTTACCGATTGCGAAGCAACTGGTGGAACTGCAGAAGGGTACGCTTACGGTATCTTCTACGCTTGGCGTAGGTTCGATTTTTACCTTCACGCTTCCGATCTCGGAGCAGCGAAGTGAAGCAACATCATCCTCATCGTATTCAGGTGCCCAGCTCATGCCGAAGGAAACTGAATATTCCTTTGCTACACCTTATATTACGAATCAGGGCGGCAAGCATACCGTGCTCATCGTCGACGACCAATATGTGAATTTAAAAGTCTTGCTGGACGCTCTTCAAGCGCTTGACTATCGCGTGGTCGCAGTCAAAAACGGATACGAAGCGCTAGAACAGGTGGATCAATTGGGCAGAATCGATCTCGTCATTCTCGATCTGATGATGCCGGGCATGTCCGGCTATGAAGTATGCCAGGAAATTCGCAAACAATACTCGCTGTTGGAACTGCCGGTTCTGATGGTGACAGCTGCTATTCAACCGCAGGATAAGGTGGCGGCTTTCCAAGCGGGAGCGAACGATTACTTGCCGAAACCGTTCGATTTGGAGGAGCTGAAGGCAAGAATCGGGAGCTTGCTCGCCATGAAGGAATCGCTCGGTCGAGCCATTCATATGGAAGTGGCCTTTTTGCAATCGCAGATTAAACCTCACTTCTTGTATAACGTGCTGAATAGCATTGTTGCTGCAAGCTATAAGGATTTGGAGCGGGCAAGGAAGATGATCGCCGATCTTGCCGATTATTTGCGAGGAAGCTTCCGATTCAGCAATGCGGATGAACGCATCGGGTTTGCTCAAGAATTCAGCCTCATTCAAACGTATGTAGGAATTGAGCAAGCTCGATTCAAGGATCGCATTCGTTTCGATTTCGATATCGCTAAGGCAGCCTACGATTTGCAGATGCCGCCGCTTCTGCTGCAGCCGCTTGTCGAAAATGCTATTCGCCACGGCATCGGCGATCGTATTAAAGGCGGTACAGTCAGCTTGACGGTAGAAAACTCGAAAGGAGCATGGCAATTCGTCGTAGCCGACGACGGGGTTGGCATCTCGCCAGAGCGACTCAGGACATTGTTAGAACAAGGTGATGCGAATGAGCCGCAGGGGGTTGGTTTGCGCAATATTAATAAGCGATTGAAATACGAATACGGCGTCTCACTGGAACTAGTAAGTGAACTGGGACGCGGTACGAAAGTAACAATACGTATTCCTACTGCTTCCGTTTAAAACAGGATGCGGTTCAGCTAACAGGCTCTCAACGGTATGCGTGAGGGCCTGTTTTTTATGGGGAAAAATGTCGATGTTTAAGGTTTCTTTAAGGTGCATGCTTGTATGCTGAAATGAGGCGACCCGTTATAAGTAAGTTTACAAAAGGAGAGACACGTAATCCATGAAAAGGTTGAATACCAAGAAGAGACTAACAACTGTGTTGATGTGTATGATGTTGCTTGTTCTTCCCGTTATGCAAACGGTTCTGGGAGGAGAAAAGGCTAATGCTAGGTCAGAGACGACCATTTGGACGTCCATCTCGGACGAGGGTGAGTTCAGTATGCCGAATGGTGTGGCAGTCAGCAATGACGGTACGATCTATGTAGCCAATAGTGGACAGGGTAGAATGATGAAAAAATCGCCTTCGAAAGGCAGCATATGGGAGGATATCAGCGATTGGGATGACTTTATGCCATATGGCGTAGCAGTGGGCAATGACGGTTCTGTGTATGTGACAGGTGATGGTAAAATAAAAAAACTGTCGAGCGGAGGAAGCACCTGGGAGGAAGTTGGAGGTCCAGAACAAGCTTTTTATCCGCTAGGCGTGGCAGTAGACACTAATGGCACCTTGTATGCGACAAGTAGTTTAAATCAAATATTCAAATTGCCAAAAGGCAGTCAATGGGAAGATATTACTGGCGTAGAACAGTTTTATCAACCAAATAGTGTGGCAGTAGATAGTGACGGCACGCTGTATGTGGCAGATACGTATCACTCCTCGATAAAAAAACTGCGAAGCGGCAGCGGCGTATGGGAGGATATTACGGGATCTGAAAGATTTTCTGGCCCCTACAGTGTAGCAGTTGGCTTAGATGGTACGGTATACGTGGCAGATACTTCCAATAACAATATTAAAATACTGCCAAGTGGTGATAGCTCCTGGGAGATGATCAGCGAATCGGTAGGATTCAGATACCCGCGAGGGGTGGCCGTAGACAGGGAAGGCAACATATATGCAACGGATAATATGACGGGACTGGTCAAAAAAAGATCTGCTGCCTATACGGTTAGCTTCGATAATAATGGAGGGTTACCCGCAGTAGAGAGCCAAAGCGTGGCTAAAGACGCTTATTCTATCGAGCCAGAGGAAGCGTTGACCAAGTCAGGATTTGTATTCGGAGGTTGGTATAGCACGAGTGATTTTAGCGGTACCCCGTTCGATTTTACAACAACTGAAATTACGATAGATCAGGTGTTATATGCAAAATGGCTGGGGCCAGCGAAAGCCGTTACAGCATTCGACTTCGCGGGATTGAGTCCTGCGGTAACGGGAACGATTGATGAAGCGAACAAGACCATCGCACTCACTGTACCGTATGGGACGAATGTAGCTTCGCTGATCCCGACGTTTACAACAACGGGGGCAAGCGTGAAGGTGGGGAGCGCTGTACAAGTGAGTGGGACGACCCCGCAGGACTTCACAACTCCCGTTACGTACACGATTGTGGCGGAGGACGAATCAACAGCAACTTATATGGTGAAGGTAACGGTGGCGCTGCCGATTCTTGAAGCTCCGAGTAGCCTCGTTGCTACACCAGGAGATACGCAAATCCATTTAACTTGGCCGACAGTCAGTGGAGCGACGTATTACAATGTGTATCAGTCTGTGGACCACACAACGTTTCATTTAATTAGCACACCTGCTACCGTAACTAGTAGTGTTTATCAAGTAACAGGGTTAACGAACGGCACGTTGTATGACTTTAAAATCTCCGCATCCAATGCGGCTATGGAAAGCGCGTATTCCATTGTGGCAAGTGCAACCCCAAACCGCGTTTATTCGGATCAAAATGGCGGAGGAACACCGGCTCTTGAACCCGCTATCGAGGCTGAAAAGCCTAAAGAAGAAGTATTTCGTAGCCAAGTTGTGAATACTGCAGATTTGGTACAAGCGATTGAAACGAAAGTAGCGGAAGCAAGGAAAGAAAATTTTACAATGGAACAAAGGGATACCAAAGGGCATTGGGCTGAACAGACAATTAACAAATTTATTAAGCTGCACGTTATTGAAGGTTATGGGGATGGACAATTCAAGCCTGACGGACCTATCACCCGTGCAGAGTTCGCAACGCTGATTTATCGTGTATTTACGATTCACGGGGATGAAGGGCACGCCATTGCGCTGAGTGATGTGAAACAGCATTGGGCCAAAGAGGCGATCGAGAAGCTCGCGAATGCAGGGGTACTTAATGGGTATGGGGACGGTACTTTCAAGCCGGACCAGACAATTAGCCGCGAAGAAATTGTTGCTATTCTTTCCCGCATTGTGAACTTAGATCAAGTCAGCAAAGACGCAGCCAAAGGCCAGTTTATGGATATGTCGACAGCAAGCACCTATGCAGCGGGTTTAATTACGGATGCTGCCGAAGCGGGAATCATTAGTGGCAAGAAGGATGGGGTGTTTGACCCGCAGGGATATGCGACACGTGCTGAATCTCTGACGATTATCTTGAATGCCCTTCATCTTGACTCTCAAATTAAGACCATCTTGGATTCTTTTAACTAGTTTGACGACCTATCACTGGACTGGTCACACGGTATGCAAAATGACTGAACGGCTCACAGCTACTTCAGGTTCTCATCGGTATACGATGAGGCCTGTTTGCTTTTTGGGTGAGAAATGTGGAGTCCAAGGTCAAGGGAGAATAAGGATCCCTACTTTGCCAGTTTGTCATCTATGCTGTTAGTGTTTCCCATTATAAGGGTAAAAGGTTGTAAGGAGGGAGGTGAATACATGAGCCATATAGATTGGCTGCCCCAAAGCCGATCCCTTAGGAATCTAGTTGGTAGCATTGCGTTCACGCATGGATGTTACTGATGGCCCCGCATGGTCGCATGCTCCTCCTGGTCAACCGCCCCAACATACCTTCTTCTCTCAAACGAAACGTGTAACGACTAACTTTCAAAAATGAGAAGGAGTGCATAACAATGACAAGCATGAAACAATGGGTAAAGTTGGCGGTACTTTCAGGTATTCGTTGGTTTGATCACAGCAGGTGTTAGTTCAGCAGCTACGGATCACTCGTCTTTGGATAGAAGCAGCAGCTCGCAAGGAGTGCTAGGATTAGGCTTGAATGTCAATCTTGGGCTTACAAGCGACAGCTGCCTGCCTAAACAGTGAACATAGTGGTGGGAATCAAGACAATCACGCAACCGACACGAGCCAAGACCGTGGTGGAAACAGCGGTAAGCAAAGCGAAAGTGAGACTCACGCCAGTGGATTACTTCAGCTTGGGCTGAAAGCTAATGCTATGGCGGAAGCTCAGTCTTCGGAGAGCAACAACCATGGGAGAATGAAAGTTACCAATCCTCTTCCAAAGGTGCGCTAGATCTGAGCCTCAATTTGTCACTCTGGACTTCCTACCACGATGAGTCACATACCGAAAGGTAAGCAACATTTATAGTTGTTTCTCTCACATAAAGAAGAAGAGGCTGTTCTCATAGTCTATGTAGACTTATTGAGACGCCTCTTTTTCGTATTGACTCATAAGTAATAAAACGACTTCCCGTAATTTAACTGGATTTTCTCCATCTATTTGCAACGAATTTAGCGAATTCGGAGGATTAACTGTATTTCTTGTAATTAAATTCCTTCCATTATATCGATTTTTCAGATTTCATAGAATTTACCTGTACTTTTTCCATCTAATCACGAAAAAACCTCGAATTCGAGCACATTAGCTGTAGTTTTTACATCTAAATGTGATGTGGCAGAGGGACAGCCCCTTTTGTTTACCTCCGGACCTTTGTTTCACTACCTCCCCCAAGGGGTAATAAGTACAAACAAGCATTGTATCCTTCAGGAGGTGTCCCACTATGGAAGAAAATAACACGTTTCACGAATCTGAGGAGGAGATTGTCCTCCAGAAGCAAGGCAACGCCTACATTCTCAGCACGCTGTCAGGTACGGTTGGCGAGATTACTTATAGGCTGGTCGAAGCCGGAACCTGGATAGTTGATCATACCTATGTGGACCCGCGCTACCGTGGTCGTCAACTGGGCAAGCAGCTGCTGGACATGGTTGTCCAGGAAGCTCGCGACAAAGGGCGCAAAATCATTCCTTCCTGCTCCTTCGTATTAGAGGAATTCAAGAAAGATTCCTCATATGCTGATGTGTGGGAAAGAGGAGAATCGACAAGCGATTTCTCCGACCCGTACAGCTCAGGCAGTGCAACGATGGGACGATAGGATTGGATACACGAAGAAGCCCCTTACCTTAGGGGCTTCTTAAGATCATAGATCTTTCTCCGACAGAGTAGCCGGGGTTTCATCCCCCAAATCAAAAAACTGCCCACCTATCCTTCCGGATAAGCGGGCAGTTTTCAGGTCTCTCACCGCTGGTTCTATAAGTTACTGCGATAGCTGTCATTAGCGCCGCCGGATCTGCTTACGTAACCGTAGTCCGGGCTGTATGTATCCGAATTAAGCGACTTGTGGGCGCGGAATATCCGATAGGCCAGATTGGAACGTTCGGTGTCGTTGTCGCTGTCTACGAGGACGAGCACTTTGCCGTTTTGCACATAATCATGATATTGCATCGCTTCTTTCTCGGGGATGCCGAGTCCGATTAAGCCGCCGACCAGTCCGCCTGCACCTGCCCCGACAGCAGCACCCGTTAAGATTGCTACAATTGGACCTGCTGCAATAATCGGGCCAACGCCGGGAATCGCCAATGCACCGATGCTCACGAGCAGCCCTGTCACCCCGCCAAGCACGCCGCCTGTCGCTGCGCCTGTTGCAAGACCCTCTTCCGCTTTGGTTTCAGTCGCTTCTTCGATGTGGTCCAGATCATCGCGATTGCGGCCCACTACCGAGAGTTCCCCAGAGTGATATCCTTCTGCCTTCAATTGGTTGATGACGCGAATTGCTTCTTCTTCC
Organism: Paenibacillus sp. J22FR83; assembly: GCF_059691955.1. Lineage (NCBI taxonomy): Bacteria > Bacillati > Bacillota > Bacilli > Caryophanales > Paenibacillaceae > Paenibacillus > Paenibacillus sp. J22FR83. The sequence continues at coordinate 70,926 of NZ_JCAUAM010000028.1, forward strand.
GTGTTGAATACGCCGACAATATGTTTACTCATGGTAATCCCTCCTGGAAAGTTGAGTGTTAGCAAGCCGCCTAGGGCGACTGTGGCATACGGTTAATTACCCTAAATTGGTTGATGTAAAACATAGGAACAGAAATTTCAACGATAGCCTGCTAGGGGCAATGTTCATTCCCGCAACCAAGCGTTCGCCATCAAAAGCGCACCGCGGCACGCCGCGGTATCCGCCAAGGCATGCAGCATCACGAAGTCATGGATGATGCCCTGGAACCGTACGGCCGTCACGTGCACGCCGGCTTCACGCAACTTATTCGCGTATGCTTCGCCTTCATCGCGAAGTACATCCGCCTCGCCGGTGATGATGAGCGCAGGCGGCAGCCCGCTCAGCTGCTCGATCGTGGCCCGCAGCGGCGAGGCTGTGACCTCTTCACACTGCCGCGGATCGGCCGTGTACTGCTTCCAGAACCACTGCATCGCGTCGCGGCGCAGGAAATAGCCCTCAGCAAACTGCTGATACGACTCTGTCTCGAATGAGGCATCCGTGACAGGGTAAAACAGCAGTTGCTTGTGAATTGCCGGGCCGCTGCGTTCCTTCGCGACCAGTGTAATCGCGGCGGCCATATTGCCGCCGACGCTGTCTCCGGCGATGGTCAGGCTGTTGGCATCGAGGCCGTAATCGCGCCCACTGGCGGAGATCCACTCCAGCACCGCGTAGATCTCCTCTAGCGCGAACGGATACTTCGCCTCTGGCGAGCGCGTGTAATTCGGGAACACGACAGCCGACTGTGAGCCGACGGCCAGTTCTCGAATGAGCCGGTCGTGCGTGTGTGAGTTCCCGAACACCCAACCGGCACCATGAATGTATAGGATGACAGGCAGCTGTTCCGGTGCATTCTTCGGCTTTAGGATGCGAATCGACACATCGTCCTTCGGCCCCCCTGGGATCGTCAAATCCTCGATATCCACGGGCTCCTTGTGCACGGGCTCAGACTGAACTTTATCGACCGTCTCACGGCCTTTCTCAGGACCTAACTCGTGTAGAAACGGTGGAGCACTGTTCTGTTCAACGACTTTTTGCGCAGCTTGTTCTAACTGGATTTTGTTGCTCATAAGGGTAACGCCTCCTTTGGAAATGACCTTACTTGCGGCTTAAGACCGCTAGTGCCTATGGAGCGGGTATACCCAATCATTACACGCCTAGATGGGAGTTGAATCAAGTAACGCTGTATTTCCTCTATTTCCGATTCGGCAGTAAGCGCGTTGCAATTCCGATTCGATTCCAACTATTGATGGTATTAATGGCCATAAGCAGCACCATGAATTGGCGCTCATCGAACTCTTTCATCACCTGTTCATACACATCATCGGGTACCCCTGCATTCGCAATAAGCGTCACAGCCTCGGTTAAAGCCAATACAGCACGCTCTTTCTCCGTATAAAAAGGGACCTCTCTCCATAGAGGAAGCAAATAGAGCCGCTGGTCTGTCTCGCCTAGTTTCACTAAATCTTTCGTATGGGAATCAATGCAGTACGAGCAGCCGTTGATCTGAGATGCCCTGAGCTTAATCAACTCATATAAATGTGCATCCAGTCCGTTACTTTTAACAAACGCTTCTAGCTTTAACATCGTGTCTGTTGCCTCAGGGCAGGCCTTGTAATAATCAAATCGTGTACGCATGATAAATCTCCTCTTTTCGGTTTATTTTAGTTAAGCGTGATCTAGACAATTGAGGGTAACTTTTCGTGACAACAAACATAGTTCTTTTTTATAAAAATCCACAAAAGCCCTTCGGAATAGATGGATATCATACATGGAAAAATTTTCTTTTCGCTGATATACTAGGTCTGCATCAACTATCCCATGGGGATAGAGCAGAAGGGGGAATATTGTGACCATACACTTCCAAACGGTTTATACCACGTATTATTCATACCTGAAATCTGTGGCATATCATTTACTGGGATCGGTTTCGGACGCGGAAGATGTTGTTCAGGAGCTATTCTTGGACGTTCACGACAAGCTGGATCGGATTGAGCATATGAAAACGTATCTGACGCGTGCTACGACGAATAAATGCTTGAACATCTTGCAATCAGCTAGGAAGAAAAGGGAGGTATATCCCGGGACCTGGCTGCCGGAACCGACTTCCGAAGCTTGGCAGCAGCCGAATCTACTAGCGGAGCAAAGGGAATCGCTATCGTACGCTTTTATGATTATGCTGGAGCAGTTGGAACCGCTGGAAAGAGCGATTATCGTGATGCGGGAGGCTTACGATTATCCCTATGTAGAGATTGCGCAGCTGTTGGACAAATCAGAGGCGAACTGCCGCCAAATATATAGTCGTGCTAAAAAGAAGCTAGACCCTGATCGCTTACAAGCACCAATCAGTCAAGAGCAGCAGGCTTCGCTAGTCGAGCAGTTTGTGACTGCGTTCCAAAGAGGAGACGCCCCTGCATTGGTTCGATTATTGACCGATACGTCGAGGTTGGTATCTGATGGAGGCGGGAAAGTTAGCACAGCGATAAATCCGATTTATGGCAGGGAACGTGTGGTGTCATTCTTGATTGGCGTTTCGGCCAAGCGGTATGCGCACTTAACGTATGCTATGACGGTGTGGAATGGGCAGCCAGGCGTGGCTTTTTATGAGAATGAGAAGCCCGTTTCGTTGCTCATGTTGGAAATGGATGCGCAGGTTCCTCAGATACAACGTGTTTGTTTCGTTATTAATCCGGATAAAATTTGGCTAAGTCAGTCCTCGGAGAGCAGACTTGGTTAGTGAGTTGATTGTATATATTAATTATTGTGGAGGTTCGTTGTGGGAGGAAATCGATTTTGGGAGTTCTATTTAGTTAGATATTTATTAGGTACGATCTTTGGTGTTGTCGTTTTATTTTTTCTAATTACCAATTATAATGATGAAATTTCCAATTCATTTTTCTTAAGACTTTGTGGTGGAGATAAATCGCCTTGCACAAGTTCAGATGCAACGAATTTGAAAGCTAGTATAGAGAACCTATTGTATGAAACAACATACGTAATAAACAAGAGTGGTGTAAATGTAATGTTGGAATTAGTTGGTAATAGTGCTCCTCAATTAGATGGGGTGAATAGACCTGAAGTTGAAGTAACACAAACGGGATTTTCAATATTACCTGCAGTTATAATAGCAGTCTCAGGTTTTTTATATATGTATTTCTCCAGTATGATTATTTTAGTTCTTCATGGAATGAGATCAATTTTTTATTCTGATAATAATGTGAAATATCGATTAGTGGTAATAGGTTGGTTGCTTGGATGCACTATAATATGTATAACAGCTTTTTGTTTCAGTGAAATTAAAAGTGTTGAATGGCTGCACATTTTTAGTCTACTTATACTTATATCAATACTAGTAGTTAAAATTTCAAATTTTGAATTCATCAGGGACTTCTATTATAAGTTAAGTTCGTACAGATCAATGGGGGAGCAAAAGTCAACTAAAGTGAGAACTCATAAATCTCCTATCATTATTAGTGATACCTCGACTAATGGGAGAATAAATGATAATCGGGAATATATTGAATCTTATAGACACTTACGTGAGCATGGTAATGCATTTGGTATTATTGTGTGCGAAATTATTTTTGCTTTCTGGCTAATCAGATGGGATTTCTCATACTGGGCAATTTTTTACTGGTGTCTGTTTGGCTTTACTTCTTGGATATTAGGCACGTATCTTGAGATTGCAAGAGATTCTAAATAGTTGAAATCTAGTGTAATTGTAGAGATTATTTTTAATTTTCTCCTTTATTAACATGGACCTACTATCTTAATAAATATTTTAAATAATAAGATGCTGCCATACTCGTATATGTAGGGATTAATAAGTTAGCAAGTAATATAAGGTCATAGTGAGCATATGAAAGAGCAAATTTGAGCAACCCCCGCTTCTAGGTTAAAATGAGGACATACATGCTCAACTAGAGGGGGATCTGTATGGAGAACCAGTATGACGCTTTAGCCGCCTTTTTCCTGCAGGTGCCGATAGAGATACATGGGGTGTACCAAACCACGCTTCGGGAAGGTATACATCAAGGACATAAGGCGCAGCTCACGACGAAAAGCGGGATTCTGATCGCGCTAAGGGGCGAAGCTGATTTTATTTATGACGGCAGCAGCTATTCGGTGAGCCCGGGGAAGGCGATGATCGGAGGGTATCATCGTCATTTTGGGATGGTCGTACATTCGGCCGAGTTCGAGTATTTTCTTGTACACTTTTTGCCGGTAGCCCCTGAACAGGAGGGCGCGATGCTAGCAAGAGAAGTTAATTTGCTGCATATTGAGCTAGATGCGACACTGTTGCAAGCTATGAAGCAATTAAGACGATATACGACAGAGCTTGGACATATAGAATTGTTGGAAAAGAAGACGTTATTTTATCAGCTAGTGAATCGGACGTTGACGTATGAGCGATATATGCAGAATAGCGAAAGCCATTCGATGATGGAACAGACGATCGAGTATATTCGGCATCATTATATGGAATCGGTCACGCTGGAGGGCTTAGCGGAGCAGCATCAGATGAAGGCGAAATATTTTTCGCATATTTTTCAGAAATACACAGGGGTCGGCCCTATTCATTATTTGATTCAATACCGGATGAAGGTGGCTCATGAGCTGTTGATGACGACTTCGTTTTCGGTGAGGGACATCGCGGGCAGTGTAGGTTATCCAGATGCTTATTACTTCAGTAGGCTGTTTAAGAAGCATTACGGCAAGTCACCGACTTCTATGAAGTTGAGCGAATGAAGAACAAGTTGAAGAATAAATCCATCCCGAAATCGGGAAATCGTCTATTTGCAGTAGGTTCACCACGATGGTAAACTTATCTTCGATAATGATAATCGTTATCAATTAATATGGGGATCAACGAGAGGAAGATCAAGATGAGAAAACGTGTCATGCCGCTGGTAACAGCGTCGTTGCTGGTGGCTTTACTTTTACTTATTAGTGCATGCTCCAGTACGGGGAAATCAAGCAGTGAAAGCGCAAGCCCAACCGTGGCGCCTTCGGCTAGTCCTTCGCCTGCTGCTTCAAGCTTTCCGAGAACAGTTGCTAGCGCGAACGGTGCACAAGTAACGATTGCCAAGAAACCAGAGAAAGTCGCACTTGTTCATTGGGGATTAACACAGGATCTAATCAGCTTTGAAATCCCATCCATTGGCGTTGCACTTCCTTTTACGGAAAAGCAGTCTGTCATGGGTTCTGAGTTGTACAAGCCGTATACCAGCAAATTTAAGGAAATAACGTATGTTGGTGAGAATACGGAAGTTAATTTGGAGAAATTATTGCAGTATGCGCCAGATCTTATCATCGCCGGTACAGAAACGAACAAAAAAGTGGCCGATCAATTGTCGAAGATTGCTCCCACGGTGTTTCTTGATGAAACAAAGATGGACGTTTGGAATGATTGGCCTGGTGTGATGACGAAGTTCGGCGAAATGCTTGGGCAAGAGGATCTTGCGAAAAAAGAAATCGAGAAGTTCAACACGGCGTTCGCTCAAGCGAAGGATAAGATTAAAGGTGTGGAAGGCACTGTAGCTTACGCTCAAGTTAGAGAGAAAACGATGTGGCTGCAGGGTACCAAATATGTTGGTCACTACTACGAGCCGCTGGGACTGAAGCCACCTGAGCAAGCGAATGGAGATGGCGCAGAGCTTAGTCTTGAGGGCTTAACCAAGATCAATCCGGATTATATTTTCCTAGGCTACTTTAATTACACGGATAAATCCCTGCCTGCGCTTGCAGATGAATGGGAGAAATCAGACGTTTGGAAATCACTCAAAGCTGTGAAGAATAATCGTGTGTACAAGATCAATGGGGCAGAAGCCTTCGGATACGGTCCAATCAGTAGACTATACGGCGTGAATGCCATTGCTGATGCGCTTAAAAAGTAGTGCGTGACTCGCAGTTTGCCAGTTTAACTGCAAGATAACGATATGATAACAGGTTCTCATCCTTATAAGGTGGGGCCTGTTTTTTTGTGGGGAAAATTGTCAGTTTTTAAGGTTTCTTTAAGGTGCCGTCCGATATGCTGAGGGTAGAGAATGAGGGGTAAGCGACAGAAACGAGAATTCAGAAAGGAAGATGTAGATTGATCCCACTAAGAAGGAGTATGACCAACGAAAGAATACGTAAAATGGCACATAGTTTACTCGCCTTTATGCTATTAATATCACTTGTATTCACCAGTAGCACAGCTTCCGCAGCGTCTGGTTGGTCGATGATCGACGGCGGCGGTCCTAACGGACTTAACGTAAATGCAGCCAACCGAGCGGAGTATCCTGCGATGACCGTATGGAATGGCGAAGTCTATGTCGCTTGGCAAGAAAAAGTCGTTCCAGGCGTAACCGCTAGTCAAATCAGAGTTAAGAAATATAACGGGACGGGCTGGACGAGCGTCGACGGTAACGGTCCGAACGGATTAAATATCAGTTCGGCCAAAGATGGAACGAGGCCGACTCTGGCCGTATCTAACGGTTCTTTATATCTTGCTTGGACTGAAGCGGTGACTTCGTCCTATGGTCAAATTCGGGTCAAGAAATATAATGGCACAAGTTGGACAAGCGCTGAAGGGGGAAGCACGACCGGAATTAGCAACGATTCGACGAAGGATGCTAACTTCCCTAGCCTTGTTGAATACAATAATGCTTTGTATGCTTCTTGGTCTGAAGTGGGCAAAATTTATCTCAAGAAATATGACGGTGTAGAATGGACAACCGTCGATGGAAGTGCAAACGGATTAAATATCAATTCAGCGAATGGTGGAAGTTTCCCTTCTTTGGCCGTAATGGGAAATGAACTATTCGCGATATGGTCGGAACTGAACGCAGGTATCTATCAGCTCAGAGCCAAAAAATACGACGGGACGAATTGGACGACGATTGACGGTGGCAGCGCGACTGGGTTGAATATGGCGACTGGAAAACACGCGTACTACCCAACGCTAACCGCTGTCGACGGCGTCATGTACGCAGCTTGGTTTGAACCGGTCGATTCGACCACGGATGACCAGATTCGGATAAAGAAATACGACGGCGGTAACACGTGGTCAAGCGTTGACGGCGGTGGGAAATATGGCATCAACGTGAACCCCGGATACCGAGCGAATTATGTGAAATTAGCAGGCGCTAATCATGAATTATATGCAGTGTGGTCCGAAAATTCCGGATTGATAGGAACGGGGTCAACCCCCGTATTTAAAATCCGGGCGAAGAAGTATAACGGAACAGCTTGGTCGAGCGCCGAGGTTGGTTTAAGCGGTTTTATTGTGGATAATACGAAAGCTGCGTTTTATCCTGCCATAACCGCACTGAACAATGGTTTATTCATAGCTTGGCAGGAAAAGAACAGTACGATCGAGCAGATTCGAGTGGCTAACTTGCCAGCTCCTGCTGTAAATAGCGTAACCGTTACGCCAGGCACGGCAAGCGTTGTGCAAGGTGGAAGCAAGAATCTCACAGCTGCGGTAGATGCGGTGGGAGGAGCAGCATCGACGCTTACTTGGACAAGCAGTGACGCCACGAACAAGGTGACGGTGAACAGCTCCGGTGAAGTAAGCGTCGCGGCGGATGCGCCCCTGGGGAATTACACAATAACGGCAACCTCGACGGTTGATACTAGCAAAATAGGAACAGCGACGATTACGGTCATACTTCCTACCGTTAATAGCGTGCTCGTCAGTCCGATTAGAGCTACTATTTTACAAGGTGGAAGTAGGCAGTTTGCTGCAGTCGTAGACGCGGTGGGAGGAACAGCAGCGACGGTCACTTGGACAAGCAGCGACGTTGCCAATAAGGTGGCTGTGAGCAGTACGGGTAACGTAACTGTCGCGGCAGATGCCACACCGGGGGTTTATACGATCACTGCTACGTCGACAGTGGATAGCAGCAAGAAAGGGACAACCACGGTCACTGTCACGGCAGCGCCTGCTATCAACAGCGTAACCGTCAGTCCGAGTACGGCAAGCGTTGCGCAAGGAGGAAGCAAGAATCTCACAGTTACAGTAGATGCGGTGGGAGGAGCAGCACAGACGGTTACATGGACAAGCAGTGACGTCACGAACAAGGTGACGGTGAACAGCGCGGGTAAAGTAACTGTCGCGGCAGATGCCGCACTGGGCGATTATACGATAACGGCCACCTCGACGGTGAATACCAGCAAAAAAGGGACAGCGACGATCACCGTTACGGCACCGCCGACCATCAACAGTGTGACCGTTAGTCCGAGTACGGCAAGCGTGGTGCAAGGAGGAAGCGAGCAGTTCACAGCTTCCGTAGATGCGGTGGGAGGAGCAGCAACGACAGTCACTTGGACAAGCAGCGACGCTACTAATAAGGTGACGGTGAACAGCTCTGGTAAAGTAGCCGTCGCGGCGGATGCGACCCCTGGGGATTATACAATCACGGCGACCTCGACGTTCAATACTAGTAAAAAAGGGTCAGCAACGATTACGGTTACGGCCATACCTCCGGCCATCACCAGCGTAACCATCAGCCCAAGCACGGCAAGTGTGGTGCAAGGAGGAAGCAAGCAGCTGGCAGCTTCGGTAGTAGCGGTAGGCGGAGCGGCGACCACGGTTGCGTGGACGAGCAGCGACGCTAAGGTTGCCGTGGACAACACGGGGAACGTAACTGTAGCAGCAGACGCCGCGCCTAGCGATTATACGATCACGGCCACCTCGACGGTGGATAGCAGCAAGAAAGGCACAGCGACGATCACGGTCACTGCAGCGCCGGCTATCACCAGCGTAACC
>NZ_JCAUAM010000029.1:0-68095 GCF_059691955.1 Paenibacillus sp. J22FR83
TGCATGTATTAGGCACGCCGCCAGCGTTCGTCCTGAGCCAGGATCAAACTCTCCATAATAGAAAAGCTTAATTGTACTCATTTGAAGCTAGCGAGATTTTGCAATCTCATTTATAGTCGATTACTCGACTGTGCTTACTCACTCGTTGTTCAGTTTTCAAAGATCAATGACTCTTGTCCAACCCGCTCTCTTTCGAAAGCCGGAAGACCAATATACCACACTGAGTTTTTATTTGCAACTCTTAATTTCGAGTTGTTTTTTGTTGTGTTTCTTGTGTTTCTCGTGTTGTCCTCAGCGGCAACTTTTATAAGATACCACAGACCACATATACTTTGCAAGTCCTAATTTCAAAAAAATTAGAGGCACCGAATGGCGCCTCTAAACGAAGGTATTATTCGCCTTGGCGTTCACGCATCAACGGGAATAATAAGACATCACGTATCGATGGCGCATTCGTCAATAGCATAACCAAACGGTCAATTCCTATACCTAATCCACCTGTTGGTGGCATACCATACTCAAGTGCACGGATGAAATCTTCATCCATTTCATGCGCTTCATCATTACCTAGATCTTTCTCGCGCAGCTGCGCCTCAAAACGTTCTCTTTGATCGATTGGATCGTTAAGCTCAGTAAAAGCATTCGCATGCTCACGTGCCACGATAAAGAGCTCAAAGCGATCCGTAAAGCGCGGATCCTCAGGGTTCTTTTTGGCAAGCGGAGAAATCTCTAATGGATGCCCATAGATGAACGTAGGCTGAATCAACGTCTCTTCAACAAACGTCTCGAAGAATTGGTTCACGATGTGACCAAACGTCATGTGCGGTTCAACAGAAACCTTGTGCTCTTTGGCCAGGCCGTGCGCTTGCTCATTCGTCATATGAACGCTAAAGTCTACACCTGTGACCTCTTTAATCGCATCAACCATGGAGACACGTCTCCAACCTACAGCCAAATCCACCTCATGATCACCATAAGGAATCGTCGTTTGACCAAGCACTTCTTGCGCAATATGAGCAACAAGCTCTTCTGTTAACTTCATGATATCTTTGTAGTCTGCATATGCCTCATACAATTCGATCATCGTGAACTCTGGGTTGTGGCGCGTAGAAATACCCTCATTGCGGTATACACGACCGATTTCGTACACTTTCTCCAGTCCGCCAACAATAAGACGCTTCAAATGAAGCTCGATCGCAATACGCATATGAAGCTGCATATCCAATGCGTTGTGATGCGTGTTAAAAGGACGTGCAGAAGCTCCACCTGCGATAGAATGCAGCGTTGGTGTCTCCACTTCCAAATAGCCTAAGGAATCTAAGTAACGGCGCATGGATTGAATGATTTTGGAACGCAGAATAAACGTCTTCTGAACATCCTGATTCATAATCAGATCCACATAACGTTGACGGTAGCGAAGCTCGACATCACTAAGACCATGGAATTTATCCGGCAATGGAAGCAAAGATTTCGTCAGTACCTCAAGAGATTTCACTTTAATAGAGGTTTCGCCTGTTTTCGTTTTGAAAACGACGCCTTCCACCCCTACCATATCGCCTAGATCAAGAATATCAAAAGCTTTATAAATATTCGCTTCTAAGGCATCTTCACGCACATAGATTTGAATTTTCCCCGTGATGTCTTGCAGATGCGCGAAGCTAGCTTTGCCCATACTTCTCTTCTGCATGATACGCCCTGCAATACGAACCTCTACGTTCGCCTCATCCAACTCTTCTTTGCTCATCTCTTGATAAGCCGCAAGAATATCCCCTGCCGCATGCGTTCTTACAAACTTGCCGCCGAATGGATCGACGCCAAGTCCGCGAAGCTCGTCCAATTTGTTGCGTCTAATAACGAGCAATTCATTTAATTCTAGTTCCTGACTCATGGTTTTCATCTCCTACGAATTAGTTTAGATCCGTGAACGGAAAAAACGGAAAAAAGCTTCCTGAGGGAAGCTTTCCAAAAGGCTTGCGGCTGCACGCTACTTTTTAATATCAATAATTTGATACTGAATGACGCCAGCAGGTACTACAACATCAACGTTGGTGCCCTTTTGCTTGCCTAGAATAGCTCTACCCACAGGGCTTTCATTAGAAATCTTATTCTGCAACGGATCGGATTCAGCCGAACCTACAATGTTGTATTCTACCAAGTCACCATATTCCAAGTCTTTCAGCGTAACAATCGATCCCACACTAACTGTGTTAATATCGACATCATCGTTATTAATAATCCGCGCATTGCGCAGCATTTTTTCTAAAGTAATGATTCTTCCTTCAATAAAGGCTTGCTCATTCTTCGCATCTTCGTACTCAGAGTTCTCACTGATATCGCCATAACCGATGGCAACCTTAATTCTTTCCGCAACTTCACGGCGTTTCACGGATTTCAGATGCTCAAGCTCATCCTCTAATTTCCGTAGCCCTTCTGGTGTAAGAATGACCTCTTTTTCAGCCATTGCCAACTGATCTCCCGTCATGTGAAAGATTTTCATATCGTTGAATCGATGCTTCCTGCTAGGAGTTGGGTCTTTATAGAGCTGATTCAAGTAGTATGAATTCACGTTTCATAATAAGTTGCTTACTCGTTAGTCTTTCAATATATGCAGGAACACACATTAATATTGACTGATTATATTGCAACGGTTTCAAAATGTCAATGTCAACCATAGCTGCTTCTTTTTAATGCAGTACAGCTGATTCTTCGGCTGTCCCAGACACGGAATTCGTCGCAAGATGTTCAACATAAGCGTCCAATGTACGAACCATTTCGTCCCGCTTCTCAGTCTCCATAATGATGTCTTTCACACGAGCTGCTCCTGTCATTCCTTTGAGATACCAAGCCATGTGTTTACGCATTTCTTTCACAGCCACATGTTCACCCTTGAGAGCAATCAATCGATCCATATGCAAAATCGCGATGCGGATCTTCTCTTCTGCCGACGGTTCAGCTGGAAGTTCGCCATTCGCTAGGTATTGGACGGTACGATACAACATCCATGGGTTGCCTAAGGCACCACGACCAATCATAACACCATCTACGCCTGTCTCATCTAGCATGCGTTTCGCATCTTCAGGTGTCACAACATCACCGTTGCCGATAACGGGAATGGAAAGAGCCTGCTTAACATCACGGATGATGTTCCAGTCTGCTTTGCCTGTATACAGCTGCTCGCGCGTACGCCCATGAACACTAACGGCGCTGCCGCCGCCCCTTTCGACAGCTTTCGCATTTTCGACAGCATAAATGTGTTCGGAATCCCAACCGATACGCATCTTCACCGTAACAGGTTTACTCACAGCCGCAACGACTGTTGCGATCATGGCTTCAATTTTATCAGGTTGGAGCAACCATCTAGCGCCCGCATCACATTTCGTGATTTTGGGAACCGGACACCCCATGTTGATATCAATGATATCAGCATTTGTATGTTGATCAACAATTTTAGCCGCTTGAACCAATGTCTCTGTGTCACCACCGAAAATTTGGAGACTCAACGGCTTTTCACGATCATCGACATATAACATCTCCAACGAGCGTGCATTGCCATGTACGATTGCTTTATCACTAACCATCTCCGCACAGACTAAGCCTGTACCGAACTCTTTGGCAATTAATCGAAACGCTGGATTACATACGCCCGCCATGGGCGCTAATACGACTTTATTGGGAGCTTCGACATTTCCTATTTTCAGCACCGAAGATTCCACTCCTCTCATTTCACAATTACTGCGACTAACTCCTCGGGTTCTATGCCTAGAACTTGCGAGATATTATGAATCATTTTATTATCTGGCTTGCGGGTTCCACGTTCAATCGCCCCTAGAATGGCGATCGATACACCTAACAAATCGGCTAGTTCACTCTGCGTATAACCTTTTAGCTTACGAAAAGCGCGAATGCGCTGTGCTATTGAGCTTTTTTCCATAGGATGACGCCTTCCTTTCCTTCCAGTTTCTCCAAGTGTGCAGAGATAGATTCAAATAGAGACTCCTGCCGCGCGTAGAGAACCTCAGAGAGGGGCACTAATACAAAAGCCCGCTCATGCATCCGCGGATGCGGAATGATCAAGTCGGGGGTCGTAAGCTGATGTTCACCATACAAGAGTAAATCCAAGTCAATTGTTCGGGGGCCCCAACGTAAATCCCGCGTCCGACCCAAACGGTTCTCGATGGCTAGCAAGGTACTCAGTAACGCTTCAGGCGATAAGTCCGTATGAATTTGAATTACCATATTTAGAAAAGCAGATTGATCCACATAGCCAACAGGCTCGGTTTCATAGATGGAGGACTGCCCCATCACGGTTATCCCCGATTCCTCATTCAGCGCTGTGATTGCATCCTGCAAATAAAGTTCACGCTTATCAATATTGGAGCCTAATGCGACATAAGCAATTGTGCGTTCTCGATCTTCGGCTGTCATTCCAATGCCCGCTTTCGGTTGATCTCTATGGTAACACCGTCAAAAATAACGGCGAAGGGCGGATGCGGCTTAATGACGCGAACCGTCACTTCATTGATACTAGTATAAGTATGCAAGAGCTCGGATGCAATGTTTTCTGCTAATGCCTCGATTAATTTGTATGTACGCCCTTCTACAATCTCCTTAATTAGGAAAAATGCTTCGCCATAATGTACCGTCTCTGTCAAGTCATCGGTCTTACCAGCTTTATCTAAAGGGAGCATCATTTCTACATCTACGTAGAAGCGTTGGCCCAACGTATTTTCTTCAGGGAACACACCATGATTGCCAAAAAATTGCATGCGGGAAAGGATGATTTTATCCATAGGGAAAGCCTCCAGGGTCGAAATAGCGATATATGTTCATCTACATAGAACTTAAAGTTTGCTGCGCAACATGGCATCTGTCATAAGAGCTAGCCTTTTGATAGCTTGAATATCGTGGACTCTAACGATTCCACATCCCTGAGCGATGCCAAGTACGACAGTTGCCGCCGTTCCTTCAAGACGCTCTTCGGGAGGCAGCCCAAGGGTTAATCCGACGACGCTTTTGCGCGATGTTCCTAAAAGAACCGGATATCCTAGATCTACGATCGGACGAAGATTGTTCATGAGAAAGAGATTTTGCTCATAGGATTTGGCGAACCCGATACCGGGATCGAGAATGATATGCTCTGGCTTAACGCCTGCATGAAGCGCCTGGTCTGTATAACGCTGGAGATCTCCAATGACTTCCGGGAGAAATTCGACATATTCCGAGCTTATCCGATTATGGGTAATAATGAAGGGACACTCATATTGCGCCACGACAGTTGCCATGTTCACATCCGCTTGACCACCCCAAACATCATTAATGATGTGGGCCCCTGCTTCTAAAGCTTGTTTGGCTACTTCCGCTTTGTAGGTATCTATGGAAATAGGGATGTTGATTTCACGGCGAATCGCTTCAACGACAGGAATGACGCGTTCTAGTTCCTCATCTACGGTTACAGTCGCAGCACCAGGTCTTGTGGATTCTCCGCCAATATCAATGATGTCTGCACCTTCCGCAACCATTCGATGGGCCTTGCGAACCGCATCTTCGACGTGTTGGTAGCTGCCTCCATCCGAAAAGGAATCCGGCGTTACGTTTAATATGCCCATAATGATCGTTCGATCACCGATGGGCAGTTCGTGTCCTCTGCAGGATAACATATTCATGTAAGGTTCACTTCCTGTTATTTTACTGTGACAATGCATAGCGTCCGATCAAACGTTCCGTCACCGGCCCTCGTGAACCCGTACCTACGGTGTAAGCTTGTCCACTCGGTGTATACAAGGTGGTGACTGGCACGATTTCTTGAATCGAATTAACGAGAAACACTTCATCTGCGTCTACAAGATCCTCCCAACGGTATAGACCGTCCTGGGTAGGCGTTTGAAGCTGTTGTGCGAGACTGAGCACATGCGCTCTTGTGATGCCAGGCAAGATGCCCGTATCGAGCGATGGGGTGTAGAGGGTGCCATTTTTGACGAAAAAGAGATTGCTGACGATCCCTTCCGCTACATAGCCATCTTCCGATAGCATAAGGCCTTCCGCTCCCGTAGCCCATGCGTACTGTCCAAGCTCTCTGCGGGCCAAAATGTTGTTCATATAATGAAAGGACTTAAACCGATACATGCCTTCTGGTGTGTTGCGTGGCAGCTTCAGTAGTTGCAGCGCTTTGCCATGAAGGTAGGTTCGTTCATCCCTCGGAGGTAATGGCTTGATGTAGATGATTTCTGATGGCTTCGTATAGTCGCCAGAAGGAAGACCTAATGCCTCGACACCGGCAGAAACCGTGTAGCGGATATATGCCTCTTCTAGGTGATTGGCTTGGAGCAGTTGTTCAATGAGGCCTGTCAGGCTCTCTAAGTTGGGCTCGTATACGATGCCAAGCTCCTGGCACCCATCCGTTAAACGACGAATATGTTCAGCAAGTAAGAAAGGCTTGCGGTTGTAGGTGCGAAAAGTCTCAAACAAACCGATCCCGTAGAGAAAACCGTGATCGTAAACAGAGACCACGGCTTGTGTTTCTTCGGTTAAGATACCATTGATAGCGATAACCATACGTTCGTTAGACCCCTGACTTCGCCGTGCGGCGAAGGAAGTTACGCAGCATCTGATGGCCATGCTGGGTGATAATCGATTCTGGGTGGAATTGCACCCCTTCGATCGGATACTCTTTATGACGCAAAGCCATGATTTCACCCTCAGCTGTTTGTGCACTGATTTCTAGGCAATCGGGCAATGTTTCTTTTTTGACAATTAAGGAATGATAGCGTGTTGCAATGAAAGGTGACGGAAGCCCTTCGAATAAGGTTTTGCCGTCGTGGAAAATCTCCGAGGTTTTGCCGTGCATCAAGCGCTCTGCACGAATCACATCGCCACCGAAAGCTTGGCCAATGGATTGATGTCCGAGGCAAACGCCGAAAATCGGGATTATTCCTTTAAAATGATCAATCAGTGATAAGCTAATTCCAGCTTCATTCGGCGTGCAAGGACCTGGGGATATTAAAATATGGTCCGGCGCCAACGCCTCGACCCCTGCCAAATCAATTTCGTCATTCCGACGAACGATGACTTCCTCGCCAATCTCTCCTAAATACTGAACAAGGTTGTACGTAAACGAATCATAATTATCAACCACTAAAATCATACTAAGCTCCCCTTTCGTCTCAGCCCATTCGGGCCCTAAGCTCGGCTCATGCTCCGCTCGCTATACTCAATTGCTTTCCACATCGCTTTGGCTTTGTTCAAGGATTCGATGTATTCACGCTCCGGAATGGAATCGATAACGATCCCAGCTCCTGCTTGAATGTGTCCCATCCCGTCAACCGCCACTAACGTGCGTATAATAATATTAAATTCCATATTGCCATTATAGTCAATCCATCCCATTGAACCTGTGTATGGACCACGACGAACTGGCTCTAATTCTTCAATGATTTCCATGCAGCGAATCTTCGGTGCGCCTGTGATGGTACCACCCGGAAAGGTTGCCGCAATGACATCGTAGGCGTCTTTGTCTGGGGCAAGTTCTCCGACGACCTCGGAGACGATGTGCATGACATGGGAGTAGTACTCGATGACCATGAAGTCTTTCACATGGACGGAGCCATATCGCGAGATGCGGCCTAGATCGTTGCGTTCGAGGTCGACCAGCATGACGTGCTCGGCGCGCTCTTTGTCGTTGTCGATGAGCTCGCCAGCTAGGCGCAAATCATCTTGTTCGTCCTTGCCGCGCGGGCGCGTGCCAGCGATCGGACGCGTCCGCAGGACGCCGTCCTCGAGCTGCACGAGCAGCTCCGGCGAGCCGGAGACAAGGGCGAAGCCTGCGAAGCGCAGCAAGCCCATGTAGGGCGAAGGATTTACGAGGCGCAGCGCCTCGTAAATCTCCTCCGGCGTCGTGCGCAGCTGCCGGCTCTGTCTGACCGACAAGTTGACTTGGAACACGTCACCTTGGGCGATATAGGCTTGGATGCGTTCCACCGCAGCCATAAATGCGGCTTTGTCGAAGGCAGGCTGGATGCCTGCGATGCTTTCGACGTCGATGTGCAGCTGCTCATGCGCCATCGCGGGTTGATCGGCACCGCTCAGCGGCGTGCCGGACCAGTTGCCGGCGCGGATCGCGTGCCAGCGAACGAGCATGGCTTCGGCGCGAGCGTGCGCCTGCGCGTAGAGCTCGCTGAGGTCTGCGCCTGGCGTGAAAAGCATGTGCACCGCGATGAAAAGGCTTTTCTCGGTGTGATCCAGCGTCCACACCTGATCATACATCGCGAAGCTGTAATCAGGGATCGGTAGATCATTCCGCGCTTGCTCTGGCAGTTTCTCAATGGTGCGAATCACATCATAGCTCCAATAACCTACGCAGCCGCCGACAAACTTAGGGGCGCCTTGGACTTTCGGGCTACGATAACCGGACATCCATTGCTTAACGATGTCTAATGGCTTTCCCTGAACATGTGATGTCGTGGAAGGCGTGTGACCTGTGATTGCTGCCTCCAAGCCTGTGCCCCGTACAGTCGAGAACGGGTTCAACCCAAAATGCGTATAGCGTCCGCCTTTTCCACTCTCGAGTACGAAGGAATCCGGCGAGGCCTCTTTCCACGCATCTTCCCACGAGGCTATCCGATCGTCGGCTAATCCTAATTTGATTATATACGGCAGCATGTTGTAGCTAGAGGACCATTCCTGCCATTGTTCCACTGTAGTTAAAATCATACTTGTGCTCCTTAGAATCCGTTAATTCGTTGTCCATTAGTATACTCTAACCCTATACAGAAAAAAAGCCCCAGCTGTAATAGCTGAAGGCTTAATCTATTATGCATAGGGCTCGTTCTTATTGCTCTTCGAATTGGTACAAAGGCGTGGAAAGGTAACGCTCACCGTTACTTGGAATTACAGCAACAACACGTTTGCCAGCGCCTAGCTCTTTAGCAACCTTCAATGCTGCAAAAATCGCTGCACCAGAGGAGATACCGCCAAGAATACCTTCTTCTTTGGCAACACGGCGTGAAGTTTCAAACGCATCTTCGTTCTCAACTGTAATAATTTCATCATAGATATTCGTGTCCAAAATACCAGGAACAAATCCTGCGCCGATACCTTGAATTTTATGAGGACCTGGTTTACCACCAGAAAGAACTGGGGAAGCCGAAGGTTCAATAGCGTAAACTTTGATGTTCGGGAAGTTTTCTTTCAAAACGCTGCCCGCACCTGTGATTGTACCGCCAGTACCGATACCGGAGATGAAAGCATCCAGTTTGCCATCATGTGCATTGATTGCTTCCACGATTTCTGGACCTGTTGTTTCACGGTGAACTTTCACGTTCGCTGGGTTATTGAATTGTTGCGGGATGAAGTAGGAAGGATTCTCAGCTTGAAGCTCTTCTGCGCGTTTAATCGCACCCTTCATACCTTCTGCTCCTGGCGTTAGTACAAGCTGTGCACCATAAGCGCGAAGTAAGTTACGACGCTCCAAGGACATTGTTTCTGGCATAACAAGAATTGCCTTGTATCCTTTAGCTGCTGCCACTAAAGCAATCCCAATTCCCGTGTTACCACTCGTTGGTTCTACAATGGTGTCACCTGGCTTCAATTTGCCTTCTTGCTCGGCAACTTCGATCATGGAGATGGCAATACGGTCTTTCACACTAGCTCCTGGATTCTGATACTCTAGTTTAACATAAACCTCTGCACTGCCTTCTGGAACAACACGGTTCAAACGAACTAGTGGTGTATCTCCAATCAAATCCGTAATGCTCTGTACTAATCTTGCCATAATATTTCCCCTCCAGATTAAGTTTGAATGATTTCCGAGTTAATTAGTCGGTATTAATTACATTAATCTTAACAATGCGTTTACGGGTTGTCAACCCATTTCTCACAATCACTTACTGGAGCGTTGGATCTACCACACTTGCCTTCCATTTACCGCGCAGCTGCGTGACAAAATCTTTCAATGGAGGCGCTTGTTGCAACGCAAGCTCCCTACGTACATTCTCCCGAATGAACGCTAGATCCGGGTTCTTCTTGTCCCGTCTACCCTTGAGCAAAACGACCGCAAATCCTCGTGCTACAGGGATAGGCTTACTCACTTCGCCAACCTTCAGCAATTTCGCTGCCTCCAAGATCGGCGCCTCCACGAAAGGATCGTCCCCTTCAATCCAACCCAAATCACCACCCGTGTTATTGGTGGCATCATCAAGGGATCGATCTCTAGCGAGAATCCCGAAACTCTCGCCTTTGGCTAGTTCAGCAATGACTTTCGTTGCTTGATCCTTCGTGGATACAATGATTTGCCCAATGTTGTATTCGATTTCTTGTTCAAACTCATCTGCATGGGTCTTTATGTATGTATCAACCTGAGTGTCTGTGATGTGAATGGCTGCCGTTGCTAACTTCTCAAGTAACAACTTATTCGATACATCCTCGAAAATTTCCTGCTCCGACATGCCCAATTGACTTTGCATGGAATCATAAAACTGCCTTTCGCTTTCATACCCTTGCTGCATCCTTTTCAGCTCACGATTGATTTCCGCACTCTCTACCTTAATCCCCGTCTCATTTCCCTCTAGGCGAATTACTTCACGATCTAGCATTTGACTTAGCTGCTCTGGGCCATAATGGCGTGCGAGCGCTGATTCGAGCTCATCCATGGTAATTTCACGATTTCCAATTTTGGCAATAACTCGTGTATGATTCTTCTCACCCTGCTGTTCTGGCTCCGGTGATTGACTTGGTTCTGAATGGTTGATGGCATGACTGATCAGCAAGGATGCGAGCACGAGAATACATATCGCCATCGCGATGATGACTCCCCACAATCGCTTAACATTGCGCATCCTGTTTCCCTCTTTTACTTCCATATTACTGTTTGCACCTAGGTTCACTAGCTAATCAACAGATTACCAAGCTTGTTGCTCAATCATCCGTTGCAAATCTTCTCCTTCATACCGATACGCTTCATTACAGAAATGACAGACGACTTCCGCAACTCCCTCTTCTTCCAGCATTTCTTGAAGCTCTTGTTTGCCCAACGATATCAGTGAAGATTCCACTTTCTCCCGACTGCATTTGCAGCGGAACATAACATCCATCTCGTCAAGCTTACGGAAAGAAGGGAGCACGGTTTGTAGAATCTCTTCTAAATTCAATCCTTCGCCTAACATGTTCGTGAATGTCGGGATTTGACCTAACATCGCTTCAATCTCATCAATTTCACTACTCGTTAAACCTGGAAGTAATTGAATGACAAATCCCCCAGAGGCAATGATTGAATGGTCTGTATTCACCAAAACGCCAAGCGCAACAGCCGAAGGCGTTTGTTCAGACATCGCAAAATAGTAGGTAAAATCTTCTGCCAACTCACCTGAAATTAAAGGAACGCTTCCTTTATACGGCTCTTTCATTCCTAGATCTTTCGTTATGTATAAAAAACCGTCTGTACCCACAGCAGCAGCAACATCTAATTTGCCATTCTCTTTGAGGGGCGGATCTACAAAAGGATTATCAACATATCCCCGTACTTCACCCTTCGCATTCGCATCAACCACGATTTGCCCGATCGGGCCATCCCCTTTAACTTGAACAATGAGATGTTCTTCTCCCTTAAGCATAGAAGCAATAAGAAGCGCCGCCGCTGCTGTTCTTCCTAAGGCAGCCGTCGCTGTTGGCGTCGTTTGATGCCTCCGACTAATCTCTTCCGTTAGAAGAGTTGTCTGCACGGCGAACGCACGCACACGTCCGTCTAGCGCTGTTCCTCGAATTAAATAATCAGCCATGTCGATGTCCTTCCTTAAGCAGCCTAAACATTTTTTTCATAAATCATTTGCAACCCTTGTAAGGTAAGCAAAGGATTGACGACCTGAATCGTCTTTGACTCGCTGGAAATAAGCTCCGCCAAACCACCCGTCGCGATAACTGTTGGATTTACATTGAACTCTTGAATGACCCGTCCAACGATCCCATCCACCTGACCAACATACCCATAAATAATTCCCGCCTGCATCGCGGCTACGGTATTCCGACCGACAACGCTTTTTGGCTTAACTAGCTCAATACGTGGTAACTTTGCCGCTTTCTGATACAACGCTTCCGTAGAGATCCCAATGCCAGGCGCAATGGCGCATCCCACGAGTTGTCCTGAAGCATCAATGTAATCGTACGTTGTAGCTGTGCCAAAATCGACGATGATACACGGGGCACCATATAGCTCTAACGCCGCTACCGCATTCACGATGCGATCTGCGCCAACTTCCTTTGGATTGTCCACACGGACGTTCAACCCTGTCTTGATCCCTGGGCCTACGATAAACGGCGCTCTCTTCAAGTAGTGTAAGCAAAGGTTTTCCATCGCATTCATCAATGGAGGCACGACAGATGAAATAATGACACCTTCTACTTGGCTAATGGAAATGCCCGAGTGTTGGAACAAGCTGTGCAACTGCATGCCATACTCATCCACGGTAGCCGACCGATTCGTGCTTACCCGCCAATGATGCAAAAGTGTACGTTCTTGGTAGAGGCCGAGCACAATGTTCGTATTCCCGACATCGATAACGAGAATCATAGTGCCGTCTCCTTCCGCTCATTCAAATCTAATGAAATATCGAGCGCTGCTACCGAGTACGTCAGCCGTCCAACAGAAATCACGTCTACACCCGTTTCTGCCATGGCTTTAATCGTTTGCGGGGTGACTGAACCTGACCCTTCTACTACAATATGCGGCGCTTTACTTTTAATTATCGTTACTGCTTCTTTCATTTGAACTGGAGCCATATTGTCCAACATAATGATATCCGCACCCGCTTGGAGCGCTTCATGCAGTTGCTCGAAATTCTCAACTTCCACTTCGATCTTCATCGTGTGGGGAATGTTCTGACGAGCCCCTTGGACCGCTTGGGTAATGCCACCAGAGCCCTTGATATGATTATCCTTGATCATAACCGCATCATAGAGACCGAAACGATGGTTATAACCACCACCAACGCGCACAGCGTATTTCTCAAGCAATCTGTGTCCAGGCGTTGTTTTGCGCGTGTCCACAAGTCTAGTTGGCAAACCATCTAAAGCAACCACAAACTCATGCGTCTTCGTGGCGATCCCCGACAATCGTTGCATCAAATTCAGACTTAACCGCTCGCCTAACAGGATGCTACGTGTATTGCCTTCCACCTCAGCTAGTATGGTCCCTTTCTTAACAGACGATCCTTCGACCACTTTTGTTTCAAAACGCAGAGAAGCATCAACCACAGCAAAAACCTCCTGTGCGATGCGAAGCCCACAAACGATTCCATCTTCTTTGACGTGGATAATCCCTTTGGATACTTGTTCCAAAGGGATTGTTGTCAAGGTCGTGACATCGCCAGTGCCGATATCTTCTTCAAGCCAAAGGCGAATTTGCTTTCGCACTAATTCCATATTTACTTCTAACATACTAGATCCACTCCTCAATCCTATCTTCCCCACGTTGGAAAACGATATGCTTCCTCCATACGGAGTCATCCCGGTCCGGGAAATCCTCTCGATAGTGGCCGCCGCGACTTTCCTCTCGGGCCAATGCTGCTGTCGTTGTTAAAAGGGCTACGTTCAGCAAATTAGCAAACTCATACTCTTCACGTTTGGTCATCAACGAATCAAAAATCGACAGTTGTCTCGCCAATTCTTCGTATCCCTTCTGCAAGCCTTTGGCAGAACGCTTGAGACCCGCATAGCGGAGCATGACTTTCTGAAGCTTCAACTTCTTCTCTACAACGGCTTGATTCGGAATCTCCGTCCGAGATGCTTCGGATGCCGAACGAATCTGAATATCCCCCTGAAGATCAGGCAATTCCTGGATACGTTCAATAATGCGACGTCCGAATACAATAGCTTCCGATAATGAGTTACTTGCTAAGCGGTTAGCACCATGTACACCTGTAGATGAGACTTCCCCGCATGCAAACAGGCGGCGAACTTTGGTTTCACCGTATAGATCCGTTTTGACGCCGCCCATCATATAATGCGCTGCTGGCGCAACCGGGATCCAATCCGTACTCATATCGAGCCCGTAATTCAGACAATATTCATAGATCGTTGGGAAACGATGTTTAATTAATTCTTCTGATTCGTGTGTAATGTCAATGTAAACAAAGGTTGATTTGCAATTCTCCATCTCATCGACAATGGCACGTGCAACAACATCCCTTGGAGCAAGCTCTAATTGCGGATGATAGCGCTCCATGAAGCGCTCTCCTTTGATGTTGCGCAAATAAGCACCTTCTCCTCTTACCGCTTCGGAAATGAGAAACCGCGGTGCGCCTGGATAGCATAGCGCTGTAGGGTGGAATTGGATGAATTCCACATCCTGAATTTGCGCCCCAGCCCGGTGAGCAATCGCAATCCCATCGCCAGTAGCGATGTCGGGATTCGTTGTGTAGCGGAACAGCTGTCCCGCGCCACCGGAGCAAAGAATCGTGGCGTTGCCACGCACAAACACACGTTGTCCGTTTGGTTTCTGCACGAGCGCACCGTAACATTCGCCGTCTTGGGTAATCAGGTCGATCACAAAGTGGTCGTCCCAGATTTCGATATTCGGATCTTGCTTCGTACGCTCCGAAAGAGCTCTGACGATTTCCGCACCTGTCGCATCGCCATTAGAGTGCAAAATTCGGCGTTGGCTATGTGCGCCTTCCTTCGTTAAAGCAAATTCCCCGTTCTCTAGGTCGAATTGGGTTCCCATACGAATCAAATCTTGAACGCCTTCAGGCCCTTCATGTACAAGTACATCAACAGCTTCTGTCGAACAAAGCCCGGCTCCTGCAATCACCGTATCTTGACGATGATATTCCGGTGAGTCTTCGTCTGAAATGACAGCTGCAATCCCGCCTTGCGCATAGCGTGTGTTGCTATCCAGGAGGGATTTCTTCGTAATCATAAGCACTTTCTTCGTCTCGCTGGCACGTAGCGCCGCGAATAATCCAGCAATACCTGCTCCAATAACAATTACATCCGTATGTATATGAGGAATAGAATCTAAATCAACATCTACGAGATATCTAGGAATCATGACAGTTCACCTGTTCTTCACCATTAATACCTCGTAAAGCAACGTCAGTTCGTCCACTATTCGCTTATCGGGTCGAAACTAACCTTGCTTCACGAGGGCACCTATTCAAGACAAGAGAGTAGCGCATGCTACTTAACTTGTAACATGCGCTCCAAGGACAATCTTGCTTTATCTGCTACGTCTTCTGGTACATAAATCTCTGGTTGCATCGTCTCAAGACACTTCACAATTTTTTTCAAATTATTCACTTTCATATTAGGGCATACTAAGTACTTGGTAGCAAAATGAAACTGCTTATTAGGACTGTCTAGACGCAACTGATACCCTGTACCATCTTCTGTCCCTACAATAAACTCCTGGCAGTCGGATTCTTTACAATATTTGATAATCGCCGTCGTGCTGCCAACAAAGTCCCCGAGCTTCACTACTTCCGGACGACATTCGGGATGAACAACGAATTGTGCATTCGGATATTGCGCTCTCATTTCTTCTACATCTTTAACCGTCAACATATCATGCGTGTTGCAATAGCCTTCCCAAATGATCACTTTTTTGCTTGTGAATTTTGATACATAGTCACCCAAATTTTTATCCGGTACCCAGATGATCTCATCTGAATCGACGGAATTGATGACATTGATCGCATTCGCAGAAGTACAACAGATATCGGTTTCGGACTTCACATCCGCCGAGGTATTAATATAAGCAACGACTTTGGCATTCGGATGCTGGCGTTTCAGAGCGCGCAACCCTTCAACATTGACCATATCTGCCATTGGGCAGCCAGCCCGTTCGTCTGGAATAATTACGGTTTTATTCGGCGCAAGAATCTTCGCGCTTTCCCCCATGAAATGAACACCACAGAATACGATGACATCCGCATCGGTTTGTGCCGCCTTCTGAGCAAGCAAAAAGGAATCCCCTCGAAAATCCGCTACCTCTTGAACTTCGTCACGCTGATAATAATGAGCAAGAATAATGGCATTACGTTCTTTCTTCAATTGCAGCAGTCGTTCTTTGAGCTCGCGGTTTTGTTCCGCTTTGCGCTCTAGTGCTAAGGCTTCCATGGTGCTTCCTCCCCTATTTGGGACGTAAGAATCGTCTCAATCGTCTATCTAAAAGTAGTATGATCTAAAAGCAATAAAATTAGAGATTTACAACTAATTTACACATTCTCCTATCGCCTGTCAATGCGCAAATACACCAAAAAAACTCGGAAATCCGCGCACACTGGACGTGTACAACGGATTTCCGAGTTCGCATTGCAACTTACTCTTCTGTTTGGTCTGGCTTAATCTCTTTAACTTCTTTGTCTTTGTCAAATTCCAGCTTGTTGCTTTCGCTAGCTTGACTTTGACCTTGAATCGTAACTTTAACATCTTCCTCATCGGTGCTTGTGTTAAGCTTACCTTTTTCCAAGAGTTCGATGATTTCGTCTTTATCCAACGTTTCTTTCTCCAACAACGTCTTGGCAACGAGATGAATTTGATCCGCATGCTCCGTAAGAATCGTGCGTGCACGTTCATAACACATACGAATTAAGCTTTGCATTTCTTGGTCAATCTCGTAGGCAATCGCATCACTATAGTTCTGCTCATGTCCGATATCGCGGCCCAAGAATACTTGACCTTGGGAACTGCCGAACTGCATCGGTCCAAGCTTATCGCTCATCCCGTATTCCATAATCATGCGACGAACGATTCCTGTTGCTTTCTGGAAGTCGCTGTACGCCCCAGTACCAATTTCTCCGATAAATAATTCTTCGGAAACACGGCCACCCAACAGTCCAGTTACTTTATCCAACAGCTCGTTCTTCGTTTGCATCATGCGATCTTCGCCTTCTTTAGGCAGCATCATCACATATCCGCCAGCGCGGCCACGAGGTACGATTGTAACCTTGTGAACCATGTCCGCATTCTCTGCATGATAACCGATGATCGCATGACCCGCTTCGTGGTACGCTACGATACGTTTCTCAGCTTCGGAAATAATACGGCTTTTCTTCTGTGTACCCACAATAATACGGTCAAAAGCTTCTTCAACTTCAGCCATCGAAATATCTTTACGATTACGACGAGCTGCAATCAAAGCTGCTTCATTCAATAAATTCTCAAGATCAGCACCCGTAAAACCAGTTGTATAGCGTGAAAGCGAATCTAGCTTCACATCTTTCGCAAGCGGTTTGTTACGCGCATGAACTTTCAATACCGCTTCGCGGCCTTTGATATCCGGACGATCTACCGTGATTTGACGGTCGAAACGGCCTGGACGCAATAAAGCAGGGTCAAGAATGTCAGGGCGGTTCGTTGCTGCTACGATGATAATGCCTTCGTTCGCGCCAAATCCGTCCATTTCAACAAGCAATTGGTTGAGTGTTTGCTCACGCTCATCATGTCCGCCGCCTAAACCAGCGCCACGTTGACGACCAACCGCATCGATTTCATCGATAAAGATAATACAAGGTGAATTCTTCTTCGCATTCTCGAACAAGTCACGAACACGGGATGCACCGACACCGACGAACATTTCAACGAAATCAGAACCTGAGATCGAGAAGAACGGAACGCCTGCTTCGCCAGCAACAGCACGAGCAAGTAATGTTTTACCTGTTCCTGGAGGGCCATTCAATAGAACACCCTTAGGAATTCTAGCGCCAACTGCTGCGAATTTGCGAGGATCCTTGAGGAACTCAACAACTTCGATCAATTCTTGCTTCTCTTCATCCGCACCTGCCACATCTTCAAATGTGACACGTTTCTTCTCCTCGTTATATAGGCGCGCACGGCTCTTGCCGAAGTTCATCACTTTACCGCCGCCGCCTTGCGCTTGATTCAATAAGAAGAAGAACAAAATGAAGATAATGACGAATGGAATAATGGACGTAAGAAAGCTAATCCAAACGCTATCGCGTTCCATCGGCCCGTACTCTTCCGAAGGTACGCCGTTCGCTTCAATCATTTGTACAACTAACGGCTCATAAGGAGCATGTGTTTCGAAGCTCTTCTTATCCGCGCCATTAGGCGGGTTAATATACTTACCCTTAATCGAATAGGTATACCCATCGAACTTCAACACGACGGACTCTACATTTTTGTTAACAACCGCTTGTCGGAATTTATCGTAAGTGATTAACTCCTTCTGTTCATTCTGCGTACTGATGAAATGAACGATCCCCACGGTAACCAAAAATATAAGCAAATAAAAGCCGGTATTCCGGATAATTCGATTCATAACGAGCCTCCTCTCAAACGGCACACAATTATTATTTTACCACACCCCGGTAAAGCGCTACAACATTACTGCCTTAGCGCGCATGCGGAACGTGACACTAGCTCGAATAGATCTCTGGTTTCAATATGCCGATAAATGGAAGGTTACGATACTTCTCTGCATAATCCAGACCATATCCGACAACGAACTCATCTGGCAGCTCATACCCTGTATAATCAGGTTCAAGTTCTACCGTTCTGCGTGCCGGTTTATTAAACAGCGCAACAACCGAGATAGTCTTCGCATTGCGACGTTCTAGCACATCTATCAGATAACTTAGCGTTAAGCCACTATCGATAATATCTTCCACGATCACAATATGACGTCCTTCTACGGGTACATCAAGATCTTTGATAATCTTAACAACGCCCGAGGATTTCGTGGATTGACCGTAACTAGATACCGCCATAAAGTCAATTTCCAGAGGTACTCTAATTTGCTTCACGAGATCGGCCATGAAAATAAAGGCGCCCTTCAGTACACAAATAACCAATGGATTCTTACCTTCGTAATCAGTGGAAAGTACATCCCCTAATTCTTTAATCTTGCCTTGAATTTGTTCTTCACTGTAAAGTACTTCTTGAATGTCGCTGTACAAGGATGAACCCCCTAGATTATATTATGAATCCTTATAAATTTACATTCTAGAAGAACGAAATTTACATATGTTCCTGCAGCACTAGCTTCATATGAAGCACACGTTCTGTGTCTGGTCCGACCAAAGCGTGTTTGGACCTACGAAATCCAGCAATCCAGAGAATTCGTCCAGATGCATCGACCAGTAGTGGGATGGCATCGCGCCGAGCCTTCGGCATTTTGGCATCAATGAACATATCCTTTACCTTTTTGGACCCGTTTAAACCAAGTGGTTCCAATCGGTCTCCCGATCTGCGGCTTCTCAAACAAAGCGGCAATTCTACCTGGTCAGCATCCAAAAAAACGTCGCTATTATGGTCTGGTGATATGGCAGCTAGCTTATACGAGTTCAAAGGCATCCATGCGTAGATCAATTTGGCGTTCATGTCCGGCAGTTCCAGCTCATTTGATGTTAACCGGATCTCATAAGCATAAGGCTTAGGATCTGGTGCAAAGGTCTGAAATTGAATAGATCCATATTCTCTCACAATATAAATCTGTTCATCCACTTGAAGGACTTGATTCGACATCTGATCTTTAAGCATTAATTCACGGACGCGCTCAATTCGTGTAAATACCAGCCTTTCCCTTTCCAAACAAAGACAGTTTAATATTAATTTAATCAAACGCCTTTGTAAAGCAACGTGAAGCTCGGCGAAATCACTCCGATTTAAGCGGCAGATGTTCGATTGAAATGTCACGATTCGGCGAAAAATCTTATCCGTTTCTCCATCGAAATAATCATTCTCCGCTTGCATCACATCCGTCAATCGATTGAGTGACTCTGGAAGTTGTTCATTATACTGTTTCAGCATCGGCATAAGATCTAACCGAATCTGATTGCGGAAATACTTCCGCAGCTCATTGCTGCTGTCCTTACAATAGGTAATTTCATGCTGAGCGCAATAATTCACAATATCTGATTTGTATATACGTAGAAAAGGACGAATCAGTTCCACTTTTTTTTCGCGCCTGCGTTCCGGCATACCAACGAGCCCCGATGGGCCTGTCCCACGTAAAATTCGCATCAACATCGTCTCCGCTTGATCATCGGCATGATGAGCCAAAGCGATTCGATGTGCACCGTATTGATTAGCGACTCTATGTAGGAATTCATACCTTTTCTGCCGCGCTGCCGCTTGCCCATTTAAAGATGATTCCTCTATATAAGCAGGTACATCAATACTGCCAATTTCGCAAGGGAGTTCTAGTTCCGCTGCAAGCTCCTTCACGAAATCTGCTTCAGCATCCGATTCACGGCCCCTGAATTGATGATTGACATGGGCAACAACGATTGTCCATTGGTGGGTAGCCGCAAGACGAAAAAGGACATGCAACAGCGCCACTGAATCAGGTCCCCCTGAAACCGCGACGACAATTACATCTCCTGCATTTGCAAGCTTTTCTTCTTCAATTCGTCGTTCCACTCTGGCAACAAGATCCGTTTCCATCTCGTATTCCTTTCGGCCCTTAGCTAAAGCCTGCCCTACCAAAACATATAAATCGTTGCTCCACAAATAAAAATAGAGGCAGCAAAACATATTTTAAGCCATGGCATTTTCAGCGTCGACAGGGCAATCTTCTTGCCTGCAACTAGCTTCTTCCATTCTACAATCGCTTCTTCCGACGAATGAAACTCGCCGTGTAAAGCTTTATTCAGAAAAGGTGCCAGCTGCGCAGCAACTGGATTCTCCCGCATGATTGACGTTAATTGGTCCAACTCCCGATTTTGAGGGAGCGTTTTGATAAAGCCAGCGAAGCGTCTGCGGTTATCTAGTGTTTTTAATAGTAAAATAGCAAATGAGAATAGATCGTAACTTTCCTCCGCAACCCGCTCCCCCATATTCCAGAACCCACGATCGTAGACTTCAGTTAATTGTTTAATCGCTCGTCCTTTGGGTGATACGCCTCCGAAATCAATAAGGTCCACATCGCCATAGTTAGATACAATCATATTCTCGACCTTCAAGTCCCCGAATACATACCCACTTCTATGAATTTCAGTGAGTTTCCGCAATAGATTCGTACCTATTACAAATATCCAGTCTTGCCCGCGTTTATGTATAAAATCAGTTAGCGTCACGCCCTCAATATACCGCATGACATAGAAGGAGATCCCTTTCCCTTGAATCACCATATCATCCGAATCAATCAGAAAGTTCTTAAATGAATTCTCTTTCAATGAAATAGCAAGCAAGGAATTGATCTCTGACTGATGGTCAACCGTTTCATATCCTGCTTTCAGCGCAAATCTAGCGTTTCCCCTTCGAACCAGAGCAACAATACCATTGGAGCCCGCTCCTAGTAAACGCTCGACCACATACACATGGCCATTCCACTTTCCCTTGATAACAGCCCCTGGGCGAAAGGCCTCATCATACCACGTAGTCACTCAGCATCCCTTCCTCAGTCGTCTTTGGTGAGAAAGGCTTTTCTGTCACGAACTGCAACGTTTGCAATAGCGCTGGACCGGTTGGCGTCGTACCCTTCATGTTTATTTTATAGAACATCTTGTCGACATTTGCAAGCTGATTCGTCCAACCATGATCCATCTCTAGTTCTTGATCACTTGATTTGGTAGATGGAAAGTGGAAAACCGCAAGCTCACTCACGCCGCTTCTGGCTCTTAAACTAAGCAAAAGATCGTGGATTGCTTCGCGTACAGCAGCAAGCTTCGGCTTCATACTAGCACTTGCATCTATTAAAAGAGCCACACGCAGAGACGTAGTTTCACTCATATTATCAATAACTTGCACGACTTCTGCTCGTTTCTCCGGCGGTAGATGCTCTAATTGCGAGGTCCCTAATATACTTTGCAGTTCCTTACCCACCGCATGCTGGATGGTCGCATTCACAGTTTTCCGGGTCATCATTTGTACCGTATGCGACAACTGTTCGGAATTCACAATCCGACTCATGCCACCACCTGCTGCCGCAATCTCTCGAATCTCTTCTGAGCCTAGTACACCTAACTCTCCATGATCAATCACACCAATGACATTCACAGCAACACCTTCTGCCTGCGCTTGTGCCGCCGCTATTACGGGGCTTACACCAACATTGGAACAACCGTCTGTAATCAATAAAATTTGTTTCATCATGATCTTCTGCCTCCCTGGCCGATAAGATTCGCTCTCTAGTAGGTTCATATCCTAGTTTTTCCATTTCTGAGAGTGTCTAATCATCTTGCAAGCAGGGATTGAGAAAGGTATTTATTTCGACAGCATATTGAGAAGCATACGGTAACAACCAAATAAGCAGAGGGCATCCCTCTGCTTATTCGCAGTGCTACTGCAACCATCGATGACGTTAGCGTCTCCTTCGAACTTTCCATCCTAGCATCAAGCCAAAAAGTACAAACGTAAGACCAGTAAGCTTAACATAGAGGTGACTAGATTCTCCAGTTACCGGCAACATTGCCGGCTCACCAGTTGAAGGAACCACTACGCCAGGATCAGGCGCTTTCGGTGATGGCACCGTCACTAAAGGCGGTGTAGGCTTAGGTGTAGGTGCAATAGATGGACTTGGCGTTAGGCTTGGTGTCGGCGTTATAGATGGCGATGGTGTCGGTGGCGATGGTGGCGGCGTTGGCGTTGGTGTTGGTGTTGGCGTTGATGTCGTTGGTGGTTCTGATGTTGGTGGTGTTGGTGTTGGTGTTGGTGTTGGTGTTGGTGTTGGTGTTGGCGTTGGCGTCGGTGGTGGTGTTGATGTTGGCGTTGATGTCGGTGGCGGCGTTTCTGCTTTGGTATTCGTATACGTCAATCTCTTATTCTCTCCCGATTGCAGCGTGAATGGATACTCTTTTCCATCTAGCGAGTAGCCAGCAGGAGCCTTTATCTCCTTAATCGCATAGTCTCCAGCGAGCAACCCTTGGAAAATGGCGATGCCATTTTCATTCGTCGTTTGGGTTTGAATGAGATTCTTCGTATCGCCAGACTTCCGATAAAGCTCATAAATTGCACCCCGAAGCGGTATTTCCCTGTTCGCGGCATCAATCTTCTTCACTTCCAACGACCCGCGAACACCGTTGCCTGTGCCCGAACCTGTCGATACACCGACCACAATGTCTTTCACTGTTTCTTTCGTGATCGTAGTCACATTGTTTCCGCTGAAGCTCACGCTATTAGAGACTGATTCCTGATTACGGGCTGCTATAACCGACTGATATTCCAGCACAAATGCCGTCGAGATCAGGCTCTTGAATTTTAGACGGAATGTCTGGTTCCCCTCTGCATCCGTTTGAATATCAACCGTGTAACCAGTACCCTTTACTAATTCCACATCCTTCGTCAAATCACCATTAGTGGCCGCCTTCATACTGAATAAATGAAAGGAGTCCGATAGTAACACTTGATTCTTCGATGGCGTATCGAATATTTCCGCATCGGTTAGCTTGGATTGACCCTGGTTGACGGTAATCTGCCAGTTGATCTTATCACCGCTTTGTGCTCCGTTCTTGCTCACGTATTCTCCGCCATGAGGAATATTAACAGAGGCTGTGAGGTCTTTCGTTACTTGAGAGGTACCATCGAATAGCTTTGCTGTATTGAACACTCGACTAATGATCAGTTGGTTCTCTAAACTTGTAGCAAAATCGATGGTATACCCCTCTGTAATAGGATCGTGAAACGTTATTATTATTTTCTTCTGGGGCGTTACCTCATAGTGGTACCGTGCAGGATCCACCAAATCACCTAGTGAATGGGCACCGCTAGGAGCGATAACCATTTTGTGAATAACTAACGTGTTAGCAACCAGAGTCTGGCCAGACTCCAATACGTCCTCAATTATGGCTTGGGAAATATTCTTTCTGTTATAGTTGACCCCTACACTCCAAGAGATTTGTTTATTTACGGCGTTATACGTACCGCTTTTAAATCCATTTTTCTTCACTTCGTTGAAGGGATTGAACTCCGCCGTTACAGTCTTCGTATGCTCTGTATTTTGCCTGATCCAGTCTATTCTAGCTTGGTTGGTAAATACATTTGCACTGCCTAACGGAAGTGCTAATTCGAGGTTATACGCCGTATCATAAGTGATTTTTACAGGCTGAGAAATAGGGTCGGTAAATGTCAGGGTGAATCCGACATCTGCGTCAACGCTACTATCAAGTGTGTAATCTACTGGATTATTGAGTACAACATTTCCTTTCTTTACGACCAAAGAGCCCGGTATGAGTTGTAGACCTTTGTTAGAAAATGTATCCGTTACAACAACGTGATCCATCTCCTGACTATCGCCATTAATGACAATTTGCCATCCGACTACCTTCGACTGATAGTTCACGTCACCTCTTGTTTTAACAATACCAACTTGCGTGAATGGCTTAGTGATTGTAGTACTGCTGTTTTCGCCCGTATAAACCTTATTCGTAAGAAGTCCATCCTCGTAGACGGGCCCTATTGCTTTCGTTGCATAAGTGATTTTATATGCGGAAGAGATATCTTCAAGAAATTGCAATTTAAAGCCTGATTTCCCTTGTTCCGTATGTAAGGATACCACGTATTTATCCGATGGCACTTCGCCAGCAAGTGTGGCAACACCAGTACTATTGAATGTCACCTTATACACATGGAGGGAATCACTCACCAGCCCATGAATATCATCAAAAACATCTGTCAGATTAGCCTCTGATTGCGGAATTCCCTCTTCTCCTCCGTTATACAAGACAGCCCATTGCATGGTCTGCGTTGTTGAATCATACGCCGTCCTTTCCTTCACCAACATTTGCCCTCGAGATACATTGACTGTTGAAGAGGCTCGAACAGGTTCAGCCATATTCGTCCCAAAGAAACTCGCTGTATTCGTAAAGGAAGTCTTGAGCTTATCCGTAATTGGCGTTGTATATTGAATACGATAAGCAGATGTGATCGGACTCTCCGCAAATTGAATGCGAAGAACCCCGCCTTCGGTACTCATTGAGTAGCTGCTACTGTCTAATTTCACCCCCTGTATAACTGTACCATTGAGTTGTACTTGCAGTTGGTAAACAGCAACCGTCACAGGAGCCGCTAATCCTACCGGAATCGTATCCGTAACAACGGCGTTCTGTATGGTATCCAATGTCTTGTTCACATCCACTGTCCAATCAATCGACTTCGCATTGTAGCCAAGAGGAGCGCCTGACTTACTGATCGTTGAATCTACGGTAGGCCTGAACTTGATGGTAAATATCTGGTCCCCGCTTCGAACAGGAATAACGATTGTTTGTTCCGTCGTCCCAGTAATTTGGCTCTTATTGAATTGTGTAAGGAAACTCAACGTTCCCTTCAAATCATCATGACTCTCAATAAATTCATTAAAGGTAATCACCACATGATGACTATCTTTGTCGGCATGGAAATCCCCTACGGTTGAATTGTTATCAATGACAAGGGCACCGCTTACATCATTGAACAAAGTAAATTCCTGCGGCAGCGTAAAAGTAAATGTATCTCCGCTATGATAGCCGTGACCATTGGGCAAAGACCAGCTATAATCCAGCTTCGCTTGTGCGTTCTGATCATAAACATTCCCCGTAACCACTTGACCGTTACTATCGTATACCGCTAATGTGACACTATCTAGGATGTTGCCCGATATCTCCGTTGCATTCACTTGGCTAGATAAGGTAATTCCATAAAGGCATTGCATAAACATTAAGAGCGCAATCAGCATGGCCTTTGTTTGTTTCTTCACCATCTTTGTTTAGCCTCCATTCCAGATATGTGCCTATCCGAAGACAAAAAAGTGCATATAAAGAGTTTTGATACAAATTGTATCATAACAGCCATGAGAAAATACAGCATGTTTTGAAAATATGTCATTTCCATCCTTTCTATACGTCAACTCCTAACTATTCAACTAATTTCCCTTTCACAATTAAGCGATGCGTCGGGTCTACCATGGGATCACACGTTATTAACGTAATTTCCCGATTGCTCTCCGTACTTTGCAATACCCACACATCCGTAGGCAGAACATATAACTTCTCCTTTACGCGGTAGACGAATTTCTGGCTTCCTGTCTCTACTTCAATTTCATCACCAGGGGCAACCTCATCTAAGCGATTAAAGTTTTTGCCGTATGTCAAATTTCGATGACCGGCAATCGCATAATTGCCTATTGCACCAGCCTTCCCTGTATTTGCAATGCTGGCAACTGCGACTTTCATATTATCCATGGTTGCACCCGTGAGAATAGGAAGTTTCAAATCAATTTTATCAATGCTTAGAACTCCCTCCATGTTCTTAGGTTTCGCAGGGGGCGGCTTCGCTGTCGCTACGACATTCACAGGCGCTTTGCTGCCAGCGCTACTTGTGGGCTTCGCCACATTGGACTCCAACGGCCCAGCATCACTTGTACTTGCACTTGCATCTGATAAGGGAGTCACAACACCACCAATGAGTGTAGTGTTCAAGACACCTGCGCTATGCGGATCCTCACCTTCCTCACCTATCAACTGATCCATTGCTTGCATGTTGTCTTGCCATTGTTGCAAGATTTGTTGCTGCTGATAACTTTCATAGCGATCATTCATCGTGGGATACAGAAACACCCCTACACCCAGGAGGATGAGTAATAAAGCAAACCATCTCCTGCTCATTCAACTACCCACCTCTCTTGTCGCCCAATAAACAGCTATTTTGTCCTCTTAGGACGCATGTAAGCATAAATGGAAATATATGACTAATTTATCATGTGAGACCTATACTTTCCACTACTTCAAAAACCGCGCCGGCAAATGAGCCGGCACGGCTTATTAGAACCTTAACTCACTGTTTTCGGACGCTCCATACGTGTAATGCCTGGCCAACGGAACGTAGCCCATTCCGGCTGCCGTCTTTCAATACGTGCGACGACCACCGTCATATCATCCTGAATCTCGCCGTGATGATGACGGAAGATACGCTCCAACAAGCAATCCGCGAAATCTTGCGGCAACGTCGTATCAATCTCTTGAATCATCCGCTTCATCCACATCTCCTTGTTCACAGCATGGCCTGGAGCATCGAAGATACCGTCCGTCATCATCACAAGGATATCCCCTGATTGCAGCGGTATAGAAACTAGATCGACATCAATCTCGCTCAATATGCCTACCGGCAAATTGTTTGCTGAGATCGGGATAACCTCTGTCCCCCGCTTAATAAAGCTTGGCGTAGAGCCAATCTTCATGAACGTTGTATTGGCGTTGTACATATCAATCAATGCCATATCCACCGTGGCGTACATCTCATCCGATGAACGCAGCATCAACACCGAGTTCAGCGACTTGATCGCGAGCTTCTCGTCCATCCCCGACTGCAGCAGCTGCTGCAGGATGCTAAGCGCCGTCTCGCTCTCCGCGCGCGCTCGCTCGCCATTCCCCATACCGTCGCTCAGCGCAACGGCATACTTGCCATTACCCAGCTCCACCGTTGAGTAGCTGTCGCCCGAGAAGAGATCGCCTCCCTTGGCCGCGCCGGCGACTCCGGTCTCCACCTCGTATTCCTTGGCGGAGCCGAATACGACTGTGCTGTAGCCCTCGCCGCGCGTGTGCATCTCTTCACGCATGACGGCGACATTCTCGCCGATGATCTCGCTCAGAAGCGGCGCGATGATCTTCCGACATTCATCAAATCCCTTCGTATATTGATGGATGATTTCAATTTCGATGTTACCTTCGTCTAAAGAAATAACATCGATGGTATGAATAGATAAGCCCAGCTCCTCAAGGGCATTACGAATTTGCTCTTCTTGGAGGAACAACTCCTGTCCTTCCCGCTTGATTTCCTTCGCTAAGTCTTCCATAACCTGCGAAACACCCGACAACTGCTCGGCAACAAGATGCCGGCTATCGATGATTTGCTTTTTCCAATGCCTATCATTCTTATATAAACTATATTGCCCCTTCATCACATCTAGCACCTGTTCCGTACGGATACAGGATTTCTTCCACTCGGGTGGAATCTGCTTCTTCGTCATACTCTCCTTCGACTCAATTTGGCTCATCATATCCGTCATATACGTATACGTTTGATAGAATTTCTGATCCCAGCACTGACTCTTCTTCCAACAAGACTCACAGGTCTTCTGGGCGACAGCGTTCATGAAATGTCCGACATCCTCCTCCTTGCGACTCACCTCATCTTCTGTCGTCAGTTGTTTGAAGCTGCGAGCGAGTTGACGGAATACCTCCGAGAACTGCTCTACGCGCCCCGCTGTCACATCACGTACACGCTTGGCATAGTCCTGTTGCGACTTGAGATTCTCCTGCGTGCCCGGTACATACTTAGCCAACATGAGAATGACACTTCGAGGTGTCAGTAGAAACAAGGCTACGGCAGCAAGTGACTCCCACGCGGAATTGACCATATCCACACTAGAACCCATATAGAAAGATAGAATCGTTGATCCTATCAGCATCCCAAAGGCAACCATCAAGCGATTCCCCTCTTTAAGGAGACCTGCGAGCATACCAGAGAATGCAAGTAAACTCATCTGATAAATGGCATTGCTATTCGCAAGACTTAGGATAAGCCCTGTAACAACACCCACCGATGCCCCAAAAGGGGCCCCTCCTACCAATGCAAACAAGAGTATCAAATAACGAGATAGCACATGTTCTATCGTGACAGGACCCACGAGCCAACCAACCGTACCTGTCATAACGGAAGCCAGCAAAATAATTAAACAAATGATCTCCTCATGTTTTAGATGGTAATTTTTGCGGGTAAGGGTGAATACAGGGATCGCTTGAATAAAAATGAGCGTCAGCACCAAACTTAGCAACGCTTCAACGGTAAGCATCATTAAGGAGTACCACGTCAGATTAGAAACAACCAACTCCGCAAAGAGCTGTACGAGGAACGTTGAACTGAATACAAGCAGCGGCGCTAACGATACGTCTGAGCGTTCATATTTCTCAAGTGCCTTCTGGATCAATAAGAAGATCACGATTTCTGTCACCAGATATCCGGTATTCCCATTCACCGCGAGCAAGCTTCCAGCAAATGCTGCAATACCGACCCAATGCAAGATATCCTTTCTTGTAAAATAGATGACTGCGACAAAAGCCAAAGCAAATGGTGATAACTGTTCCAGAATCATCGCTCGACCCAGCAGGAAGCCCATAACAATGAGCAGTAACGACCATTTCTTAGCAACAAAAGCTTGAACCCATCGATTCTCCACAGCTGCACTGTGAACACCTACTCTTGCTTTCTGCCAAATCCCAGACCATCCACTACCCATCACCGCGCCTAAGCTTCGTCTTTGCATATTCTCGAACACCATCCATTTCTTCCCTTATTTGTTACTCTAGTATAGAGACAATCTAGCAGAAAGTTTGTCAGAATGAGTTGATAGATTCAAAGAAATTTCCGACATGTCCCGATGTCTTTGTCAACAGCTCCCAGCCCTTGCCTACTCTAGGTTCTTTATGTTGAAATCGTTTCCATAAGTCTGATTACCTCGAATCGACGCGCCGCATATGAGGGAGATACCCGTAACTCCATGTCGATTGATTTTCATTCTTTTTGCCGGACTTGTCGCACATGACAAAGAAAAACGTCTCCCCCTTCCTTTAAGGACGGAGCGTTTATGGAGAAATACAAGAAAAGGGACTGTACTTGAGAAGTACGCCCCTTTTGGTATACGGCAGCCATAGACCAAACACTAGAGTAACTGTATTATGTACAGCTAATTTCACGTCTAATTCGTGTTTCCGTGATTTAACTGGAAATTATCCATGTAAATTTCGAGATTTAAAGAGAATACGGATGAAATTCGAATATTTAACCACATAAATTCCATCTAATCGTTGAATTTGGGGGAAGTTGCGAAAATTAACTGTATGTTTTCCATTTAGCTGGGTTGGAAATCGATATCAGATAAAGCGAAGTGTGATTATACTTGAAATAAGGGGGAAGCTTCGCTTACCCAACCCCAAACATATAAATTCTTATATGGCAAAGAAAAAACCACACTCGCCTAAGCGAATGTGGTTCATCATCTGCATCTATTAGTCTCTTCTTCCGCCTCGGCCACCGCGTTTGGACTCGGTGTTCTTCTTCAAGGACGAAATCCGCT
Organism: Paenibacillus sp. J22FR83; assembly: GCF_059691955.1. NCBI lineage: Bacteria > Bacillati > Bacillota > Bacilli > Caryophanales > Paenibacillaceae > Paenibacillus > Paenibacillus sp. J22FR83. The sequence continues at coordinate 29,993 of NZ_JCAUAM010000029.1, forward strand.
CTTCACTATCTTTGAGGAAACGAGATACTTTATCTTCGAACGAAAACGGTCTAGCTCCGCCCTGCTGCTTGTTAAAGCCGCCGCGACCACCACCGCCGCCGCCACGATTGAAGCCACCGCCGCCACCTGGACGACCGCCACCACCACCTGGACCACCGCTTGGAGGGCCACTACGTTCTCCACCACCGCTTGGGCGACCACCTTGGTAACCGCCGCTTGGACGATCTCCACTAGGGCGACCTTGATAGCTGCTGCCACCTGTACGTTCAGGACGAGCTGGTCTTTCCTCAACTGGCTTGTCAATCGTTTGCTTGATCGACAGTCCGATCTTGCCATCCTTGTCCACGTTAATTACTTTGACCGTTACCTTGTCTTCCAGCTTCAAGTGGTCATTAACGTCCTTCACATAATTGTCCGCGATCTCCGAAATGTGAACAAGACCGGTAACTCCTTCAGCAAGCTCGACGAATGCTCCAAAGTGAGTAATCCCCGTCACTCTTCCCTCTAACTTGGTGCCAACTTCAATTGCCATAAAGTAAAATGTTCCTCCCTTAAAATGTTGAAAACACTGGCTACGCCGATTATAACCGATGCAGAAACCACGGTCAACACGGCATTCGCCACTTCTTTGTAACGCTTTTACCAAATAAAGAAAGTATAAGTTCTCGGTATCCGAAAATTGCTTTGTTATTGGCAGTAAAACCTACACCTAAACACGGTCGCGCACCTTCAAATTACCTGATAAGGGGTTCTCATTGCGGCTTCGAGGCGCTTAGCGGCGTCTCTCCCGGTTTACTGTAATGAAAGTCCCGGCGAATGATCTGATCCAAATATTCGTCGTTATGCAGCCGTGCGATTTCCTTCGTCGTTAAGGCATTCACCTTCTGCGCCTCGACGAGTTGTTGCTCCATATTCGCTACGACGGCTTTCTTCTCGTGCAGCTTGGCGAACTGCCCCCAGATGTTAACAGCAGCCCAGCTCAGAAAACATAAGACGATGATCAAAAGGATACGCAGTCTTCGCTTCGAGCCTTCCCGACTGATGCGCTTGGTTGAAACGGTTGCTTGAGCATGCATGAATAGGAAATCCTCCTACTTCGAGAATATCCTGCGATAAAGCGCAAGGATACGTCCCTGTAGTTTCTTCAACCAGCCAGGGATCACCATGTACTTATGCACAGGCTTAGTCATCCAGAGGAATAGTCTCCACAAAGGATAGAGCAATTGTAGCACAATTCTGTAAAGGAATATAGCTACGGCCAGCAAAAAGCCCAAAATTATCACGGTTAGACGATATAAGCCAATAATCGGTTTAATGATTAATATTTCGACAGTCCGCGTGAGGAAGCGGTAAATCGCCACAACAATTCGTATGAGAATGAGGGTTAGACGAATGACAAGGGAACTTAGAAGGCCGAAATAGAAACAGATTCCGATCCCCATTCCGAGAAAAATAAAAATGCGAACTTGTCCTTCATTACTGTAAATAAGCATCTTGAACACTAGGATTATCGCCACAATCCAATAGATGCCATCTACAATGGGGATGGTCCAGCGTGGCAATCGCAGCTTGCCCGACAGTACATGGAAAATATCGAACAGAGCCCCTATGCATATACCACTCAGGAACATCATGAATATCGTCTGAAATTGAACGTGAAGCGTCACTTAAATAGCTTACCAAGAAACCCCTTGGATTTCTCCTGGGTGTTCCCGTCTACATAATCTAATCCACTTACCATACCTTCAATGGCGACTAGACCTTGCTCCAAGCTCAAGTTCTTGATGTGCAAATTTTGCCCCTTAATCATCAAGTAGCCCATTTCCGTCTCTAGGAGGAATTCTTCGCTATCAAAGCTTTCTACGTTCAAAACTCCCGATATTTCCAAGAGCTTGCGATTCAGCATCTTAATTTCTTGCCTTTTGTTGTTGTTTTTCACAGGTTCAATCATGGCCTGTACCCCTCCTTCACCTAATCTTACGATATGGGAGGATGTCCATTTTTAGAACCGGGCAAGGTCAATTAACCTTATTTATTTAACTCGCGTTCATATACAGTTTGCGTATCACTACCGTCTAAATTACTCTTCTTCATATAGAACGTATGTTTCTTAAACCTATCATAAGTAGCCGTTTCGTAAAAGATATGATTGGGAACGGCGAAAATAAGTCCTTCCGTATCCGCTATCTTCGTGGCAAGCGTTCCATCTAGACGCGCTCTATATATACTGCTTCGATCTTTCGGATTCAAATAGTACAGCCAGTCGTCAACAATCGTGAACTCAGAGCCTGCACTGGCTTGGACCACTTCGCCTGAAACGGACGTTCCATCCTGCCGTACGCGCAATAACGAGTAAGCGGGATAGCTAAACGACAAATAATATAACCAGCCATTCTCAAATTTGAAAGAATTGAATGGTGTATAGGATGGCGTAGCTAGCCTTTTTTTATCCGTGCCGTCTAGACGCATGCTATATATCGCTGAAGTATACTTCTTGTGATCATTGACTTCATAAAATAGCAGATCACCCTCGATGCCAAATGCTATCCCGCCTTGCTCCTGGACCAGTACCTTTGCGGAAGAGCCATCTACTTTCATTTTGGAAAGCGAAGAAACACCCTCTTCGGAGGTGGAAACAACGTATAACCAGTCCTGCCATATAAGAAACGTGTCCATGGCCTGCTCTAGCAGCAATGTCTTCTCAGAGCCGTCTTCTCTTATTTGGTATAGACGCCCATTATTACTATCTTTGACATGTTCTAGATAATAGAGCCATCCGCCAGAAACTTGCAAACTAGTAGGCCCTGGCCCACCGTCTAGCGTGGTAAGAATAACAGGTGGCAGAGACGCCTGTATGCTTGTTTTGAAAATAACAGCCTCCGTATTGTCCCTATCCTTGTATTGCGTGAAATACACGTCCTCCTTATTGAACGTGAACCCACCTCCACTCATAAGGTTATGCCTGTTTAACACCTGAGGGCTGCTGCTAGTCGAACTAGTTGAATCTAGCGCCAATTTCTCCGCCGAGGTAATCGTCACCGTCTTCGTCTTATCCTCCCACTGCACCAGCGCACCTAAGGCTTCACTGATGAACCGAATCGGAACCATGGTGTTTCCACTCGTGACAAACGGTCTAGCACTTAACTGAATGGCCTTTTCATTGATGTAAGCAGTCTGCGTACTCGTAGTCAGTTTGATCGTTTTATCCCCTTTAACAGCCGTGACCATCCTTCTAATTTCATTCCACGTCACCTTCGCTTGAAAGGCTTCAAAGATCGTCCTCATCGGCACCATCATGACGCCTTCCTCAATCATCGGGGCAACTTCGAAGCTCAATTCTTTACCGTCCATAATAATATGAGAAGCAGGTGTCCTGCTTGGCGTCGCAGCTTGTGTGTGACTAGGAAGGAGACACGAACCCACAACCGAACAAACGGTTAGAATAACTGCATATAATTTCACAACTCAAATCCCCTTTTCTCTATGACCATCATTTGCACATAAAAATAGCCCCAGATCCCCTCTGCAGGAACCCAAGGCCACTCTTATCTACCCTTCTATTCGGACTGGAAAGCTTCTTCCTTCAGCAATGTGTACATCTGCGCAGCGTCTTCCTTACGGGTCGACTCTGATAGAAGTTCAACGCGAATCGTCACTTTCTTCTGACCGAACTGAATGGATAGCTCATCTCCAACTTTCACATGCGTACTCGCTTTAGCGTCCCTACCGTTAATCCACACGCGTCCTTGGTCGGACACATCCTTAGCAACCGTACGGCGTTTGATCAGACGAGATACTTTGAGAAATTTATCGATACGCATTATTTTACAGCGTCTTTAAGCTTGTTGCCCGCTTTGAAAGCAGGAACATTGGATTCTGCGATTTCGATTGGGTTGCCCGTTTGCGGGTTGCGACCTGTACGGCCAGAACGCTTACGAGTTTCAAATGTACCGAAACCGATCAATTGTACTTTATCTCCGGATGAAAGAGCGTCCGTCACTTCACCAAGGAATCCGTTAAGGACAACTTCTACGTCTTTCTTAGTAAGTCCGCTTTTTTCAGCGATGTTGTTGATCAAGTCTGTTTTGTTCATGTGTTTTCTTTACCTCCCAAAATGATTGAAGATCCCATCTTCTATGTACCAAGTGCGGTTACATTTCATAACTATACCTTGCAACAAGTCTAGTATTCTGCTTTTTTCGGCAAAATCCTTCTATCGTCGGTCAAGTTTTATAACTTTTTTTGCTTCCTGCCAGTAAATTTCCATCTCTGATAACCCAGTTTGTTCAAAAGATAAGCCCTTTAAACGTAGCTGTTCTTCGATATATGAAAATCTTTGAATAAATTTCCGATTCGTGTGTGCTAGCGCCTCTTCGGGGTCTACTTTGAGGAATCTAGCAACATTCACGATAGAAAAGAGAACATCTCCCAGCTCGTCACGACGCTCTTGCGCGCTCTCTTCCGCTGGTTTCGCAATCGCTTCGCGCAGCTCAGCCAGCTCCTCTTCCACTTTAGCTAACACATCATTCAGTTCTGTCCAGTCAAAACCGACCGCTGCCGCTTTCTTCTGCAGTTTCATCGCCTTCATCAAGCCCGGCAACTCACGTGGAACCCCGTCCAGCACTGATTGTTTCGTCACATCAATGCCTTTCTTCCGCTTTTCTTCGGCCTTGATCGCATTCCAATTCACTAATGCCTCATCGGCGTCCTCAGCGGATGACTCTCCAAACACATGCGGATGCCGGCGGATCAGCTTCTCATTCAACGTCGCGATCACATCGTACACAGAGAATGTACCGATCTCCTCTTCCATTTGTGCATGCAGCATGACTTGTAAAAGCAAATCACCAAGCTCCTCACACATATGGTCCGGATCATCTTCATCAATCGTTTCGAGCACTTCGTAGGCTTCCTCAATTAAATTCTTACGCAAACTCTCGTGCGTCTGCTCACGGTCCCATGGACATCCCTCAGGGCTGCGCAGGGTCTGTACAATCTCATGCAGCTTACCGAATGTACGGTAATACGTTTCTTGCCCTTCACTGCGAGGCACCCATACAAGCGACAAATTGCCGTAGCCTTTGACATGATCCAACTCATAGAGCGGCACTTCGATGATCTGTTCTTGGCCGGCTACGCCTAATGCATGACCGACAACAACGCGATATTCATCAGGGTAAGATTCCATTAAGCTGATTTTGAGATCCGATGCCGTGTACGTATCATACACCTGGCCAATCACCGTATGCAGCTGAGGGTTCAATGCATATCGGCTGATACTTGTCGCATCCAGCAACTGAAAGCCGTCAATCGGGTCGAAGCCAAAGCGCAAGAACGCTTGGTCTAGGAAGCTCTCGCCTCCCGTGATTTGGAGGTCAATGCCTTCAGATGGGCAGCGCTGTTTCAGTAGCTGCACTGTGTACTCTGCAACCATGGGATGACCCGGAACAGCGTAGAGCACTTCTGTCATATGGTTTTTCGCTGCCTTGATTAATTCTGTCGCGATAGATTCATAGACGCCCTCGAACGACTCATTCGACATGTAATTCGCATCGAACGTTTCGTACGGGATGGCGTTCGCATCCAGCAGGTGAACCATCGGATGATCTTTCGTGCGCAGGAACAACTTGGCTTGCGACTTCGCTGTCAGTTGCAGCTTCTTCCATACGCCTAACGTTAATTGATCTTCGTCCCCTGTGCCGAGTCCAAGGACGGTAATTCGGGGGTTGCTTGTTGACATGGGATGACACCTCCAACGTTCAAAATATATTTAAATAACGTTATGTTATAGCGTTACTACTTGGGTGGGGCTGCGCCGCCAGAAGCCTCTCGCGGCCCTAGCTTCGCCAGGAGCGGCGCCAGCTTCCGCGCAAGCTCCGGCATCAGCCGCAGCTCTTCGCGGCTGATGCCCCCGCTGCGCAGCAGCACAAGCGCGTAGACGGCTCCGCCGGCGACTACGCCTATGAGAGCGATGGCGCTGGCGCCCCACCGCTCAGGCACCTGCCATGCCGCGCTAGCGAGCATGGCCAGCCCTTGCAGCGCTGCAAGGGCGCCGCCCATCAACCCCACGGCAAGCGTGGGACTGACGGCGTACGGCCGCAGCGCGAAGCGCACCCCGGTGCTGCGGCGCAGCTGCACCAGGTTCAGCCCCGCGGCAGCGGCATAGGCGATCACCGCGCTGAGCGCGGCGCCGTCGATGCCCCAGCGGGGCAGCAACACGACGTTGCCGAGTGCTTTCAGCACGATGGCAACGAGCAAGGCATTCATCGGCGTGCGGATCACGCCGATGCCTTGGAGAACGCTGGCGCTGACAGCGTTCAGGGTACTAAACAAGGCCGTGAAGGCCAACACGGCCATGGTCCAGCTCGCCTCGGTGCTCGTATAGAGCATCAGATTGATCGGCATCGCTAAGCAGGCGAGGCCAAACGAGGCGCCGAGCCCAACCACCCATGCGAGCCTCACGGACATTTCCGCGCGAAAGCGAATGAGTTCGACATGCCCGCGCAGCTTCGCTTCTGCAATGGCCGGCACCAAAACGGCTGACATCGAGGAGGCTACCATCACGACCAGCTGAACAAGTGGAAACCCACGGTTATATAGGCCAAACTGACGCATAGCTTCCAACTCACTGCCTGATGCAGCTTCCAGTAAGCGAGGCATCGTGAACGTATCCACGAGCGTGAGCAGCGGCACGACAATTGCACCTAAGCAGACAGGGATTGCATACAACGTAATCCGTTTCGCCCACTGCCAAGATGACGTCACTTGCATTATCTCTGAACCAGCAGCTATCGCTTTCCTCGTATCCTGCTCTGTCATTGGCTTCGTCCCACCTGCTTGCTCCCCATTCACCAACAACTCCGCCCTCACATGCTTCACACGTTGGGCACGGCGTTCTCTGCGCCAATACACTGCCATCACCACAAGACCCGCTCCAGCGCCTGTTACAGAGCCAAATGTGGCCCCTGCGGCGATCCATGCTTCATCATAAGCGAGGGCAACCAAGTACAGCAATAGGGCAACCATCGTAATAACACGAATAAGCTGTTCGATGACTTGTGAGATCGCGGTCGGCACCATGTTCTGATACCCTTGGAAATATCCCCTTAGAACAGCAAGAACTGGAGATAGGAGCAGTGCAAATGATACACTGCGGATCGCTGTCACGGTTTGCGAAATGCCGATCCAACCAGCAATCGTCTCCGCCCCCATATACAGTAGGATAAACAAGAGAAATCCTGCGCTCATTAAGAGTGCAGATGAAACAAACACAATCCGCTTCGCACCTGGATGATCACCTTCCATGACACGTTCGGCTACAAATTTAGACACCGCGACTGGAAATCCAGCCGTTGCTGCAAATAAGATCAAAATATAGAGCGGATAAACCGCGTTATAAATGCCAAAAGCTACATCTCCAGCTACATTCTGCAAAGGGATCTTCTGCATCGTCCCCAGCAGTTTAGAGAGCACAGCTGCTCCCCCAAGCAAGGCTGCACCCTTTAACAGGTCCTTCCCCCGCTTGCCATTCCCCTGCTTCAAGAGCCCTTCTTTCTGCCCATCTTGCTCCTTGAAGGTAGCTCTCATTCCCGTTTACTCCTCTACGCTAACATGATTCCTATGTACGTATTATAGCGAAATCTACTCCTTCAGACAAAAAAAGCTTCGCTTACAGATGCATCATGTCCGTAAGGAAGCCTTCGTTTGAAATTATGTGTTCATTGCTCCATCTGCTTCGCTAAGAACCCAGCAGCAGTCTCGACCATTTTAACTTCCATATTACCCATCTTCACATTCTCGTCCTTCGAAATCAGGATTACTGAACCAATAGGATCTCCTCCTGCAACAATCGGCGCAGCTACAAAGGAAGTGAATGTTTCATTGGTATCTTTAATGATCTCGAATTGACCTGAACTGCTTTCAATGACAGCCTTACGATTTTCCATGCAAGATTCAATGACCGCCCCAACGGATTTCTCTAAGTAATCTTTCTTAGATCCACCAGCCATTGCAATAATATGATCTCGATCCGAAATTAAGGCCACATGATTGGTGCTTTCAAACAGCGATTCCGCATACTCCTTCGCAAAATCACCAAGCTCACCAATCGGTGAGTATTTCTTCAAAATAACTTCTCCATCACGATCCACGAAAATTTCCAAAGGGTCACCTTCACGAATGCGTAGGGTGCGCCGTATTTCCTTGGGGATTACAACTCTCCCTAAATCATCTATCCGACGGACAATTCCAGTTGCTTTCATACTTCTAGATGCCTCACTTTCCGCTTTCGAATTAGATACGACACGAGCATGAAACCTTGTATGCTAGATCGGGATTTGGTGGGAACTTGAAATCTATCCATAGTATTCTTCACTTCCCATTCTTCTATGCAGACGCCCCGACTAAGCAATTTACTCAAGGATAAACGGTCGTGCCGTCTTCCAAGGACGGCTTCCGTTTACCAAGGTTGATGCGAAGCTATAAGTGCGTCGCACTTATAAATCCTTATCAACTTATTTAGCTCTGCATCCTGCTGCGCTTATCATGTCCAAAAATGAGAAATAAAAACAGGATGTCCATTATCGGACATCCTGGTAAGTTCTTACTTTGCCGCCGGGCTTGCTGCAGGACTAGCTGCAGGGCTTGCTGCTGGCGCTGGCGCTGCTTCTACTTTAGGAAGGTTATTCGTTTCGATCAATTTCGGATACTCAGTTTCAGCAAATTCAGACAAGGATTTCTCTGCAAGCTGAGATTTGATTTGCGTTTTGAGCGTATCATCCAGTTGCTTCGTGCTTCTGGATTCTACTTTCATCACGTGATAACCGAAACTGGATTCTACAGGATCACTGATTTTGTTCAATGGAAGCGTGCTTGCTGCATCTTTGAACTCTGTTACCCATTCATTGATGTTAGCATCTTTGTACGTACCGCCTACATCTTTGGAACCTGGATCATCGGAGAATTCTTTCGCAAGCGCTGCGAAATCGCCACCGGCATCCAGTTTCGCTTTCACTTCTTTTGCTATTTTTAGCGCTTCTTCCTTCGTACGAAGATCCTTTTGTGTTGCGGAATCTTTCAAGGAGATAAGGATATGGCTAACCGTTGCAATGTCAAACGCATGTGCTGCTGCTTGTTCTTTGTAAGCATCTTGAACCGCTTGGTCCGTAATTTTACTTTCCATGCTGCCCATTGTGTAGAAGCTTAATTTCATCAGAGACTCGATATCCTTCAACTCGATACCGTTATCTTTCAACTGCTTGTCCATTCCGCCTTCTTGCTTACCGAAGTAGTCCGTAATGGCTGTCATTTGCTCCTTAACTTGTTTGTCAGCATCCGTTTTCACTTTGTCATCTGCCTTAGCAGAAAGAACACGGAAAGTAACCATTTGCTTCAACATATCTTGTTGGAAAGCTGGATCCGCCAAGTATTGAGCTAATTGCGGTGAGAACATTTTATTTACGTTGATGAAAGAATCGAATTCACCGCGTGTAATTTTCCCGCCTTCTTTGTACGTAGCAATGATATCGCTTGGATTACCTGTAGCAGCCGCAGATGCGGAAGGCGTAGCTGTTGCAGCGCCCTCCTTTTTGTCTCCACACGCGCTGAGGACAGAGAAAGCAAGGACGACTGTCGCCAATCCTAATATCCATTTTTTCGAAGTACGTCGTTGTTTGCTAGTTTCATTTGGCAACATCCTGTAATTCCCCTTTCGTTTTCAGAACATCCTTATATTGTACCAAGAATTTCTCCAACAATTCGATGGAGGCTTCCGGCTTCATGCCTTTAAAGCGGATAACAATAAGTAGCTGCGGATCTGCATTCAATTTGATACGACCATCAAAGCCTTTGGACAAAGCAAGCAGCTTCTGACCATCCAGCCTGCCGTTCTGGTCGATATGCACCTTGATTAGGTAATCCTCTCCTTTTTGGCTAATCGTTTCAATCCGGTACTCGGAACCGTATGCTTTCAAACGAGCCACTGTGAGTAGGTTGAATACGGCCTGCGGCAGATCGCCAAAGCGATCAACGAGCTCATCGTGCAGATCCGCGGCTTCTTCCAGCGTACGAATGGCGGCCACTTTTTTGTAAATTTCGATTTTTTGCATGCTGTCATAGATGTAATCAGAAGGCAGATACGCATCCAACTGAATGTCGATTGATGTATGCCATTCCGGTTCTGGAATGACCGCATCTCCATCTATCGCAAGCTTCAGCTTCGCAATCTCTTCAGCCAACATTTGCGAGTACAAATCAAAGCCGACAGATGCAATAAAGCCGTGCTGTTCAGCACCCAATAAGTTTCCTGCGCCACGAATGGATAAGTCCCTCATCGCAATTTTAAAGCCTGAACCAAGTTCTGTAAACTCTTTAATCGCTTGAAGTCGTTTCTCGGCTACTTCTGTCAACACTTTATCACGCTGATACGTGAAATACGCATAAGCGACACGATTCGACCTTCCTACACGTCCGCGCAGCTGATAGAGCTGGGAAAGACCCATTTTATCCGCATCATGGACAATAAGTGTATTCACATTCGGGATGTCGACACCGGTTTCAATGATGCTTGTGGAAACAAGCACATCGTACTCCCCGTCCAAGAAATCGAGAATCGTTTTCTCGAGCTCCTGCTCACCCATTTGACCATGCGCTACAGTAACTCGTGCATCCGGAATCATCATCGATATTTGATCAGCGATTTGGGTAATGCCTTGCACGCGATTGTACAGATAATAAACTTGCCCCTCACGCGCTAGTTCTCGCTCAATGGCTTCTCTAACCAGCGTCGGCCCGTATTCCACTACATACGTCTGGACCGGGAAACGGTTCTCGGGCGGAGTTTCAATAACGGATAAGTCACGAACGCCCAGCATGGACATATGCAAGGTTCTTGGAATTGGCGTCGCCGTTAGCGTCAGTACGTCCACGTTCGTCTTCAGACGCTTAAGCTTCTCTTTGTGGGACACGCCGAAACGCTGCTCCTCATCGACGATGAGCAAGCCAAGGTCCTTAAACTGGACATCTTGTGACAAAAGGCGATGGGTCCCGATGACAACGTCAACAGTACCTTTCTTGACGCCTTTCATGACTTCCGTTTGTTCCTTCTTAGATCTGAACCGGCTTAATACCTTTACATTGAACGGATAGCCAGAGAAGCGTTCACGGAACGTTTCATAATGCTGCTGCGCCAAGATTGTGGTTGGTACGAGCACGGCCACTTGCTTCCCGTCGATCGCAGCTTTGAAGGCTGCGCGGACCGCGACCTCGGTTTTGCCATACCCAACATCACCGCACAACAGACGGTCCATTGGACGTTCTTTCTCCATGTCCGTTTTGATTTCTTCTATCGCGCGCAGCTGATCTCGCGTCTCGTCATACGGGAACATCGCCTCGAACTCGTTCTGGTACGAGCTATCCTTGCCGAAGCCATACCCCTTCGCCGCTTGACGTTCGGCATATAGCTTAATCAGCTCATCTGCAATATCTTTGACAGATGCGCGTGCTTTGCTTTTCACGCGGGCCCAGTCAGCCCCGCCAAGTTTATATACCTTCGGTTCTTTCTCTTCGGAACCGACATACTTCTGAATTAAATCAATCTGATCGATTGGAACAGACAGCTTATCGCCGCCAGCATACATAATATGCAAATAATCCTTATGAATCCCGCCAACCTCTAACGTGCCGATGCCAACGTACTTCCCGATCCCGTGATTGACGTGAACAACGTAGTCTCCGATCTTGAGCTCTTGATAGCTCTTGATTCGTTCTGCGTTCTCCAGCTTCTTCTCCACTTTGCGTGCTTTACGCTGTTTCTGTGTGAAGATCTCGCCTTCTGTAATCACAACGAGATGAATCGAAGGCATTTCGAAACCGGTTTGCAGATTCCCATCGACAATCTCAGGAACTTCGATCTGGTAATCGCCAAGAACACGACGCACGCGTTCAGCACGGTCATCCCCATTAGCGAGCAGAATGACCTTACTGCCATTCTTCTTCCACCGCTCCATCTCCGCCTTGAGGAGATTCATCTGCCCATGGAAGTTTTGCATCACCCGACATACGAAGTTAACGATATTCTGTGGCTGAATACCCGCGACCTGACGAAGGAAAAGGGACACATACAGCGTCGGGAACGGTCTGCGGTGCAGCAAGGTATCGTAAGATTTGGACAGCACAAAAGCCGGCAAGCTCTTCCCCTCGGTTAACGCATGCATCATCCACTCCGCTTCATCACGCTCGAGCTGCTTCGCCGTTTCCAAGAGGCGGGCAGGCTCATCGATAATGAGGATGGAGTCTTTGGGCATATAGTCCATGAGCGTCTGTCTTTCCGTATATAGGAGAGAAATATATTTATAAATGCCCGGGAACGTCTGACCCTCTCGCATTAGCTCGATATCGCGGCCTACAACTTCCAACAGCTTGTCTTTGGCTGAGCGCTCCGTCATCTTCGCCAACTGCGCCTGCAGCAACTCATACGCATGTTGCGCCGCTGAATGTAACCGCTTTCTATCCGCTTGAATCTCCCGGCATGGAGGGATCGTCACCGTTGTTAGTTTATCAATTGACCGCTGGTCACTTACATCGAATGTCCGAATAGAGTCGACCTCGATATCAAAGAGCTCGATCCGAATGGCATTCTCCGATGTTAATGGAAATATATCCAGAATTCCGCCTCGCACACTCATTTCGCCTTTCGTTTCAACGCGTTCAACACGTTCGTAACCTAGGCTGGATAAGGAAGCTAGCAGATCGTCTAATTGAACTGTGTCCCCAACATTAACCGTTACTCGGGATTCTTCGAACACCTGTTTGAGTGGCAGCAATCTTCGCACGCCAGCAAATGGGGCAATCACAACACCGCGGAATCCACCCGCAAGTTTCGTAAGAACGTCAATACGCTGCGCTAGCATCTCAGGGCTTGAAGCAGCTTCTTCCGTAGTCAGAAGCTCTTGAGATGGATAGAGCAGCACTTCATCAGGGGATAGACACTCCAAGAGGTCTTCCGCTATTTTTTGCGCAGCAAACATATTGTGTGTAACAACGAAAAGCGGACGCTCAAGCTCTCGCGCAAGTGAGGCCAGCATGACTTGCCGGGAGGAGCCAGTTAAACCGGCAATGAGCTGCTCTTTCATTTCGGACCTCAGGCCTGTCACGATCGTTTGAAAGTCGGAATCCGCAGAAAAAGCTTGAATTAAAGCTTGCAAACAAGTACACTCCCCTCACAAAAAGAAGCCTCGGCACACTTGCCTCGGCTATTAACTCTTTATCTTCATCATAAATTATTGCAACGGACTGGCTAGCAATGATAATTCGGGATTCGCTTCTAATGCCTCACGACAGTAGTCGCAAACGACTCTAACCGTAACATCTCCGTTCGTATTATACGATATTATATCTCTACGCTCATCAGGGGTCAAGAAATGGAAGCCTAACTGCTGCTCGGTAATCGCGCGCTGATTAATTTCCCCGACAAAGGTATGACAGTGCCTGCAAATATACTTGATCATATGTATGCCTCCTTCGACAATTCGATTACATCCTAGTATGACCATTCTTCGGAATAATTAGCCGAATCTGCCATTGTCATTTTTGAATAGGGAGCTTACATATCATCATATATAGGGCACATTCATGCGTTGTGACTATTTATTAAACTTAGCCATCGTTTTCTCGAAAGATTCGCCTAAACTGAATTCCATGGCATCGCAAGTTAAATCGAGCACGTTATTAATGGACTTCATCTCTTCTTTGGAAAAGTTGGACAGCACATAATCGGCAATATTATAGCCTGGTGCCGGGCGATTCACCCCAATCCGAATCCGATTGAAAATCTGAGTGCCCCCATGTTGAATAATGGACTTGATACCGTTATGTCCGCCTGGGCTGCCTTGATAGCGAAGACGAATTTGACCGAAGGATGTGTCCATATCATCATACACAATTACGACATCTTCCAATTTGGCTTTATAGAAGTCAAGGAATGCGCGCATGGATTCACCTGAGAGGTTCATGTACGTCATTGGTTTGAGCAGATACACTTTCGTCCCATTCACATTACCTTCTGCGAGCAGCCCTTTTCCTTTATTCTGAAAAGAGGTCATCCCCCACTTGGCGGCAAAGCGATCAATCGCCATAAACCCAATATTGTGCCGATTTAGCTCATATTGCTTTCCCGGATTTCCCAGTCCGATAAAACATTTCATAATTTTCTAAATCCCCCTAACAAAGAACTAAAAAACCTTTGCGGAACCCGCTTCTAAAGGTTATTGTTTACAATATACCTTTTACCTAATGTTATCCATTCCATAAAGCTGTAGGTGATAAACGAACAATGTATCTACATGGACAACAGCTTACAGAAGATGATCATTTCCAAGATCATCTCGATGCGGACGTACCCGTCCAAGTATACTATCAAAATCTGCACAAGGATATAGGCTTCGTTGAAATGTACAACCTGCATTTCGTTAAGATTAATCGTATCTTTTATAGCAGAAAGAAGCATACTTTTGTTTCGCGCCCTGGATATTAAGCGCTTTCATTAGGGTGGCGCTGTTGCTCTCCCAGCTCAACAACCCTCCTACAGGCGCACTAGCACGGGAAAAAGAACCTCTATCGGTCTCGCTCAGCCTAAACGTTTCCACGTAAATCAGGCTGAGTGGGCAGCACTTCATTTGTAGCGTACCCCACCTCAAGAGGTTCCATTCCTATTGCTTAATTACGCCATACTAACTGATAACACCCGTCTATCAACGGCCTTTATTTTCTTTCTTCGCCTTCATTCGCGCTTTAATTTTATCCGCATAACCGGCTTTATTCTCTTGTCGTACACGGGCGATAGCCAGGTCGCCTTCGCTCACGTCATGTGTGATCGTGGTACCAGCAACGACATAAGCCCCGTCCCCGATTTTCACAGGTGCGATTAAATTAACGTTACTGCCTACGAACGCATTATCGCCGATTTCTGTCAGGTTTTTATTAAACCCATCATAATTCACTGTTATAGCACCGCAGCCGATATTCACATTCGATCCAACTACCGCATCACCTACGTAGCTCAAATGAGAAACCTTCGTTCCTTCACCAAGCGTCGCATTTTTAATCTCAACGAAGTCACCGACCTTCACTTGCTTGCCAAGCTTAGCGCCAGGTCTCAAATAAGCAAATGGCCCCACGGATGTTTCACTATCCACATAAGCCTCTTGAAGAACAGACTGCTTAATGGTTACTTCGTTCTGAATGATGGAATCGATGATTTCAGTTTGCGGTCCAATCGTACAAAGCTCACCAACCTGTGTGTTTCCGCGCAAAATCGTGCCCGGCAGCAGCACCGTATCGGCACCAATCGTAACATCCTTCTCGATGTACGTATTCAGTGGATCAATAATCGTAACCCCATTCAACATGTGCTCACGGTTAATCCGCGCTTTGAACAGTTGCTCCGCTTCGGACAATGCCACTCGATCATTCACGCCAATGGATTCAGCTGGATCTGCCATGCAATAGCCCTGAACGATTTCGCCTGCTCCTGTCATTATGCCGATAACGTCGGTTAGGTAGTACTCATTCTGTACATTCTTGTTCGTAACTGACCCCAGCGCAACGAACATTTTGCGATTATCAAAAATGTACGTACCCGTATTAATCTCCTGAACCGCCGCTTCCTCTGGTGTGCAATCCTTCTGCTCGACGATCCGCGCAACCGCGCCGTCTTCTCCGCGAATAATACGCCCATAGCCTGTCGGCTCATCTAGCTTGGCCGTCAGAATCGTCGCTGCCGCGCCTGATTGTTGGTGCAGTGCAATCGTTTCTTGCAGCGTAGCTGCTGTAATGAGTGGCGTATCACCGCAAATAACAACCGTCATTCCTTCTTCGTCACCAAGCAAATCCTTGGCCTGAAGCACGGCGTGCCCTGTTCCAAGTTGCTGCTCTTGCAGCGCGTACTGGGTACGATTCCCTAAATAGCCTTTAACAGCCTCCGCACCAAATCCAACAACTACTACCGTTTGCGTAACCTCTATATGTTGCAGCGTATCCACAACGTGACCCACCATCGGTTTACCAACAACCGGATGAAGCACCTTGTATAGCTTTGATTTCATTCGTTTCCCTTGTCCTGCTGCTAACACAATTGCCATGAGCTTCAACGAAAATCCAACTCCTTTATAATGAATTTATGATTTCTCTTTTCTGTCTCTGAAGCCTATCTCTAACGATGAGTTCTCCCCCAATATAGCATCATTACCTGTCAAAAGAAAAGAGAGCCCCAAGGGCTCTCTCAATAATCTGAATTATGCGCCTTCTTCAATAACTTCCTCTTCTACAGCTGCGCGATCGTATTCAGCGAGTACTGCTGCTTGAATTTTCTCACGAGTCGTGGACGAAATCGGATGAGCGATATCGCGGAATTCACCGTCTGGTGTTCGCTTGCTCGGCATAGCAACGAACATTCCGTTATTGCCATCGATGACACGAATGTCGTGTACGACGAACTCGTTATCAATGGTAATAGAAGCAATCGCCTTCATCCTCCCCTCGGAGTTTACCCGGCGGAGTCTTACATCTGTAATTTGCACTTGTGTTCACCACCTTTTTCCATCTCTGAGACTTGGGTGATATATTCAACATATCCATGCAAATTCCTTCTTATTTTTTTGAAATTTTTGATAATTTAATGTGTTCTTAATGTTTCTGTTAAATTTCGACAGGAATCACAGCAATTAGTTCAATTTCGACAAAAACATCGCGTGGTAATCTCGCAACTTCAACGGTAGATCTAGCCGGTTTATGATCTCCGAAGTAGGTAGCGTAGATCTCATTCAGCTCGCCGAATTGGTTCATGTCCTTCAAGAAGACAGTCGCTTTCACAACTTGCCCAAGGGATGAGCCCGCTGCTTCAAGCACGCCTTTCAAATTTTCAAAAACTTGAACAGTCTGTTCCTTAATACCGCCCTCTACGATTTGGCCATCTAAGCCGAGCGGGATTTGTCCCGAAGTAAATAACAGGTTCCCCAGTTTAACCGCTTGTGAGTAGGGGCCGATAGCAGCAGGAGCTGCTGTAGTTGAAATAAGTTCCATTTTCAGAGTTCTCCTTTATTTCGAATCAAAATAGTTACCAGGCTCTACCGTAATTTGTTTCGTCTTGGAGTCTACGCCATATAAACGCGCTAGTGATACGTAGTTATCCACCAACTGCTCCTCGGCTTCACAGGACTCCATGAATACGCCCACGCCTTGCACCGTTGCTTTAAACTCAGCTAGCAGGTCCATCATGCCATGAATCGTTCCGCCAACATGCATGAAGTCATCAATGATCAGCACCTTGGATTCTTCTTTCAGCGCGCGCCTTGCAAGCGACATCGTCTGAATCCGTTTGTTGGAGCCTGACACATAGTTAATGCTAACGGCTGAACCTTCCGTCACTCGGCTGTCTCTACGCACGATAACAACAGGCAGATTCATATAGGTAGCCGTCGCATAAGCGAGCGGAATCCCTTTCGTTTCAACGGTCATAATCACGTCCACGTCGCGTCCAGCGAAAGCGGATGCAAAGGTTTTGCCTATTTCGTTCAAATACTGGGGTTGTCCCATGATATCTGACATATACAAGTATCCTCCCGGAAGAATCCGTTCGGGTTGTTGAAGTTGCAAACATAAGTTCTGGATAAACTTCAGTGATATTTCTTTCGGTACTTTCGGTGAAAATTTCACGCCTCCGGCTGCTCCGGCCAGCGTATTCAGTTCGCCTAATCCTTCTTCTTCAAAAACTTCCTTGATGATGGCAAGATCTTCGCTTATGGAAGACTTTGCGGAGTTGTAACGCTCGGCAAAAGTCGTTAAAGGGATTAACGAGTGGGGGCGAAACAACAAATATTGTGTCATTTCTACCAGCCTAGCGCTCCTTTTCAACTTTTTCATCGCACTACCCCCCAAAATCCGAATATTATAATGAAAATATACCACTTTTATACGTATTTATTCAAGCAAACCATGAAAAATATGTTAACACAGACCTAACACAGACCTAACACAGTCTACTATTTAGACACGACTCTTACCATTATGCCCCATTACATGAAAAAGAGCCCCTTTACGGGGCTCTACTAAGCTTCTTTAGGTTAGCATGCGCACGGCATAAACATCCTTGCAAAAGCCTCGCAGCCCATTATAAATGCGCGCCACTTTCGCTTCCTTGGACACAAGGCCAAAGACGGTTGGTCCGCTGCCTGACATCAATACGCCGTCTGCACCCAAGCGCTGCATGCACTCCTTCAGATGTCTGACCTCTGGATATAGGTCCAGCGTCACTTCCTCCAGTACATTGCCTAGATTATTGCACAAACGATCGAACTGCTTGTCCCTTATCGCACTTAATACACCTGCTGTGGAAGGATGATGCTTAATTTCGCGCGCCCTCAGCTTGCCGTAGATCTCGGAGGTCGACACATTAATAGGCGGCTTCGCTAAGACAACCCAGCACTGCGGCGGGGATGAGATATGTTCCAGCTTCTCGCCACGCCCTGTTGCGAGCGCAGTCCCTCCCGTCACACAGAAAGGCACATCAGAGCCAAGCTCTGCGCCAAGCACTTGAAGCTCCTCATTGGAGATATTGAGGTTCCAGAGGCGGTTAAGGCCTCTCAACGTAGCCGCTGCGTCACTGCTCCCGCCTGCCAATCCTGCTGCCACAGGTATCCGCTTGTCCAGATGAATATAAACGCCCTGTTTGACGTCATAGCGGTCTTTAATGAGACGTGCAGCCTGAAAGGCTAGATTCTTCTCGTCGAGCGGAATATAGCCCGCCTGACTCGATATGATGATCGTGTCACGTGCCATCTCCTGCATTTCGATCCGATCCGCCAGATCCACCATTGTCATAACCATCTCAACTTCATGGTAACCGTCTGGTCTTTTATGTAAAACATCTAGAGACAAATTGATTTTAGCCGGTGCTTTCTCAAAAATCTTCATCCGATCACCTTCTTTTGCTCGTTAGCCACCCCGATATTATAACAAAAGCATAAAAAAAAAGCTAAAGCAATTGCTTTAGCTGTAATACGGACGTTGCGACCCTTGTCCAGACTGTTGATAAGACTGCTGATAACCACCTGACGGCGGATAGTTGATAGGGCCCGTTTGTTGCTGAGGCTGACTGGTTGATAACGACATGTGGCTCGTATAACCCTGTCCGTTGGGTGCCGGTTGATTAGCTGCCGTCTGACGATAATTAGACCCGCCCACATGCACATTGTTCGGAGCTGAAACGTGTTGTTTGGCCAGATGCTCCTCCGCAATTTGAATTGCTCGCTTCACCATGTTCCCTGCATCCTTCGTTCGAATCCCTGACCAGCCTTCTCGCTCTACAACATCGTAGAAACCAAGGTCCTTCGCTAACTCATATTTAAAACTTTCTGACATCACACTTCTTCTTCGACTCATACCGAATCCTCCTTATCCTTTGCGTACAATGAACACTGCAACCATCATAAGCACTGATTAATGACGATTTCGATTAGTATGCCCTGGCAAAGAGGATAGATACAAAGCAAAAACAGGCCACTAGGCCTGTCTAATATCGGAACGCTATTAAGCTAATGCTGTATATAAGTGATGCGAACCTGACCATCGTCATTGCACACGGTAACTTCGACGGACTCAGTTAGGATATCGGCGTAGCTGTATGACACTCGTTTGAAGGCGTGGGATTCTTGATCTAATTTCACAATAAACACAGAAGGGTAGGTTTCTTCTAAAACACCGGAACGCTCGACAGTCTTACGACGGCCACCATTCGCTCTCAACATGATCTTCCGCCCAACATGGGGCTCCAAACTGCGTTTGATTTCCAATAGCGCATTTTTTGCCATTGTCAACTACCACCTCTTTCCTTGTCAATTATAACCCATTTACCCCATCATGTCAAATGAGGTCAAATATTATATCAGCACCATAATCCCGTTGTCAACGGCATTTTTATAGGATTTGGGATTTCCTCTCCCTTCAGGTTGTCACCAATGTTCGCAAATTATTCACACTTTTCCAGTTAAGGAGAAACTTCTCCCCTTCAACTTACAAAAATGGTACTAACAGTACGAACAACGGTCTCCGCAAATAAAAAAGAACACTCTCTGCCATCCTCCACACCATACGGAGTTCATGACAAAAAGTGTTATTTGAATCCTGCAAATAGGCAGGCCTGGATCCACGTAGAATGATTCCAAGCCCTATTCGTCCTCTAGCGGGCTTAATCTAGCTATACAGACTCTTCCGTGTGCTGTATACCAGGAACACCCATCCGATAACTGCCACGCGTCTCCACCCCGCCTAGCCCTTCTAGACCTGTCACCGTCAAATCCATAATATCCAACATCGAAATCGTTTCTCTTGTCGGCGTATAGGACAGCTTAGCAGCGATGCATAGCGGATCTAAGGCATGAATAAGGATGCGCGCAGGAGAACTGGCGAAATTAGCCCCAGCTCGCAATAAGGCTTCGAAATGCGACTGACAAGCCCCTGCTACGATAATTAAGGAATCCCGATTTCTCTCATATTGCCGGGCCACCCGAACTGCATTCACGAAGTTCTGCGAATTCTTATAGCTCGACAGATTGTTCGGGCTCACGCTTTGTCGATTTTTCAAAATACCATCATGCCCCGTAATGACGACAATGTCCGGTTTATATTGAGGAAGCAACCTTTGCAGCGCTTCCGCCATTTGTGCCTCAGGAATGAAGAAACCTTCTGCCGGAATGCGTAATTCGCCGTAGAGCTGCATACTTTTGCGCAGATAGCTCGGATCGCCATCCAAGTGCAGAACCCTTCCTGGCACTTCGAAATAGCTGTTATGAGCTGGTTGTGAATTTTGTTTATGATTGACGGCCATCTGATTCTTCTCCTGCAATTGCACTTGGGACACCGCTAGTCGACGCAGCGACTCACGAAATTCAGGCGAGCTTGACCGTGGATGATCTAAGGTCTCCTTAGGATTCGCTTTTGTCAGATCCGTGAGCGGCGCATCTGCAAGCAACCGAACATCGACACCCCTCAGAATGGCCTTGAGATGCTCAATTCGTTCAATTTTAAACACGACGTCGCCGCCATAGGAAATACGGGTAACAAAATCACCTTGCCTCATCGCACAAATCCCCTCCTAAGGGTATCCTATGGCGAGACTAGGCATTTGGTGCGGGTTTATTTGCAGCCGTGCACACGAAGCGCCGTGGACAAGCGTGCGAACTCCTCCATGCTGAGTGTCTCACCTCGGCGTGAAGGCTCGATTTGGATGCCCTGCAGCAACGCTTCCAGCTCAGGCTTATTCTCTTTGGTAAAGAACCTCGCCGCGAGGTTGTTATAGAGGGTTTTGCGACGCTGAACGAAGGACGCTTGGACGACAGCGAAGAAGAAGTCCACGTCCGCCACTTCAACTGGCGGCGCTTGGCGCACGCGCAGCCGAATAACGGCGGAATCGACGTTCGGCTGCGGGACGAAGACGGTGCGCGGCACGATTGTGACGAGCTCCGGCTCGCAGTAGAACTGTACGGCAATACTTAAGCTGCCGTAATCCTTGGTGCCTGGACGAGCCGCCATGCGGTCGGCCACTTCTTTCTGGATCATCACGACGATATTCTCCAGGGGAAGCTTCTCTTCCAGAAGCTTCATGATGATCGGCGTCGTGATGTAGTACGGAAGGTTGGCGACAACACTGACGCCCTCCACGCCTTCGAAATGCTGCCGGAACAATTCCGGCAGGTTGGTTTTCAAGATATCCCCATGAACGACAGTGGCATGGGGGTAAGGCGCCAGCGTCTCGTCCAGAATGGGCAGTAGACGCTGATCGATCTCGACCGCAAGCACGCGGCCAGCGAGCTTGGCAAGCTGCTGTGTGAGCGCGCCGATGCCGGGGCCGATCTCAAGCGCAGCCTTCGTAGGGCCGAGCTCAGCGGCCATGACGATCTTGCTGAGGATGTTTTGATCGATTAAGAAGTTCTGGCCTAAACTTTTTTTGAGCACGAGACCATTCTTCTTAATAATTTGTTTCGTTTTACTTGGTGTTGCCACGTCTTCGGCTGTTACAACAACCTCTTGTCTGGTTATATTCATTGTATAGACCTCGTATCTATTTAGGGTTCTAGTCACTCCAAGAATTCTACTAGTTCAAATGTTCGAGCGCCGCCTCAAATTCCTCTTTTGAAATCTGAAACATCGCACAACGTTTATAGAATTGCTTACCATTGCAATAACCAATGCCCAGCGCATTGCCTACCGTCAAGCGGCGAGCAGCCGCATCCGGATGCACGATGAGCCCGGCAGCAATCAGATCCTCCATCGTCAGCAGCGAAACTGCTGCTTCATATTCCGTCCTCAGGCTCTGAAGCGCCTGACGAATCGTCTCTGGCGTCGCGTTCTCGACGCCGATATCACCCTTATACGCAGCTTGCTCCTGCGTAATGAAAGCATGCTTGCAGCCAGGTACCTTGGCTGCCACGATTTTGCGGATCCGTTCCCCTGCGTGATCGGGATCCGTGAAGATAATGACGCCTCTGCGCTGCTGAGCCAGAGCAATTCGCTTGAGCACGGCTTGTCCGATAGCAGATCCGCCTGTTTCAATCGTATCCGCCTGCACAGCCCGCCTAATAGCAGCTGTATCGTCCTTGCCTTCCACAACGATCATTTCTTTTATCATTGATGCGTTTCCTTCCTCAGTACGCAGAAAAAGAAGAGGGGGCTCCTCTTCTTCGCGCAGGCAGATGCCAAGCTACGTGTATGTTAGTAGTGTTCCCGCACAAACTACCGTTTACACGTTAGTTTTGGGATGGTTTTGTAGGGCCAACCACATATACAGTGTACCCTTGCTTCGTGCCAAATTTATTTGCATAACCGTGATCTTCATAGTACACATCGATCATTTGGCCTTTCACACCGCTGCCGATATCTTCAGCACGACGGAAACCAATCCCTTCGATGTATACCCACCATCCAAGCGGAATAACCTTCGGATCGACAGCGATCGTACGGCCTTCAGTAACGGTAGTACCTGTGTAGGTTTTACCATAACCAGCAGAGCCCTCCGTCTTACCTGTCGACGCAGCACCCGCAGAATACGCAGTAAGCTTCACGTTCTTCAGAATTTGTTTGTAACCGAAGGTCACACCATTCTTGGAAACTTCATCCACACTCGGTGAAGAGGCGGAGAGAACAACCACAGGATTTTTCGTGCCTACGGAAACTACTTTCTTAATGCTTTCTGTTTGTACTTCTTCACCCACAACTGCTTCCGCGACTAAAACGCCGTCCTCGAAAGTCTTTTCTTTCTTTTTGACCAACACGCCTTCTTTACCTTCTTGGACCACTTGCTCTTTCCCTTTAAGCAAAGATGCGTCATTCTTTTTCTCTGTCTCGAATGCGATCGATTCAGAGACTTCCTCCGTCTCTTTGGTCACACGGACGATTTTAATCTCATCGCCTGTGCTAAGAGCGGCTGTCGGTTCGGGAGAAATACGATCATTCTCACCAAGTGCAATATGTAAACGTTGCAATGCACTTTCTACCGTTCTTGCAGTTGTGTAAACAGTGGTGGTCTTTCCATCAGCAGTCAATTGAATCGGTGATGCATGCTCAATAACAATTTTGTCTCCACCCTTGAGCTTGGTCGTGAGTGAAGCTGAAATTTCATCGTGCTCACCAATCGTTATGGCTTGTTCATCCAGTAGGCGTTGCAGGACCCATTGCTTCGTGTGCACAACGGTTTCTTGTCCATTCACAACCACGGATACGCTCTTGGTAGCCGTTCCGTACAACAACACCAAAAACATGAAAGTCATTGCGATTGAGATTATAGCCAGGCTTAAAATCAAACGCAAGTTTTCATGCTTCCATCGCAATGCGAAGGACATGCTGGATGATCGTTTTACATGGGTCTCGCTAATTGAGATACTGCCCACTTCTTCGGTCCTCCTTCAAAGCCTCGCCGCCAGGTTACAGCATGATTAAATTTGACGCGACTAAGGTTTTTTATAGTTTAACTTAACACGCTCGCCATCATCAGCCTTGTTTCCTTGCTGAATCTGGTCGTCCCCCCCTTTTACCTATTCATCATCCTATGATTTCCGGGTTGTTTTATGTCATATGATCTGTGTAGGACCCTAAATGTGGACAAAAAGCCAGCAAGAAGAGGACTCTTCTCGCTGGCTTAGTTTGCATAGTGAAATACAAATAGCACGCACGACAATCGTTACCTCTCTTACGCTTACGAGGTTAGCTGACGGATTCGGACGTGAGAGTCGCCCTACGTAGACGCAAACTGCTTGTTTGACGTCTATGATTCACCCCTATTACTCTCTGCTTACTTAACCCGCATTGGAATGCTCATTAAGCTTGCAGTGGTTCCCCCGTTCCCACATTTGGAACTCAGCGAATGGAAAATTGGCAAATTGGATATTAAGTTATTATGAAAAGTATATTACGCTGTTAATCTCAACCTGTAAAGGGATTAACACCCGTTAAAAAGGGCTAAATCGATTAAATTTTGTTTATTTTCCATATATAACCCACTTATATCTACACGTGCCTAACTTTAACGTACGTATACTCGTTTTTTCAGTATATAATGATCAAAACTAGGCTAAAAATGCAAATTTGTTTATAATGATTCTGGTAGTATTTGATTAAAAAATACCAATAATTTGCTATTTAGGGAGGCAATTGTGATGGGCCCCATCCTGCAAGTAAACGCTTTATTCGGTGGATATTTACCCAACAAACCCGTTCTTCATAATCTAACTTTCTCGATCGGCCAAGGAGAAATGATGGGTCTAATTGGACTCAATGGTGCAGGGAAAAGTACCACCATCAAAAATATTCTGGGACTGCTCCAACCGCAAAAAGGGTCAATTCGCATTAATGGTTTAACGCTAGCCGAGGATCCGCTGCCTTACCGAGCGACATATGCTTATGTACCTGAAAGTCCAGAGTTATACGAAGAACTTACGATTCGCGAACACCTTGAGCTAACGGCACTAGCTTATGGATTATCTAAAGCGGATTACGAAACCCGTTCTCGCTCCTTATTGGAGCAATTTCAGATGAAGGACAAGCTGAACAGCTTCGCTAGTCATTTATCCAAAGGGATGAAACAGAAGGTCATGATCATGAATGCCTTCTTGATCGAACCCTCTCTCTATATAATCGATGAACCGTTTCTTGGACTCGACCCTTTAGCGATTCGTTCCTTGCTTGATCTCATGGTTCAAATGAAGAAGAAAGGTGCGTCCTTTCTCATTTCCTCACACATTTTGTCTACAATTGAAAAATATTGCGATGCTTATGTCGTTCTCCACAAAGGCCACATGGTTGCACAGGGAGATTTAGTCGAATTACGCTCCCAAACAGCGCTGCCTCAGGCGTCATTAGACGACATCTTCTACAAGCTTGTTCAAGGAGACATGGCATGAGTCAACTAACAGATCCTACATCTGCATTTAACACACATGCATTATGGAAGCAGCGTTTCCAACATTATATGAAGGAATCCCTAGGGTATTGGCAGTATGCCGCACGCAGTAATTTCATCGGCTTCTTGTTGTTTCTTGTCATCGTTTCTTCCTATTATTATGCAAAAACATTACAGCGTCTTCCGACAGATTATCCGTACCTATGGATCGTGTTGCTCGTGCTCGTTCCACTCGTTGCTTCAAGCTCCATTCGCACGTTGACACGCAGTGCGGATCGCATGTTTCTATTGCGGATCGAACATGAAATGGGTGCCTATTTCCGAAGCAGCTTTCTGTACAGTCTATCACTTCAGAGCGTGCGGTTATTTCTTGGCTGGGTTGTAGTAACGCCCCTATATAATCACTGTCTAGGCACCGAAGCTCAGCCATTTCTTCTCATTTTTGCTCTATTACTTCTATTAAAGATAGCGAACCAATTAGCTCATTGGCAGGAAGGAAGATTTGCCACTGAACGAACTCGATTCATATCTGTTTGTTTTCGGTGGGTGGCATCCCTCGCCTTACTTACAATCCAGTTTCACTACAGCAGTTTATGGGCAAGCCTAGCTGCCATACTCCTCGTATTCGTTTGGCTGATTGCCTTCCGATACGCTGGTAAATATGTGATCGGATGGGACTATTTGATCGCCAAAGAGAAACAGCAACAAGCCCGACTCTACGCCTTCTTCAATTGGTTCGTAGACGTACCTCAATTACCAACACGAATAGCCCGCCGAGGATGGATTAGCGGGATTACCCGAACCATTCCATTTCGACAGGATTCTGCGTTTCTTTACTTATATATGAAGACATTGTTGCGCACCGAGATGTTCGCTATTGTGCTCCGATTGACTGTAATCGGCATCTTAGCTCTAGTCGTTGCAGACTCCACTACTGCACGAAGCGTCATTCTACTCATCGCACTAGTGATCTCGATGGTTCAACTTACTTCATTAGAGCGTGCACATCGCTATACGTTTTGGCTCACCATGTACCCATTGGATCCCCAAACTAGAGCAGGTGCCCTGGCCTTTATCATTTGGCTAACCCTCTTACTAGAGCTTGTCGTCTTAACGATTCCATTTATGATAGGAACCCCTATCCTGTATATCCTAGTCCCTTTACTCAGTCTTGCCTTCATTTCTTTCGCATGCGGCGTTGTCTTACGCCGGAAGTTCAAGAAGAACGCCCTACTTGAGGCCGAGTAACCGAATCGCATTGTTGGTTGTAATTTCAGCTATTTCTTCCAGCGTCATCCCCCGAATTTCCGCGGCAGTTTCGGCAACTAAGCGAACGTAACCCGTTTCGTTGCGTTTACCGCGGAAAGGGTGTGGCGTCAAGTATGGCGCATCCGTTTCGATCAACAAACGATCGAGCGGAACCTGCGCCAGTACTTCTTTCGGTTGCACCGCATTTTTAAACGTCACAGGCCCTCCAAAAGAAATATGGAAATTCATATCCAGACACTGCTTCGCTGTCTCCCAACTGCCCGAGAAACAATGCATAATCCCTCCGACCTCTGCCGCCTTCTCTTCTTTAAGAATCGTTAGAATGTCCTGATGGGCATCCCGATTATGAATCACGATAGGCATCCCCAGTTTACGCGCTAACCGAATTTGCTCCCGGAAGACTCGCTGCTGAACATCTCTTGGCGACTTGTCCCAGTAATAATCCAGACCAATCTCCCCAATCGCAACCACTTTCTCATGCTGGCATAAGGACTCAATCCACTCCAAATCACCAGGCATCATGTCTATCGCATCTACTGGATGCCAGCCAACCGTTGTATAAATCCAATCGTACTTCTCAGCAAGCTCAATTGAGCTAGGAATGGTTTCTCGATTAAAGCCAACGTTCACAATTCTCGTAACGCCAGCCTCTAACGCCCGTTGAATAACTTCATCTTGATCTTCTTTGAATTGCTCGGCATTTAAATGTGTGTGTGAATCTGTTAGCATGTTCGTTCTCCCTTATGAAACGGTATATGAATGTTAGTTCTTCTTTTTTGCCCATACCTTCTTATAGCTTCTTATTACTGACTAATCCTGCTTATTCTTGCTCCCCCAGCATCTCCCAAACTTCCTGATACTCTTCCGCATTCAATCGCTCAAGGAACTCCTCTGGATAGTACACATGATGTTTACCCATCTGGAAACCGCTAATCGACTGTACGATTTCGGAACGATGTGTAATTTCAGTTAACGTCTCTTTATGATCCAGCAATAGGATTGGCAAATTATCATCATTCTCGCCAGCTCTATATACGTCATAGGATTGATTCGAAGGAAAATCGATCTCCATATAGTACGTCGGATCGAAGCCAACTTCTCTCATTACTTTCTCCATGCGCTGAATGAGTTGCTCTTGCTCTCCATCAAAAGTACTGTACTTGTACAATTTACGATCTAAGAAGCGTTTGCACATATCTCTGAGCACATCATCCTTCTCTTGGCTCCAGAAGGTCAGCATCGTTTGCATCACCGACTCATCCAATAGCAAATAATCCTCTAAGGTGATTTGGTTCTGAATAAGATGGAGAATAGGCTCAACCATAAATCCGAACGTATAGCCTTCTTCATACAAATGTTTCGCTCGCGCAAATACTTTATGCAGAAGAATTTCTGCACTTCTCGTAACGGGATGAAAATAAACTTGCCAGTACATCTGATAGCGGGACATGAGATAATCCTCAACCGCATGCATGCCACTCTCTTTGACAACAATATGCCCCTTGTAAGGCCTAATCACACGAAGAATTCGTTCCAAATCGAATGTCCCATAGTTAACTCCTGTAAAATAGGCGTCGCGCAGTAAATAATCCATGCGGTCCGCGTCCAACTGACTGGAGACTAGGCTGACAACAATCTCTTCGCTATAAGATTTACAGATGACTCCTGCTACTTTCTTCGGGAAATCCGGCGAGACACGCCTCAGCACTTCGTTCACTTCTGTATCCCCCAACACGATCCGGCAGGACCAGTCTTCGTGCCTTGTACCGAAAGCTTTCTCAAGCGAGTGTGAAAACGGACCATGTCCCAAATCATGCAGCAATGCAGCGCATAGACATAGCAGTCGCTCTTCCTTCGGCCAATCCTCGTAGTGATTACGTTCGAATTGAGAAATAATTTTCCGTGTAATTTCATAGACCCCAAGCGAGTGAGAGAAACGGCTGTGCTCAGCTCCATGAAAAGTCAAATAGGATGTGCCTAATTGCCGAATACGGCGCAAACGTTGAAACTCACGGGTATTAATTAGATCCCAAATCGTATTGTCCTGGACATAAATATATTTGTGAACGGGATCCTTAAATACTTTCTCTTCCTTCATACAGCTCCAACCTCCCTTAATAGTGTTCAGTACTTTCGACATTTTCGACATGAATCCTTCATGAATGTCGATTATTGTCGAATTCAAAATCCCAATTTATTCAGAACTTAATTACTGATTACCTAGTAACTCTTATGCGATAGGCATTGGAAAAGCCCGTAATATAATCCTTACAACCCTTGTAAATAGTGACATCGTCGTTTTTTACCGCTTTACACAATTATTCAAAATAGAGATGAAACTGCTGGTTTTCAGTGAAAATATGGTTGACTATTTTGGGAATCGTTGGTATCATAAATCAAGAGCAAATGTCGAAACATGACGATATTGATAAAAAATTGATAAAATCGAAAGGGGTTTTATATATATGATGAAATCTACTGGAATTGTTAGAAAAGTGGACGAACTAGGACGCGTTGTTATTCCTATCGAGTTGCGTCGCACATTGGGTATTGGCGAGAAAGACGCTTTGGAAATATATGTAGACGGTGAGCGCATCATGCTGAAGAAATATGAGCCTGCTTGTATCTTCTGTGGCAATGCGGAGAATGTATCCTACTTTAAGGGAAAAATTGTTTGTCATATTTGTTTAGCAGAAATGCCAACACCTGTGACAAAATAAGAAAAGTAGTATATAATATAGAAGTAGCACTTATCCTATTGGTAATTCTAACCTTTTTCATATCTCCTTTCATCTCTAACTTTGTTGGCTTCGGCCACGGGTTAGAGATCTTTTTTTGTATAGACCTCAGAAGATACAGGACTCTTATTCCATATTGAGCGTGAACAAATGATTGCTAGAAGAATTGGGCCCTATGTGAGGGCCCTTATCTGCAACAATCTGCCTTTGGCATCTTAACGCTCAAGCAACGCATTATACACATCCCGCTTCGATAATCCGCGATCCGTCGCAACCAGCTTCATCGCATCCTTGCGATCAATCCCGCGATCCTCGTAGTGGGCAACATGCTCGCCGAGCGACTTCGCCTCCCACCAACCATCGGCAGCAATCTGCACAGCCGCGGCGGATGCGCCTTCGGCGATCACGCAGTACTCGCCCTGCGGCGGGTACTGCTCTAGATGCGCGAGGCACTCTGCGATCGTGCCGCGTACAAACTCCTCGTACCGCTTCGTCAACTCGCGGGCGAGGCAAACCCGGCGCTCCGCCCCCCACACTTCCGCCATGCGCAGAAGTGTCTTCTCCACGCGGTGCGGCGATTCATAGAACAGCAATGTGTCTTGTACATGCTGCAGCCCTTCGAGCAACTTCGTCCCATCCTTTTTCTCCCTGGGGAGAAAACCGACGAAGGCGAATCGTTCTGTCGGCAGGCCTGATGCAATCAGTGCCGACAGGGCCGCATTGGCGCCGGGGATGGGTACCACCGGCACGCCCTCGTCTACGGCCATCCGCACCAGGTCATAACCTGGGTCGGAAATGGCCGGCAGACCGGCATCGCTGACTAACGCGATGCTCTGCCCTTCAAGGAGCAAGCGGACCAGCTCCGGGCCGCTTGCTCCCTTGTTGTGTTCGTGATAGCTGACCAGTCGCGTCGCGACTTCGAAGTGGGTCAGCAGCTTGCGCGTTTGCCGCGTGTCTTCCGCGGCAATCAGGCTCACTTCCTTCAGCATGCGAATCGCGCGGAAGGTCATATCTTCAAGGTTGCCGATGGGCGTGGCAACCAGGTATAGCGTGCCTATCCCGCTCGCTTCCTCGCGGTAGCTTTTTTGTATCGTTAGACTCACAGTTAAATCCCTCTTCACTTTGTATGATCGTACGGTATTTCCCTCATCACTTATCTATTAAACCTGCTCACGAGAACTCTAACGAACTCCGTCCACCATAGTAGATCTCTTTCAGCTCCTGGCAGTACTCTTCCTTGTCTGTATATACGATTAGCGGCGGCAGCGTACGAATCTCTGGCTTGCCATCCTTCATTCCTTCAATCAACACCATCATCGCTTCTTCTCCCGAGCGCGCATGCACATAGCGGATCCGCTTCGGTTCGATGCGGTACTGCCGCATGAGGCAGATGATGTCGACCACTCGTGTAGCCCGATGCACCATAGCCACTTTACCGCCAGCCTTCACCAACTTGGCACATGCTGCAATTACATCTTCCAATGTGCAATGAATCTCATGACGAGCCGCTGCAAAGTGCGCATTACTATTCTGCTCCCCGTTCGGCACTGGCAAATAGGGCGGATTCACGGTAACAGCATCGAACTGGCCGTGCCCCAAAGTTTTGTGAATCGTCTTCAAATCGCCCTGCACCATATGCAATCGTTCCGCTAATTCATTAATCTCCGCATTGCGTACAGCCATATCTGCCAGTCGCTCCTGAATTTCAACACCCCAAATCTCTGCTCGCGTTCGTGTAGATAGCAATAAGGGGACAACCCCATTACCTGTACATAGGTCTACAACTCTCCCCTTGGCTGGCAAGCTTGCAAATCTCCCTAGAAGTACTGCATCCATCGAGAAGCTGAACACTTCATCGCTTTGGATGATTTTCAAATCATATGTCAATAAATCATCAATTCGTTCAGTCGGTTGTAAAGAAACTTGCTTCATACGTCTTTCCTTTCTCAGTGTTGCTTATGATGGAAAAAAACCGTAAGGGATACACCCCTACGGCCAAACGACTTATTTATTTAAAAAGGATAAGCAAAACAAACAATCTCCCTCGGTCCGAAGGTGTCCATAATACACATTGCAAATATGAAATCCTTCATTGTATAAACGGGTTAAATTATCATATCCGGCTCCTGGTAGCTGCACCGGTTCCTCAGCCCTATCTCTCGTTGGCTCTTCGATCACAGTCTCCTCTTGTCGGATGAGCTTACGGAGTTGCTGATTCTCTATGCTTAGTCTCTTATTTTCTTCGATGAGGGTAATAATCCGTTTCTTCAAGGCACCTAATTCCGCATAGGTGGTACCCATACGTTCTTCAATCCCATCTATTTGTCCAAAAATATCTTGTTTATCCACGCTTTCACCTCTAGTGCCATGCATGCTTACTGGCCAGCGCCTCCTTGGAACCCCGATCTTCTACTCCTGTTCAACAACATCATCGAATGGTAGATCTAACGCTTTCCCAAGATCAAACAATTGAACCTTTGCTGTACGTTCTTTAATATTAAGCCCTAATACTTTACCACTGCCAAAAGAAGTAATCACTAGACGACCAACCGTCGGTAACGAATCTTTGGCACTTTCATAGTTATCATGTTCATATTTCAAGCAGCACATTAATCTTCCGCATAATCCCGAAATCTTCGTCGGATTCAAGGACAGATTCTGATCTTTGGCCATCTTAATGGAGACTGGCTCGAAATCACCTAAGAAGGAAGAACAACATAGAATTCGCCCACACGGACCTATGCCACCTAGCATCTTCGCTTCATCACGCACGCCAATTTGACGAAGCTCGATTCTTGTCCGGAAAATACTCGCCAAATCCTTCACAAGTTCCCGGAAATCGACGCGTCCTTCAGCCGTAAAATAAAAAATAATTTTATTTCGGTCAAAGGTATACTCTACGTCCACTAGCTTCATCTTAAGACTATGGTCTTTAATTTTATCATGACACGTTTGGAAAGCATCCTTGGCTGCTTTTTTATTCTCTTCAACCAAATCAGCATCCGTATCATCCGCAATGCGAATAACTTTTTTGAGTGGCAGAACCACATCGTTTTCTTTGACGATCTTTTTGCCCACTACGACCTTGCCGTATTCCACACCGCGTGCGGTCTCAACAATAACGGCACTTTCTTTCTCGATCGGTAAATCAATGGGATCAAAATAATATATTTTACCCGCCTTCTTAAAGCGGACGCCAACCACTGAGTACATCTTACACCCCCTGCATCTCCACGAGCATTTTCTCTATAACCAGCTGAGAATTGGCATTGGAACGCAGTCGCTTTTGTAATTCTACGGCTTGCTCCATCATACGCACCCAGACTGAGACATCTCGGCTTAACGCGAGGGAGCTCATCCAGTCTAGCTGGTCATTATATACAAGCTTGTCTCTGCGCTCAAGGCGCAACTGCACCATATCTTTAAACCAGAGGATCAATAAGTCGAACAAATCCGAAACATGATCCGCAAGTTCTGTTTTCACAATCCGCTGTTGCACGGTAATCATGGAAGTAGGGAAACGTGTGAGCGTCTCCTTCGCTAATTGTAACATTACGGTTCTCATTTCTGCAAACCAATTTGCTGCAATTAAATCTCTAGCTGCTTGCAGACCTGCTGTTACATGCGCAGCAGGCCCAACTAATGCCGCTGGAAGTCCTTCTTCCAGCAATGCGAGCACCATTTGCTCACGCGCCATTGGCGTAAATTGGACCCACTGAGCCCGCGATTGAATCGTAGGTAACAATGCGTTACCGTTCTCGGTAATAAGAATGGCTACTACACGAGAGTTCGGTTCCTCAAGAAATTTCAACAAACTATTTGCTGCCTGTACCGTCATTTTCTCTGCATGATACAAGACATATATTTTCGTTCCGGATGCTGTTGCCCTATAGGCGAACTCCTTCTGCAACTCCCGAATCTGCTCAATTTTAATTGAAGCGCCTTCAGGAGCAATCATATGGAGATCTGGATGATTACCATGTTCGACCTTACGGCATTCTAGACATTCACCGCATGCTTCATCCGTTCCATTCTGACAATATATCGCTTTGGCGAGTGCTATTGCCATTGCTGAACGTCCTGTCCCAACAGGACCACTAAAAATATACGCATGCGACAGCCTGTCTTGACGTAATCCGTTCTGCAGCAGCCGTTTGGCCGCTGCTTGTCCCGGTATAGCTTGGAAGGACATTATTTTCCCCCATTACACACTTATATTTTAAAATAGCAAATTGATCAACATACCTCGGATTTCTCCGATTCTATGCAAAATTTCGATCCGCCCCTGCTCATTCTCCAATAAATCATCGGCTAACAAGAGGAGCTCTTGATCGATGGCTTCCAATAGCTTATATCGTTTCGAACGACCGCGACGATCCCAGCCCTTCGTATCTCTTAAGTTAACACCGCGACGAGCTGTTTCTTCGAGGAACTGACGAATGAGCAGCTTATATTGCAGAAGCTCCCTAACGGTCATGCCCCTCGACAAGCGGTCGCCTTGAAGCGTAATTTGCTGTACCATTTTGGTCAACTGTTCCTGCGTATACTTCTCATCATGCTGTTGCATGATGTCAGAGAAATTACGCGGAGCCATCTGTGGCGGAGGCACGTTCTCGCCTACTTTAATATTTTTACCGATGGGCTGCAGCCCCGGATTAATTTTCAAGACGCATCCATCCTTGTGTAGAACTGAGTTTGTTTAGAAATGCTCGAATCGTTCAACGGGTAACACGAAAACAGCCGCTCCACCCACTTGTACTTCCACTGGGAATGGAATATATGAATCCGTCGTTCCTCCCATTGGAGAAACAGGCGTCACTAACTGCTCACGAATTTTGCAATTTGCTCGGATCACCTGCATCACCTCTTGCACACGATCATCTTCCGTACCGATCATAAAGGTTGTATTTCCAGCACGTAAAAACCCACCTGTACTTGCCAACTTCGTGGCTCTAAACCCTTCCTTAATTAAAGCGTTAGAGAGACGGTTACTGTCTTTATCCTGAACAACGGCTACGACTAGTTTCATAGGTGATGCCTCCTTATATTATAAACTAAGAATTGGTTTTCCGCTTTAGACGGAAATATGTTCCTCAAGCAATTGTTGGCAATCCTGCCATATATCCGCGGCTATGCATTCTACATCTCGATTCGCATCGATCATAACTACACGCTCTGGGTGATCAGCAGCAATTTGGTGGAAGCCTGCTCGCACTCTGCTGTGATAATCGACATTTTTCTGCTCAATGCGATCCAACTGCTGTGTAAATTCAGTAGCACCTGCTCGCAGATTCAATCGCTCCAAGCTCACTTCAACAGGAACGTCCATCATATACGTTCGAGTTGCCTGAAGTCCTGAGCTCGCATATTCCGAAATATGCTTCACCATCCCGATATCTACACCAAGCCCATGAGATTGGTAGGCGACACTAGCATCAATAAAGCGATCGCAAAGTACAATTCGACCAGCTTTCAGCGCTGGAAGGATAAGCTCGTGAACATGTTGAGCACGTGATGCTGCGTAAAGTAAAACCTCCGCTTGATCCACCATCTCCTCATTTACAGGGTCGAGAATAATGCTACGGATTTTATCGCTAATTGCGGTACCACCCGGTTCTCTTGTCACAAGTACATCATGTCCTAACTTTTGCAGCTCTTGCGCAACTTTTTTAAGCTGCGTTGTTTTGCCGGAGCCGTCCGGTCCTTCAAACGTAATGAATATTCCCTTCACGTCTTCCTCCTGTTTACTGCATTCACGAAGTCCCTTCGTGCTCTGTGTATATAGTTAACTTGTTCGTCTGCCCAAAAGAAGTTCCTTGAAACCTAATGCCCTGTTTAGCCAAGAATACGAGTGCCTCAGCTACAGAAGCTGTTATTACTTCACCCCGATATAAATAAGGAATACCTGGCGGATAAGGAATGACCATCTCACCTGAACGCTTCCCAATCGCTTCCTCTATCTTAACCATTTGCGTTGTCTCTTGAAACAAGACAGGATGGTCAAACCTTATTGGCGAGGAGATGGGCTCGTAGGTGGGTAATTTAATTATATTCGAGATAGGCGCCTGAAGTTCCTGCTTACGTCTCGTGATGTCCAAACAAATGTTGCTTAATACTTGGACTACACGCCGCATATCCTCCCGAGAGTTAGCAGGAGTAAATACCAGTAAAACCAGATAGCCATCCGTCATCTCAACAAAGCAGCCATCTGCTTCTAAGCGCGATTTGAGCTCCGTCCCCGATAAAGAATGGGTGGGATCATATATAGCTATTTTAAAAGGATCTGTTGTATCGACGACTCCCGCGCAGCCTGATTGCTGAATCTCTCGAGGATATACACCAAGACATCCTAACGCCTGTAGCTCTTCTCTGAATTCTCTTATGATATGGAGGCCTTGTTCCAACCACGCATGCCCTTCTGTATGCATTCGTTTTCTTGCTAAGTCCAAGGAGGCCATTATTGGGTAGGATGGGCTTGAACTTTGCAGCATCGCCAACAATTGTTGGAGCGCTTTACGGTTGATTCTCGGACCTTGCACATGGAGCATCGCTCCCATTGTCATAGCGGTTAGCATCTTATGTGTCGACTGCACGACGGCATCTGCGCCTTGAGATAAAGCTGAGGCAGGCACCTCCTCATGGAAACCGAAATGGGCACCATGCGCCTCATCTACCAGCAGAAGCTTACCTTTTTCATGCATTAACTTTACAAAAGGCTTCAAATCTGTTCCTATACCATAATAATTAGGATTCGTTATAAATAACGCCTTTGCAGTTGGATACTGCTCTATCGCTTGTTTAACAACTTCAATATGCAAACCTGTTGCTACGCCTGTTTCATCGTCAACCTGTGGCGCTAAGAATATAGCCTGCGCCCCCGCAAGCATGAGCCCGTGAACAACCGACTTATGTACATTCCTTTGAACAAGGATGAGGTCCCCCCTCTGACACACAGCTCCAATCATCGCAAGATTACCTACCGTACTCCCGCCAACGAGAAAATATGTCTCCTCTGCGCCAAAACATGCCGCCGCGAGCTGCTCCGCCTCCCTGATTGCACCCTCTGGATGATGTAAATCATCCAAACCTGTTATTTCCGTATAATCAATGGACATGATCGATTGTAGAAAGTTTCTACCTTCTTCTAGAAGCCCTTGGCCTGATTTGTGACCTGGCACATGCAGACTAATGGACTTCGAAGCATGGTGGGCCACCATAGCCTCAAATAACGGGGCTCGAGCCCCATGTAAATGTTCGCTGCACACACAGATCAAACTCCCTCAGCTACAATAGCTTGCAATTTTCAATTTACCCTTCTATAGTAGTGGATTAGCGGTAAAAAAACAAAAAAAGCTTCTGTAAAAGAAGCTTCTCCTCTTAATTCATATACTGTCTCGAATTTCCCATGTAAAAAGCCTTCTTCATCTGATTCACAAAAAACGGATATTTCTTGTCAGAAACGCTCGTTTTGACGATCTCTTTACTACATTCATCACATATGAACGCCGTCACAATATGAATCCCGCCAACCCGCTGTTGTTCACAAATCATACACAGTCCAAACCGATTCTCCTCCATATGATCACCCCACGATCTTTTATGACTAGTATGTCCGATTCACGATTCTCCTAAACTAGCTAAATGCTCATATTTTGGAAGGGTAATGCCGATAATACCTTCATATCATGTTACCGCAACGCGGAGGTCTCTCATATGTCAATCAAACAAGAATCCAATTTATCCAAACAATCTACGATTTATAGTTACACATTAACGAGGCGATTTTATCATTCGATATATAAAATAGTTCTCTATTACGCTTCACTTATCCTACTACTTTTGTACAAGTTCGACTCATCTCACTTGTTCCCACTACTAGTCAGTTATCCACTTATGCTCATCTTCCACACGCTTCTTGTTCGAGCTTATTTCCACTTCACCATCGGAATGGCTATGCGTGGTTGGTCCTATCGTTGGGGAATCTTCTGGTCTGGCTTCTTGCCTGAAGGCAATGCGTCAGTTCGTCTCGTTACCAAAGTACAACTTCACCTGTTCTTCATCGGACTTGCCTTGATCCTCATCATGTATCCATGGATCCCTGGTACTTGGCTTGCCCACCTAACGATCTTCCACTGTTGGATGCTTCTCCCGCGGCTTTGGATGCTGTTCCGTTTCCAGCCTTACCGTAAAGCTGGCTTAGTAAAAATATCAAGTAAGGATACGTCTTGCTATATTCAGTAAATTCCCCACCGTTCGCCTATGCTAGCGATTAACTGGAAAAACTCCATCTAATAGTGCGATATTTATCGTTTATATCGAATTAGATGGATTTTGTACAGTTAAATTCGACCTCTGAGTCAGAAATAGCGAGTTCCAACGATATTAGATGTAGATTTTGCAGCTAAATCTTTTTTCTTGGGCAAATCGATGATATTAACTGTAGTTTCTACAGCTAATCCAGTTCCATCGGGTCCATGTTCACGTTGGAATGCAAAAAGAGCCTTACCTAGATTTCTCTAAGTAAGGCTCTTTCACTTGCATTTGCTTGGCAACGTTCTACTCTCCCAGAACCCTGCGGTTCAAGTACCATCGACGCTGGAAGGCTTAACGGTCGTGTTCGAGATGGGAACGCGTGGATCCCTTCCGCCATCA
>NZ_JCAUAM010000030.1:0-65299 GCF_059691955.1 Paenibacillus sp. J22FR83
TCAGACGCCGTGCTCCTCCGCTACGCTCCGTCCGCGCGGGCGAACCCCTCAGAGGTTCTCACCCCCATACGGCTCCAAAGAACGAAAAAAAGAACATGTCCGATGACATGTTCTTTTTTTCGTTCAATATGGAGCCTAGGGGGATCGAACCCCTGACCTCATCGCTGCCAGCGATGCGCTCTCCCAGCTGAGCTAAGGCCCCGTGATGTCGCTTACAATTAACGTCGACTTTTTGTATTATACATGAATATGACAGGGCAAGCAATACCTGAGACATAGGATTTTTTCAGCGGCTTTTATTCCTTCAAGCTGTATGGCGATTCTGTTGCAATGGGGGGCTGAACGTTGTTTTCAGAGTTATTTTCATGCTAACCTAGTAATATTAACTAGTTGATCGTTTGGGAGTGAAGTAGAAGTGTCAAACGCAGTATTGTATTGGCTTTACTTGGGGATCGCTTTCGTTGTTCCGTTTGTAATTGGTGTCCTTTTGATGCGAAAAACGAATCGTTTAGGATTCTCTTTTTGGATTACGACGGCGTTGAATATAGTGTTAACGGGGCTCGCCGTTTTGTGGTGGAAATCGGTCACGACAGATCAGTTTCAGATGATGTTTGGGATGGCCTTCTATGGTGTATC
This sequence comes from Paenibacillus sp. J22FR83, assembly GCF_059691955.1. Classification (NCBI taxonomy): domain Bacteria; kingdom Bacillati; phylum Bacillota; class Bacilli; order Caryophanales; family Paenibacillaceae; genus Paenibacillus; species Paenibacillus sp. J22FR83. The sequence continues at coordinate 637 of NZ_JCAUAM010000030.1, forward strand.
CGCCGTGAATTTGATGGTTATTGAATTCTTTGCCTTATTCAGTATTCGTAAAAAAATGAATCCGTAAGAGAGAAAGGTGCCGTTATGCCAAAGTCAACACGATCGAAGACGGTATTCTACGTGTTTTTAGTGGCAGCCATTCTGTGGATGGCTTTCATTTTTATGAAGTCTGCCGAGCCTTACCAACAGCAAAGCTTGAAACCATATTTGGAATCGAAATTTTCGACGGATAAATTGAAAGAACATATGCCCAAAGTGAAATTTACATATGATCAACAAGTGATTTCATGGCAAGATCCTATTAATTTAATTGAATTCTTCATAAGAAAAGCAGGGCACGTTAGCGAATACGCTGTGCTTGCCCTGCTTTGGTCGATCGCTTTACTTGCCAAACCTGTCAGAATGAACATAGCTTTGATCAGCTCCTTCCTAATCTCATTGCTGTACGCAATGTCGGATGAATGGCATCAATCGTTCGTGAAAGACCGAACGGGTCACGGCATCGATGTAGTCGTCGACGGAGTTGGTATTGTGTGTGCGCTCATTCTGATTGTACTAGTAGTTACGATACGGAATCGAATTAAATCCAGAAGAATAAGCTAGTTAGAAGTACGTAGACTTTTCTTTTTTTACCAGATTGCCATTTCCAGTGTTCGCGGGATTGGCTTTCCAAATCGTGCTGTTGCCACTCCATTAATTTCTCTGATACATAGAGGTCTGTTGGTTGCATATGAGGGTCACTTTCCTTTCTTTTCCTGATACGCTTAGTTTACGCTAGAATAAGGGGAACAAAAAGAGTATAATTCACTTCAAAGATTTCCCCTTTTATAGAAAGGACGCCAACGATGCAACTACTCACTCATTTTCTGGAGCTGCGTGCAGGTTTTGAGCATGGTGTTGAGCATAAACCACAGCCCATTACGTTAGAAGAATTGGCGGAGAGGTTATATTGCTCGACACGGAATGTGAAGATTTTATTGAAAAAAATGAGTGACCATAACTGGATTTCTTGGAAACCCGGACGGGGTAGAGGGAACATTTCTGAGCTTACTTTTTTGGTCTCCTCGGAAGACATGATCTCGAAACAAGCGATGGAGCTTGCTAATCGAGGTGATTATTTAGGCACGATCGAGCTGATACATCAACTAGGCAAGGGAGAAACACTGCAGGACTCCTTTATCGAGTGGTTGTTCAGCTTTTTTGGCTACAGGGCGGTCGAGCATGAGGAACGCTTTAAGGATACGTTACGTGTCCCTGTTTACAAATGGTTGGTGACGCTGGATCCTGCGCAGACTTTTTTTGCCTTTGATTTCCACCTGGCGAGTCAAATTTTCGATACCCTTATCCGCTATAATCTGCAGACAATGGTGATTGAGCCTCATTTGGCACATTATTGGGAAATTAGTGAGGATGGCTTGCATTATACGTTTTATTTGCGCAAAGGCGTGCTGTTCCATCACGGCAGAGAAATGACAGCACATGATGTGTGTTACTCGTTATCGCGATTAAAGAAGCTTGGTCAAGCCGCCACGCAAGGTTGGATGACCGAAAGTATCGAGTCGATTACGGTGTTGAATCGTAGTGCGATTGCAATTGAATTAAATCAGCCGAACGTGCTGTTTCTTCAACAGTTGGCTCATACCTCGATGGCGATTGTCCCAGAGGAAATTTGCCGGGATAATGAATCGATTTTTGGGCGTATGCCCATTGGGACGGGGCCGTTCAGGTTGGAGAGAAACGATGATTACATATGCAAGCTGCGTGCGTTTGATAATTATTTCGGCGTGAGGCCGCATATGGATCTCGTAGAATTCTGGCTGCTGCCAACAGATCTGCAGGAATCAACGCCAAGTTGGGATACGATTCAAGTGTATCGTGGGCAATCGAATTCGATGAAGCCAGTAGGTGTGATCGATAAAGACTCCGAATGGCGCCAAATTGAACAAACGATTATGGGATGCAGTTTAATCACGTTTAATTGTAATAAAAGAGGGCCTCAGTTCCATCCTAACTTTCGTAAAGCAGTTGATTTGGTTATAGATCGTGAGCGTATGATCGGTGAGCTAGGAGGTTTTCGAGAAGCGCCTGCGAGCAGCTTTATCCCGACAATGGAGCCGTTAGTTAGCAGGTCAAGGACTGATATTGCAGAAGCCAAACGTTTGCTAAATGAAATGGGCTACAAGGGCGAGACGCTACATATGTATGTCTATCGGAACAATAATGATGATGCCATGTGGATTTGCAGGCAGTGCGAGCAGATTGGAATTCCCATTGAGATTACAATTCGAAGCGAGTCTGATATGACGCAAATGGATACGATTGACGAAGCTGATCTTATTTTTTATCACATATGCATGGAAAGCAATTATGATCTTCATATCATTCAAACATTGAAACAAAGCAACAGCTATGTGCGTGCACATTTGAACAAAGAGCGGAAGGCGTGGGTGGATTCGAAAATGCAGGGGATTCTGAGTAATCCTAATCTGGATGATCGAATTGCAGGATTACATGAATTGGTTGCTGAGCTTCAGGAGGAGAAATCGTTCCTTTTCGTTCTGCATCGCTCCCAACAAACGACGTATCATGATTCGATTAAAGGGGTAACGATCAACGATTTAGGATGGATTGATTTCCGGGAAATTTGGTTTACACCAAGTGTTTGAATGAAAAAAACGACCTCACGGTCGTCTAGGAGCAGGTGGCTCAAAACGGTGTTCCATCGCAACCCAGCGTCCATTCGCAACGAAAAAGCCGATGAATGCGAACACAATTAGGCGAATTGGAATCCAAGTGGAATTAATGGAGTGGGACACTACTAATTCGAGCAACGTCGTTAGGAGTGTAGCCCCGATTCCCCATGGAACGATGCCGAACGTAACTAAATATCTGGAGCGGCCTAGGTTCTTTCTTTTAAGCCATATAGCCTTATGCGAATCTTTCATGTCAAAGCTCCCTTTTTTCTTTCTAGTATAGCACTGCTGGCGGAAAATCTCGAATGATGATAGAAGGCTTCACTTTGAAAAGTTGTTTTTCTTCGTAGAGGGTAAACATAATCAGCATAATATGGTAGTATAAGGAAGTTGAAAAGGGGGAACACATCATGCTTATCAAAATACTACTGTTTGGTTTGCTCTGGCGAATCGTGGGTAATCCATTGCTCGCCCTGCTTATTTTACTTGTTATTCTTTACGTATTGGATAGAAGATACGTTGGCATTCTGCCAAATGTTTGGCGACCGTTTCAGTTAAACCGCAAAGCAGCACGTCTGCGAATTGACCTTCATTCGAACCCGCACAATACGTCAGCGAAGCTGGACTTGGCACGTATTCTAATCGAACGCAAAAAATATCAAGATGCGCTGCCCTACTTGGAACAAACACTGCCAATCATGCAGGAATCTGCTGACGTTCATTATGAAATTGGACTGTGTCAACTGAAACTAGGCAGGATTGACAAGGGTGAAACCTATATGCTGAGGGCAATTGAACTCAATCCACGTGTAAAATATGGCGAAGCCTACCTGCGCCTTGGCGAGGCTCTGGCTCCCCATGCGCCTGAGCGTGCGGCGCAGTTTATTGAACAATTCCGCGACCTGCACTCCTCGTCGGTCGAGGCATACTACCGTCTAGGCCAGCTGTATCAGCAGCTCGGCCGCCAGGAAGACGCCAAGCGCGCGTACCGCGAAGCGCTGGACATCTACCGCGGCTTGCCACGCTACAGCCGCAGACAGCAGCGGCGCTGGGCCTGGCTAGCGCGCATGAAATAGAAAGGTTCCGCTCATCTGCGAGCGGAACCTTTTTGCATGGCGCGCGCGTAACCGCGCGCCAGCAGCCAAGCGCCCAGCAGCCCGATCAGGACGGCTGCTGCGGTGTGCACATCATAGAGCCAGATGCGCCCAGGCGCTGGCTCTGGTGCGACGCGATCCCACAGGGTGAGGATCGCGGGATGCACGAGATAGATGCCGAAGGAGGCCGCGCCTAAGGCAGACAAGAAGGCACTGAAGCGTGAGCCGCGCGCCAGTAAGTTGCGCGCCCACGGCACGCAGACGAGTGGGATGGTCAGGCAGTAAGCGAGCAAGGCAAGCTCGAACCACGTATTTTCGATCATAGCAAGACTATACTGCTGTAGCAGGAGCATCCCTATATAAGCGCCACCAGCCACATAGACGGCGCTCCATATCCCTCTTTTGTAACGAATCGCCCAAGTCACTATCGCTGGATAATAGATGCCCATGAAAGCGCCAAAGCAGAAGGTAGCCGTATAGCTTAAGCACAACGTCGCATATTCTGGTAGCGGAACTACCCAATGATGCAAGGTATAGGAAGCCGCTTGAATGCCAATACCTAGAGGAATTAGACCGCGCCGAAGCCAGGCATAACGTTTGACCAGAGGAATGATCAAGGGGAAGAGCGCATAAAACTGGACGATAACGACAATGTAATAGAGATGATAGCTCGCGTTGCCTGACAGAAGCAATTTTAATAGATGAAGCGCATCCACTTGTATCGTGCCATGAAACATGATCTGATTATACAAATAATAGAAGATAGACCAACTGACATAAGGAATTAATATCTTTTGCAGTCTTTTTGTCCAAAATACGCGTGCCATCCCTGACTCCCAGCGGTCATAATAGGAATAGAACAAGACGAGACCACTAATCCAGATGAACAAAGGAACAGTAAACAAACTTGCTTTATTCAGCATGAAAAAGAAGGCCTGAGACCCTGTACCAACAGGAAGTTGAGTGGCGCCAGAGGTACCATGAATGAGTACAACGGCGAAGATCGCAAGTGCGCGTACAATGTCGATTTCTGACAGTTTGGGCTTAGATAACATGGGGGGAAACTCTCCTTTTTTCTCTCGTTTCACTGTAACATGATCCCCATAGGAGGACAATGCCTCTAGGAATGAAAGCCTGTGTAGCTTGACGCTCTCACCTACCCGAGATAAACTGTTGATAGCATGTAATGAGATCAATCAAGAGGGTGAATGAACGTGAGTTATGAATATTTGATGCAGGCGGTTTTGCTCATATTTTTGGTGATTATCACTTTTTTTGCGATGTTGGTATGGACGAAATGGCGAAAAAGAGGACGGAGATAGACCATGTACTTTATTAATCATGAACAAATCGATGGACGTATTCAGTTTCTATCGGTATTAGCTGAAGCGAGTCAGCAATTAGAGGCACAGTGGGCAGAAGGTAAACAGGATCTGACATGGCAGCTCTCTCAAGAACGCGTACTTCATTTGGCGATTGAAACCGTAACAGATGTAGGGAGCTTGCTTATTGATGCTTTTATTCTCAGAGATGCAAGCAGTTATGAGGATATTGTAGAAATTGTACAAGGTGAAGGCGCATATTCAGAGTCTTTAACGGAGATTTTGCTCCAATTAGTGAAGCTGCGTAAGCCGCTTGTTCAAGACTTTGTAGAATGGCAACGTCAAGACTTGCATCCATTAATACCTAAACTCCCAGCGGCTTTTGAGGAATTCGCGGCATCTGTTCGCGCGTTTATTAAGAGTGAATTGGCATAACATACATAAGTGTTTCATAATTTACTTATTGACTGTGATGCTGTAAAATGAGACTTAAACGAGTTCCGAGGACAGGTGAGAGCATGAATCCAACACTAGAAACATCAACGCGTAAAGTGATTCTTTCTATGCTCAAAACGCAAGGGTCGTTGAGTGTTCAAGATATGGCCAAACAACTCGGAATCACTGAGATGGCAGTAAGGCGACATATTCATTCGATGGAGAAGGACGATCTGCTCGAGGCTAAGCTCGTCAGGCAAGCGATGGGACGTCCGACAAGTGTGTATACGTTGGCTCCTCAAGCGGACGAATTATTTCCCAAGAAATACTCGCAGTTAACCTTGGATTTATTAGACGAGTTATTAGAAGACGAAGGCCAAGATAAAATTGAACGGCTTTTTGAAGGCAGACAGGGGAAACTGGAAGCTCGCTATCAGTCAAGGATGCAAGCCGAAAGCTTAGGGGAACGCGTAGCTGAACTAGCGCAGATTCAGAATGAGAATGGCTATATGGTTGACTGGTATCCGCAAGGTGACGATGCCTATATCTTCAATGAGCACAATTGTCCGATTGCGAAGGTAGCTAATACCTTTCAGCAGGCATGTCAGTGTGAATTATCGCTGTTCCGAAATCTGCTAGATGCCCAAGTAGAACGTACAGAGTGTCTTGCCAAAGGTGCTAACAAATGTGTGTATATCATACGTCAAAATAAATAGTTTGGAAGAGAAGAAGTTAAGCGGACGATGTCTGTCTTAACTTCTTTTTTTTGCATTGTGCTAATGGAAGCGCAAGCAGTTGGCACCCCCAGGGACACTGAGATAGTCGAATTCTTCGCCTATCCCGGTGCGAATCTTATCCTCGCTTTATTATTTTCACATATCCGGTTTCACGGACTCAGGATGTGTTTAAACATATATAGGTAGATTAATTTTGGGACAAATTTCCAAGTGACGGACTAAAATCACTCCTAATCTATCGAAGTCTATACTACCTAGATAGCAGAGGAGGTGAATCTATTGAATATAAGGAAAAATCAACTCGATTCTAGTTCTAATCAAATAGAGAGAAAAAGGAGTGCATTCAGAGTGAAATCAATGATTGGGAAAATATCCCATGCTTTGGCTCTATTCATGATTGTTTCTATTCTCGTACCTGTCATTGCATTTGGGGCAACGCTAGGCATTAAGTCGTACACATACGACAAGACAACTGGGAATGTAACAGCAACCGTTTATAGCGATGTATATGACAATGTATCTGGAGCTGTGTATCTGAATGTGTATGCTCCTGATCTTCATTTATTGAAGAAAGCTTACTTGTCAGATTACACCACCACGGAGACTGTAAATGGCGTTACCTATTACAATTTCACATTTAATACAGGGATAACAGCTAATGTCTATGATGCCGTATATTTATCAGGTCAATATAGTTCTACAGTTTCTAGCCGTGTATATGCGACGGATGCCAACCCCGATGTGCCAGGATGTACGAACTGCGGTGGAGGGTATGGCGGAGGAGGTTGGTATCCACCGGTAGCGGGGACTAGTATTTCCGTTCCTATGACAGGTGAAGTTAATGAAGATAGCTTGAAAAATGCATTAGCTGCGTATACCAACATTGAACTCACATTATCCGGTGACATTGTCCTTATTCCAGCTTCTGCCTTAGTTGATGCTGTAGGTAAAACGGGCTCGACCATTACTGTACGATCAGACAATGGCACTTATATGCTTCCTCTTTCTATTTTAGATCTGAATGCGTTAGCGCAAACGCTAGGTATTCCTATGAAGGATCTTAAGATCAAAGTAAGCATTACGAAGCTTACCGGCGATTCTGCCGCCGCGGTTACTTCTGCAGCTACTTCTATCGGTGCAAAAGCAATTGCGGATGCAGTAGACTTTCATGTAGTTGCTCTAGGACCTGGAGACAAAACGACTTCGATTGATTTTGGCAAAACGTATGTAGCACGTTCCATTACTATCTCAAATACGGTAGATACGAAGAAGGTAACAGGCGTACTCTACAATGAGACAACGAAGAAGCTAAGCTTTGTTCCGGCAATCTTCGAAGTTAAAGATGGTAAAACAGTTGCAACATTGAAGCGTAACGGCAATAGTATCTACACAGTAGTTGAAATGAACAAAACCTTTACAGATACGGCGTTCCATTGGTCTAGGGATGATGTAAGTCTCCTTGCCAATAAGCTAGTGATTGATGGGATGACAGATACAACATTCGCTCCCGAGCTTTCCATTACCCGTGCAGAATTTGCAGCACTGGCTGTTCGTTCCTTAGGTTTAACTCAAAATACTACAACTGCTATATTCAGCGATGTCGATGCTTCCGATTGGTATGCAACGACAGTTGCTACTGCAGCTAAAGCGGGCATAATTGATGGTTATGAAGATGGTACATTTAAGCCAAATGCTCAAATCACTCGTGAAGAGCTTGCTGCTATGATTGTACGAACAATGAATTATGCAGGATTGAAAGCAAATCTCTCTGATTCACAGCAACAAGCGCTATTAAGCAAATTCAGCGATTCTAACAATATCGTGTGGGCGCAGCGAGAAATTGCTACTGCGATCGATGCTGGTATTATCAATGGTATGACGGATACCACGATCGGTTCGAGCAACCAAGCAACTCGTGCAGAAGCCGCTACTATGTTGAAACGTTTCCTAAGTAAGGCCGGATTCATTAACTAATATTTTTAATAAGGGAAACCTGATCTGTGGACTAACGTGTCCCAAGATCAGGTTTTTTATTGCCGTCCGCGATCCGCCCTTCGTCATACCCTTCAGCATACTTTCAGCTAGTATTCATTCAGCTATCAGCCCAATTTAAGTAACACTTCAGGTTAGCGTTCTATACTTAGTCTATCAGCAAGACAAACAAATGATAGCAATCGAGAGGCGGTAATCGTATGAATGAAGACATGAACAATAAAGTGAACTTGAATGACATAAAAGTTGTAAAAACTAGCAACTCAAGAGTCAAGCCAATCTTTGCGGCTTTTATGGCAGGGGCAGTTGTCGTAGGCGGATTGATGTTTACTTCGGACAAATTGAACCTGTTTGGCTATGATACGCAAACTGTGCTCTCAAGTAGCTCCGCTGCTTCTGCAGCGAACTCTGCTGCGGCTGGTGTCCAAACGGCGTCGCTGAACAATTTGGGAACCAATAGCATTTCTCAAATTACGAAAGCGTCGAGTCCAGCCATTGTCAAAATTGAAACGAGAGTAAAGCAAACAAGCACACCAGGCAATCGTAGAAATTCGCAACAGCAAGGAACGCAAAGTGGAGATACGATCGAAAATGGGATCGGCTCTGGGTTCATTTTTGAAGATAGCGGCTATATCTTAACGAACGAGCATGTGATTGACGGAGCAGATGAAATTGATGTATACGTACAAGGTTATGATACCCCGTTCAAGGCAACGTTACTTGGGAACAGCTATGATTTAGATTTGGCCGTACTCAAAATTCAAGGAGACAAGGCTTTCCCTGCGCTAAAAATCGGGGACTCAGATGCTGCAGAAGTAGGCGAGTGGGTTGTTGCGATTGGCAATCCTTATGACTTCGATTACTCGGTTACGACAGGCGTATTAAGTGCCAAGGAACGTGAAATCAGCATTGATGATGAGCAGGGGACACGGAATTACAAGCACTTGTTACAAACGGATACTGCCATTAACCCTGGAAACTCCGGTGGTCCGCTCTTGAACTTGAATGGAGAAGTAATAGGAATTAATACGGCTGTTAATGCCGAAGCACAGGGAATGGGCTTTGCGATTCCAGCTAGTACGATAAGCGCAGTCGTTGATAAATTGAAAAATAACGAAACCATTGCCAAAGATCCAGCCCCTTACATTGGAGTAGCGCTGCAAAATATTACAGATGACATGCTGCAGGATTTGAAGATTAATAGCACCAATGGTGTGGTAGTGGCAGAAGTGCAGCAAGGTTCACCAGCTTTCAAAGCGGGAATCCGCCAGTATGATGTTATTACAGATGTGAATGGTAAAGGTATTGCCAATACGGAAGAGCTTACGAAAGCGGTTCAAGCCGCGGCAGTTGGCGATGCTTTGAAGGTGAAAATTTCGCGCGAAGGCCAAACGAAGGAGGTATCTGTCCAAGTTGGCGATAAAAATGCAGCAACAGCTTATCAGAGTTAACGGAGACACTAAAGAACGGAGCCGCGATCATTCGCGAGCTCCGTTTCTTCATGTATCGCCGTAATTATCGAGTAATCTTATGCATGCGCTGCAGCAAGCAATTGAATAGCCTTATCCGTGATCCAACCGAAATTACCGGCTTCAATTTCTTTCAGGTTAATGAGCGAGCCGCCAATGCCTAAGCCATAACAGCCAACGCTCAGAAATTGCTTGATATTGGCTTCGGTTACGCCACCTACAGCAATCATTGGGATGGTGTCCAGAGGGCCCATCAATTCTTTGATGTAAGGCAAGCCCAAGCTTGCGCTTGGGAATATTTTAACCGCGGTAGCTCCGGCTTTCCATGCTTTCACAACTTCGGTAGGCGTCATCGCACCAGGGAAGATCGGAATCCCCTCCTGTTTCGACCAACGAATGACCTCTTCATCCAAATTCGGCGTAACCAGGAAAGAAGCCCCGGCAGCAACAGCTTGCTTAGCATCCTCCAGATCCAGTACAGTGCCTGCTCCGATGAACATGCGGTCTCCCCATTGTTCTTGAAGGTTAGTGATCATGGAGAGTGCACCAGGCGTGTTTAACGTTACTTCCATGACGGTGACTCCACCTTTGTGAAGTGCTTCAGCAACAGACTGAATGTGCTCTCCCTTCACGCCTCGAACGATTGCCACAATCCGTGTACGCTCAATTTCTTGTATGCCTTGTTCTCGGTTCATTTCTCGTTTCCCCCAAATCAATTCCTAAGTATTTGTTGTTTATTATGACAGGTTCCAGAAATTTTTCCAATCCGTTTGTGTCAAAACAAGCCCTACCTACCTATACTGTAGTAATTCATAGGCATTCGTCTAGAAGCCACATCAATTCTCACAGCTTTCAGCTCATAGGAGGTGACCTACATGACATGGAGTGAGATCAGTATCGTCAGCTTGGCCGTTGCTTGTTTAGTGCTCATTGTATTTATCGTTCGAACGCTCATTACAGCTGCGCGAACGCTTCGCTTGTTAGGGGACACGGTTATCGAAGTTAAACAGGGAGTTGTCCATACGACAGAGCACGCGGAGAATCTAATGAAGCAATTAGGGCAGCTTACGGAAGAGGTACATTTGCAAGTTCTTGCTTTAGAGCCAAGTATGCAATCGGTTGAAAAGGCAGGGAAGGCAGTAGGGGAAGTTGCTTCCTTACTAAGCAAAGCCTCACGGATGATGAACGATTCCTTGCTAGGTGCGGAAAAGGTCGTACATACGCATCAGAAGCGTATCTACGACATCATGGAATGGGCAACCACAGGGTATGAGCTATGGCAGAGATGGCAGGCGCAGCGAAGTGCGAAATCAGATCATTAAGGAGTGGATATCACATGTCCAATGGAAAAAAAGGAAAAGATCTTCTCGTCGGTGCAGTCGTAGGTGGTTTAGTTGGGGCTGCAGCAGCGTTGCTGTTCGCACCAAAATCAGGTCGTGAACTACGCAGTGATATTGCAGAAGGAGCTGCTGTTGTAAGTGACAAGACCGTTCAATTGGCGACGACAGTTAGTCAAAAAACGCAAGCAGCTGCCAAAACAGTAAGTACGACAACTACGGACCTCGTAGGTAAAGCTAAGGATACAGCAGCAAGTGTTGTCGAATCCGTTCGCTCCTGGAAGGATTCGCAATCCGAAGAGGACGTTCAAGATGAGATCGCAGCTTCTGAAGCAGCAGAGGATTTAGTCATTGTAGGACGTTAATTTCTATAAAAAGAAGCAGAGCGCTCCGTCTAGGAGTACTCTGCTTCTTTCTTGTTTTACCATTTGGAAGGATCAATTTTACTAATATCCAGCCCTTCCCAAACATTCTTAATAACAGCGGTCTCTGGATGATCGAATAGCAGCCATGCGGTAGGGAGATAGCGCTCGCCGTATTCACTTGAAGGTTTATTAATAATAGCATTATTATGGACCAATACGGTTGAGGCGCCCCCATCCAAGTTAGCCGCGGTAATCGCGCCATGGGCTAAGAAAATTTCTTGTATATCATAGAGCGTTGCGCCGATACTGTGCGTTTGTCTGCCATCAATGACCGCGAAGAGAATCGATCCGTCTTTCGTTTGAGCCATGCATGTGCGTGGTGCGATGCCCCAGCCGTCCGCTTGGCTTTTGACTTGGCCTACACCGTTCACGATGAACCGTGGGCTGAAGGAGACAGCTTCCTGAACGCCCATTTCAAGTAGCTCAGATACTTTGTATTTGCCTGAAATCATTCGGCCTTGCTTATCAATCCCAACGATCTGTACGGTACCGTTTATCCCTTTGTCATTGTAGAAAATTTTGCCTCCTGAGATCACAACGCCTTCTGGTTGAAAGCCATTGCCCTCCCAGTTCGGATCAATGAATCCTCCGCCATTCACACCGAGGATGGCTCCCGTACGTTTGACCATAGAAGATACTTTCTCACCTTTACCTACTTTCTCTGGTACTGCGATACGAAGCTTGGTAGGGTCTGAAATCGTAACAAGTTTGCCTTTGAAATTGGGACCCGATATGTTTTCGATGGTTACTAAATCTTTTTTGACTGGAGCTACAGCTTCTGTAGGCGTGTAGGATGGCAGAGGTGCGATTTCTACAAGTCCTCGATCCTTTTCCGTACCCATTTCGTCAAAACTCTTCGTATATGCAGCTACGCGTCTCTGCAACTCGGATGTGCCAATTAAATATTTGGCCCATTCCCGATGCTGCGTGGTGATGATCGTATCTGCCATCATAAAACGCAGGCTCGATCCCGAAGCAGTCAGGAAAAACCAACATAAACCTAGAATGGCTGCAAGGGTAATCGTAAGTAGTGTATACGACACAAAGCGTATGCCTGCAGAACGTTTGTGCTTTACGCGAGTTTGCAAGGTAGTCTGTCGGGTATTCGTTTGTTGAACAGCCATGCTTAAGCATCTATCCTCTCTAACGCTAATGGAGTCCACACTGTCAACTAGTAAGACGAAAAGAAAGGAGAATAAGTTTCAGATTTCCCTGAAAATGTTCTCCTTTTTTTGTAAAATGTTTAATTTTGTCGTTGAAGTGAGGCGAGTAGAGAGTCAGTAATCGGACTCCTCTCATATTGATACTCAAGATCATTTCCGGCATGATAGGCGACACTGCGTAAGATAAGGTCGTGATATTTCTTTTGACGCAAGGCAGCGATTGTCACGCTAAGACTCACGCCTAGCGGATCAAAATATAGCTTGCCAGCCTGCGCATCATATTTCTTCACGTGGGACAAATTGACGAATAAGTCGGTATCCATTTTCTTAAAACCTTGATCTTCTAGTTGATCTAGGAAATGGCTGAAATCTAATAGTGATTGCATCGGAATCGTACGATTGCCGAGCCGTGTATGATACGTCATTTCGGTAGATCCAATTTCTATAAAAAGAATGTCAGCTAGTGGCAGAGTGGGCAGTGCTGTTTGGTTGTCTGGGTTACCTGTTTCCAGATATCCAGCTTTCTCCATAAGATCTGTATACGAAAACTTATAGGCATCCGACAGTTTCTTTAGTGTGATAGGGGATGGTTTAATCTTCTCATTCGTCGAACGGTTACGCTCTAATTCTAAATCGCGAATATAGGCATGGGACAGGCCGCTCTTATTGGCAGCTTCACGTAAGGACATCTTTCCTCGCAAGCTCTCCAGAAATTTACCGAATCCTTCAAATTGCTTCATCATAAGAATCCCTCCATATGTTAATTGTAATTGAATTGGCGTAAAATTGAAACGATTATAGCACTTATTGGTACTAATTACCTGAGTGGATTGTGAACATCTTATATGATTCGTAAGCAAAATGCGAATTTAGTAGGTCGGGAGAATCAACCCCGTGACTTCTTTCATCTATTTTTTTATAATAGGGTAGAAGAGAGGGGACGATTTCATTGTTCAAAAAATGGCTGAGAGACAACGGCATGCATATTTCATGGCTAGTTGCCTTAGTTGCGACGCTTGGAAGCTTATATTTTTCTGAAATCTTGCATTATGCGCCATGTAAACTATGCTGGTACCAGCGTATACTTATGTACCCATTGGTTGTCATTCTTGGGATTGCATCCGTTCGCAGAGATTACAAGTTAACGATCTATGTATTGCCTTTAACAATTTGGGGAGCCTGTATCTCCATCTATCATGTTTTATTACAAATGGGTGTTTTCAAAGAAACGGGTACAGGTTGTGGTCCCATTGCTTGTGATACCGACTATTTGAATTGGCTTGGCTTTATTACGATTCCAATGCTGGCTGGAACAGCATTTATCTTACTGACGGTTCTACAATACTTGACTTATCGCGCTACAAAATAACGCCAAAAATCTAACGTTAGGCAGGTAATTTGTCATTCACTGTCGAATAGGCATGGAAGAAGAATCCATTCTAACCGAGGTGTATATCATGACTAAACATACCCATAAAGCTGCACTGCTGATCGTACTGAGTGTTTCGTTGGTCGGTTGTGCAGATATAAGCCTAACGTCTCCTGTCGGCACGGAAGTGGCTGCCACAGCCAGTCCAGTTATTTCCCCTAGATTTTCACCAACACCTTCTCCAACCCAAACCGTTAAACCATCTCCAACGCCTACACCAACACCGCAGCCAACGATTGTCCCGAGTGCTTCACCGACAGCTTCGCCGAAGCCTAGTGCAACGCCTAAAGCCACAGCGGATCCTGCCAAAACGAAACCGATATCCGCAGATCGGACTCCGTATTCCTGGTACTATATGAAGAAAAAAACAGGGCAAGTTCCTGATTTCCCGCATGAAACCAAAACCTTTACCAGTGACCAGAAAGCGGTCTGGGTTGGTACAGGGAAGAAAGTATATTTAACCATTGATGCCGGAGGGCCTCTCATTGAAGTTGATCTCATGCTCAAATCACTCAAAGAGAACAATGTGAAAGCGAACTTTTTTATCACAGGAAACAACATTAAGAAGAACCCGGAATATTTGAAAAGAATCGTGGCAGACGGTCATTATGTAGCGAACCATACGATGACGCACACGGATTTTAATGACTTGACGGATGATCAAATTCGCAAGGAAATTAAGGATTTTGAAGTCGTGTATAAGCAAATTACCGGTAAAGATGTCGGAAACTATTTCCGTTTCCCTTACGGTCACTATAATCCGCATAACTTAAGTTTGGTATCGGAAATGGGCTATACCTCTGTGTTCTGGTCAACGGCCATGCGTGACTGGGAACCAAGAGCGAATGGCGCTGAGGATCCGTACAACGATATCATGAATAATCTACATGACGGTAACGTGATTCTGATGCATCAAGGTTCCATTGAGAACATGCAGGCACTTGATCGTATTTGTAAAGAAATCAAAAAGAGAGGGTATGAGTTCGGTCTTGTAACGGAGCTTCAACCCAAAAAGTAAAGAAGATTAGGTCGAAATCTGTGTCGTACTCTTGGTACCTTTAAGCTTGGCCGCACATATCCTAACCATGTGGTTTATATCAATTCATCAACCGGCAAAGGAAGCGGATATGTGTGGGGCAAGCGATAGCCGTACTGGACTCCGGAGTCGGAGGGTTAACTGTTGTAAAAGAAGTCATGAGACAGCTGCCGCATGAAAAAGTCATTTATTTTGGTGATACGGCTAGGAGCCCGTATGGACCCCGACCTGCTAATGAAGTTCGTCACTTTACACGTCAAATCGTAGACTACTTACTTCAGTTTAATCCCAAAATGATTGTGATTGCCTGTAATACGGCGACCGCAGTCGCGATAGAAGACATACGTGCGCGTGTCTCGATTCCCGTCGTAGGAGTAATTGCACCAGGGGCAAGAGCAGCAATCAAAATGACACAAAGCGGCGTGATCGGTGTCATTGGCACAGATGGAACGATACGCAGTCAAGCCTATGAAACGGCGTTGAAGCAGATTTCGCCTGATATACATGTCTATAGTGAGGCGTGCCCGTTACTAGCTCCTTTTGTAGAGAGAGGACTTTATAGTAGTGATCGTGCACATACCGTCGTGGAGCAATCCCTGAGTCCTTTGAAAGATAAGCCGATCGATTGTTTAATTTTGGGATGTACCCATTATCCATTTCTTATGGAATCCATTTCTCAAGTCATGGGTCCTAAAGTGACATTAATTTCTTCGGCGGAAGAGACGGCCAGAGATATAAGTACGATCCTGTCTCAAAGAGGCATGCATTCGAAATCTCAAGAAACGCCGATTCATCAGTTTTTCTGTAGCGGGACGCCAACTGTTTTTCGGCAGATTGCAGAGAACTGGCTCAAGGAATATATTGCCTTCATGCCTGTCGTATGGCAGGTTCCAACTATTATTTAAACGGTTCAAATAGACCCTCAGGGGTCTATTTTTATTTCATCACGTGCAACTGTGATACCGCATGATTCCAGCAACCTGATCATAAGAATAGCCATACGAACGAAGTAAAGGCTGTGGGGTGGTTGTGTGTTAGGTTATGGCTATGAAACATTGGTCAGTGAGCTGAATCGTTTAGGCAAAATATATCCATTTGTACAAATGACATCCATTGGCCAAAGTGTGATGGGAAAGGACATTCATGCCCTGCGGATCGGGCACGGCACGAAAGAAATTCATTTCAATGCAGCGATGCATGCAAATGAGTGGATAACGGCCCCCTTACTGATGCAATTCGTGGAGGATCTGGCATGTGCGTATGCTAGAGGGACAGCATGGCAGGGGCGGAATGTTAGACGGATTTTGTCCGAGTATGCCCTGTGGGTCGTGCCCATGGTGAATCCGGATGGGGTTGAACTTGTTGTACATGGACTGTCCGAAGATCATCCGCATCGTGAAGCGTTACTTGCGTGGAACAAAGGCTCGGTATCGTTTCTCAATTGGAAAGCAAACATACGCGGCGTAGACCTCAATGATCAATTCCCTGCCCATTGGGAAGAAGAGAAATTGCGAAGAGAGCACGATGAGCCAGGTGAACGTGATTATGGCGGCGAAGCACCGCTAACTGAGCCAGAAGCCGCGGCATTGGCTGTATTCACCGAGTGCCATGACTTTGAACTTGTCGTTGCTTTACATACCCAGGGAAGAGAAATCTATTGGAATTACCGCGATTATGAACCGGCTGAAGCTGAAGCACTTGCAGTGAGAATGGCTTTAGCGAGTAAATACGAAGCTGTGAAGCTTACGGGAAGTGACGCGGGGTATAAGGATTGGTTCATTCAAAACTTTCGACGACCAGGCTTTACAGTCGAGGTAGGGTTTGGAGTAAACCCGCTGCCTGTTGAAACGTTTGCATTGTTATATGAGGAAGTCGTCCCGATCTTATTGACTGCTTTAGATAGATAATCGCGAGACAAGTCTCTCCAACTTGCTGGTGTTCGCTACGAACCGACTTTGCCCAGGCTTCATATACTGGTGGGGAGGAAGCTGCTGGGGAGGCGTGAACATGGCACCACCTAAAGGTAAGGGCAAAGTTGTTAAGAAGAAAAAGGAAATTTCATCTCGTGCGCAATACACCATGAGGATTGTTGAATCTGCCACTTGTTCGGTGTGCAAAACACCATGCGCAAGGGGAATGCGCTATCTAGACATGATGTCACAGCCCGGGGCTGTCGGCAGAGGCGTTCCGTGTATTTTGACACGAAGGAAAATCAATTAACTTGGATCCGCCCCTGTGTAGGGGGTGGATTTTTGGTTTTCTGTGGGGATAGTTCCCCAAGCTCAACTAGCCTAACTAGCCTAACTAGCTCAATTCCCCCTCGATATTAGCTGAACTACCGCCAGCATCTCCTTGCCACCAACCACTTATCACGAGCCACTTGCCACCAACCACTTTGTCACCAATAACTGTATTTTATGTAGTTAATTCATTAGAATTTCGCTCGAAAACCCATTTAGATGGAAAAAGTACAGCTATTTAGCCCAGTTTTTGCAGAACTTATCGAATGAGGCTGAATTAACTACCTATTTTCCATTTAATTTAAATTTTGGAGCCGATTTGCAAATAATAGCTGTACATTTTCCAGTTAATTAAATTTGCAGCCACAAGCATAAATAAAAAGCCCCACGAGAATATCTCGGGGGCTCGATGTGTATGAATTAATGGTGTGGTGTGAGTAGTTTATCTGCTAGGGATTGTTTGAGCTTCTTCATTGCCTCTGTCTCAACTTTGTTGCTTTGGGCAAATTTTGTTCCTGTTAGTGCAAGCGCTTCCTTGACTGTCATTTCGACACGAATAATTTCTTCGCCATGCGGAATTTGTAACATTTTCATCACTCCTATGTCAGCTTTTAAAAGCGGAAACCTTGATTCTACGCACTTTTAATATAACACATCATGTTAGGTTAAACAAGGGCAAACAAGCCTATTTTTCAAATAAATAATGGGAGTTGTCCAAAGGGATGAACACCTTCAGGAAGGTCAAAGTTGAGTGGTGCATCAACGTATTTTCAACGAAATATACGCAGAAAAATAACCGATCGCAACCATAAAGATCATGGCGGTGATCGGTTATTTCTTTCGTACTATTTTAACTGTAACAACGCAATTCCACGATTTCTGCATGCGCAGAGCCATTCGTTGATGTAACAACGACACGCAGACGGTTCGTTGACACAGCGCTGTCTAACACATGGACATGATGCCGTGTATGATTGTCCGTTGCTTCAACAACTGTTGTCCACGATTCGCCAACCAAAGCTTGCACCGTATAATCTTTAACGAGTTCAGGAATCACTTCGAATTCAGTCCGATGATGATGCAAATTAATGAGATCCTCATTCACGTCATCGTTGAATGTTACATGTATTTCTCTAATAAGTTGAGCTTCTGTCCAGCTAGCTTCGAGCCATTCTTCCCCACCACTTACTCCAGTCGAAGACCATAGATGCGGACTACCGTAAGGCCGTTTGTGTCCGTCAGCAGCTTTGTCAGCAGCAAAAGCGGAAGTAGGTGAGAGAAGACGGAAACACAATGGCTTCCGTTTGAAGCTATAAGGACTCCAGTCGATCACAGGTTGATCAGGGTGCATTTCCCCGAAGTCAGCAGTACTTGTCGTAGCTGCATTGTTGTTCTTAAAGGACAGAACGCCAGATTGCGGGCGATCGGATAGATGTACAGCGAGTGCAGCGTTGCTTCTGAGCACGATGAATGCATTCTGAGCATGGGCCGGCTCCCATTGAAAAGGAGCGTTGACCCATTGCTTAGTTCCCTCACGAACAGGTACTACAACGGATGCAATCAATGTATGAGGGACGTAATTCTGAGCCTTGCCTGTGTCCCACAGTTCGACAGTAAGCTCTGTCGCTGCAGTTGCATCGACGAGAAGCTCGATGCCATTAATAAACGGATCTACGGGCACTAGAAGCCCTAATGGCGTCTCCAAAGGATGAACACCAGCCGACTGCTCCAAAGCCAGCTCCGTCAGCGTGCTGGAGGCCGTCAGCGTCGCGCTTCGCACTAGATCTCCCTCGTCGTTGTTCACAACGCCGAGAATCGAAGCATCCTGCCGCAGCAATGTCTGCTGCAGCTCGTTCAAGTGCTCGCCGTGCAGCTCACGCGGCGAGATCCCTTTGGCTGCGCACAGGGCTGCGCCTGTACCCGCAGCTTCGCCAATAACCGCACATGTCGCCATGACACGCGTTGTGCCGAAAGCCACGTGGGACGCGCTGATATTGCGTCCAGCCATGAGCATATTCGACACGTTGGCCGAATAAAGGGATCGGAACGGGATATGATAGGAACCATCCATATGCATATGTTTAGAGCCGCTTTCCGTCGAATACATGCCTTGCGGCGGATGCAAATCAATCGACCAACCGCCGAAAGCAACGCGGTCATCGAAGAACTCTTGGGCAATCACGTCATTCTGATTCAGGATGTAGTCCCCGACGAAACGGCGGTATTCTCTTTTTCCTGGAATCGAGCCTATCCATTCTAGTGTTAAATTCGCGCTGTCGAATTTCCCGGAGTTTTTGATATAGTCCCAAATCCCGTAGATAACGGAGGAAAGCTCATCGCGAATTCGCTCATTGTCATGGACGGTGTCATGTTCGCCACCCCATTCAATCCACCAGTACGCACACCCATTATCGCCGCTGCGAATGACGCGTTTCATAGGAATTGAGGTTTGCGTAATGTCTTTGGCAAAGCTCGGAGCTATATATTTGACCGGACGCCCTGCATCCTTTGTGTAGAAGAGCAGTGTGCTGCCTAACGTGATATCATCCGGCACAAGAGGTGCCCATTCCTCGTTCAATTCATGCTGTGCTTCGCGGCCAATACGGAATTGGGCACCTGCAAGGAAACCAACCAGGCCATCGCCTGTACAATCGAGAAATACTCGACTTTCAAAACGTATTCTGCGTTCAGACCCCATCATCCAACCTGTAACAGCTTGAATTGTACGATTATCATCATCACCTGAGGCATCGACCTCATGTACATCCGTGTTTAAGTATAAGGTAATATTCGGCTCCGCTTTGACCTTCTCAAGGACAATAAGATCCCAAATATAAGGATTGCCATCGATATTGCGATATTGGTTTTCTACAAAAAGTTCACCCATGATGCCAGTTTCGCGGGCATTTCGATGGACGCCATGTGAGGTGGCACCACACACCCATACACGTATTTCACTGCTGGCATTTCCGCCAAGGACCGGACGATTTTGAACGAGAGAAACAGTTTGACCTAAACGCGCTGCTGCAACAGCTGCACAAACGCCTGCCAAGCCACCGCCAACGACTGTGATATCAGATGTAACGATTTCATGTCTCATTATGAGCACCTCACTAGGATTAGAATATCTATGCTTTCATTTTAGAATAGGTGATATCCTTTTAACATACAGTGAGTTACAATAAGCATATACTTTATTTCATTAATTGGAGTGTGTGATATGGTCTATCGCGATCTAGCCTTGAAACTCCTATCACATGTGTTTTGGCACCACAAAAAAGAGTTTATGTTTGAACTTGATGACTATCCATGTTGGACGATATTTGCAGCCGAAGAGGGGAGCTTCTTCTACGAAATTCGTGGGGAGCAGGGAGAGGCTGGATTTGGAGATCTTGTGCTTTGCCCTCCTCGTACTGTGTTTCGCAGAAAAACATTGGAGCCGTTAACCTTTCACTTTTTACAGTTTATCGGAGAGCCCCATATGGAACACGAAGCAAGTTGGGTGGGAAAGCTGTCTGTACAAGATCTGCCTAGGCTGACTTCTAGTTATCGTTACTTGCGAACGTTGCAGGGATGGGATGAAGAGAGTACAGCGCACAAACTGTATCTTGTGAATGATCTTATGCGAATGGTGCATATGGATCGGCTTATTGAGGAGAGTCCTCAGAGTACGATCGTGGATGGACAAATGGATGAAGCGCGGAGCTTTCTAACGGAGCATGCCTATGGGAATCTGTCCATGTTGGAATTAGCGAATTCCTTAGCATTGACACCTGTTCAATTTACACGTAAGTTTCGGAAAGCCTTCGGCCAAACGCCGACCGAATTTATTAATGACTTGCGTCTTACGCGTGCGAAACATCTTTTGGAAAATACAACATTTACTCTGGACATGATTGCAGCCCAATGCGGATATGAGAATGGCTTTTACTTGAGCCGCGTGTTTACGCAAAAAATTGGCAAGGCCCCCTCATTGTATCGCAGTATGCACCGGGTATAACAGAACAAAAGGACAACTCCCCAGATCTTTTGAAAAGATAAGGGGTTGTCCTTTTGTGCTTAAATTTAATCACCTGTATATGGAAGTCTTCCTTCTGCATATTCGTTCTCGGGCTTGCGAATCCAGCGCTGTAAATATCCTTGCGTATGTAATGCTTTAATCAAAATGATAAGTACAGGGGAGAGAATTACGCCTGCCACACCGAAAAGGGATAGCGATACAATCATGAAAGCTAAGGTTGTAAAGGCCGATACACCTAAGGATTCACCGGTGATTTTGGGTTCCATAATCTGTCTAACGAGAATAACGACAATAAGCAAGGCGCTGAGCCAAATTGCCAACGTGGTATTCCCGACGATGAATAGATAGATAATCCAAGGTATGAACAAGGTAGATACTCCGAGCAACGGCAATACATCAAATACCGCTGATAAAAGTGCGATAGAGAAAGCATTATTCACATTAAGAACTAGCAAGGCAATAAAGATAACGATGAACGTTAATGAAATAAGCTTGGCTTGTGCTTTTACATAAGAAACAATGCCTTTCACAACGTTCTCCTTTAGAAAAAAGAAGGCATTTTTAAACGTATTCGGTGTTTGCTCACTTGCAATACGTTTCCAAGATTCAATTTCGATGCTTAAGAAGTAT
Source organism: Paenibacillus sp. J22FR83 (assembly GCF_059691955.1). NCBI lineage: Bacteria > Bacillati > Bacillota > Bacilli > Caryophanales > Paenibacillaceae > Paenibacillus > Paenibacillus sp. J22FR83. Next base: position 22,660 of record NZ_JCAUAM010000030.1, read on the forward strand.
GCGAGTATGATGCCGACGATGAAATTGAACATGAACGTGGAGAAGGAGGTCAGGGAAGCAACCAATCCGGATAAAAATGCAACAAGAAACGTTGAAGCTTTTCCAGCAAATTGACCTGCATAGTCTTTGGCTTTGCTCGTCACATCATCAGGCATGGCTTGGAAGCGATCGTTTAATTCGGCAATCCGATGAATGATCTGTTCATTAAAGATCGCTGCATAATCATCAATTTTATCAACAAGACTCATGATTTGACTGGTAAAAATGACAACAGCCCCTGCTAATGCTCCTAGAATGATTAGGACGAACACTAACGTTGAGATCGCAGAGGCTAGCGATTTGCTCATCCCTTTACGATTCAAGAATCGAGCTAAGGGCTCGATCATCATGAAGATAATTAAGGCCAAGAAGATTGGCGTGGCGATGGCGTACAAATAACTGAATAACAGCATGAATAAGTAGACGGTCAATGCGATGAGCCCTATGTCAAATACCGTTCGCCAATATTTCTTGTAAAAAGAAAGCATCCCTTTTCCTCCAGATCGTTATTGTTCAGTTAGAATAATCGGACCGTTACTTGTGATTGCAATCGTGTGCTCGTATTGCGCTGACAGGCTGCCATCGTACGTTCTAGCTGTCCATCCATCTTGATCAACTTTGGAATGATACTTGCCCACATTCAACATTGGTTCAATGGTGAAAACCATACCTTCTTTGATGCGCGGCCCTTTACCTGCTGGTCCATAATGAGGTACTTGAGGCTCTTCATGCATCTCGGAGCCGATTCCGTGACCAATGAAATCACGAACAACGGAGAAGCCTTGCGATTCTGCATAAACTTGAATGGCATTGGCGACATCGCCGATCCGATTGCCGACGACAGCTTTTTCAATGCCTTTATATAAGGACTCCTTGGTAACTTTCAAGAGTTTTTCAGCAATGGGCGAAATATTCCCGACCGCGTAAGACCACGCGGAGTCTGCTAGCCATCCATCGATGCGAACAACCATGTCAATCGTTACAATGTCGCCATCGTTGAGCGGCTCTTTTTTCGGAAAACCATGACAGATGACGTCGTTTACGGAAGCACAGGTTGCGTAAGGATAACCGTGATATCCTTTTTGCTCAGGCGTAGCGCCATGTTTGGCTAGAAAGCCTTCGACGAATTGGTCGATTTCCCACGAAGTAACGCCTGGGCGAATCATTTTGGCGATTTCTTTGTGGCAATCGGCAAGAATTCGGCCTGCTTTCCCCATGGCTTCAATCTGTTCTTTTGTTTTAATCGTAATCATTAAGTTTCTCTCCTCTTGGGCTAGCTTCCCTAATTGTACATTATGTCCATTTTGCTGACCAAAGCTTCATCTCTCTAATAATTTGATGCAGATCCTGCCCTTTTGGTGTCAAGGTATACTCAACCGTAACAGGAACTGTAGGGAACGCCATGCGCTCGAGAACCCCGTGTTCTTCCAGATGGCGCAGAATATCCGTAAGGGATTTAGGGCTGATGCCCGTAATTTGGCGCTGAAGCTCTCCGAAACGCTTCGTTCCACAGAATAATTCGCGAAGGACTAGAAATGCCCATTTCCCGCCAATAACCTCCAAGGTTCGTTCAACGGAACACTCGATTTCTTTGGGGATTTTGGGAATGTAATTGCTAAGTGGAGCGACTTTTTCGTTTTCAAGCGTGGACATGAGATCGCTTCCTTTCATCAAAATTGTGTAGGGTACTTACTTTAAGGTTAGTAAGTTAACATTTTGTAATAAGGGATTAATACTCATACTACTATGTATTTTAAAGTTCCTTATGTCATTTGGCAATAGAAGGGCAGAATAGGACAAGGTTGATTTCATGCTCTAGATTCTTTACAATAGAGTTAAATTAAAATTTATTGTTTCAGGAGATGTGTACATATGAAAGTCAAAATTTCTCGTAATGCAGCAAAAGTACTTCAATTGGAGCTTAATAAAGAAGAAAACCAAGGTTTGTTAGTTCGCGTACAAGTGACGCATAAGCATGGTGATCATGCTCACTATGGTTTGGGTCTTGATGATAAAACAGCAAACGATGTTGTGGTAAACACAGACAAAGGAATTGATGTTTTGTTAGATCAATCAGAGCCGCTTTTAGATGGTATTCGTATTGACTATTTCTACACGCCAGAAGAAGGCTTCATGATTACTAACCCAAGCAAGGGGAACCACGGAGACCACTAATGCGGAATGATATTCGCATTTGTGATAAATGCAAACACATGAAGGTGAAGTCGGCACTTGCCAAAATAAGTGCCATTGCACCGGATACGGAAGTCAAAGTTGCGTGCAAATCGTATTGCGGTCCATGTTCGAGATTTGCATTCATTTTTATTAATGGCCGCTATATTACGGGCGCAACGGAAGACGAAGCGATTGAAAAAGCAAAAAAATACGTAAAATAATGAAAAAGCATCCGTCCAATTGGACAGGATGCTTTTTTGGCATATATAGCTGGATCTAAGCGTGAACGGCTGATTTCTCCAGCAACTTACGAATCTCCTGATCGATCTTGTGCGGCTTCGTAGTCGGAGAGAAGCGCTTAATCACTTGACCGTTTCCATCGACTAGGAATTTGGTGAAATTCCACTTGATGCCGGATCCGAATAGACCTGAGGCTTTACTTTTCAAATATTGATACAACGGGTGCGCATCAGCGCCATTCACATCGATCTTGGCGAATAGGGGGAAATTAACACCGAAATTAAGCTGGCATGCCTGCTCTACTTGGGAGTTATCGCCAGGTTCCTGATCTCGGAACTGATTGCAAGGAAAACCAAGAACACTAAAGCCTTGATCTTTATAGGTATCGTGTAACTCTTGAAGTCCTTGGAATTGAGGAGCTAATCCGCATTTCGTTGCTGTATTTACAATGAGAAGAACTTGGTTCTTGTAATCGCTAAGAGATTTGTCCTCACCGCGAATCGTCTTTACTTGAAATTGATGCACACTCATCGTGACACTTCCTCCCGAAAATAATATTTATCACAATTTAATTGTACACAATTTTAATTCGGATGGGAAGTTATTTTTTCGCCAAATCTTCCAATGCTTCTGTCAGCCCAGGAAAACGCCACTGGAATCCATGCTCTTGCAAGACGCGAGGAATGACCTTCTGACCTTCCAAAAGAAGAACAGAAAGCTCACCGAATATCACTTTCATCATCAATGCGGGAACGGGAAAGAGATTGGGTCTACGCATGACGGTTGCAATTGCGCGTCCAAATTGTTTATTCGTTACCGGATTGGGAGCCGTCGCATTTACGGGACCAACAATGTCTTCATTTTGAACGCAAAAATCAATCATTCTCACCATATCGTCAATGTGAATCCACGAGTGCCACTGCCTGCCACTGCCTACGGTGCCGCCTACACCAAGCTTATAAGGAAGCGCCATCTTAGGGAACGCACCTTCTTTATTATCTAACACAAGCCCAACGCGCACCTTGACGTTACGTGTTCCTTGGATGAGATCAGCCGCGGCCTCCCACTGTTTAACGACGCTTGCTAAGAAGTCCGTTTGTCGATACGGGCTCCTTTCGTCAAAGGTTTCCGTCTCCGAAATGCCGTAATAGGACATGCCAGAAGCGTTCACAACAACTTTAGGCTTTGGGTTCATTCTCGCTACTAGCTTGGCTATCTGATCAGCAGCTTGCAATCGGGATTGTATAATACGAGTCTTAGCCGCTTGCGTCCAACGTTGACTGATGGATTCGCCCGCTAAGTTTACAATGGCATCGAGACCTTTGAGGAGTTCCGCATTTCGCTCCAACTCGTCCCATGTGATCGTTCTGACCCCTGGTATCTGCTTCGAAGAGGAGCGTGAGATATTAATGAGTTCGTGACCTTGGCTCATCCAATAAGTGATTAATCGTTTTCCAATAAATCCGCTGCCACCTGTGATCGCTATTTTCATATGCAAGCACCTCCATACCCTTATTATAAATTTTCTACCCACTAAATACCATCTGACAGATCGCGATAGAGAAGGCGAATCTCCCAAACAGAAATGACGACACAATTCGCTATTTTCGTGTATAATTGGAATTCGGTTGTTAATTAACCATTGGGTAATTACTGTGCCAGCGAGAGGAGTCATCGTCTATGAATCGTATGCGTCAATTTCTTCAAACCTATCATCCTATCGTACATACGCTTCTTCTAGGTACGGTCATGGCTCGGGCTGCCTCTTCTATGAGTTTACCGTTCCTAGCTATCTACTTGGCGAAGCACTCTACTATGAGTCCTGGACTTATTGGTATTGTCATTGGAATGGGAGCATTAGCTGGAACGTTTGGCGGTTTTATCGGCGGTACATTGTCAGACCGATTTGGTCGTCGAGTGATTATGCTAGCGGCTCTCTTTGGATGGGGATTCGTATTCCTAGGCTTCGGTATTGTTAAATTACCGGTTCTATTTATGCTGCTGAATATGCTTAATGGATTGTGCCGCTCATTCTATGAACCTGTGTCGCAAGCACTTATGGCAGATTTAACGGAACCGTCCAAAAGAATGCAGGTATTCTCCCTTCGCTATATGGCGATTAACGTTGGTGTAGCTGTCGGTCCATTGCTGGGAGCGTTCTTTGCGACAATGAACGGTGCTCTGCCTTTCCTGCTGACTGGGACAATTTATTTGATCTATGGTGTGACCCTTTATGCTCTTCTCATTAAATTCGGAATTAAGAAGATCGAAGGCGAGAAGAAAGCCATCATTACTTTCCGTTCGGCCATAGATGTCATTCGCAAGGACATGACCTTCCGTTTGTACATCATTGGAGGCATTATTGGAGCTATTGGTTATTCACAGGTAATGGTGACGTTATCGCAGTACTTACAACGGGACTTTGCTAATGGGGTCAAAATGTTTGCCATACTCATGAGCGCCAATGCGATTGTCGTCATTGCCATGCAGATCCCACTCGGGAAATGGGCGGAGAAGTACTCACCCTTAACGGCTATTGTTGTTGGCAATCTCATGTTCGCATTAGGTGATATTGGCTTCGCTTTCTCACACTCCTTGATCTGGATGATTATTTCCATGGGGATTTTCACATTTGGTGAAATTCTGAACTATCCTGCCGCGAATATGCTAATAGATAAGCTAGCTCCAGAACATATGCGTGGAACGTACTATGGTGCTCAAACGTTAACGAATATCGGTCACTTTATGGGTCCATGGATTGGCGGCTTTTTATTGGTATCCTATGGTGGCAGCACGCTTTTCCTAGTAATAGCAATTTTGTCGTTAATTGGATCGATTTTCTATTGGAGAGGCACGAAACGTCAAAGATCTGTGAAAATATCGTCGAAAATGCAAATATTTTGATGGATTTCGTAAAAATAGTTCCTCGGAACTATTCGATTTCAAATCGTCATCCCTTATTCTTGAGAGTATAACAAGTACGCTTATAAAAGCTCCATCTCAAAGATTGTGCATGTCATCTCGACAAAGGCAAAGCTGGCGAAAGCCAGTGACGCAAAGCTACAGGGGCCTTACTTTTCCTGCCAAGGACAAGCAGCCAGCCAGCCGCCGAACGATTGGGAATTCACTTTAGAACCCCTCTAGTCGGTTCACTACGGTGGGGTTTTTTTCTCTGTCATAGCGAAGCAAATGGAACAAATGGAATGACACGAACAAAGGAGGCCCTAGCGGCATGAAATCGGAAGAAAAATTGCAGGATGAACAGAAAGCAATATCGTTATGCGGTAACCATGTTGCGCGTTTGGTGCCATCCACGGATGGACCTAAACTTATGATTAACCGGGAAGAATACGCATTGAACGAAGCTTGTTGGGATGTTGAAATGTTTCACGGTAGAAACAACAGTATTTTGATTTTCTACTGGAAAGGCGAAGTGAAGCTTTCTGTGAAAATGCCTCCAATGGCTCAAATTGAAGGGTTTGTCACAAGACTTTTACAATGTCTATCATCCAAATTGAGAGCGGTTCAACCTATCTAGGTGAATCGCTCTTTTTTTTCGAGTAAGGAAGATCCAATATCCGATTGCCTGATGATTTTCTCATTGTCATCAATCAACACTAGCTGATATAATATGACCAATACATATTCGTAGTTCTTAAGGACTAGGTGAAGGGGATGCAAGGCATGAGATTGATCACACGTTCCGATTTCGATGGTTTAGTATGCGCGATGCTCTTCAAACAATTAAACATGGTGGATGAAATGAAATTTGTCCATCCCAAAGATATGCAAGACGGCTTAATAGAAGTTACAGAGAATGATATTTTGGCCAATGTGCCTTATGTCGCTGGATGTGGCTTATGGTTCGATCACCATTCCAGTGAACTTACTCGGATGGGGGAGTCTGTAACATTCAAAGGTGAAACTCGCCTTGCTCCAAGCGCAGCGCGCGTTGTCTATGATTACTATGGCGGCAAAGATACGTTCGGCGATATCGACGATATTATGATAGGTGTAGATAAAGCGGATTCTGCGCAATTTAGCAAAGAGGATATTTTGAATCCGAGCGGTTGGGATTTGCTATCATTTATCATGGACGCACGAACGGGTTTAGGTCGTTATCGGGATTATCGGATCAGCAACTATCAGTTGATGGAGGATCTCGTTGAGCATTGCGCAACGAAATCAGTTGACGAGATTATGGAATTGCCCGATGTCAAAGAGCGCGTAGCTCGTTACTTTGAACTGGATGCGCTATATCGCGACATGCTTCAAACCTATACACGGGTAGAGGGGAATGTCGTTATTACGGATCTTCGCGATGTGGAGACGATCTATCCAGGGAATCGCTTCATGATCTACGCACTGTATCCAGAGCAAAACACCTCTATTTGGATCGTGGACGGCCGCAACAAACAAAACTGCGTATTCGCTTGTGGGCACAGCATCGTCAATCGCACCGCACAAACAAACATTGGTGATTTGATGCTGCAAAATGGTGGAGGCGGGCATCACGCTGCAGGGACTTGCCAAGTGGACTATGCACAAGCTGATGAGGTATTACGCAAAATCGTTGAAACGATGCAAATCGCAGGTTAAAATAGGAGGATAAGCCGCAGTGGGGGAGCAGCCCATCGTGCGGTTTTTCTTTGTTAGGAGGTAGTAATCCATGGACATAAAACACATGCATCACGTTGCAATTATTTGTTCGAATTATATGAAATCCAAGCATTTCTATGTGGATTTACTGGGACTCACCGTCATTCACGAAACTTATCGCGCTGAAAGAGACTCGTACAAATTAGATTTACGAATCGGGGATACCGCACAGGAAATTGAATTGTTTTCTTTTCCGAATCCGCCGTTGCGTGTAAATCAACCTGAAGCTAGGGGACTACGTCACCTGGCCTTTGTGGTAGCGAATATGGAGCAAAGTGTACACGAGTTGGAAAGTAAAGGGATTTCGGTTGAACCTGTACGTGTGGATCCCATTACCGGGAATTTGTATACATTTTTTGCAGATCCGGATGGGTTGCCTTTGGAATTGGTGGAAGTTATTGGTAAGTGAAACCAACATGTATGAGAGGCTAGGTTTAATAATGAGAATAAGACAGGTTTTCTTATCCGTTTGTTGTTTCGTCACCTTGCTCACTAGCATGCCTTCTTATATTGAAGCAGAAACAGGTGGAGAAGCCATCGTATTGAAGCTCCAGGACGTAAAGGCAATGGTCAAAGGGAACACCTACGAGTTGCAAAGTGCGCCAGTACTTGTGAATGGCGTGACGATGGTTCCACTACGGTTTGTTGGAGAGGCGCTAGGCGCAAACATTGGGTGGAATGGAGATACAAGAACGGTTACGCTCACGACCACTTCTCAAACTGTCCTTTTAACTATCAACTCGAAGGAGGCAGTAGTTGGCAAAGGGGTAGTTGCCATGGAGCAACCTGCATTGATAATGAACGATACGACGATGGTGCCTTTGCGATTCGTTGCGGAGCAGCTCGGTCAAATCGTCACTTACAATGATCAACTTCAAACGATCACTTTGACTGCGAATGTTGCCATAGCGACTCCAGCAGCTGAACGAGTAAAGCTTTCTCCACCGACCGTAGACAACATAATTCCAGATCCAGATGGCGGTCAAATTGTTGCTAGAGCTACACAGGTTTTGAGCGTGGTTGTGGACAAAAATGGTTACATCTATTCGCTTCGTAATTACGCTAACAACGACGGCTATATCATTAGTAAATACGAACCGGATACTGATCGCACGAGTACTGTATTCCGAATCGACGCGAAATTAAATTTTGAGTATGAAGAAGTCTCAGAATATAGTTATTTACCGGTTCCTATCCCTAGGAAAAACACGTTCGTTTATGGGAGCTATCTGCCCGGTCAATTGTATTACAATCCAGTTTTGGATCGCGTGTATATCCGTGGAGGAGGGGTCACCTATTCACTAGAACCAGAAGTGAAGATGGTAACTCATAACTTTACTTTTCTCAAGCCAGTTCCATGGGATGTAAACAGTGGGCAATATGGCACTGGTATAGCGATATTTGAAACGTTGGATGGGGAGAAGTTTTATTGGGGGAGAGGCCGAGCCATTTATTCCAGTCTAAAGGGCGGAGGATCACAGTTTGAAACGAAAACATACATCGAACCTAATAGTCAACTGAAATCGGTGGTCAAAGACAACGCGATATACACCTACAGCATGAGTACCGGATATATTTCTAAGCTAGGGAACACAGGTCTCGAGATAGAGGCTCAAGCGATTGTTGAAGGAGCTGTGAACTTTATTGGCGCCAACGGAAAGTTCATTGTAATGACAGCAGAGCAGATCTACCAAGTGACTGTAGATGGGAAAATCACTTTGCTTATTAATCGAAATGACTTGAAATTCAATAAAGGGCTGTATAATGCGAAAAGTAAGAGCTACGAGCCGATGGTCAATGTATATGATCCTTCAGAACTTAAGTTTAACAAGTTCATTCGTTTTACGGTGGACCCGAATGATAACATCATTTTAATAGATGAGAATAGTAGAATGGTTCGACGGATCAATGTCTATGAACAGAAGTAATAACTTATCCGGATAACGAACAGCGGCCGCTATGACTTTAAATAGAAGTCACAGCGGCCGCTGTTTGATTTGGTTCTTATCGGCGTGGAGGCAATGGCCCAAGATACTGGAACAAATTACACTCAATCCGTCCGTTAAACAGCTTACGCTTCTTATCAGCGCGGCGGTTCATGTAGTGCTCGAGCTGCGTGCTCGGGCTTAGGATGAACAGGCTCCACGACGGCATTGGCCGCGTGAGAGCACCGAGCTCGCGCAGCGCAAGCTCGACATCCGGTGCTTCACCAAGACGCTCGCCATACGGCGGATTGGTGATCAAGCAGCCATAGTCGCCGCGCGGGCGCGCCTTGGCGATGGGCTCAACCTTCAGCTGGAACTGCTTCGTCAGTCCAGCTGCCTTGGCGGCCGCTTCTGCCACTTCGATGGCAGAAGGATCAATGTCGCTGCCGACGATGTGCAGCGGCACGTTGTCTTTGACCGCGTCGAAAGCTTCGTCGCGGGCTTTGTCCCAGAGCTTGCGGGGAATGTTCCCCCAAGCTTCACTAGGGAAGCTGCGCCGCAAGCCTGGCGCGATATTCCAGCCGATCATCGCGGCTTCGATCGGGATGGTCCCCGACCCGCAGAACGGGTCGTAGAGCGGCCGGTCGACATTCCAGCGGCTTAATAAGATCATAGCAGCCGCCATCGTTTCCTTCAGCGGCGCCTCGGTCACGAGCTTTCGATAGCCGCGCTTGTGCAAGCTCGGCCCAGTCGTGTCGATCGTTAGCGTCGCGATATCGTTCAGAAGCGCGACTTCGATCACGTAGCGTGCCCCGTTCTCAGGGAACCACTCGGTGCCATAGCGTTGCTTCATCTTCTCGACGACAGCTTTCTTGGCGATCCCTTGGCAAGCGGGAACGCTCGATAGTTGGGACTTATGGGAACGCCCCTCGACAGGGAATTCGGCATCGTTCGGGATCCAGTCTGACCAAGCAAGGGCTTTGGTTCCTTCAAAAAGCTCATCGAAGGTTGTTGCTTTGAATTGTCCCATTAGCACGAGGATACGATCTGCTGTACGCAGCCAAAGGTTCGTGCGACAGATCGCCAATTCATCACCAAAGAATCGGACGCGTCCATTCTCGACGGTCATTTCCTCATAGCCGAGATCACGGATTTCGCGGGCAACGATAGCCTCAAGTCCCATCGGACAAGTGGCGATTAGTTCAATTTTTTGTGGCATAGGTATAGTCCTTCCATCCGGGTTGTACAACGCTCAGAAAACTCATACAATTAACAAGTATAGGACAAATAGGTTACACTTACAAACGGGTATTGTAAAGTACCTGCCTATGATGCAATTTTAGGAGGACAAATACATGGAAATCGTCACTGCGGAAAGCTATATGGAAGCTCTTTATGAAGAAGATACGGTTCTAACACGGGTTAAGGAAGTTATTGTTGCCCACAATATGCCTGAGATTTCGATCGCTCCAGGATACGGCCGATTGTTAACAATGCTGGTTACGATGATTGGTGCGAAGCGAGTGTTGGAAATTGGTGCGTTAGGCGGTTACAGCGGCATTTGCTTAGCAAGAGGGTTAAAAGAGGACGGGAGGCTCATTTCCCTGGAGTTGAAACAAGATTTCGCAGATGTGGCGAAGCGCAACGTGACCGAGGCTGGTCTTGGCGATTTGGTGGAGTATCGGATTGGCCAAGCACTCGACCACTTGAATGAACTGTTGGAGCGGGGGGAGCGCTTCGATTTCTTCTTTATTGATGCGGATAAAGTGAATTATCCGAATTATTTGGAGCTCGCGATCAAACTGGCGAATCCAGGCGCAATTATTGCTGGTGATAACACGCTGATGCGCGGCAAAGTTATTGATGAGGGGCAAACGAAGGCTTCGGTTCAAGCGATGCGAACGTTTAATCAGCGGATTGCATCAGATGAGAGGCTGGAGAGCACGATTTTACCGGCTTATGATGGGTTAGCGTTAGCACGTGTCAAATAAATAATGGAACAAAAGAGCGATTCGCTGCTGCCAGCCCATCGCTCTTTCGTGTGTTAAGACGCTTTATCCTTCGTATATAATTCAGAATCGATTCTTCGCATATCTTTTATTTGTGGTTGAATTTGTGTTAGTGGTGTTTGAGGTTGCTTGGCAGGTTCGATGTGAGTCGTTGTACGTTGTTTCTTAAAGCTCATCGTGCTAAGGCTGTTCCAGTAAATAAACAAACATTCGGCACAAACGATAATCAGTATGATTTTACGCCAATTTAGCTTCATTCGATAAGCCTCACTTTCCATCACACACCTATATTAGCATATAGTGGAAGTAATTTCCATGGTTTTTATCCAAGGGTAAAATCATTCTAGATTCTCCTGCCTGTCAGTTGAACTCCATCATGTTCGAATAAATGGAAAACCTCCATCTATTTTTAGGGATTTTTGTTGATCTTTTAGATTAGATGGAAAAAGTACATCTAAATTCGCATTTTATTTCTGTAATGAAGGAAATAGTCCAAATTAGCTACATAAAATCCAGTTATTTGAGCAAATGTGCGTTTTAAGCTGATAATAACTGGATGTTTTCCATTTAAATTGTTGAGAGGTGTAACGATGTACAGGTGTAGATAGAAACACGCATTTAAATACTCAAATGCACCAAACCTGTCGTAATCTCCAACTCATACCGTTCACGATCCGGCATTTGTACGTCGTAGGCCATTTGGACAGCTCGCTGGATATCATAGGGCACTCGCACGAATTGCAGAGGAACTCCTGCTGGGTTCGCAGCATCCATCTCGCCCTCAATCACACAGTAGCACGCCTGAGGTATTCCGTCGTAAGGAACGCCGACGCTCCCGACGTTGAACAATAACAACCCGCTGCGCTCCCCTGCACTTGCACTATGCAGTCCTAGGCTTCCGCTGCGCTCTTCCGTACTTGCACTATGCAGTTCTAGGCCTCCGCTGCGCTCCCCTGCACTTCCTCGCATCTCCGAAGGATTACTCAACGTCAACAAATAGGGGATATGGATATCCCCGTAACCGACGATATCCGGCATCATTCCATATCCTGTCATCGGCGTATTTTCAAACATAGCTAACCGCTCGATCTTGGAAGCTTCACGCTTCAAGCGATGAAAGACACTTTGTGCTGACGCGTGGAACAAGCGAATCTGTTTCCCGCTAAGCATCACGTCGATTGAGAAAGGAAGCCGTTTCAAATAAGCCAGCCGCTCATCTCCAAGTGATTGCTGCTGCCAGATACCAGCAGGTAACTCCTGCGGCATCGTAATGCCGAGATCCCAGTTGCCTTGTACAACAGCTTCACAAGTTAATTGAATAAGGTCGACAACCTCAGCTGAGCTTGGCCCCTTGCCAACAAGATCGCCCAAACAGAAGATACGCGTAAGTCCTCTGCGCGCAATATCGTGAAGCACGGCTTCCAAAGCAGGTAGGTTGCCATGAATATCGGAAATAATAGCGATTTTCTCCAAGCAATCCGTGTCCTTTCTCTAACCATATAATCTATGTAATGATTCTGTTATACCACAAGGTAGACAATCTGAAAATGTGAGTCCCTCCCTATTACCCAACGATGTCGACATCTGTTATAATTTGTAGGGGGAAAGGGGAATGTTTGAATTGGAATCTAGACAAGATCGTCACGGTAAAGCGAAGAAAGAATCAAGTCCGAGCAAAAAGCCTTCACTTAAAGTTTTAGGTGGCTTCACAGTTGCAGCGATTGCTTGTTTTGCTATTGGAATCGGAGCATCGTATTTATCCTCCAATTATAATACGGGGGAAGAAGAGGAAGCGGCTTCAACGCCAATGGCTGTTATTTCACCGAAACCATCAACCAACACTACGAATGGAAGTTCGACTGTGGGAGTAAGTCCCAAGCCTTCTGCCATCGTTACCCCGACACCAACACCATCAGCGAACGCAACAGTGGTCAATCAAGTAGGAACTGGGGCACAAGTGAAGTTGACTTTTGTGGGTGATGTCATTATGGCCTCCAAAGTGGAAGATATTCTTAAGCTTAAAGGCTATGATTACCCGTACACGCATGTAAAAGATTTCTTAACCAAAGCTGATTTTACAATCGCTAATTTGGAATCGCCAATAACGACTAGAGGCAGCGTTCAGAGCAAAGAGTATGTGTATCGTTCTGCGCCTGAGGCATTACCCCCGCTTAAACAATCGGGTGTTGACATTGTCAACCTAGCCAATAACCACATCATGGATTATGGATCTGAAGGTTTGTTAGATACGATGAAAGCCTTGGATCAAGAGGGCATTAAGCGAGTGGGAGCGGGCAAGGATCTCGCAGAGGCCTACCAACCTACGATTGTGGAAAAAGATGGAGTGAAGATTGCTGTTTTTGGATTCAGCCGCGTCGTTCCAGAAGCTTCGTGGAAAGCTGCACCTGGTCATCCTGGCGTTGCCGAAACGTATAACTATAAGCCGCCTGTCGAAGCTATTGAGAAAGCCAAAGCAACCGCAGATCTCGTTGTTGTTGTGGCTCATTGGGGCGTAGAGCGCGATGATAACCCGGATAAGTATCAGAAGGAACTTGCACATCGCTACATTGATGCAGGGGCTGATCTGGTAATAGGGGGACATCCGCATGTCCTGCAAGGCTTTGAACAGTACAAAGGCAAATGGATTGCCTACAGTTTGGGCAACTTCATTTTTACGACGAATGATACGCCGAAAACTTGGGAAACCGTCATCCTAGAAGCGGCATGTTCGAAAGACAAATCCTGCAATATTCATCTCGTGCCTATTTTGACGAAATCAGCTTTGCCGACACCAATGAACGAGGAAGATGGAGCGAAGCTATTCCAACGTTTAAGCAAAATATCGATCGGTGCTACGGTGGATGCGCAAGGCAATGTGACTAAGAAATAGAAGAGGAGTTCATCTAACATGACAGCAACGATCCGAAACATATATTGCGTTGGACGAAACTATCGTGCGCATGCGGCAGAACTTGGGAACGACGTTCCTGACCAGCCGATGATTTTCACGAAGCCTACTCATGCATTAGTAGAGATGGATGGCGGGGAACTGGCTCTCCCTAATGATCAAGGTGAGATTCACTATGAGACTGAACTCGTCATACATATAGCGAAACCCTACATAGCAGGTATGAAAGTCGATGAGATCGTCGATCAATATGCACTGGGGATTGATTTTACACTTAGAGATGTTCAGAATGTGATTAAGAAAAAAGGGCAGCCGTGGCTGCCTGCCAAAGGATTCCTGAAGTCCGCGCCAATTACTGCGTTCCGTCCGTTTCCTGGCTCATCCGAATTAACGATATCCAATTTCCAGCTTCACAAGAATGGACAAGTTGTCCAAGATGGGAACATATCGCATATGATATTCGATCTTCAAACCATCATCGATTACATTGCGAAGCATTATGGATTAGGTCCTGGCGATATTATTTTCACCGGGACACCGGAAGGCGTAGGTCCCGTCCAAGACGGCGACCGATTAGCGTTGCATTGGGGAGAAGAACAATTTGGTGCTTTTTCCATTCGGTTGTAAAATAAAAAGGGCAGTTTCTTAGGTCACATCGACCTCAGAACTGCCCTTCTTCATTTGCTATGTAGTCGGTTCAATAGGATTAGCTAAAGCTTCATCGGAATATTGCTCTCTTACACGGAGAATAGCAGGTAATTGTTTAAGGAAAGCATCAACCACATCCGGATCGAAATGCTCTCCGCGTTCCTCCTGAAACAATTGGAGAATACGATCGAGCTCCCAAGCTTTCTTGTAGACACGATCACTGCCAAGGGCATCGAATACATCAGCTATAGCTGTGATGCGCCCGTAAATATGGATCTCTTCACCTTGGATACCACGAGGATACCCACGACCATTCCATTTCTCGTGATGCTCGTAGGCAACAATCGCGGCAGTTTTGAGGATATGGCGGGTCGAATTTCGAAGCAGATTATAGCCGATTACCGTATGATTCTGCATGAGCTTGAACTCGTCCTCGGTCAGCTTACCAGGCTTATTGAGGACCGCATCAGGAATAGCCACTTTGCCGATATCATGCATAGGCGATGCAATCTTCAACAGTTCAGCTTCATCCTGACTCATACCTAATGCAAGTGCTAGTATATACGAATACTCGGCAACACGCTTCACGTGATTACCGGTTTCCTTCGAACGACTTTCACCAATTTCCCCCATTCGGAAGATGATTTCTTTCTGCGTTTCTTCAATTTCCATTGTGAGGAGTGCAGACTCCAAGGATTTACCAGCGTATGAGGAGGCTAGGGTCAAATAAGCCATATCTTTGTCTGAGAATTGCTCACAGGCAGTTAGCTTATTAATCGCTTGATAAGCCCCCATGATCTCTCCTTGGCTATTGCGGAAGGGGATGACCATTAACGCTTTCGTGCGATAACCGGTTTGTTGATCCGTACGGATGGCACCATTTTCCAGATAGGATTTGTATTCCTCATTGGTATAAGCATCATGAATAAAGACAGCTTGATCATTCGTCACAGCATAGCCTACAAGGCCGGCAGAGCTTGGAATTCGGATTTCATCGAGACCATGAGCCACTTTGGACCATAGCTCATTCTTCTGTGTATCGAGCAGCCAGACAGTACAACGATCGGAGACAATCATCTCGCGTCCCATATCCGCCATTAGCATAAGTACGTTATCAAGAATCCGTTCATTCGCAATCTTGGAAGCATAGTCGAAAATGACACGCAGCATTTCTTCGGGTTCTAGGTCTCTTTTGAAAGTGGAAAGGGTAGAGAAGTGATCTTGCTCCATGTCAGCCTCCTATCGCATATTGCTTTTATAGTATCATAGAATAAGTGATTTATGGTTAATAATTTGCAGAAATAACTGAAATATGTCGAATTAAATTTACAAAATACGATAATAAAGAGACATGGTCGACTATGTTACAATGTACATAATTCATTTGGATTGCAGAAATTGGAAGGATAGGGGAGAAGTTTAATTATGCTGTTTATGCCGGTCGTCTACGGATTCATAGGAAGCGTATTAATTGCAGGTGCTGCCTACTGGAAGAGATCGTTATCAGTAACGGGAGGGATTGCTGCCGTGCTGTTAGGAACGACGATGTATGCGTGTGGGAGCCTAGCATGGTTCGGGACACTGATAGCGTTCTTCATATCTTCTAGTTTGCTATCGAAACTCAAACATCAGCGTAAAGCAGCAGCAGAAAGTGGCTATGTCAAAGGTGGGAGAAGGGATGCAGGCCAAGTCGCTGCCAACGGGGGGCTTGGGTTGTTGCTATGTATCGGCAATGCGATCTGGCCAAATCCTGTGTGGTGGTACATGTATATCGGGGTTATGGCAACTGTGAATGCCGATACGTGGGCTACAGAAATTGGTGGGTTGAGCAAGTCAACTCCTCGCTCTATCGTGAATGGGAAGCGGGTTACGGCGGGGACTTCAGGCGGAATTACAAGCTTAGGGATCGTAGCTTCCTTGTTGGGAGGAGCGTTTATTGGACTTGTCGGAGGCATTTTCAACCATTTTGGGGAGACGCAAGCGCTCGATAGCTCGATTATTGTCATAATCTCGATAGGTGCCATTGCCGGATTAGGTGGATCACTCGTGGATTCTTGGCTAGGAGCGACGTTTCAGGTGATGTATCATTGTGAAGTTTGCGGTAAAACGATTGAGAAGCAGGAGCACTGTTCCCGGAAAGCTAAGCAAATTCGAGGTTTACGATGGATGAGTAATGATGCGGTAAACGCATCTTCCTCATTAATCGGAGGGGTAATATGCCTCTACTTGAGCACCTTACCTCTCTAATAGTTGTTCGTAAGTCATCCGAAATACGTTTATACAATCGGTTCTTTCTGTTCGATCTCAGATGTCGTGGAAGATACAGCAGGTGGAAGTTGAGCTTCGTGAAGTTGTTTCTCTAATTGTTTCACTTTACGCTGCAGCTTATATTGACGCACCATACCGAAGAGACCCACTATGAGACCACCTAATAAGGTTGAGGTTAAAATGACGAGAATTAATGGTGTGGACGTCGTGGTGAACATGAAGTTTACTTGTACCGGTTCTACATTGACGACAGCGAATACTGCTGTGAGTAGAGCAAACACTAAAGCACTGATTAGGATCCATTGCATCTTCATATAGCCATCATCCCCTCTTATTTAAGAAAAAGGTTGAAAGCCAATGCTTTCAACCTTTTCGTGTTACTTGCTTGCGCCCTCGCAGAGAACAAGAGAGCTTCTCATGCATCTCGGAATCGTTTACTTCGTAAGCTCTTCCATTTGATCCAGCAACGAGCTGAATACGCTCATCGCTTGTTTAATTGGCTCAGGTGTAGACATATCCACGCCAGCCTTCTTAAGAATATTTAGCGAATAGTCACTGCCGCCGCTTTTGAGGAAGCCGAGGTAGCGGTCAACCGCTGGTTGGCCTTCATCCAAAATCTGCTTCGCAAAGGATGTAGCAGCCGAGAAGCCTGTCGCATATTTATACACATAGAAGCTGTTATAGAAGTGAGGAATACGTGCCCATTCCATCTCGATATCTTGATCCACCACCATGTCGTTGCCATGGTACAGCTTATTCAAGCCGTAGTAGATTTCGCTGAACTCTTGAGGTGTCAAGGATTCGCCTTCTTCTGCTTTCTCATGCGTGATCATTTCGAACTCAGCAAACATCGTTTGACGGAATACCGTTGTACGGAACTGATCCGCATAGTACGTGAGCAAGTACATTTTTTCCTTCGGATCTGTTACGCGTTTTAACAGGTAATCCATGAGAAGGGCCTCATTAAGCGTCGAAGCAACTTCCGCTAAGAAGATCGTGTACTGCGCATAACGGTACTCTTGGTTCTCATCGGACAAATAAGAATGAATCGCGTGACCCATCTCATGTGTCAACGTAAACATGCTGTTCAAATTGTCTTTATGGTTCAACAATACGTATGGATGCGTGCCGTAAGCACCCCAGCTATAAGCACCATTGCGTTTATTTTTGTTCTCATAAACATCGATCCAGTGGTTGTCGAAGCCATCTTGAAGAATTTTTAAGTAATTTTCGCCAAGCGGCGCCAAACTCTTCTTGATTTCTTCCTTTGCTTGATGATACGTAATATCCATTTTGAACTCTTCTACGAGCGGGGCAAACAGGTCATACATATGTAATTCATCGACCTTGAGCAGCTTTTTACGAAGTTTGAGATACCGTTGCAACTGAGGCAAGGATTCGTGAATGGTGGAAATTAAGTTCGTATATACTTCTTTCTTGATATTGTCACCGAAGAGTGTCGATTCAAGGACAGAAGGGTAATTGCGCGCTTTAGCGTAGAAAATGTTTTTATTGATATTCGCGCTTAATGTCGCGCCGATCGTGTTGCGATTGTTGCGGTACGTCTCGTAGACAGCCTTAAATGCATTTCTCCGAACCTCAGGATCGCGGCTCTCCAAGAACTGGATATAGCTGCCATGGGTAAGTTCAACTTCCTCACCTTTTTCATTCTTTACCTTCGGAAATTTCAAGTCTGCATTGTTCAGCATGCCGAAAATCGTACTTGGCGCCCCAGCCATCGTGCCTGCTTGAGCAAGAAGGGCTTCTTGTTCTTTGGATAACGTATGAGGCTTCTGACGAATCATTTCTTCAAGCGTATCTTTATAAAAAGATAAGGAAGAATCACTAACAAGCTGTTGGAGCTTTTCATCCGAAAGGCTTAATATTTCAGGAGAAATGAAGGAAGCGGCTTCGCCAACTTCAACACTGAGTTTTTTGGCTTTCTCGGATAAAGCCTGATAAACAGGTTCAGCTGTATCTTCATGATGCTTCATGTTGGCGTAGACGTATAATCTTTCCATTTTGACAGAGAGCTCATCTTCCAACTGGAAAATTTGCTTCACGGAAGCTGCATCGTTAAGTTTTCCTTGGAAGGCACTGACTTTGCTAAGCGAGCTCTTCACCTCTTGAAATTCTTGATCCCAAGCCTTCTGATCAGCGAATAAATCCTCCAATTGCCAACGGTGCTCGGCAGGTACTTGCTTGCGTTCCAATAATTGAGTCATCGGAGCCCTCCTGTTCTTGTTTTGAGATTGGGGTAAGCTGGTATCCTTTGCGTGTAAATCTGCGATGGGGACAGAGCTAAGCAGAATTCCCATTACAGCTGTTACATAAATCAGTCGCATTACGGTCACGCTCCCGGCATATACCCATGTGGGATGGTATAACTGAAATCCCAATCCATGGTTTTCACCTAGTATGACCGATTGCAAGTTTAATTATCATTATATGAAAAAGCTGGATGGAAGTAAATTCAAGTTCCTGCTCGGAAGAAGCTTAGCACGATCAGCACGAAGGAGATGGAAACCATCACAATGGCCAGCAGAGCCAGATAGCGTTTCATTTGTGCCGGAAGACTGTCTTTTTTCATAATTAAAATGATCGCTAGGCAAAAGGATACAATTACAAATGTGAGTATAGATCCAGAATCGGTCATCGAAAATCATCCTTTTTCCTATAGAGTATGATACTTGTTCCAAAATATAGAATTTATATGTTCACTTAATAAATTGGCTATATTTCTCCATAAACGCTCTCGTCCGTATAGGACGGCGGAGTCGTTTATTGTGTATCATACTAATTTTCGCTACGCAGGGTCAAACTCCTTTTTCAACCGGCATGCTGCATCGAATCTGTTGGCGTCTCATCGTCGTCCTCTTTCACCAGAATGAATTTGCCACGCGAATCCATTTTGACTGTGAAGCGATCCTCAGGAGAAATTTGTGCTTCTTCACTAAGTTCTTTAGGAAGTGTTAGTTGCCCACTATCGCCGACGCTTACTTGATAGCCAATCATTTTCGACCATTTACCTGCACCCAACACGAGCACGATAAGTAATCCAATGAATAACCACTTTCCTAACGGATTGGAATCGAAGAAGGGAGCAAGGAATTTTTCGCCAGTAATCATCTTACCTGCTGTTAGCGCAAGCACGCCTGCACCGATGTAAATAATCGAAGGGTACTTCTCAATCCATTTGATGAATAATGTGCTTCCCCAGACTACGATAGGAACACTGATCAATAGACCGATAACAACAAGCAGGAAGTTCCCGTGTGCTGCACCAGCGACCGCGATGACATTGTCTAAGCCCATGACCGCATCCGCGATGATGATGGTACGAATGGCTGCCCACATGCTATCTTTCGCTTGCATATTGTCATGATTTTTCTTCTCGCTCAGAAGCTTATACGAAATCCATAATAGCAAGATTCCCCCGATAAGCAGCAGGCCAGGTATTTTGAGCAACGTTACAACGACAAGTGTCGCTCCTGCACGAATCACAATTGCGCCAACGGTACCCCAGAGAATGACTTTCTTTTGTGTTTCCTTTTTCAAATTCCGTGCTGCCATACCAATCACAATCGCGTTATCCCCTGCAAGAACCAAGTCAATCAGAATAATGCTTAACAGTGAGACGAAAAAGTCTGTTGACAACCAATCCATACGAACCACTCCTTCAAAGTTAGTTTGATGCAAAAAGAGCCTAGCACCGCTTGACCGGTGAAGGCTCTAATTCATCAAAAAAGACCTTCACCAATGAACATGGCAAAGGTCTTGCTAACAACGTTGTCGTTGCCAATAAAGCCGGGATCTGATGAGGATCCGAATTGACGACTTTACTGTATCAGCTACTCCCCTTTGGAGTGTTACTATGAGATTATACGTTTACTATATGCGATGCGTTTCAAAATAGTCCGAATTTTTTTAAACGTTTTTAAATGCATCCATAATGGCTTGCCATTCTTCTTCTGTTCCATCGAATTTATCTTTGGCAAAGCGCTCGTTAGCCCAGTGTAACATGGCAGGCCGTCCAATAAAGTTATGGCATTCTTCGCCCCACTGATCGGAAATCTCCGTTAAGACGATTTTAGTGCCTTGAACCTCGACATTGAGCATGTTCCATTTATCTTTTTTATAAATCGTATGTCTTTTGAAGGGTTGATGCGACATGTTTTTTTCCCCGTTTCTGTAATAAGCTTATAGATGTGTACAATCGTATCATATAATGACGGTATTTCCAAACGAACAAATCGTTATAATCAATATTTTCATGTTGCGCCACATAATCCCTCGTGATAGAATTCTCCTAATCCTTTCCAAAGGGAACGGGTTATGAGACGAGTTGAGGAGAGATGAGCATGGAACAGAAACAAGTTTATGAGCAAGTTGGGGTTGCAATGACCTCGAGATCGTATGTGGAATATGAGAAAATGTTTATGTTGCAGACGGCTGATTTGATCGGTCAACGAGTTCTGGATGTCGCCGGCGGCGCATCTTCGTTTACAACAGAAGCTAGGCAGCTTGGGGTATTTGCAGAAGCGGTTGACCCGTTGTATGCGAAGTCGCCAAGTGACATCTCAGCGCATGGCGTGCAAGAAATCGAGCTTGTCGCAGCTAAGATGTCCAAGTTAGTTGATGTGTATGACTGGACGTTTTACGGGTCTGTGGAGCAACATCGGTCAGGTCGTGTCCAAGCGCTGCAGCGATTTGTAGAGGATTTCTCCAAGGCAGATGGCTCAACAAGATATCATATAGCCGGTTTACCGTCTTTGCCATTCGAAGCGGAGACCTTCGATCTCGTTATGTGTAGTCATTTCCTCTTTCTATATGAAGAGCAGTTTGATTATGCGTTTCATGTAGAGGCCATTCGTGAGTTGCTGCGTGTCTGCAAACCAGGCGGCGAGGTAAGGATATACCCATTGATGAATTTCCGCACGGAAGAATATTCCCGGCTCAACGATCTAATCAACGAGTTCGAGTTGGCTGGTTGTACACTCCAAAAGCGAGAAGCTAGTCTACCTTTTCTACCGAATTCTCATCAATTTTTAAGCATAAAAAAGTAACCCTCTGCATAGTGGAAAACCTTGCTACATCAACAAATTTTAGCTTATCCACTTCGGGATTTCCGTTGATTTTTCACTACTCAAATGGTATAATTTCCTTATTCGTCATAGATGGCGATATTTTTAGGAGGTTGTTCATTTGAAGGGTACAGTGAAATGGTTTAACGCAGAAAAAGGGTACGGTTTTATTTCTGTTGATGGAGGCGACGATGTATTCGTTCACTTCTCCGCAATTCAGGGCGAAGGATTCAAAACATTAGAAGAAGGCCAATCCGTTGAGTTTGATATTACTCAAGGTAACCGTGGTCCTCAAGCAGCTAACGTCACCAAATTATAAGATTCTGGGACTCCCTACTTATAAATAGTGTCATAGCACAAGCAATAAAGACAGTTCTCGAGTTCAATCGAGGCTGTCTTTTTTGTTTTGTGCTTTCAAATTCTCATTTCGGCGGAAATAAGCCATGCCAGAGAATGTCAATAATTTGCGTTGCGGCTTCTCCTTCATGAGGGAACATTTTATTCCCGTCGCCATCAGTCGCATGGCCCATCATGAGGAGGGAAGTATAGGCACGTGCGATCACACGTGGATTAACTGGACCAATTTCCCCAGAGTCAATCGACTTCTGGAACTCGGTTTCTAGCGCATCGAGAATGCCCTGCTCGGATTTGCGCATAGCTTTCATTTGCTCCTCGGAAAGTGTAGCCTCCATCTTGCGCATGAAGGAATGCAGGTCGAAATCGACTGCTTTCAGATGTCCTTCGGTAATGCCGAGAAGCCTTTCGCGAAGGGGAGCAGGTTCGCTCAAACGTTTCAGCGTGACACGTCTTACGTTATCCATTAATTGAATCATGGAGGCTGTAAGAAGATCAGACTTAGACGGGAAATAGTAATACACAGATGCCTTCGTCACCTGACATTCTTTGGCGATATCGTCCATGGAGACGGATTCGAAGCCACGGGACAAGAACAACGGAATAGCCGTCATTAGAATTTTCTGATTCAGAGGCATGTCCCCCTGGGAAGCACGGGGTCTGCCGAGAGGCTTTGATTTTTTTTCCATATGTGTCACTCCTGAGAGAATTATAAATAAGACTTGATTAATTAACTATCTAGTATATATAATTAATTCTGTTACAAGAATAATTATAACACTATTTCATTTTTTAGGAGAGAGGCTACGTTATGCATGAAAATCCTTTTTTCAGTAAAATAGGCGCTTTTGTCACGGGCCGCCGCAGTAAATGGGTAACATTGGCTGTTTGGATTTTACTTACAGGCATTTTATCTGTCTTTCTACCTAACGTCAATTCTCAAGAAAATAACGCTGCAAGGCAATTGCCGACCGATTCATGGTCTCTAGAAGCAGCGGCTTTGATGAAAGAACAATTCCCAAGTAATGAGGGTGTGCCAGCGCTTGTTGTATGGTATCGTGGATCAGGACTAACAGATCAAGATTTGGCAGCTGTACAGAAAGTTACGAAACAACTCACAGATGCACCGTTGGCTGCTCAGAAGGGATTGCCACCGCTGCATCAGATGCCAGCTCCAGCACTTAAAAGCATGTTATCGAAGGATGGCCAAATCCTCGTCCTTCCCATTTCGTTTAACGAAGGGACGGAAACGGATGTCCTCCAGGAAGGTATGAAGAAGCTGGAAGAGATCACTGTAAGCCAATTAGGCACTGATCCTTTTGAAGCGAAGATAGAGGAAGATGGTTTGCATGCGCGAATTACTGGCCCTATCGGCATTCAGACAGATGCGACAGCGTTATTCAAAGGAGCTGATTTTACGCTGTTGTTAGCAACAGTGCTGCTTGTACTCGTTCTTCTCATTTTACTATATCGCTCCCCGATTCTGGCTCTCATTCCACTGGTTGGCGTAGGCTTCGCTTATGGTGTTATTTCACCTATTCTTGGATTCATGGCGAAGCAAGGTTGGATCACGATCGATGCGCAATCGATCTCCATTATGACAGTCCTATTGTTCGGTGCAGGAACAGACTATTGTCTCTTCTTCGTTGCTCGCTACCGACAAGCTCTATTGGTTGAAAAAGACAAATATTCCGCACTACGTGTTTCATTCGGTGGTTCAACAGGTGCGATCGGGATGAGTGGACTCACCGTAATTGTATCCTTACTAGGCTTATTATTCGCTCATTATGGCTCTAATCATCGGTTCGCGATACCGTTTAGCGTAGCGATCTTCATTATGGCTATTGCAAGCCTTACACTTGTCCCAGCGCTTCTTGCTATTATTGGCAGAGTGTCTTTCTTCCCGTTCATTCCTTTGACAGCAGAAATGAGAGCGGAGAAAGAAGCGCGCAAAGGCAAACGCATTCGCGAGCAAAAGCCTGTCGGTGCGATGAATGCCGCTCTTGGCCGAGTGGTAACGGAAAGACCCAAAAGCGTGCTCGCTATTTCGCTAATCATCCTCATTGCGTTGGCAGCTTTTGCCCCACAAATTAAGTTTACGTATAATATATTGGAATCCTTCCCTTCCACAATGCCGTCTCGAGAAGGCTTTAGCTTGTTGTCAGAGCATGTTTCACCGGGATCATTGGCACCTGTTAAAGTGGTCGTTAATACGGAAGGAAAGACGGCCGATGTCCAAGGAGCTCTTGCTGCATTGCCTTATGTGGAATCGGTGAGCAAACCAGAGGATAGCAAGAAGGACGCTAATTATAAGGCATATGAGTTGATTTTCAAGCAAGACCCGTACGATTTGGAAATCATCAATCGAATTCCTGAAATTCGAGGCACATTGGAACAAAAGTTAACTGAGGCGGGGTTATCTAATCCACAGGTTTGGGTAGGTGGAGAGACGGCAACTCAGTATGACACCAAAACCGTCGTAGAACGGGATACGAAAATTGTCATCCCAGTCGTTATCACGGTAATCGCGATCCTATTACTCGTTTACTTACGTTCCATTGTTGCTACTGTCTATCTAATTGCAACGGTACTGCTTTCCTATTACTCGGCGCTAGGTGCAGGGTGGCTAATCTTGCATTATTTCATGGATACATCAGCAATCCAGGGGCTGATACCTCTGTATGCATTCGTATTCCTAGTTGCGCTAGGTGAGGATTATAATATCTTCATGATTTCGAGCATCTGGCAGGAAAAAAATCGGATGAAACTGAAGGATGCGATCCGTTTAGGCGTTAGCTCAACGAGCAGTGTTATCACCTCGGCAGGTTTAATTTTAGCAGGTACCTTTGCGGTTCTAGCTTCACTGCCAATTCAGGTGCTTGTGCAGTTCGGTGTCATTTGTGCCGTTGGTGTTATCTTAGATACGTTCATCGTAAGGCCGTTCCTTGTTCCTTCCATTACGATGTTACTTGGCGATGCGGTGTTCTGGCCTAGTAAAGTGAAGCGGGCCCCGCTTGTGTCTAATTCCAAGAATTAAGCATGGCAAAAAGGAGCTATCCGCAATTTTGCGGACAGCTCCTTTTTAAGTGCAACTAGCTGGGGAGTTCTTTGGGAAAGCGTAATGCGGTTAGTTGAATCCATCTATTGCGCCCAATTGGCGAGAAACAACAAAAATAACAACATAAAATCCATTTAGTTTGTTTATGGCGTAAAGAAAGTACTAACTAGTCGATGATTTCAAGAATATCGTCAATTTCTTTGCGCGCCATTTTGCCTGGTTTATCCTTCGGATAACCAAGAGAAATAACCATATTAATTTGATACTCTGCCGGAATTTCCAAATAAGCACGGATTTGATCCTGTGCTAAGAGCACAGGGCCTGTCATAGGGCACGTCGCTAAGCCTCTCGCATGCGCAGCAAGCATCAAGTTCTGCGAAGCTAAGCAAGAGCTTTTGATACCTTCCTCGGCCCAAACATGATCATCAACCAATTGAATCGGGTCGAAAATGCGGTCACGGAACTTGGATTCATAAGGTGTTGCCAAGCAAATGATGAGGACAGGTGCGTTCGAGAAGGCCGTTGCGTATGGCCCGAAGGATCTCACCAGCATACGCGCTTCTTTAGAGAGCCCTTTCTCTTCGGCTGCCGCGGCACGTAGATGCAGTTGGTCCCAAGTCAATTGCTCGATATGTTTGATCTTGTCTGTATTTCGAATGGCAATAAATTTCCATGTTTGTGAGTTGGTATCACTGGGAGCATAACGAGCACAATCAATGATTTCTCGAATATCTTCTACTTCAACGGACTGCTCGGTAAAGTTGCGAATGCTGCGTCGTTCAAGAACGATGGTTTTGAAATCTTCATACATCATAATAAATGTGTACCTACCTTTGCTGCTCATAATGTTCATCTTGGATTAATACTTGGTACTAAGACTATATCCTTATTATAGGGGAGATCTACAAGGAGTACAACTGCCGTTGCTCCCCACAAGCCCAAACTAGAAGTAAGAACCGATTCTCTTATCATCGACTAGGGAGAGCTTCCTCATTCTTTTGAAACAAATATGTGCATAGGAACCCTATTGCAGACGTTATAGATAAGCATGCTGCAATGAGATAAACGGTACTTCCGCCAGCTTGGTTATAGATCCAGCCACCTGCCGTGCCGCTAATCAAACCAGCTATACTTGACCAAGCCACAGCGAATATAGCTTGACCCGAAGAACGGTACTCATCCGGAATGATTTGACTCAAATATCGATTCGCGGTGAAGAGGAAAACGCCGAACGTTAAGCTATGTAAGAGTTGAATGCCGATGACCCATATGGGATCTTGGATGAAACTCATCATAACGAAGCGGAAAGCGTAAATTACACCTGCAAAGGCGAGTAAGGGCAGTTCCTTAAAGCGATGACCGTGCTTGCTCAGGTAGAAAAATACAGGAATCTCGCTGAGCGCTGATGTCATCCACGCATAACCGATGAGGGAATCCGAAGCGCCGAGCTGACGCATATACAGGGCTAAGAAACCATCATTGAAACGATGTGAAACCGACATGATGACCACGAGTATAAGGAACCAAATGAACTTTTTGGAACGGATAATGTTCACCATGCCGCCAAAGGCCATTTTTTTGCCGCCTGAGCGCGTATCTTTGAGCAGAAAAAGAATGATTAATGTAAAGCCTATCGTGATAAAAAGTAAAAGAGGCGTAAGCCCCGTTCCATATGCTCGCAAGATTAGACCGAAGCCGCCAGCTGAAAGTGCGAAACCAATGGAGCCATATACGCGGAAGGAAGCATAGCTTTTGCCACTCGATCGAATATGCAGCATGACTTGACTATCATTTAAAGAGTTAACTGGCTGTTGGAAGAAGAAGAACGCTGCCAAACAGACATATAACAGGGAGAACCAGCCTGCCGTAGATACCAAAACAGCAGTTACAAGCTGACCGAGGATCAATATAATCATGATCTTTTTGACCGTTTGAAATCTGTCGCTTAGGAACCCCCATAACAGGTTAGTAGCAATGCCGATCAGCGGTCCAATGGCGTAAAGCAAGCCGATTTGAATCTTCGAATATCCTTTATAATCGAAATAAAGCGGGAAGAACGTCACAACGATCCCCATCGTCATAAAAAAAGAGAAAGTAAACATTTTGAGCAATCGATCATTTCTATCAATCGCGTTCGAATTCGCCAAGCGTAATCATCACCATTTCGTTACATATTTTCTTGAGGTTGATTAGGTTGTTGCACATCGTTCGTACGTTTGAGCACATAGATGACGACAAACAGTTCGGCCAACATGCCCAGTGACTGCGCTAGTGCGCCAATCATCCCATTCCAGCCAGGAACCGTTGCAATGGCAACGAATAAAGTGAATACCGTAAGGATAGCATTTGCAGATTGCGAGAAAACCATGATTTTAGTTTGGCCGCGCAGCATGATAATGCCATTCATATAATCAAGCCATGGGAATACAATTGTCATGATCATGAAAATACGCATTGCGCTTAGGCTCGCGTGCTTCAGTTCTGCATTAACACCCATGACATGCGTCATAAACCAGGGGCCGATCGGCGTATAAGCGAGTATGGCTATTAATGCTCCTGGAATGAAACTGAGCATGAGAATGAATTTGCGCACTTGCACAGCATCTTTACGATAGAAGTTTAAGACGATTTGATGGATGTAAGAGAAGAAACTCATCACTAACTGGGTTAAAGATCCAGCGATCGCAAAGGAAGAGATGGCTAGATGGATATGTGTCGTTTTGCCTAACATGGCATTAATAGAAGGTCCAATAATTACCGCGATAACAGATGAATATAATAAGGGTTTATAAAAGCTGAAAATTTGCCCCTTCGTCTCAATCGGATGATCGGGTGCTTTCTCCGGAATAACATGTTTGAGTAAGCTTGTACCTTCCCAAATTGCAACAGCCGCTTCAATGACCATACCGACAAGGAAGATAATGGCACCTACTTTGCCGCTCGAGACATTATCCGTTGTAATGAAGTACAAAGATAAGAGGTACATCGCGATGATTCGTACGCCCATGCCGATGGTGAGCCATTTGGTGCGCATATTGAAAATAATAATGCCATGAAACAAGCAGCGCAGGCCAGAGAAAATGCTTACATACATGAGGATGCGATAAACACTTAATGTAGCAGCGAGCATTTCACGTTCTACGCCGAAAAAATAAAGAAACACCCATTCTCCAACCGGTGTGTAACAGAGTATGAGGCCCAGCAGAATAATACAAGCAAATACATATGAGCTGACAACGCCCATGGCGCGGAACGAAATCCGATCTCTGACGAGTGCAGAGCAGGCTTGTCGCAGCAATACAACGGGTCTTTCTGTCAGTCCTAGCAGACTTAGGGGGATGGCGTAGCTGGCGATGACGACTTCAGGATTGTCAGCCCTTGCCAAGGTGCTATTAATAATAACATGTGAGAGGGTTACAAGCGTTGCTGAAAGTCCGAGGGGGAGGAAAAAGGAGATGAGCTGTTTCCATGTGATCGTTTCCTTTAATGTCTGAGCATTCATCCAAATCGCACTCCTTCGCGTGTTGCAAAACATTTCTTAAGTATATCAGAAAATGAAATGGGGATGACATACAATTTTAACTGGAAACCGAAGGTTTGAAGTGATACATTTAAAGGTAGAATGTTTCATGAACATGACGGACAGCTTTGCCTGCAAGGAGGTACACAGAAATGAATAGTTATTTTCAGTATGATGAGAGACTCGGCATTGAGATTCCCGTTTTGGAATTGGAGTGGGATATGTATGATGCTGGCGTTCGCATCCATCTTTTACTGCAATGGGAACAAATACGAGGCGCCATTCCGGATCGCATTATGAAATTGGAAGCACAAATCATTGAAAAGCAAAATAAGCTCGATAAGGAAGACGATTTTGTAACCTCCTGCCGTTTGAATTCCGATATTGCTGACTTGGCTTCAATCATAAATGATCTTCATCTCTGGTTCCGAATTAATCAGGATTTGGAATCAAAAACCCACCATTAATGGTTGTCAATGAAGGGAGAATGACTGCATGCATAGCAATGAGGATGGGAATAACTGGATAGGGACGATAGCGAAACCACTTCTGGAGCATCTCCCTGCGCTGTATCCGATTGAGGAATGGGATGTTGCCATGGATGCGCGTATTGAGGCTCTCTCTACATCAGTGATTACGGAAGGAAGACCTGAACAGCTCCCCTATGGGTTAGCTATCAAAGCAGGCCTATTTCTCCTAAATGAAAGTCTAGATAAATCGCACGAGATAGCACAGGAGATTACGAATCCAACCGGCAGTTACTGGCATGCCCTGATGCACCGGATGGAAGGCGATTATAGCAATTCCAAATATTGGTTTAACGATGTTGGTCATCATCCTATTTTTTCTAATCTAATCCAATTTGTAAGAGATAATCTATCGCTCAAAGACTTCATGGAATTGGAAAACGAAGCACTACGACATAAGCTTGAAGTACTTGTAACATCGCCAGTTTGGAATCCATATGTATTTATTGATGTGATTGAAATTCAGGTGTCGCTTGTTCAGAATCCTACAGTCGATAGTTGGTTACGCCAAATACAGCGATCTGAGATGCAATTACTACTTCAATTCTGCTATGAACAAAGTTGTGGAGGAAGTTTACTTGGAGCAATTGGACAAAAGTAGAATAAAGAGCCATGCGAAGGTCCCGCAAGGGCCAATCCGATTAATGATTTGTGTATATCGCTATATTTTACCTGGTGTCGATGAGCAATTGAGTTTCTGGAAAAATAGGGCGTCTAGTATACCAGATGAAGAGCTTCGTACACAAGCGTTAGCAAGCATTGCAACGAAGCAATTTCATTGTCAAGGAGGAGCTGTGTATGCAGCTGCTCATTTATCGATGCGCCATATACTTATTCCGCTCATCGTCGCATTCCAGTCCATCAGTGACTACTTGGATAACTTATGCGATCGAAGCACATCGTTAGATCCTAAGGATTTTCGGCAATTGCATCAATCCATGCTGGATGCCGTTGATCCGGCGAAGCCTCTGCATGACTACTATGCGTTCAGAGATGAGAAAGAAGATGGCGGATATCTAAGAGATCTTGTTCAGCAATGCCAGACGTCGATTAGCCAAATGCCTTCGTATTTGAAAGTAGCGGACCAGGTCAAAGAGTTTGTAGGTTTATACTGTGATTTGCAGGTGTACAAGCATATTCGTAAGGATTTACGCGAACCACAGCTGCATCAATGGTGGGATCATCATCACCACAAGTATCGGCAGATTGATTGGAATGAGTTTGCAGCAGCAACGGGCTCAACTTTGGGCATGTTTATGTTGTTTTTGGCAGCGTGTGATCCTATTCTGACGGACAAGCAGGTGGAGTCCATTCGCGAAGCTTATTTCCCTTATGTGTGTGGACTTCATATTCTGCTTGATTATTTAATAGATCAGGAAGAAGATATTGTAGGCGGTGACTTGAATTTCTGTACCTACTACGATTCATTAGATACAACCGTAGAGCGGATTGCTTTCATTGTCCAAGAGGCGAGGAGTAAAATTTTGTTCTTGGAACATCCGAGATTTCATCGTATGATAATCGAAGGTTTGCTTGCGCTCTATTTATCTGACCCTAAGGTCAATAGTCAACATCAAGTGAAGAAAATCTCAAAGCGTCTGATGAAAAACAGTCCTTTAACCAGGCTTTTTTTCTGGATCAATAGCATGTACATCCGTACGACATCATGAATGACATTCACAAGGATTATGAAGGAGGAAATGGAATATGTCAGAAGTAAAATCAATAGCCGTTTTAACCAGTGGGGGAGATTCTCAGGGGATGAATGCGGCAGTTCGAGCGGTTGTTCGAAGTGCATTATACCATGGGCTCGAAGTGTATGCCGTTCAACGCGGGTATCAAGGTCTAATTAACGATGATATTCGTAAAATGGACTTGCGCAGCGTAGGCGATATCATTCAGCGTGGAGGAACCATTCTCCAAACGGCTCGTTGCAAAGAATTCATGACGCCTGAAGGGCAACAAATCGGTGCAGACAACTTGCGGAGACGTGGAATTGACGGGCTAGTTGTTATTGGCGGAGATGGTTCCTATCAAGGTGCGAACAAATTGAGCAAGTTGGGTATTAAAACGATGGGCTTGCCGGGTACAATTGACAACGACATTCCTTTCACTGATTTTACAATTGGATTCGATACAGCGGTAAGTATCGTCGTGGATGCAATTAACAAGCTTCGCGATACGATGACTTCTCATGAACGTTCATCCGTTGTAGAAGTTATGGGACGTCATTGTGGTGAAATCGCCCTGTATGCGGGACTTGCCAGCGGTGCTGAAACTATTATTGTACCTGAGGTCGATGTGGATGTTACTGAGGTAGCTAATCGGATGAAGGATAACTTTAACCATGGCAAACGTCACAGTATTATTCTTGTAGCTGAGGGAGCAGGAACTGGTGAAGGGATTGCGAGACAGATTACGGAAACGAACGGAATCGAACCTCGTGTGACTGTTCTTGGTCATATCCAACGCGGTGGAGCGCCAACGCATAATGACCGTATTCTAGCCAGCCGTTTAGGCGATTTCGCTGTTCGCAAATTGATGGAGGGTGATTCTTCCAAAGCTTGCGGTATTATCAAAGGTGAGCTTGTAGCAACGGATATCGATCTTGTTGTGAATACCAAACGTACCTTTAACATGGAACTGTATGAATTGGCTAGCCGTTTGTCTCAATAAGCCTAATTATGAGATACGGTGTTGATCTTCATTCATATTTCGGCTATAATAGTGAACAATATATATCGACATCATGTCTATGAAGAGCATCCAACTCGGAGACACTTATGACGATCGGAAGGATGTTTCCTTTCTCACTAAATAGGTCGGCACCGCCCGTTATCGCGGAACCAAGCGGATGATGACTAGTCATGTCATCATCAAGTTGGGTGGCACCGCGAGCAGAACGCTCCTCGTCCCAATCGGACTGAGGGCGTTTTTTGTCTTTTTCACACATACGAAGAGGAAGCGGTGACGGGATATGCTGGATATCAAATGGATTCGTAACAACCCAGGTCAAGTGAAAGCAGCAGCGATTCGAAAAGGTGTAGAATGCCACGTCGAAGAATTGCTTATGGTCGATGAGAAGAAAAGGGATTATCAGGGCCAAGTTGATCTTCTGAGAGAGGAGCGTAACCGTGCCTCGGAGCAGATTGGATCGCTCATGATGCAGAGGAAAACTGTGGAGGCAGAAAGCTTGAAGGAGCAAGTCCGAAGTTGCAATCAACACTTAACGCTGCTTGAAGCGGAATTGAACACGTATGATCAGCGGTTCAAGGAACTTATGCAGAAAATACCGAATCTAGCTTCGCCAGATACGCCAATAGGTGTGAGCGAACAAGATAATGTGGAGATAAAGGTTGTTGGTGATAAGCCGAAGTTTGAATTCGAGATGAGAGATCACCTTCAGCTAGGTGAGGCGCTGAATATCATCGATGTTGCTAGAGGAGTCAAGATAGCGGGGAGCAGGAACTATTATCTCAAAGGAATGGGGCTTTACTTGCATAGAGCTGTTCAACAATTGGCGGTAGACCTGCTAACGGATCGTGGCTTTACAGTTATGGATGTGCCGCTCATGGTGCGGGAGGAAACTTTACTCAATGCGGCTTTCTTCCCAACAGGTAAAGATCAAACGTATGAGCTGCCTGAGGACAATACTTGGTTGGTAGGGACATCGGAAGGTCCATTAGTTTCATATTATGCTGGGGAAATCGTAGATCTTTCGGAGGGGCCTATTCAGTTAGCGGCTGTGTCGAATTGCTTCCGGAAAGAAGCGGGCTCGGCGGGGAGAGATGTACGGGGGTTATATCGTGTCCACCAATTTGCGAAGGTGGAGCAGGTGATCCTTTGCGAAAATAATAGGGATGAGGCAGAGCGCATGCTGCAGGCAATCACACGGAATGCGGAGGATTTGCTTGCCTGTCTAGAACTGCCTTATCGCGTTGTAGCCGTCTGTTCGGGAGACATGGGGGCCAAGAATTACAAGCAGTTCGATATCGAAACGTGGATGCCTAGCCGTGGTGCGTACGGTGAAACGCATTCGTCGTCGAGCCTGCTAGATTTCCAAGCTAGACGCAGTAATTTGCGTTATCGGGATCAAGAAGGTGTATTGCGTTATTGCTACACGCTGAATAATACAGCTGTTGCTTCGCCACGAATCCTTATCCCATTGCTTGAAAATCACCAACAAGCGGATGGTTCGATTTATATTCCACCTGCGTTGCGACCCTATATGCGAGGTCTGGAAGCGATTCGCTTGTAAGAATAGAAAGCCACTTATCCTAAGTGTTGCAGTAGGATAAGTGGCTTTCTCTGTCTCCCGTGTTCTAATAACCTTCTGTTAGATCCACTACATTGATCATCTCTCCGCCATCTAGCATCGCGCGCAAATTGTGATAGAAAATGGTGGACACGCGATCTGTATAATGGACGGATGACCCAGCGATATGCGGGGTTAGGATGACATTCTTCATACCCCAAATTGGGGAAGTAGCAGGCAATGGTTCTTGCTCAAAAACATCTAATGCTGCGCCAGCAAGTTTGCCTTCTTGCAAGGCTTGAATCAATGCTTGTTCATCGAGCACATCGCCGCGAGCCAAATTAATGAAGAAAGCGCTAGGCTTCATAAGGGCTAGATGTTCTTTTTGCAAGAAGCCTCGCGTCTTCTCCGTACTTGGAAGCAGAACGACAATGAAATCGCTTTGTGTTAGCAGCAATTGAAGACCTTCTTCACCGTGAACGGTCGTATCGAAGGCTGCTTGTGGTACCCCCGAACGATTCAATCCGATGACCGACATATCGAACGCTTTGGCCTTTCGAGCAACCGCTTCACCGATGGCTCCTGCCCCGATAATGCCTAGTGTTTTACCATGCAATTCACCGAAGCGTACTTGATTATCCCACACTTGCCCTTGCTGATTATCATGGAGTAAATTAGCTTTCCGGACCCATTGCAGCATGAGGCTCAACGCAAATTCACTCATTTGAATGGTGTGAACACCTCTAGCATTCGTAACCGTTACTTGACGTTTATCGAGCTCTGCAAGCGGCAGTTTGTCAACCCCTGCGGATAAGGTTTGCACCCACTTTAACTTAGGGGCGCGACTTACGATGTCAGGGTGCAATCGACCTGCTGAGATGATCACGTCAGCGTCATGGAGCATGTCGCCAGCATCCTTAGAAGAGGCAAACCAATGAAACTCGGTGCGTTCTTTCAAATCTGGCGGGATTTGCTCTCTCATTGAAGTTAGATTCATACCTGTCACAGCAACTATTTTCAGCATATCATCACATCCTTATTAGTATTGAAAAGAATACTACCATGATAAATGAAATGGAAACCGAAAGTAAACACGGACCCTAAGTAAAAATCCCCCGAGCGCATAGGGATGCTCTCGGGGGATTATCACATGTGCCGATTAATAATTGACGTTAGCCGTGTAATTATTGTTGGCATTCCATAATAAATACTCATTAACGCCATTATCCTTCAAAGCTCGAATCTGTTCATCTAATTCATGCTTGCCGTATTTGATATAGCCTGGCACCCATGAAGCAGTAAAGTCTTGTATCCAAGGACGGACAACGGGCTTCCATCCTTTTTGATCAATAGCTTCGAGTTTCTTAGTAGTATCTTTAGAAGCACCATTAATTGTGGCATACGGTGCAGCATCAGGTACTTTGGAGCCGAACCAGCCTGTGCTGTAATGGCTTGGATAAATCATTGGAGCAATAACATCGACATTTTGTGAGATTTTCTCGAAATCTTGACCGATACCTTCAGCGGCAGGTACAGAAGCTGCATATCCGAAAATGTCGACCGATACCCGAACACCAAGTGGGGACAATTGCTCTCTCGCATACTTTACGAAAGAAGAGACTGCATCAATCCGTGAACGCTCATCTTTGGTATATTTGAGAACATCCGCGCGTTTCTCGAAGCCTTCTGGGAAACGGACATAATCAAACTGAATTTCTTTGAAGCCTGCTTTGACAGCTTCTTTGGCTACAGCGATATTGTAGTCCCATACATCTTTGCTGTATGGATTGACGAAGCTGTCAGCCGGTTTTTTCCCGTTATCCCACAGTGTGCCGTCTGGATTAACGAAAGACAATTCCGGTTTTTTCTTAGCAAGGATGGTGTCTTTGAATACAACAATACGAGCAATTGGATAAATGTTATGCTCTTGAAGTGTTGTCATCAAACTTGGCATATTGCCAATAATTTTCTGAGTTGTTCCCATTGCGTCGAGTTCTGCATTCCCAGTTTCCCAAGTGATGTAGCCCCAGTCATCTTTCACATCAATAACCATGGCATTCAGGTCGGTATCATCAAGTAGTTTTACGAGCGTATTAAGTCGTGAGCCGCCAGCACTGTGAGCAGTGGAGTAGATCCCTTTCACAACAGGGGCATCTTTCTGTGGATCTACCTTATTGACAGGTGCGAGTGGATCCGTAGTATCCGCAGGAGTCGTAGGGTTGACGGGTTGAACGATAGCAACAGCGTTCTTGGCATCTAGCGAAGCTTGCACAAGTTGTTCAAAGCTTGCATCGGGGTTAGCAGCCGTAACATTCCCCCAAATGAGGGCAAGTGAGGCAAGTAAAATTTCCATGATGTATAAGTCCACTCCAATCCTTGTATCTAGCTTTTATTATAAGCCAAGCTGGAAACTACGCACAGAGGAAATTTGTAGGCTTTTGTAGAAGCTTGTATGAGTCATTTGGCACATGTGATCCAGTCTAAAGTAGGATGTAAACAAAAACACCTAGAAGCTTGGCCTCCAGGTGCTTGGACTTACTTATTCGATTCGCTATTCGATACTTCGGGATTAATTTCTTTCCGTGCAATCGTAGGTTGATCATCCGCTGATGAGTTATTGCCGTTTCCATTTGTTGCATCTTTGAACTCGCGGAACATTTTGCCGAAACCTCGACCAAGCTCTGGCAGTTTATTAGGCCCAAATAAAAGCAGGGCGACGATCGCAATGAGAATGATGTGCCAAGGAGATAAAGCTCCCATTCCAGACACCTCCATTAAATTTATGTTAACTATAGTATATCATGGACTTATCATAACCCATATAGCCTATTTATTACAATTTTAATAACACGATGCTTAAAAGATATGCAAAAAAGACACCCTCAATGGTACAGGGTGTCCTTATGATGTTCCGAAATGCTGAATTGAATAATTTCCATGACATCTTCCGCTGCGAGTGCCTCTATACCGAACCGTAGTACGATCTCGGATTCCAACTCATTGTTGGTTAAAGAGGGATACAACTCGGGCGTTAATTTCATTACAATCCTGGATAATTTGACTGTCTCCACAAGCATCACCCTTCCAATCAGAAGATTAGAATAAGAACTACGCCTGAACCTACCATCGATGAAAACCAGAACTATATGAAATTATATTCATTATAACACAATTCAAAATGGAATAAAGGGGCAGTTGGCTAATTAATCAATGGGTCTTTCGAAATTCCCCTACAACACCGACAGTTTCCACAATATTCACGAACGCTTTCGGATCAATTTCTTTAATAATTCGCTTTAATTCCACGAGTTCATATCGCGTTGTAACCGTCATTAGCATATCATGCTGCTGCTTCGTGTAGGCACCTTCTGTTTTAATCAGTGTAACCCCTCTAGGGATCATGAGCAGCTTATTAATAATGGCTTCCTTATGCTTCGTTACAATGAACGCGGTTACTTTTACATGGCGGATATGTATCATATCAACAGTTTTCCCACTAATGAAAATTGCTAACATTGAAAATAATGCAAGATCCCAGTTATCCTTGAAATAGCCAAGTGCGACAATAACAATTCCGTTCATGGAAGACAGGATGGTGCCAAGAGGGAAGTCGTATTTCCGGGTTAAAATGAGGCCGACAATATCGAATCCGCCGCTGGATCCGCCAATACGAAGCGTAATTCCGCTGCCGATCCCGATGAGTACACCGCCAAATACTGCACCTAACATGGAATCTTTGGCAACGAAATTCATGGGGATCAATTGCATCATCCAAGTCGTCAATACGACAGATGCAACGCTGATTATAATGAATCGTTTACCAATGGAAACAAGTCCCCAAATCATGAGAGGCATGTTAAAAAATAAATAAAGAAATCCGATATTATAATCCGTAAAATATCCAATAATCATGGCTATCCCCGAAACACCACCACTTAGCAACTGATGGGGAATAAGGAACATATTAAAGCCAACTGCGACAAGCAGTGCGCCAACTAGAATGACTACAACATCTAGCGCCTTTTTCAAAACAAATCACCTCTAAAATAGTATGCAGCATATTGCAAGTATAATTCATTCTTATAAAACTGCAATCATTATTTAGATGGTGGTCAATTAATTCGGGAAATACAAAAAAAGCTGTGTCCTGAGATGGACAGCAGCTTATTGGTAACATTTACCGGCGCTTGAAGGAGCCTGTTTTCTTCGTTGTACTTGGCTTGCTTGTACTTGATTTACTTGTGGATGGCTTCGTTACTTTGTTAGCCGTTGAACCATCATTCTTGCGGGCTGTTGAAGAGCTTCCAGAGCTGGGATTTGCTGCACCACTCGTGAACCCCCCCGTACGATCGGATGTTGTGGGCTTCGTTGCTTTGGTTGAACCTGTAGCTGGTGTTGTTGCCTTATAAGTCGGCGTCTTCGTGTAGCCGCGGTAATCATAAGAAGATCCTTTATTGCTATTCCAGCCGCCACCAAAAATGGATTGAAGCAGCGTAGCGGTTAAATAGCCTTGTAAGAAGGACGAGTCGTAATGGGTCTTGGCATATTCGATGCTATCGAGCTGAACTAATGTATTGTTACTATCACTGGGATCTTTCTGGATATTAATAACCTTGTCCCTATAAACAAGGAACATTTGATCCTCAGATTCCTTACTCTTCTCTTTGGGTGATTCTTTGGCAGCCAGTTCATTGGCAACTGTTGGTACGTTCTTTCCTTCAACAGCGTAAACCTTAGACATCGTGGTTCCCTTGCCATCGACGCTTACTAACGGATATTCATCTTTGATATAACGTCCGGCATCTGCGCCACAAGCGGTAAGAAGAGCGATAATTAGGATGAAGGAAAGCCATGAAGTCCATCTCTTCATTGTCTTGTAGTCCTCCTTTCAGGGGTGTTTCGGAAACATGCTTTCATGATAACATAGCTTAATCGTCATCAGTATGATTTCAAGAATTTTTTAAAAATTTTATTTGATTGCCAGGTGTGCGTTCGCCTTCTAGGGCTATGAATTTACCATCCTGCCATTGTAGGAAGAAGAAGCGCTGGTCTGGTCCAAAATATCGCCAAAATATAATATCATCGCCGCTGCGGAAATCGGTGTTGCCCTCTGTCCGTGAAACGTCGTTGCGATGAAATTCCAAATCAAAAGTGACATCTCCGTCTAACTCTAATCGCGTAGGAACATCATTGGGATCATCCAAAGCTCCTTCAATAAAACTGCATAGGAAGCAGTCGTGAGTTCTGCCTTTTTCCACAATCAAGCACTGAATATTTTTGCCGCTTTGTAGATAATAAGCGTAGCGATGTGGCTCAAATCCGCGGTCGAAATAGCTGACTTTACCGGAGATGACGTATTCCTCTAAGTCTACACTGACAATATCGCCAACACGTGCGACTTCCAGTGGATTACCGGCGGATGCGGTAGTAGGTGGTTGCTCTTTATTACTGCGAAGAATGTTGCTGACACGTTTGAATATGGACATAGAAACTCTCCTCTGTGCAATTCCGTTTTATTGTTCTCCCCTTTAATACGAGTTGCTTATTCATTCGGTTTCGTTCGAATCGTTAAAAGTAGCCACTGGCAATGTGTATATCACTTGTGCTATAATATTTTAGATGTTCTTAAGGGCGGCCAGTTGGATCATGGAAGATGACGAATCGAAAGTGTATTCCACCAAGAAACTATAGAGACGGATAGGAAGTCGTACTTAAGGGTAAAAAAGATACAAGGCATTAGCCTGCCCTGTACAAAAGGAGATTGAATTTATTTGAAAACATTTCAGGAGTTTGGTTTAGACCCATCGGTACTACGTGCAATTACGGAGATGGGCTTTGAAGAGTCCACACCTATTCAAGAAAAAACAATACCACTGGCCATGGAAGGCCGTGATTTGATCGGGCAAGCACAAACGGGAACTGGTAAAACGGCAGCATTCGGTATTCCGCTTGTTAATAAAATCAATGTAAAAGAAGAGCGCATTTCAGCTCTAATCATGTGTCCTACACGGGAACTTGCCATTCAGGTTGCGGAAGAGATTGAAAAACTCGGTCGTTTCAAAGGCATTCGCTCCTTGCCGATTTACGGTGGACAGGATATCGTGAAACAAATCCGTGCATTGAAAAAGAAACCACAAATCATTATTGGAACACCAGGACGTCTTCTTGACCATATTAACCGCAAAACAATCAAACTTGATGATGTTCAAACGGTTATTTTGGATGAAGCAGATGAAATGCTCGATATGGGCTTCATGGATGATATCCAATCTATTCTTAAATTAGTTCCTACAGAACGCCACACAATGTTGTTCTCTGCAACGATGCCGACGAACATTCAGAAGCTGGCTCAACAATTCCTTACAAACCCAGAGCATGTTTCTGTTATCCCGAAACAAGTTAGTGCTCCATTGATCGAGCAAGCTTACATTGAATTGCATGAGAAACAAAAGTTTGAGGCACTTAGCCGTTTGATCGACATGGAAGCACCAGACTTGGCAATTATCTTCGGACGTACGAAGCGCCGGGTAGATGAGTTGGCTGAAGCTCTTCAAAAGAGAGGCTATGCTGCGGAAGGTCTTCATGGTGACTTGTCCCAAAATCAACGTGATAATGTCATGAGAAAATTCCGTGATGGCAGTATCGATGTTCTAGTAGCGACTGACGTTGCTGCTCGTGGACTAGATGTATCTGGTGTTACTCACGTTATCAACTTTGACCTTCCACAAGATCCAGAGAGCTACGTTCACCGTATCGGCCGTACAGGTCGTGCAGGTAAAGAAGGTACTGCTTGGACTTTCGTAACGCCACGTGAGATCGATCACCTTCACTTCATTGAGAAGGTTACACGCCATAAAATCAACAAAAAACCTTTACCAAGTGTTGCAGAAGCGGTAGAAGGTAAGCAAAAAATGACTGCTGAGCGTATCTTGGATATGCTTCAAAAAGAAGAGCATGGCGAATTCAAAGGTCTTGCAATTCAAATGCTTGAGCAATACGATTCCGTTAACTTGCTTGCAGCAGCTATGAAGCTTCTTACAGGTGACAAGAAAGATCTTGCGATTGAATTGACACCAGAAGATCCGATTCGTGCAAGAAAGAAAAAATTCGATGTTCGCAGCTCAGGTAGACGTGTTGGTGGTGGATACGGTTCAGGATCAGGTTCAAGCGATCGTCGTCAAGGTGGCGGCTATGGTGGGTCCGGTTCAGGCAATTCCTCCAATGGTGGCTCCCGTTACCCGCGTAAAGATAGCAGAGACTACGGTTCAAACAGAGAAGGCGGAAGCAGCTCATCTTCGAGAAATCGCGAGTACGGAAGCAACAACTCCGGTAATCGTGATCGTTCCAGAGCGCCACGTAAAAGTGAAGATACACTTGTAAATAAATAAGATGCAACATGAAGAAAGGCGGAGATCCTGAGGATCTCCGCCTTCTTTATACATATATAGATTAAAGTACAAATGAGCTAGTGATAATAACTAATAAGATGAAAAGCACCAAAATAGCTCCTGCGGATGTTCCAATTGCGTTAGACATAGTATCAACCTCCTGAATAATGATTTGGGGGTGGTGCGACTAGACAATACTATCTTATGTAAAAGTACCTAGAACGACTAGACGGCTACCTATATCGTGAAAAATAGGCTATAATTAAGTACATATACAATTAAGACATGCTATTGTCATGTCAGCAGTTAACAACGTAGAAAGTTTCCTGAAGGAAACGCTAAGGAGGAAGCAGTTTTGGAGTTTAAGGGAGTTATGGGAGGACTGTATAGAATATCGGAGTGGATTATGCGGTTATCCGTTATTAATTTGCTTTGGATGCTTTGCTCAATTCCGGTATTCTTTTTCCTCTTCATGGGGTTAGTGAGTCAAACGCCGGACGCTTTAAAAGCTACGTTACCGATTCTTGCAATTTTGGCACCGTTTACTTTATTTCCAGCGACTACCGCGATGTTTGCCGTAGCTAGGAAATGGGTGACAGGAGAAGAAGATGTTCCGTTGTTAAAGACATTTTTCCGCGGATATAAAGAAAACTACTTGCAAAGTATGTTAGGTGGAATTTTCTTTGTTCTCATTTTCGTGATTATCGGAGTGAATTATTTCTTCTATTTGAAGCAAGGCAGCTCGTTGAGGGTTTTGGCTGTTTTGTTTATTGCTTTCACGGTGATCATGATAATTGCTTTATTTAATTTCTTCTCCATTATTGTTCATTTGCACATGAAGATTTTTCAAATTGTTAAGAATTCAATTTTAATTACAATTGGTAATCCCATTAATTCGATTGTATTGCTCATTTGTAATGGTGTTATTGTTTATATTTGTTTGACGAAGTTCAATTTCTTCTTAGTTGTGTTCTTCATGGGTGCTATTGTAGCGACGTTCTCCTTCTGGCAGTTCAACCGAAGCTTTACGAAGCTTCAGACGAAGCAACAAGAGCTTGAAGAGAAGGAACAACAGCGACTTGCTGAAGAAGCTGAAGCGGCTGCAGAAGGAAATGATGATGCGAATGAGGGAGTCGTGAATGAAACTCCAGTTAGTTTGCATAAAAAAGATGATAATGACAAGAATAGAGATTAATCCTACCAGTTGATTATCAGCGTGGTTGGATCTATAATAAGAAAACAGAAGAAATCTGCGATGTTCGTAACGGTTTTAAGTTGTTTTAAACCAATGACTGTTTCTAGGGAGACCTATATTGATGTGTGGCTGACATGCCCTCGAAAGGGGACCTCAAATACACGTCTGCGGACACCCACCTGCGAGAGCGGGTTTGAAGCACGGAAACCGGACGGCATAGGCGGGTTTCTTCGAATAAAAAAGAGGTTGAACAGGGAATTCCTGGTCAACCTCTTTTTTATGTACGCCCAGCATGGGCGTCATCTCTAGGGTGAAAGTCCCGAACGGGGGCTGGCGAACGCCTACCGTTAGCCAAGAGCAAGGGTGTCCATCGCGAGGTGGAATCTGA
>NZ_JCAUAM010000031.1:0-59485 GCF_059691955.1 Paenibacillus sp. J22FR83
TACTCACCCGTCCGCCGCTAGCTTACCCCGAAGGATAAACCCGCTCGACTTGCATGTATTAGGCACGCCGCCAGCGTTCGTCCTGAGCCAGGATCAAACTCTCCATAATAGTGGACGATTGCTCGTCCTATTTGAAAAAGCTTAATTTGCTCATTTGAAGCTAGCGAGATTATTAATCTCATTTATAGTCGATTACTCGACTGTGCTTACTCACTCGTTGTTCAGTTTTCAAAGATCAATTTCTTTCTTCTTCATCGCCATCCGTTTAGCGGCGACTTTTTCAATATACCACAGTCGAATCGAAGATTGCAAGTCTTTTTTTCAAAAAGATTTATGTGAACATCTTTTCAATTAGGCTCACTCACTTAGTTCCGAAGTGACGAGTTATAAAATAACATAGATGGAGAGGGTAAGTCAAGCGCTTACCCCCTATTTTTTTTGAGCTTGATAATTACGGTTTCTTGCGTACTTCGATATTTCCTTCGGTGTCGCTAAGCGAGCATACATTCTGAAGATAACTTTATATCTGGATTCTATAGCGCCCTTTATCTCTTGATCAATTCTCTTGTCATTGAGATCGAAAAGCATTTCGTCTAATTCTTTGCGCAATACATAATCTAATTCTCTGCATTCTCTCTCATTGAACAAAAATCCGAGCATACATCCATCCAAACCCCTCTCGACTGTAGAGATTCATGGCACTAACAGTTCGTTAGACAGACATGTAGGAGCTATTCACCCCTTCTCATTTCCGCCTTATTGTTATGCTCAGATTTTGCCAATTTTATGACGAGGGATTGAAAATATTTTACAAATGCACCAACCAGTAGGTAAGTGTGCTTTCAATAATTGCTGCTATCAAAAGAAGGACAACGATTGCAATACTTAGCGGTTTGGTTAATTGAAATATACGAACCAATTCAATTCGAGCACTTCTTTTCTCTGCTGGTACGAGCAGCTGTATAGCCATTTTCCAGACTAACATTCCTATCTTCAATCCATACGCACACGCGAGTAATATAACAGGAATCTCAATGATACCATGCGGCAATATTCCTTTAAGAACGATGGAGAATGTACTTTCGTGCGTCTGTAAAGACAGTACATACCCCAGGATCATTCCATTAGCGATTAACATAAAGAGCGGTAACACACCTAGTAAAATTCCACAATAAACGATAAGAACCGACTTAATCGCATTATTTAAAAAGATAAAGATAAATAGCCACACCTGCGGATTGTCCTTCGCGTTTATCGTTTTAATCATGGGTTGAAGCCCCTTTAATTGCTCCTCCAGGAAATGCGAAAATTGCTCGGAATTTGCCCATCCCATGTACAAGCTAAAACCAAATACAAGAACAACCACAATAAAGTAATGCTTCATTTCTTTAAAATGTCTAAGCAACGCGGAAAAATTCATTTTGTAATTCCTCCAATTTCGGAAGCATAAGTACCTTGTGTACGAGCATACATTATTTACTAAAGGTTATACAAGCTTATCCAAAGCTTGACATAAAGGAGGTACAAGCTGTTTATGAATTACTTTTTTGTAATCAACGCACGCAAATTCAAGCAATATTTATTCATTGCTCTCGCCATCATCTTCTCCGCGGCCATTGTATATTCCGAACAAAGTAATGTTTCTGTCTTCATGAACTCGGAGCCTTCGGCCATTTACAGCGTGCAGACTGAAAAGAAAGTCATCGCCCTAACCTTTGATATTTCTTGGGGGGATACTCGGGCTGAACCGATTTTAAAAATCCTAAAAGACAATGGTGTTAAGGATGCAACCTTCTTCTTGTCTTCCCCCTGGAGTAAGAGTCATCCCGATATTGTCTCACATATCAAAAGCTATGGATTCGAAATCGGTAGCCACGGAAACAAGTTCGACAACTACAGCGATCTAAGTGATGAGGAAAT
Source organism: Paenibacillus sp. J22FR83 (assembly GCF_059691955.1). NCBI lineage: Bacteria > Bacillati > Bacillota > Bacilli > Caryophanales > Paenibacillaceae > Paenibacillus > Paenibacillus sp. J22FR83. The sequence goes on from NZ_JCAUAM010000031.1 coordinate 1,921, forward strand.
CCGAAACGAAATTTCTACTGCACATGGCATTTTGACAGAATTAATCGGAAAGGAACCTAACCTCATTCGTCTGCCTAATGGCGACTTTGACAAGCGCGTGTTACGTATTGCTGATGATCTCGGTTATTCAGTCATTCAATGGGATACAGACTCTCAAGATTGGCTGAATAAAGGCGTCGACACCCTTGTAAACCGCGTAGTAAGTAAAGCACATCCTGGTGATATCGTCCTTCTCCATGCTAGCGACTCTTCTCAACAAACACACGAGGCTCTACCTGCCATCATCCAACAACTACGAGCGAAGGGCTATCAGTTCGTAAGCGTGAGTGAGCTCATCAAGCAAACTCAAGTGGAAACAACCCCTGTCGAAGATCAGGCCATGAAACAAATTCATTAATATCTATGAATAGATTTGAAAAAAAGAGCTAATCTGATTAGCTCTTTTTGTTATCCAATATTTTATGTAAGGTAAGAATCTGCCATGCATTACAAACGAATAACGGTGCCAACATAAATAGACTCGATGCTGAGTTATCCAATTTTAACGCCGGTACAGCCTCAAGCACAGTAACTGCCGTCATGAAAAATAAAGTTGGAATAAATGCGTTCTTATTCGTCATTTTGACCTTCCAATAGCTTACTGCTAAAGATATCGCAAGTACGCATGTTGGCAAGATGAAATATCCAATCAGCGATTCAGAAGTGTTGAAATTCGTCTTTCTCAAGTAGACAAGGTCGAACAATACAACAATAACAACTGCAAGCTGCAGCAAATCCCACACTGTTTTGGAACGTATGATACCGACCGCAATAAATCTTACGATCAGATATGCGAAGAAGCCCATTTGACTTAACACGCTTATCGTAGCTCCACCAAGAATCATATTGACCAAATTAAAACCAACTGCTGATAAGCCCATTACAGAAAATTCTTTGTCTGAAAATTGAAGAATAAGTCCAACCCCTGTTGAAACTACAATTCCTAATACTAATGTTGTCCAAAATAAGTGAAACCATTTACGTAATGTCACGTTTAATTACCTCCACACATCAACTCTAATTGTTAATTGTACCAACCTTTGCGATAAAAAGCCAATATTGTCCCCTTATATTCTGACCCTAACCACACATACTAAGACCATTAAAGTTCAGGGAAGGGAGCATGTAGTTATGTTAAAGACAAGACTTAAAAAGCTTCAAGTCCTACCGGCTATTTCTTTGGCTTTTCTTCTAGCTTCATGTGGTACAGATAACTCGTCTCAAGGCCAATCACAAGCCAATACGTACAAAGAGCAAAAGACGATGATTCTCGATATTTTGAAGTCCGATGACGGTAAGAAGGCAATAAGTGCTGCAAATCGCAGTATTATGAATGGTGATGTAGGGGCTAATAGCGTTGCTGGCCAATCGCAAATCAAGCTACTTTCAGCCAATGAGTCCCTCCAGCTTCAAATGGCCGTCAAAGATGTACTGACTGCCAAGGAAAATAATATGTTTTTGACCGATATGATGAAGGATCCTAAATTTGCTGGGGATTTCGCTACGGCGATTCAGAAAGAAACCAAACAGATGTTCAAGGAATTACTCAAAGACCCTACCTATCAGAAATCACTCATAGATGTTATGAAGAATCCGGATTACGAGAAAATGGTTCTGGATGTCATGAAAACAGCTCCCTATCGCCAACAAATGATGACTGTCATGGAAGAATCCATTCAAAGTCCACTGTTCAGAGCACAAATGGTTGAATTACTTAAATCGGCAATTGCCCAACAAAGCAAACCTGAGCAAATGCCTTCCGCAAAGAGCACCGAAAAAAGTGATGATAAAGCAAAAGAAGGGGATAAAAAAGAAGAAGGCGGAGATGACAAGCAGAAGGAAGAGTCTTCTGGGGACTCCGAGAAACAGGGTGAAAAGAAAGACGGAGGTTCTGATTCTTAAACAAAAAAGGAAGAGTTGGCAGACACTCTCTGCTTCCTCTTCCTTTTTGTGCTATTTATCCAACTTCGCAATCATTCGATCCGCTATCTCTAAGTAGATTTTCCCCGCTTTGGATTCTGCCTTATACACCGATGGCGAGTAATCCTTTTCAGAAATATGATTATCAGGAGCCCCTAATGGAATTTGCGCTAACAGCTCACTATGAAGATCTTCAGCAAGCTTAGCTCCTCCACCTCTACCAAAAATGTGCTCAATGCTGCCATCTTTGCTCTCATAGTAGGACATGTTCTCAACGATACCCAAAATCTCATGATTCGTTTGAATGGCCATCGCCCCCGCTCTAGCAGCTACGAATGCCGCAGTAGCATGTGGAGTCGTTACAATGATTTCTTTACTTTGCGGAATGAGTTGATGCACATCTAATGCGACATCTCCCGTACCTGGAGGAAGATCTAGGAGGATGTATTCCACATCTCCCCAATTTACTTCATTGAAGAAATTGCGAAGCATTTTGCCTAACATCGGCCCACGCCATACAACAGGCGCATTGTCTTGGACAAAGAAACCCATTGATATCACTTTGACTCCGAATTTCTCAACAGGAATAATCACGTTTTCTACGAGCTGCGGCTGTTCTTCAATCCCCATCATATCTGGAATACTGAATCCATATATATCCGCATCGATAATCCCTACCTTTTTCCCCTTACGAGCCAGGGCGACTGCTAGATTAACTGTGACTGTTGATTTACCAACGCCACCTTTCCCACTCGCTACAGCGATAAACTCAACCGTAGAGGATTGTCCAAGAATCGGCTGCTGAATTGGAGGTTGAACATGCTTCTGAGGATTGGCATCCGACGAATGTGAAGCCCCTTCCAAATGACTCCGTTCATGCTCCGTCAACAACCTAAATCGGATATGAACTTGAGGTACTCCTATATTAGCTAAAGATTGTTGAATGAATGCTTTGGCTTGCTCCTTATACCCTTCATCTTCGGATAATACGAGCAAACTTAAGGATACCGCATCTTCCTTCACCATTACATCACGAATCAAATTTAATTCCACTACACTTTTGTTAAACTGGGGATCAATCAGCTTATTCAACGCTTCTAGAATTTGATCTTTATGTACCATAGCCACATCACACCTTTATTGGGACATTGTATTCGCGGCTTTCATTATAACACATTATGAAGCAGAACCCACTTTTTCACCTGCATAATATCTCAAAATTCCTTGATACACTGAAGCTGCCAACATCTTCTGATAGTTCTCATCCGCTAATAACTTAGCCTCTTCTGGGTTTGAGAGGAAGCCTACTTCAACAAGTGCGCTTGGGATTTTCAGCGTTTTCAATAGATACACCGTCTTATCAGCTGGTTTAGCGACACGATCGGTATTCTCTAAATTGCGCTTAAGCTCTGATTGAATGAGCGCCGCTAGGTTAGGATTATCAGGGTTATTCAAATAGTAGAACGTTTGTGCGCCCCTCCATTTCTCAGACGGAATACTGTTCAAATGTATACTTAAAAACATATCGGCATTATTATTTTCAATCAAATCCGCACGGTTATGAAGATCTTGCGTTTTGCGTTTGCTATAACCTTTCGTACCTGACTCCGCTAGATCAGTATCCGTTTCTCTTGTTAAAACTACGATCGCACCGGCCTGTTGTAAGTAATCACGCAATCGCAAAGTAATAGCTAAATTAATATCCTTCTCAATGATACCGTCCTTGCTCTCTGCTCCACCATCTGGCCCCCCATGACCGGCGTCTAGCGCAATGGTCTTGCCCGATAAAGGTAACGTCCAGTCTGACCATGTCTTCGTTGTAGGGAGCTCGTACGCATAAATAAAGACAACCAATGCAACCAGCATCGCTGAAAGCATTAGCTTCAGACCGCTGTGAAAGGTTAGCCATACCACCAACCTTTTCTTCCTTTTGCGCATAAAAAATCCACCTCTGTTCCCCTATAGACTCTGTAACATCTATATGGGACAGGGTGGACAAATATACCTGACTTTCAACTTTACTTGTGTAGACCACATTCCGTCTTCTCAATAGTCGCCCAGCGTCCAGCACGTGGATCTTCACCTTCAGCGACTGGGCGTGTGCAGTGCGAACATCCGATACTTGGATAATTACGATCATGCAATGGATTGTAAATAACATCATTGTCGCGAATGTATTGCCATACATCTTCTGATGTCCAATTAGCTAAAGGATTGAATTTGATCAAGCCAAATTTCACATCATACTCCACTTTCTTAGCATTTGCACGTGTAGGTGCTTGATCGCGGCGAATCCCTGTAATCCAGGCATCGTATTTACCAAGGATCTCAGTAAGCGGGTCAACTTTACGAATGTTACAACATTGATTCGCATCAATCTTCCAAAGCTCATCCCCGAATTTCTCAGCCTGCTCATCCAGTGTAAGTTTAGGCAATACTTGAATGAACTTCATACCATAGTGTTGCTCAAGTCTGTCTTTCGTTTCGTATGTTTCTTCAAAATGTACATTTGTATCTAAATAAAAAATATCAACGTTAGGATTAACTTTTTGGAGCATATCGACCAACACGACATCTTCAGCTCCAAAGCTACAAGCTAAGGTCAAACTTCCGAACGTCTCTACGGCAAGTTGCAATAAGGCTTCAGGCGATTGATTCTCGAATTCTTCCGCAGCTTTCGTTACAAATGCTTCTTTCTCAAATAGATTCATCGTCCGATTCCTCCAATAGTCGATAATCCCGACTGATATTGTATGATTTATATTTATTATATCTGACTTCTGCAAGGTGTCAATGACTTTTTATCATTTTGGTATTAACTTTCGTTGCCTCCATACAGATATATGCTGATCCCGAATTTAAGTCCGTATAATAAAAGAAAACCTTTCCTGCCAAAGGCGGAAAAGGTTTTCTTGCGTGCCGGAGGCACCATATCTTAACGTTTGGAGAATTGAGGAGCACGACGTGCTGCTTTCAATCCGTATTTTTTACGCTCTTTCATACGGGAATCACGTGTTAGGAATCCAGCTTTTTTCAAGGATCCACGGTATTCCGGATCAGCTTTCAACAATGCACGGGAAATACCGTGACGAATTGCGCCAGCTTGTCCGCTGATTCCACCACCATTTGCAAGAACAAGAACATCGTATTGACCGATAGTTTCAGTTAGTGCAAGTGGTTGTTTAACGATTAGCTTCAATGTTTCTAGACCGAAATACTCATCTAGATCACGTTTATTGATGATGATGCGTCCTTCGCCCGGTACTAAGCGCACACGCGCTACCGAATGCTTACGACGACCCGTTCCATAATATTGAACTTGTGCCACGAAACGTTCCTCCTTATATTAACCGCGAAGATTCCAAACTTCTGGTTGTTGTGCTGTGTGCGGGTGCTCTGCTCCACCGTAGACTTTAAGCTTAGTTTTCAAGCTGTCGCCAAGACGGTTCTTAGGAAGCATACCATGAACTGCGAACTCGATCATACGATCAGGCTTGCTGTTAAGCAAGTCTTGAGCGGAAGTCACTTTCAAACCACCTTGGTACAAAGAGTGACGGTAGTACATTTTGTTTTGCATTTTCTTACCAGTAAGCTTAATTTGGGAAGCATTGATAACAACAACGAAATCACCAGTATCTACGTGTGGAGTGAACTCCGGTTTGTGCTTACCGCGGATAATGCTAGCAACTTCACTTGCAAGACGGCCAAGTGTTTGGCCTGCAGCGTCAACAATGTACCATTTACGCTCTACTTCATTTGGCTTAGCCATATATGTGGTGCGCATGCTTAATCCTCCTAAAAATATATCTGAAATACATAAGTTATAGTTGTCATTTATTCATAAGCGATGGATAGTTATGGTCATTTGTGATCAGGGGCTGTGGGGTAGCCGATCGCCAAACGCCAAGTTATATTTTACACGATAAAGTCTTAATAATCAAGTAGTGATGACAACTTTTTAATAGTCGACTTTCCACAAGGTCAATCCCATGGCTTCAGCTGTAGGCCCCGCTTGAGAACGATCTCTGGCCTCGAGAACACGCTGCATATCGCTAGGTGGTCTCTTACCCTCACCGATCTGAATTAGCGTCCCTACGATGATCCTGACCATGTTATAAAGAAAACCATTTCCCGTTATGATTAACCGGATACGTTCTACTTTACCTGTCGCCAGCAACTCATCCGATTCCGTCTCCATACGTACCTCATATAAGGTCCTCACTTTGATTTCCTTATCCGTTCTCACTGTGCAAAACGAAGTAAAATCATGCTCACCTAGCAAGCAAGGGAGCGCCTCTCTCATGGCTTCCACATTTAAATGCGTGGGGTGATGATACTCGAAGTTGCGGTGAAAGACATCAGGGAAGCGCGCCGAACGAATTGTATAACAATAAGTTTTACGTTTCGCGGCTTTGCGAGAGTGAAAAGTAGGGAGAACTTCTTCAGCGGTATGTGCGACGATGTCCCTGGGTAGTCTAGCATTTAGAGCTAAACACCAACGTTCTACTGGAATCTTAGAACTTGTTGTAAAATTAATAACCTGCGCCTTCGCGTGAACACCGGCATCTGTACGCCCTGAAGAAATGACTTTCACCGTCTCACCTGTCAACAAGAAAACGGCCTGCTCTAAACGGTATTGTACCGTGTCGGATCTAGGCTGTATCTGAAAGCCAGAATACGATGACCCATCATAGCTTATGGTAAAACGTAGATTTCTCAAGGCTTGTTCCTCCATGAGTCATCCTTCCTACCTAGCCGGAGGTGCTATGCACCTCAATCCACTAGAATGCGATCCAAGACTGCAAAAAAAGGGCTTCACCAGAATCTAAGTAGATTCCGTCCACCCTTTCCCATCCGTCTTCTATGCGCGATCTACTAGCTCTAGGTAAACCATTGGTGCTGCGTCACCGCGGCGTGGTCCCAGTTTAAGGATACGTGTGTATCCGCCTGGACGCTCGGAATAACGAGTAGCCAAATCAGAGAATAGTTTTTGAATCGCATCTTGATTTTCGTTAGCAGCTTCTCTACGAACAAAAGCAGCAACCTGACGGCGTGCGTGAAGATCTCCGCGTTTCGCAAGAGTAATTAACTTCTCAGCGATTGAACGAATTTCTTTAGCTTTTGCTTCTGTTGTTTGAATGCGCTCATGTATGAACAGATCCGTTACCAGATCACGAAATAATGCTTTACGATTACTGGAATCGCGGTTCAATTTTCTGTAGTTCATTGAGTTAACCTCCTTCTGACAAGACTATTCCTCAGTACGTAGACCTAAACCCAGCTCTTCGAGCTTCTCTTGAACTTCTTCAAGGGATTTGCGACCTAAGTTCCGAACTTTCATCATGTCTTCTTCTGTTTTGGTAATCAGCTCTTGTACGGTATTAATCCCAGCACGTTTGAGACAGTTGTAAGAACGAACGGAAAGATCTAATTCTTCGATCGTCATCTCAAGAACTTTTTCTTTCTTATCTTCTTCTTTTTCAACCATGATCTCAGCGTCTTTTGCTTCGTCCGTCAAACCAACGAATAAGAGCAAATGTTCTGTTAAGATTTTCGCGCCCAAGCTTACTGCTTCTTCTGGACGAATACTTCCATCGGTCCACACTTCGAGAGTCAACTTATCATAGTTAGTCACTTGACCGACGCGAGTATTCTCAATTGCGTAGTTTACCCGAGTAATAGGCGTGTAGATTGAATCAATTGGAATAACACCAATTGGCTGTTCTTCATGCTTATTTTTGTCTGACTGGACGTAACCGCGCCCTCTGCCCGCATGAATCCTCATGTGAAGACGTGCATCTGGAGACAAGGTAGCGATGTGTAAATCCGGGTTAAGGATTTCAACATCACTATCACCGCGGATATCAGCCGCTGTAATATTACCTTCTCCTTCAGCATCAATTTCTAGCACTTTCTCCTCATCGGAGTGAATCTTCAACGACAAACCTTTGAGATTAAGGATAATTTCCGTAACATCCTCAAGCACACCTGGAATCGTTGAAAATTCGTGCAAAACGCCATCGATTTGGACAGAGGTTACTGCTGCCCCCGGTAAAGAGGACAGTAAGATACGACGTAGTGAGTTTCCTAAGGTTGTACCGTAGCCACGCTCCAATGGTTCAATGATAAACCTACCATAAGCGCCATCTTCACTTAATGCTACAGTTTCTATTTTTGGCTTTTCGATTTCGATCATGAAATGTACCCTCCATTCAATACGTCGGTTCCCTCTGGATACTCCGCCACTAAATTTCATAGTATGCCTATCCTTCAATCCATTATTCACGGATTTGAAATAATTATACTACAAAGTGATCCTGAATTATACGCGACGACGTTTTGGAGGACGGCAGCCATTATGAGGAACCGGCGTCACGTCTTTAATCAGGTTTACTTCAAGACCTGCTGCTTGCAAAGAGCGGATTGCTGCTTCGCGGCCAGCGCCTGGACCTTTAACCATAACTTCAACAGTTTTCAAGCCATGCTCCATTGCTGCTTTAGCTGCTTTCTCAGCTGCCATTTGTGCTGCGAAAGGAGTACTTTTACGGGAACCTTTGAATCCAAGGTTTCCTGAACTTGCCCAAGAAATTGCGTTACCATGCGGATCCGTGATCGTAACGATCGTGTTGTTAAATGTTGAACGGATGTGTGCTACACCGCTCTCAATATTTTTCCGGTCACGACGTTTCGTACGGACGACTTTTTTAGGTTTTGCCATTAGCTCTAACCCCCTTTATTATTTCTTCTTATTAGCTACTGTACGACGAGGACCTTTACGTGTACGAGCGTTAGTTTTAGTACGTTGACCACGAACAGGAAGACCACGGCGGTGACGAAGACCACGGTAGGATCCGATTTCGATTAGACGTTTGATGTTAAGGGAAATCTCACGACGAAGATCGCCTTCTACTTTAAGGGTTTTGTCAATTACATCACGGATTTTGCTCACTTCATCTTCCGTAAGGTCGCGAACGCGAGTGCTTCCATTGATTCCAGTGGACTCAATGATTTTTTGAGCAGTAGTGTTACCAATACCGAAAATGTAAGTCAACGCAATTACAACTCGTTTGTCACGAGGTAAGTCAACTCCAGCTAAACGTGCCATCTACAGATGCACCTCCTTTTAACCTTGTTTTTGTTTGTGCTTAGGGTTTTCGCAAATAACCATTACATTGCCTTTACGGCGAATTACTTTACATTTCTCACAAATCGGTTTTACAGACGGTCTTACTTTCATTTTAAGCCCTCCTTTTTATCGTAAGCAACCATGTTGCGTTTTCGTTAGAAAACTTGCTTCGTAAGCATACGCCTTGAGAGAGTATTACTTCTAAGCCGAACATTTATTTGAAACGGTAGGTTATACGGCCTCTCGTCAAATCATAAGGCGATAATTCTACGGTAACCTTATCTCCAGGCAAAATGCGAATAAAATGCATTCTGATCTTTCCTGAAACATGGGCTAGGATTTTATGACCATTTTCCAATTCAACTTTAAACATTGCATTCGGAAGAGGTTCAATCACTGTACCTTCTACTTCAATTACATCTTCTTTGGCCACAGTCATTCTCCTTTCTCTTGTGCTTCAACTTGCATAAGTTCAACGAATTTGGCGATTGCAAAGCGCAATTTCCCATTAGTCACACGACCTGTTTCCCTAATGCTTGACGCTACTTCACTGCTGATCGTTTCTTGTAAATGAAGATGATTCAGGTTCTTCTTCTTCGGTTGATCGAATTTACGATGATCGCCATCGGCAAGCCAGACAAAACGATGATCTTCAATACGAATCACGACCGCATATTCTCCGGGATCTCTACCGCGAAGCACCTTTACGATTTGACCCACTTGCGGAATCTTGCTATCCACTCAATTCACCTACGATCTAGGCAAAGTTAGTATTTCATAACCAGCTGCCGTTATGGCAACCGTATGTTCGAAATGAGCACATAGGGTACGATCTGAAGTGACTACGGTCCAATCGTCTTCGAGTGTTTGGACGAATCTTTCGCCAACAACCACCATGGGTTCAATGGCTAAGACCATGCCTGGTTTGAGTCGAGGACCCTTGTCAGGTATACCATAGTTCGGAATTTGTGGTTCTTCGTGAAGATCCGTTCCAATACCATGACCGACATACTCTATAACCACGGAGAAGCCTGCGTCTTCAATACAAGTTTGGATTGCATGCGACAACGTGTAGAGTCTAGCATCCGGTTTAGCTTGTGCAATACCTCGGTAGAGTGACTCTTCTGTAACGGTCAACAAACGCTGAGCTGTGTCAGAAATTTCACCAACTGGATATGTCCAAGCAGAATCTCCATGATAACCTTTATATTGAGCACCAATATCAATAGAGATAATGTCGCCCTCAACTAGCTTTCTTGGACCAGGAATACCATGAACTAATTCTTCGTTGACTGAAGCACAAATGCTCCCAGGAAAACCATTGTAACCTTTGAAAGATGGAATTGCTCCCTGACTGCGAATGAATTCCTCTGCGATCTGATCAAGTTCTTTCGTTGTAATGTTCGGACGAATCGCCCTTGCCAATAAGCGGTGCGTTTCGGCTACGATACGACCTGCTTCTCGCATTAGGTCTAGTTCAACCTCGGACTTACAAATGATCATTACGCTAGACCTCGTAGCAGTGAGCTAATTTGTTCGGTTACCGCATGAATGTCTTGTTCCCCGTTAACCTCACGCAATAATTCCCTCTTTTGGTAGTAATCCAGAAGCGGAGCCGTTTTGTTGATGTATTCATCCAAACGTGTTCCGACTTTCTCTTCCGTATCATCAGATCGTTGGTACAACTCACCGGAACATTTATCGCATACGCCTTCTTGCTGAGGTGGGTTGAAGATGACATGATACGTAGAACCACAGGATTTACAAATTCTTCGGCCAGTTAGTCGTGCTAACAGATAACTGCGATCAACAGCTAGATTGATTACGACCTCAATCTTCTTACCAAGTGAATCAACGATATCAGACAATGCATCAGCTTGAGCTACCGTTCTAGGAAACCCATCTAACAAAAATCCTTTATCGCAATCCGGCTGAGCAAGACGCTCTCTCACAATACCATTCGTAATTTCATCAGGAACAAGAAGTCCCTTATCTACATATCCCTTAGCTTCGATACCCATTGGTGTTCCTTGGCTCATGGCTGCACGGAATGCATCGCCAGTTGAAATATGAGGAATTTGAAACTCCGAAACGATTTTCTCTGCTTGCGTACCTTTGCCTGCACCAGGAGGCCCCATAAATATTACGTTCACAATTAAAACCTCCCCATCGCACTCGGCATTACGAACAGCACAATAGGTGCCGATGTCGCAGAACTTGCCCCATCAGTACCTATTAGCTATTTATTGATGAACCCTTTGTAATGACGCTTAATCAATTGGCTCTCGATTTGCTTCATTGTCTCAAGACCAACGCCTACTACGATAAGTAAAGATGTACCACCTATTTGAACCGAACTAGGCAATCCAGCAAGTCCTCCAAATAACATTGGAAGAATCGAAATTGCGGATAGGAACAAAGCTCCAGAAAGAGTAATTCTAGTCATTACGCGTGTCAGATAAGTTGAAGTCGTTTTACCTGGTCTGATACCTGGTATGTATCCGCCATTCTTCTTCATCTGATCAGCCATTTGAACAGGATTAATTTGTACGAAGGTGTAGAAGTAGGTGAAACCGATAATCAGCAGTACATACAGTACAATCGCTAATGGTGCAGTTTGGTTAATACTCAGGTTGTTAATAATCCATTCTGCGACTACATTCCCTCTCCAGTAACTTGCAATGGTTGGAGGAAACATCAAAAGTGATAATGCGAAGATTACAGGGATAACACCAGCAGCATTCACTTTAAGTGGAATGTGTGTTGTTTGCCCACCATACATTTTACGACCAACTACTCGCTTTGCATATTGTACAGGTATCTTACGAACACCTTGTTGTACGAATATAACGCCAGCAATAATCAGGATAACAACTAACGCGATAATGATTAGTTTCACAATGTTCAGGAACAGGGCTCCCTCGGTTGCAAAGAGTGATTTATAGATTTGTTGTATGCTTGTTGGAATCGCTGAAACGATACCAGCAAAGATGATAATGGAAATACCGTTACCAATACCGTATTCCGTGATTTGCTCACCTAGCCACATCAAGAAAGCTGTACCAGCTGTCAACACGATAGCGATTAGTGCGAAAGTTGTAAACCCAGCATCAATAACCAAACCACTGTATAGGCGGTTAAAGCCAATTGATAATCCGAAGGCTTGAATCAACCCTAGAACGATCGTACCGTAACGAGTCACCTGCGTCATTTTCTTTCTTCCTACATCTCCTTCTTTTGCCCACTGCGCAAAGCGCGGTATAACATCCATGGACAAAAGCTGAACAATGATCGAAGCCGTGATATAAGGCATAATTCCCATCGCGAAGATGGAGAATTGGAAGAGCGCACCGCCGGAGAACGTGTTAAGCAAACCAAAGACATCGCTCTGATTCGCTTGATCTTGAAGTTTCAGAACATCTGTATTAATGTTTGGGACCGGAATAAAGGCACCCAAACGGTAGACGATTAGCAAGATAAGCGTGAAGAGAATCCTTCTGCGTAAATCTTCTACTTTGAAGATGTTGGCTATGGTATTGAACATTAAATCACCTCGGTTTGACCGCCGGCAGCTTGGATTTTCTCAATCGCTGATTGAGAGAACTTGTTCGCTTTAACGGTTAATTTTACTGTGATTTCACCGTTTCCTAAAATCTTAATGCCGTCTTTAGGAGCTTTAACAATACCAGTCTCCATTAATACTTCTGGAGTAACTTCAGTACCAGCTGCGAAACTGTTCAAGTCTTCAAGATTAACGATCGCGTACTCCGTACGGAAACGGTTCGTGAATCCACGTTTAGGTAAACGACGGTACAATGGGTTTTGTCCACCCTCAAATCCAGGACGAACGCCTCCACCGGAACGAGCGTTTTGACCTTTATGTCCGCGAGATGATGTTTTACCCATACCACTACTTGTTCCACGTCCAACACGCTTAGGTGTTTTACGAGCGCCAGTAGCAGAACTTAGCTCATGTAACTTCATCGTTGCACACCTCCTCTAGATCTTAAATTCGTAATTCTATGCTTCGATTTCTTTAACTTCTACCAAATGGCTTACTTGATTAACCATGCCTCTGATTGCAGCATTATCTTGATGAAGAACAGTTTGGTTCAACTTACGAAGACCAAGTGTTTTCACAGTAACGCGTTGCGTCTCAGGACGGCCGATCAAGCTGCGTTTTAGGGTAACCTGTAATTGTTTAGCCATGTTTACCCCTCCTAACCTAATAGCTCTTGAACTGATTTTCCACGTAGCTTTGCAACTTCTTCCGCTTTTTTCAAACGGCTTAAGCCTTCAAGCGTTGCGTTAACCATGTTCATGGAGTTCGATGAACCTAGGGATTTTGTTAAGATATCGCCTACACCAGCAAGTTCAAGTACTGCACGAACTGGTCCGCCAGCGATAACTCCTGTACCTTGGGATGCTGGTTTCAATAGAACGCGTCCTGCGCCAAATTTACCAGTAACAAGGTGAGGAATCGAAGTGCCTACGATTGGAACGTGAATCAAGTTCTTTTTCGCATCTTCGATGCCTTTGCGGATTGCATCTGGAACTTCGGAAGCTTTACCGATTCCTGCACCAACCCAGCCATTGCCATCGCCAACGACAACAAGTGCGCTGAAGCTGAAACGACGTCCGCCTTTTACTACTTTAGCTACGCGATTAATATTTACAACTTTTTCTGTTAGCTCTAAAGTATTAGGATCTACACGCAAGTCTTTTACCTCCTTATTAAACTATTTCTTAGAATTCAAGTCCAGCTTCACGAGCTGCGTCAGCTAATGCTTGAACACGTCCATGATAAAGGTATCCACCGCGGTCAAAAACCACTTGTTCTACACCTTTTTCTTTCGCACGTGCCGCGATTAATGCGCCAACTTTACGAGCAGCTTCAACGTTACCACCGTTACCAATTTCACTTTTAAGCTCTTTATCTTGAGTCGATGCTGCAACGATTGTTACACCAGTTGTATCATCGATAAGTTGAGCGTACATATGTTTGGATGAACGGAAAATGTTCAAACGTGGGCGAAGAGTTGTACCTTCAATTTTCTTACGAACACGAAGGTGTCTTTTCAGACGAGCTTTATTTTTATCGCTTTTAGTAATCATCTATACTTACACTCCTTTCATCATCTTATGATGCGAGGCTTATGCTTACGTAGCAAGTTTTCATCAGAAAACTCTTAGCTATTACCCGCGATCTTTCGATCTTATTTCTTCTTACCAGCTTTACCTTCTTTACGAAGAATACGTTCGCCTTCATACTTAATACCTTTACCTTTATACGGCTCTGGTTCACGTACGGAACGAACTTTCGCTGCCATTGCGCCAACTAGCTCTTTATCAATACCTCTAACGATGATTTTGGTGTTCGTAGGAACATCAAATTCAATACCGTTCTCAGGATTGATCTCAACTGGATGGGAGTACCCAACGTTAAGAACTAATTTGTCACCGCTTTTGTTTGCACGGTAACCAACGCCTACTAGATCCAACGATTTCGTGAACCCTTCCGTAACACCACTTACCATGTTGGCAACAACACTACGTGTTGTACCATGCAGGGAACGGTGGAGCTTGTTATCGGAAGGACGCTCAACGGAAATCTCGTTATCCAGAACGTTTACTTTCATATCAGTATGAAGTACACGAGACAGGGAACCTTTAGGTCCACTAACCGTGATTTGAGTATTGTCTAGTGTTACATTTACACCACTTGGAATGGTGATTGGTTTACGACCAATACGAGACATGTTTGCACCTCCATTCAATTACAATTGTATTACCAAACGTAGCAGATAACCTCTCCGCCAGCTTTGGATTGACGAGCATCTTTATCCGTCATAACTCCTTGAGACGTGGAGATGATGGCAATCCCTAAACCGCCCAGAACACGAGGGACTTCTTGTGATTTTGTATAAACGCGTAGACCTGGTTTCGAAATTCTTTTCAAACCAGAGATAACACGCTCATTGTTTGAACCATATTTCAGGAACAAACGAATGATACCTTGTTTGCTATCTTGAACGTACTCAGCATCACGGATAAATCCTTCTTTTTTAAGGATTTCAGCGATTTCCCTCTTCACTTTTGAAGCTGGGATTTCAACTGTCTCATGACGTACGATGTTCGCATTACGAATGCGTGTTAGCATATCTGCAATTGGATCTGACATGACCATTTTGTGTAAACCTCCTTCCCGAAAATAGGGTGATTACCAGCTTGCTTTTTTCACGCCTGGAATCTGACCTTTGTGTGCTAATTCGCGGAAACAAATCCGACAAATTTTGAACTTGCGAAGCACTGAATGCGGACGTCCGCAGCGCTCACAACGTGTGTATGCTTGCACTTTAAACTTCGGGGTACGTTGCTGTTTGACTTTCATCGAAGTTTTTGCCACTTAATATAACACCTCCTGATAGGTACGACTGGTAACCTATTTTACGAAAGGCGCTCCGAGTTGTGTTAAAAGCTCGCGAGCTTCCTCGTCGGACTTAGCCGTCGTTACGATAACAATATCCATACCACGAACTTTATCGATTTTATCATACTCAATTTCTGGGAAAATGAGTTGTTCCTTCAAACCAAGCGTGTAGTTACCGCGACCATCAAATGCTTTGTTGGAGATACCGCGGAAGTCACGTACACGTGGAAGTGATACGTTAAACAATTTGTCCAAGAAGTGGTACATGCGCTCGCCGCGAAGAGTTACTTTCGCACCAATCGGCATGTTTTCGCGAAGTTTGAAACCTGCGATCGCTTTTTTGGATTTAGTTACAACTGGTTTTTGACCAGAGATTTTTTGAAGATCTTCTACTGCAGTATCAAGTACTTTGGAGTTTGAAACAGCTTCACCAACACCCATGTTGATAACAACTTTCTCAATTTTCGGTACTTGCATAACTGTCGTGTAGTTGAACTTTTGAATTAAAGCTGGTGTAATCTCGTTCAAGTAACGATCTTTCAATCTTACTGTCATGACTTAGTTTCCTCCTTTCCTTACATGTGTGTATTAGTCGATAACTTCGCCGGATTTTTTCGCGATACGAACTTTCGTTCCGTTATCTAATACTTTGTATCCTACGCGAGTAGGTTTGCCGCTCTTAGGATCAATCAGCATCACGTTAGAAACGTGGATAGCAGCTTCTTGATTCAAGATACCGCCTTGTGGGTTAAGTTGGGATGGTTTCGCATGTTTCTTAACCATGTTTACACCTTCAACAAGAACACGATTTTGACGAGGGTAAGCAGCGATTACGCGGCCTTTCTTACCTTTGTCTTTGCCAGTGATAACGAAAACTGTATCGTCTTTTTTCACGTGCAATTTATTGTTATGAGACTCAAGTCTCTTTTTAAGTCTTGGCATTAGCTTCTACACCTCCTGGGGTTCTCCGGTTAGGAAAACAACATCGTAACACGTCTTAGATAACTTCTGGAGCCAAGGATACGATCTTCATGAAGTCTCTATCGCGAAGTTCGCGAGCAACTGGTCCGAAGATACGAGTACCACGTGGGCTCTTATCTTCTTTCACGATAACAGCTGCATTCTCATCGAATGAGATATATGAACCGTCTTTACGGCGAGCACCGCTCTTCGTACGAACGATAACTGCTTTAACAACGTCACCTTTTTTGACAACGCCACCTGGTGTTGCTTCTTTTACTGAACATACGATCAAATCACCAATGTGACCAACGCGACGACCAGTACCACCCAAAACGCGGATACACATCAATTGTTTCGCACCTGAGTTGTCAGCGACAGCCAAACGAGTAAATGGTTGAATCATCGTATTCCCTCCTTTCGGGGTTCATATCTAGAATATTAGATAACAACTGCCACTTCAAGAATTTCAACCAGTCTCCAGCTTTTATCTTTGGACAACGGTCTAGTTTCACTGATTTTCACAGTGTCACCAATCTTAGCTTGGTTGTTTTCGTCATGCGCTTTAAACTTTTTCGTATGTTTGATTCTCTTGTGATAGAGTTCATGTTTTTTGTAAGTTTCAACAGCAACAACAATGGTTTTATCCATTTTATCGCTGACAACTTTACCGATCAGAACTTTACGATCGTTACGTTCAGCCATCTAAGGAACACTCCCTTCTAGATTTGGTTACCCAATACCCAGTTCTCTTTCACGCAAAATAGTCTTGGCACGAGCGATCTCTTTACGCAAATCACGAATTTGAGTCGGGTTGTCCAATTGACCAGTAGCTAATTGAAAACGGAGGTTAAAGAGTTCTTCTTTAAAACCATTAACTTTTTGCTCGATTTCAGCAGTGGTTAAGTTCCGGAATTCACTACCCTTCATTTGCTTCACCGCCTACTTCTTCTCTTTTCACGAACTTCGTTTTGATTGGAAGCTTGTGAGCTGCAAGACGCATTGCTTCGCGAGCAACCTCTTCGCTTACACCAGCAAGTTCAAACAAAATTTTGCCCGGTTTTACAACGGAAACCCATTTTTCCACGCTACCTTTACCACTACCCATACGGACTTCAAGCGGTTTTTGTGTAACTGGTTTAGCTGGGAAGATTTTAATCCAAACTTTACCGCCACGTTTGATGTAACGTGTCATGGCAATACGAGCTGCCTCGATTTGACGGTTGGTTACCCATGCCGGCTCTGTCGCTTGCAATCCGAATTCGCCAAAAGCAACTTCCGTACCGCCTTTAGCGCGACCTTTCATGCTACCGCGGTGTTCTTTGCGGTGTTTTACACGTTTAGGTACTAACATGATTTAATTTCCTCCTTCCGGCTGAGCCTTTTTCTTAGCTGTCGGAAGCACTTCTCCACGATAAATCCATACTTTTACACCAATACGTCCATAAGTAGTAGCTGCTTCAGCTGTACCATAGTCAATATCCGCACGAAGTGTATGAAGTGGAACAGTTCCTTCGCTATATCCTTCCGTACGAGCAATCTCAGCACCGCCAAGACGTCCGCTAGTTGCAACTTTAATACCTTTTGCTCCGGATCTCATTGTTCTTTGCATAGCTTGCTTCATCGCACGACGGAAAGAAACACGACGCTCCAATTGAAGTGCAACAGCTTCAGCTACTAGGATAGCATCAAGATCTGGGTGTTTGATTTCAGAAATGTTGATATGAACTTTTTTGTTCGACATAGCTGCGATGTAGTTACGAATAACTTCAACTTCAGCTCCGCCTTTACCAATAACCATTCCTGGTTTAGCAGTATGAATCGTTACGTTAACACGGTTAGCCGCGCGCTCGATATCGATATGGGAAACTGCAGAATCTTTAAGTTTATTCTTTAAGTATTCGCGGATTTTGACGTCTTCAAGCAGCAGAGTTCCGAAATCTTTTTCTGCAAACCATTTGGACTCCCAATCACGAATGACACCAATTCTAAAACCTATCGGGTGTACTTTCTGACCCACACGTTACCCCTCCTTATTTTTCAGATACCACGATTGTGATGTGGCTGGTACGTTTTTTGATCGCGCTAGCGCGGCCCATTGCACGTTGTTGGAATCTTTTCATTGTTGGCCCTTGATTTACGAAAGTCTCGGAAACAACAAGTTTGTTTGGATCTAATGAATAGTTATGCTCTGCATTGGCAATTGCGGAATTCAATAGTTTCTCCAGAATTGGAGAAGCTGCTTTTGGTGTATGACGCAGAATTGCGATCGCTTCACCTACCGCTTTTCCCCGAATCAAGTCAACAACTAGCTTTGCTTTACGAGGAGCAATCCGAGCGTGGTTCAATATTGCTTTAGCTTGCATGGTAGTACCTCCTCTCGGTTAAAAATGAATTAACGTTTTCCGGTTTTCTTATCGTCATCGTGACCTTTATACGTACGTGTTGGAGCAAATTCACCAAGCTTATGCCCAACCATATCTTCCGTTACATATACTGGCACGTGTTTTCTTCCGTCATAAACTCCGAAAGTGTGACCAACGAATTGCGGGTAAATTGTAGAACGACGGGACCACGTTTTAACAACAACTTTCTTTTCCGCAGTGTTTAAGTCTTCTACTTTTTTCAGTAAGTGACCATCGATAAATGGACCCTTCTTTAAGCTGCGACCCATGGGTGTTCCTCCCTTCCTTGAACCTCAAGAGAATATCTATATCCTAGATAAATTGAAACATTTATTCGATTCATTTTATCGTGATTACTTCGTACGACGACGTACAATGTATTTATCGGATGCTTTACCTTTTTTACGAGTTTTGAAACCAAGCGTCGGTTTACCCCATGGAGACATAGGTGATTTACGTCCGATTGGTGCACGTCCTTCACCACCACCGTGTGGGTGATCATTCGGGTTCATAACAACCCCACGAACTTGTGGACGATTGCCTTTCCAACGGTTACGTCCTGCTTTACCGATTTTCACGAGTTCGTGATCTTCGTTACCAACAGATCCGATTGTTGCGCGGCAAACTTTTAGTACTTTACGAACTTCACCAGAAGATAGGCGAATTGTTACGTAAGACTCTTCTTTACCAAGCAATTGAGCTTCAGTACCAGCAGCGCGCACTAATTGTGCACCTTTACCAGGTTTCAACTCAATGTTGTGGATAACTGTACCAACTGGAATGTTTTCCAATGGAAGTGCGTTACCTACTTTGATATCAGCTTGTGGTCCAGAAACGATACGATCGTCCACTTTAAGGCCTTTAGGAGCGATGATGTATGTTTTTTCGCCATCAGCATAATGAATCAATGCGATGTTTGCGGAACGGTTAGGATCGTACTCAACTGTAGCAACGCGTCCTGGTATTCCATCTTTAGTACGTTTGAAATCGATAATACGGTATTTACGTTTGTGTCCACCACCATGGTGACGAACCGTAATTTTACCTTGGTTATTACGACCAGCATGCTTGAACAAAGGAGCAAGCAATGATTTCTCGGGTGTTGATGTTGTGATTTCTTCAAAAGTAGAAACCGACATCGCACGACGAGCTGGTGAGGTTGGTTTGTATTTTTTAATTGGCACTCTGTTTCCTCCTTACTTTGAGAAATGGATTATACTGTTTCGAAGAATTCCAATTCTTTGCTTTCTGCGCTTAGGGACACGATAGCTTTCTTCCAGATGGAAGTGTAACCAGAGTGTTTGCCATAACGTTTAGGCTTAGCTGGCATTCTGAGTGTGTTTACATTTGTAACTTTAACTTTGAAGATTGCTTCGATAGCTTGTTTAATTTCTGTTTTGTTAGCTCGAAGATCCACTTCGAAAACATACTTTTTATTAGCCATTAGGTCGCTTGTACGCTCAGTGATGATCGGGCGCTTGATAATGTCGCGTGGATTTTTCATTGTGCAAGCACCTCCTCAACTTTCTGTACAGCTTCTTGCGTTAAGATCAATTTGTCATAAAGCATGACATCAAGAACGTTAACTCCATCAGCAGCAACGAATTTCACACCTGGGATGTTACGAGCAGACAAAGCAACATTGGAGTCGTTAGCAACGCCTACAACTAAAACTTTGCGATCTACTTTCAGGTTGTTCAAAATTGCAACGAATTCTTTCGTTTTCGGAGCATTCAATTGAAGTTGATCCAGAACGATCAAGTTGTTATCGATAAGTTTCGAGGACAAAGCGGATTTGATCGCTAAGCGACGAACTTTTCTAGGCAATTTGAAACCATAGCTACGAGGAGTTGGTCCGAATACGGTACCGCCGCCTTTCCACTGTGGAGCACGAATACTACCTTGACGCGCACGACCTGTACCTTTTTGTTTCCAAGGTTTACGACCACCGCCGCGAACTTCTGAACGACCTTTTGTTTTGTGAGTTCCTTGACGCACAGCTGCTTGTTGCAAAAGAACAGCTTCGTGAATCGCATGAACGTGAGGTTCAATTCCGAAAACAACATCAGACAGTTCAATTTCTCCTACCTGAGCACCTGTTACATTATATAAAGCTACTTTTGGCATCTGTCTTCCTCCTTTCTTACTTTTTAACAGCAGACTTCACGCTAACGTAGCTGTTTTTAGGACCCGGAATGGAACCTTTAACTAGCAATACATTACGCTCAGCATCTACTTTAATGATTTGAAGATTTTGTAGTGTTACTGTTTCGTTACCCATATGTCCTGGTAATTTCTTACCTTTAGGAACGCGATTTGCTTGAATGGAACCCATCGAACCTGGTCCGCGGTGATAACGTGATCCGTGTGCCATTGGCCCAGTGGATTGGTTATGTCTTTTGATGTTACCTTGGAAACCTTTACCTTTGGAAGTACCCGTTACATCAACGAATTCGCCCTCTGCGAACAGATCTGCCTTCAGTTCTTGACCTACTTCATAGTCACCCAACTGAATGCCACGAATTTCTTTAACGTAGCGCTTAGGCGTTGCCCCTGCTTTTTTCGCATGGCCAAGCTCTGGTTTAATGATACGGCTAGCTTTTACATCATCAAAACCGATTTGGATCGACTCATAACCATCGTTATCCACATCTTTCTTTTGCAGTACCACACATGGTCCCGCTTGAATGACAGTTACCGGAACTACGTTACCCTCCGGAGTAAACAATTGTGTCATCCCAAGTTTTTTTCCTAAGATACCTTTCATCGTTGACACCTCTTTTCCTTCCATTGTTAACTCTATAGTTGTTTTACAGTTTGATCTCGATGTCAACGCCAGACGGTAAGTCTAGACGCATCAAAGCATCAACTGTTTGTGGTGTTGGATTCACAATATCGATTAGACGCTTATGCGTACGCATTTCGAATTGCTCACGCGAATCCTTGTACTTGTGCACCGCACGAAGAATCGTGATGATTTGCTTCTCTGTCGGAAGCGGAATCGGACCGGATACACCTGCACCGGAACGCTTGGCAGTTTCCACGATTTTCTCAGCTGATTGATCAATAATTCTGTGATCATACGCCTTCAAACGGATACGAATTTTTTGCTTTGCCATTTAAAGTCCCTCCTTCTATCGCCCAATTTAGTATCGGACATACTCCGTGAAAATTCTCCAACAGCCATCCCCATGGCAAAGGGGCCTGGTGTGTCGGCAACCTTTCACATCATCGCAACGTCACAGACCAACGTTTAATATTATATAAAATTATAAAACGAAATGCAAGCGAAATTTTAGGCAAACACACATATTTATTCGCCAAGCTATTTTTCCTTCTATATAAGTAAGCATCCGCTGTCGTTTTCTGAATCCGTTCCTACATTATAATAAAAGATTATTATTAAAACCACTGCATTCTGTTTCCATTTGATATACGTGATTGGGCTGTTTAAGTTTATCGCAATTATCATAAGAAACAAAAAAAAACATCCACCGATAAATCGATGGATGTTCGATCTCTCAAAGAGAGATTACTTTTGAATTGTAGCAACCGCGCCCGCACCAACAGTACGTCCGCCTTCACGAATCGCGAAGCGAGTACCTTCTTCGATAGCGATTGGGTTGATTAGTTCTACAGTAACAGTGATGTTATCACCTGGCATTACCATCTCTGTTCCTTCTGGAAGGTTGATGATACCAGTAACGTCAGTTGTACGGAAGTAGAACTGTGGACGGTAACCAGTGAAGAAAGGCTTGTGACGGCCACCCTCTTCTTTAGTTAGAACGTAGATTTGAGCTGTAAAGTTCGTGTGTGGTTTAACTGAACCTGGCTTAGCAAGTACTTGTCCACGCTCGATATCTTTACGATCAACACCACGAAGAAGGGCACCAATGTTGTCACCTGCTTGAGCGGAGTCAAGCAATTTACGGAACATCTCTACGCCTGTTACTACGCATTTGCGAGTTTCTTCAGCGATACCAACGATTTCAACTTCTTCTTGTACTTTAACAGTTCCACGCTCTACACGGCCTGTAGCAACTGTTCCACGACCAGTGATTGAGAATACATCCTCAACTGGCATAAGGAAAGGCTTGTCAGTTTGACGCTCAGGAGTTGGGATATAAGTATCAACTTGTTCGAACAATTCGATAATTTTATCAGCCCATGCGCCATCTGGGTTTTGAAGAGCTTCACGAGCTGCTCCACGGATGATTGGAGTATCATCGCCTGGGAACTCATATTCGTTAAGAAGGTCGCGAACTTCCATCTCAACCAATTCAAGCAACTCTTCGTCTTCAACCATGTCACATTTGTTAAGGAATACCACGATGTAAGGTACGCCTACTTGACGGGAAAGAAGAATGTGCTCACGTGTTTGTGGCATAGGGCCATCAGCTGCGGATACAACTAGGATAGCGCCGTCCATTTGAGCAGCACCAGTGATCATGTTTTTAACATAGTCAGCATGTCCTGGGCAGTCTACGTGTGCATAGTGACGGTTAGGAGTTTCGTACTCAACGTGTGCTGTGGAGATTGTGATACCACGCTCGCGCTCTTCTGGTGCTTTATCGATTTGGTCGAATGCTACTGCAGCACCGCCATAACGTTTGGACAATACTGTAGTGATAGCAGCTGTCAAAGTTGTTTTACCATGGTCAACGTGACCGATAGTACCGATGTTAACATGCGGTTTGTTACGTTCAAATTTAGCCTTTGCCATTTTAAACGATTCCTCCTTAGAGTGACTATTAGTTTTATATTAAGCGCCTTTGCCTTTTGCAATAATTTCTTCTGCAATGGACTTAGGTACTTCTTCATAATGCGAAAGTTCCATGGAGTAAACACCACGGCCTTGTGTTCTTGAACGAAGTGTTGTGGAATATCCAAACATTTCGGACAAAGGCACTTTAGCACGGATGATTTGCGCGCCATGACGGTTATCCATACCTTCAATACGTCCACGACGGGAGTTAAGGTCACCCATAACATCGCCCATGTACTCTTCTGGTACAGTAACTTCAACCTTCATGATTGGCTCAAGAAGAACCGGTTTACATTTTTCTTTAGCAGCTTTAAGTGCCATGGATCCCGCGATTTTGAACGCCATTTCATTGGAGTCAACATCATGGTACGATCCATCAACAACAGTAGCTTTGATATCCACAAGCGGGAATCCTGCGATTACACCGTTTTTCATGGACTCTTCGATACCAGCTTGAATAGGTGCGATGTATTCTCTTGGAATAGATCCGCCGACTACTTTGCTTTCGAAAACAAAACCTGCTCCAGCTTCTTGAGGTTCGAACTCCACCCAACAATGTCCGTATTGACCACGACCACCGGATTGACGAACGAATTTACCTTCAACTTTAGCTGCTGCGCGGAATGTTTCACGGTAAGCAACTTGCGGTTTACCTACATTGGTTTCTACTTTGAACTCACGAAGCATACGGTCAACTAGGATCTCAAGGTGAAGCTCACCCATACCTGCGATGATCGTTTGTCCTGTTTCTTCGTCTGTGGAAGCACGGAAAGTAGGATCTTCTTCAGCAAGCTTTTGCAATGCGATACCCATTTTATCTTGGTCGGCTTTCGTCTTCGGTTCAACAGCAAGCTGGATAACCGGTTCAGGGAAGACCATTTTCTCAAGAATAACTGGATGTTTCTCATCACAAAGTGTATCACCAGTCGTTGTATCTTTCAATCCAACGGCCGCGGCGATGTCACCGGCGTATACAATGCTGATCTCTTGACGGCTGTTCGCATGCATTTGCAGGATACGACCAACGCGCTCACGTTTGCCTTTTGTCGCGTTAGAGACATAGGAACCGGAGTTCAAGGTACCAGAGTAAACACGGAAGAACGTAAGACGACCAACGAAAGGATCTGTCATGATTTTGAATGCAAGCGCTGAGAAAGGTTGATCATCAGCAGACTTACGAACCACTTCAGTACCATCGTCAAGTACACCTTTAATGTCAGGTACATCAAGTGGTGATGGCAGGTAATTAATTACCGCATCCAACATCAATTGAACACCTTTGTTTCTGTAAGAAGACCCTACGATAACTGGGAAGATTTTCACTTCGCAGACACCTTTACGCAGAGCTGCTTTGATCTCATCAACAGTAAGTTCTTCACCCTCGAGGTACTTCATTGTAAGCTCTTCATCAAGCTCAGCAACTTTCTCGATTAGTTCCAAACGAAGTTCTGCAACTTGATCTTTGAACTCAGCAGGAATCTCGATTTTCTCGATATCCTTACCAAGATCGTCTTTGTACATATATGCAACTTCATCTACCAAGTCGATGATGCCTTTGAAATCACTTTCAGCACCGATCGGAAGTTGAATAGCTACAGCATTTGCACCAAGTTTTTGACGCATGGACTCAACAACTTGCAGGAAGTCTGCACCGATGATATCCATTTTGTTTACGTAAGCAATCCGTGGAACGTTGTATTTATCAGCTTGTCTCCAAACTGTTTCCGATTGAGGCTCAACGCCCTCTTTCGCACTAAATACACCAACTGCTCCATCTAACACACGCAGGGAACGCTCTACCTCTACGGTAAAGTCAACGTGCCCCGGGGTATCAATAATATTGATGCGGTGACCTTCCCATTGCGCAGTTGTAGCGGCGGAAGTAATCGTAATTCCGCGCTCTTGCTCCTGCTCCATCCAGTCCATCGTAGCGCCACCTTCGTGGACTTCTCCGATTTTGTGAACTTTACCAGTGTAGAACAAGATACGTTCTGTAGTAGTCGTTTTACCAGCATCGATATGAGCCATGATCCCGATGTTACGTGTGTTTTTTAAGGAGAACTCTCTAGCCATAAGTCGTTATGTCTCCTTTCGTTTATTAATTTAGAATTCTACCAACGGTAGTGAGCGAACGCTTTGTTAGCTTCAGCCATTTTGTGTGTATCTTCACGTTTCTTAACGGAAGAACCAGTGCTATTGCTAGCATCGATAATTTCATAAGCCAATCTTTCTTCCATCGTCTTCTCACCACGAAGACGGGAATAGTTAACCAACCAACGCAAACCTAAAGTCGAACGACGGTCAGGTCTAACTTCGATAGGTACTTGATAGTTTGCTCCACCAACACGGCGAGCTTTAACTTCTAGTACTGGCATAATGTTTTTGATAGCAGCTTCAAACACTTCCATCGGCTCTTTACCTGTACGATCTTTCACGAGGTTAAAAGCGTTGTATAGAATCGTTTGTGCTACCCCTCTTTTTCCATCAACCATAATACGATTGATAAGACGAGTAACTAGTTTGCTATTATAAATAGGATCTGGCAATACGTCTCTGCGAGTAACTGGACCTTTACGAGGCATAGTTATCCCCCTTTCTTATAAGAATCATTCCTGATTATTATCTCTTATTTTTTAACTTTCGGACGTTTCGTACCGTATTTGGAACGGGATTGCTTACGGTTGTTAACACCGGAAGTATCAAGTGCTCCACGCACGATGTGATAACGTACCCCTGGAAGATCTTTAATTCTACCACCACGGATCAATACAACGCTGTGTTCTTGCAGGTTGTGACCGATACCTGGGATATAAGCTGTCACCTCTACGCGGTTCGTCAAACGAACACGTGCGTATTTACGAAGTGCGGAGTTAGGCTTCTTAGGAGTCATAGTACCTACACGCGTGCAGACACCACGTTTTTGAGGAGCGCTCAAATCCGTTGCTTCTCTTTTCAAAGCGTTAAAACCTTTTTGCAAAGCTGGTGATTTGGACTTATCCACCTTCGCTTGACGACCTTTACGTACTAGTTGGTTAATTGTTGGCATATCGCCACCTCCTCCCTACATTCATAACATGATGTGCTTCTTGCAAGCCCACAGATCCAGGCGAGTCATAAATGAGCAAAGAGAAAGTCTTTGTTATGAAGAGTCGCCAAAGTCACGAGAACTTACACAATCATCTTCCACTAACAAAAACACCTTTAGCACTTATTCATTTACAACAGCTGCTACCGCAGCTCCAACTTCAATTCCACATGCTTTACCTAGCATCTTCATAGAATCTACGTAGGTTACAGGCACACCCATCTGCGTACAGAGAGCTACCAGATTTATCGTCAATCGCGGATCTGCATCTTTAGAAACAAAAACTTCTATCGCCTTACCTTGCTCGACTGTTTTTGTAACTTTCTTCGTGCCTACACATCTATTCTTCGCCTGTTTGACTATTTCATATGACATTAGGCACCCCCTTCAAAGAAAGGAAAGAATATCGACTTAGGCACACTACGATATATTAGCATTTTGATTAGCCAGTGTCAAGGGCTAGTTTAAGTTATTCTACAATGACCTAAGCCAGTTTGTTTACACAAAAAGAGATAGCCACCCCTAATCAAGTGGCTACCTCTTTACATATATTTAATTACTCAACGGCAACTGTTTCTTTTTCCAAATCTTCATCCAAAACGACAACCTCGTTCGGGTTCGTGATGCGAATGTTACGATATCTTGGCATACCTGTTCCCGCAGGGATCAGTTTACCGATAATAACATTCTCTTTCAAACCTAACAATTGGTCGACTTTCCCCTTAATCGCTGCATCTGTCAAGACACGTGTCGTCTCTTGGAAAGAGGCTGCAGACAAGAAGGAGTCCGTCTCAAGGGAAGCTTTGGTGATACCGAGCAAGATTGGACGAGCAACCGCAGGCTCGTTACCAGCGAACAAAGCAACCTTATTAGCTGCTTCATACTCATGGATATCAACAAATGAACCAGGTAGTAGCGTAGTATCACCAGCATCTACGATGCGGATTTTACGTAGCATTTGACGAACCATAACTTCAATATGTTTATCGTTAATTTCTACCCCTTGGTTACGATAAACACGTTGAACTTCTTGAAGAATATAGTTCTGAACGCCGCGAATACCTTTGATGCGAAGCATTTCTTTCGGATCGATAGATCCGTCCGTCAACTCGTCACCAGCTTCAACTTGTTGATTCAACGAAACACGTACACGAGATCCGTAAGGAACAGCATATACTTTGGATTCCGCTTCACCTTGAACTTCAATTTCGCGACGATCCTTCGCTTCACGAATTTCCTTCACGACACCGTCGATTTCGGAAATGATCGCTTGCCCCTTCGGATTACGGGCTTCAAAGAGCTCTTGAATACGCGGCAAACCTTGTGTAATATCGTCTCCGGCAACACCACCGGTATGGAATGTACGCATCGTCAACTGTGTTCCTGGCTCACCAATGGATTGCGCGGCAATAATACCAACTGCCTCACCAACCTCAACGAATTGACCAGTAGCCAAGTTACGACCATAACATTTCTTACAAACACCATGATTGGTGCGGCAGCTAAGTACAGAACGAATTTGAAGTTTCTCGATACCTGCTTCAATAATACGATCTGCAATACCAGATTCAATAAGCTCATTGCGTTGTACAATGACTTCACCTGTTTGTGGATGACGAAGCGTTTCGTAGGCGTAGCGTCCTTCAATACGATCGTAAAGATCCTCAATAACCTCTTTACCATCTTGAATTTTGCTAACCATGAAGCCTTTGTCTGTACCACAATCGTCTTCACGAACGATAACATCTTGTGCTACGTCAACGAGACGACGAGTCAAGTAACCGGAGTCCGCTGTACGAAGTGCTGTATCGGCAAGACCTTTACGCGCTCCGTGCGTGGAAATAAAGTACTCCAAGATTGTCAGACCTTCACGGAAGTTCGATTTAATCGGCAACTCCATAATCTTACCGGATGGATTCGCCATCAAACCACGCATACCGCCAAGCTGTGTAATCTGAGATTTGTTACCCCGTGCTTTGGATTCAACCATCATGGAAATGGAGTTGTATTTATCTAGGGATTTCATCAAAATCTCAGTGATTTCATCCTTCGCTTTACTCCAGATCGCAATAACGCGGTCATAACGCTCTTCATCTGTAATCAAACCACGGCGATATTGGTTCGTAACTACGCGTACTTTCTCTTCACAATCTTTTAGGATTGCTACTTTTTCAGTTGGAACTACAACGTCAGAGACCGCTACGGTAATACCCGCTTTAGTGGAATACGTGAATCCAAGCTCTTTAATTTTATCAAGAATCATCGACGTTTGCGTTGTATGGTACTTACGGAAGCACTCTGCAATAATCGACCCTAAATATTCTTTACCTACCGCTTTGTTCTCATCACGTTCCAACATGATTGCTTTCAGATCGGCACCTTTATCAAAGACAAAGTGGGAGTCTGGAATACCATTCAGTAAGTTCGTTTTGGTCGGTTCATTAATGAATGGGAAATCAGCAGGATAGATTTCGTTCATAATGATTTTACCGATTGTTGTGATCAACATAGCGTTTTGTTGCTTCTCAGTGAAACTAGTTTTGTTCAATGCTTTAGCAGGAATCGCTACGCGTGCATGTAGTGCCATTTTGCCCGATTGGTAGGAAGAAACTGCTTCATGAACCGTTCTAATGATAGAACCTGCACCTTTAGCAAATTTATTATCCGTTGTTAAGTAGAAGCTTCCCAAGACCATATCCTGTGAAGGCGTAACAACTGGCTTACCGTCTTTCGGATTCAAAATGTTACCCGATGCTAACATGAGCAAACGAGCTTCAGCTTGAGCTTCTGAGGACAATGGTACGTGAACGGCCATTTGGTCACCGTCGAAGTCAGCGTTGTAAGCTGTACATACAAGCGGGTGAAGTTTAATAGCGCGGCCTTCAACCAGAATCGGTTCAAAAGCTTGAATACCCAATCTATGCAACGTAGGGGCACGGTTCAGAAGAACCGGGTGTTCCTTGATAACTTCTTCTAGAACATCCCAAACATCTGGACTTACGCGCTCGACTTTACGTTTCGCACTCTTGATGTTATGAGCCAAACCTTTATTCACAAGCTCTTTCATGACGAAAGGCTTGAACAATTCAAGCGCCATTTCCTTCGGAAGACCACATTGGTACATCTTCAGGTTAGGTCCTACTACGATAACAGAACGACCGGAGTAGTCGACACGTTTACCGAGCAAGTTCTGACGGAAACGACCTTGTTTACCTTTCAGCATATGGCTGAGGGATTTCAATGGACGGTTACCCGGACCTGTAACTGGACGGCCGCGACGACCGTTATCGATCAAAGCATCAACCGCTTCTTGAAGCATCCGTTTCTCATTTTGAACAATGATATCCGGTGCGCCTAGGTCGAGCAATCTCTTCAGACGGTTGTTACGGTTAATTACACGACGATACAGATCATTCAAATCGGATGTCGCAAAACGACCACCATCAAGTTGCACCATCGGACGAAGCTCTGGAGGGATTACAGGAAGTACATCCAGTACCATCCAACCAGGTAGGTTTTTGGAATTACGGAATGCTTCCATAACTTCCAAACGCTTAATCGCACGATTACGACGTTGACCTTGTGCTGTTTTGAGTTCCTCTTTAAGTGTGTCTACTTCGCGCTCGATATCAATATCGATAAGCAGCTTTTTGACAGCTTCCGCACCCATGCCTGCTTGGAAAGCATAGCCGTATTTTTCACGATAGCTACGGTATTCCTTCTCAGACAATAGTTGCTTCTTCTCAAGTGGCGTATCACCTGGATCCGTTACTACGTAGGATGCAAAGTAGATAATTTCTTCCAATGATCTTGGAGACATATCTAATGCAAGACCCATACGGCTAGGAATCCCTTTAAAGTACCAAATGTGTGAAACAGGAGCAGCAAGCTCTATGTGCCCCATGCGTTCACGACGTACTTTTTGACGGGTTACTTCAACGCCACAACGGTCACAAACGACGCCTTTATAACGAACGCGTTTGTATTTACCGCAATGACATTCCCAATCTTTCGTAGGTCCGAAGATCTTTTCACAGAAAAGACCTTCTTTCTCAGGTTTTAAGGTTCTGTAGTTAATCGTTTCCGGCTTCTTTACTTCCCCACGGGACCAAGAGCGAATTTTATCGGGTGATGCCAAGCCGATTTTCATAAACTCGAAGTTGTTAACGTCCATCAAGGAGCAACCCTCCTTTAAGAAATTTAAACCCACTTTACAGTGAATCGTTCTCGATCTAATGCTATGTTACTATTCGTTGACCCCAAGCTCGGTGCCCTCGATGTTTAGGTTTAATTTATCACTAGTCACTTCATCGTCGTCATCCGCTTCGCGCATTTCGATCTCTTCTTCGTCGCCAGACAGGATCTTAACATCCATTCCTAAACTTTGAAGCTCTTTGATCAAAACTTTGAAGGATTCCGGAACGCCTGGTTCTGGAACGTTCTCGCCTTTGACAATGGATTCGTATGTTTTCACACGGCCCACGACGTCATCTGACTTAACGGTAAGAATTTCTTGCAATGTATAAGCAGCTCCATAAGCTTCGAGTGCCCATACCTCCATCTCCCCGAAACGTTGTCCACCGAACTGCGCTTTACCACCCAGCGGCTGCTGAGTAACAAGGGAGTAAGGTCCTGTGGAACGGGCATGGATTTTATCGTCAACCATGTGTGCAAGTTTGATCATGTACATAACGCCAACGGTTACTTCACGCTCGAAGGACTCACCAGTACGACCATCGTACAGAATCGTTTTACCGCTACGTTGCATACCTGCTTCTTCCATGGCATCAAATACGTCATACTCACGCGCTCCATCGAATACCGGTGTAGCAGCGTGGATGCCCAAATACTTGGAGGCCATACCTAAGTGAACTTCAAGTACTTGACCGATGTTCATCCGGGAAGGAACCCCTAGTGGATTCAGAACGACTTCTACTGGTGTACCATCTGGAAGGAAGGGCATATCTTCTTCAGGGAGAATACGAGCAACTACCCCTTTGTTACCATGACGTCCCGCCATCTTATCGCCCTCGGAAATTTTCCGTTTTTGAGCAATATAGACACGAACGAGTTGGTTAACACCTGGAGGCAGCTCATCGCCGTTCTCACGTGTAAATACTTTCACATCAACCACGATACCATCTGTACCATGCGGTACGCGTAGGGACGTATCACGAACCTCACGAGCTTTCTCACCGAAGATTGCGTGCAGCAATCTTTCTTCCGCTGTCAGCTCCGTCACACCCTTCGGCGTTACTTTACCAACGAGAATGTCGCCAGCGCCAATTTCAGCACCAACACGGATGATTCCGCGCTCATCAAGATTCTTAAGTGCGTCTTCCCCTACGTTCGGGATGTCGCGAGTAATTTCTTCAGGTCCAAGCTTCGTATCACGAGCTTCGGACTCGTACTCCTCAATATGAATGGAGGTGTACACATCTTCCTTAACTAGCTTTTGGCTTAGCAAGATCGCATCCTCATAGTTGTAACCTTCCCAAGTCATGAAAGCTACGACTACGTTACGCCCAAGCGCCAATTCGCCTTGTTCTGTCGATGGTCCATCAGCAAGGATATCCCCTGCTTTAATCAATTGACCTTTTTTAACAATCGGGCGTTGATTAATACAAGTACCTTGGTTAGAACGCATAAATTTGTGAAGCTTATATTTCACGATGTTGCCGCTGACTAGTTTGCCATCAACCATTTCTTGGCGACGCAACCAAATTTCATTCGCAGCAGCTTTCTCAATAATTCCGTCAAATTTGGAGACAATACATACTCCTGAGTCCTTAGCAACCTTGTGCTCCATTCCCGTACCTACAAGCGGTGCTTTAGGGATAAGAAGCGGAACTGCTTGACGCTGCATGTTGGAACCCATTAACGCGCGGTTGGAGTCATCGTTTTCAAGGAACGGGATTAACGCTGTCGCAACGGATACAACTTGCTTCGGAGAAACGTCCATGTAGTCGACACGTTCTACCGGAAGTGTTAAGTTGTCATCTTTGTAACGAACGATAATCGCGTCTTCGACGAATTTATTATCTTCCGTCAATTTCGCATTCGCTTGTGCGATAACGTAGTTATCTTCTTCATCTGCTGTCAGGTACGCGATTTGATCCGTAACCAAACCAGTCTTCGGATCTACCCAACGATAAGGAGCTTCAATGAAGCCATATTCGTTAATACGGGCAAACGTTGACAAGGAGTTAATCAGACCAATATTCGGTCCCTCAGGCGTCTCAATTGGACACATACGGCCATAGTGAGAGTGATGCACGTCACGAACTTCCATCCCTGCGCGCTCTCTCGTCAAACCGCCGGGTCCGAGTGCAGATAGACGTCTCTTATGCGTCAATTCAGCAAGCGGATTCGTTTGGTCCATAAACTGAGAAAGTTGGGAGCTACCAAAGAACTCTTTGATTGATGCGATTACTGGACGAATGTTGATCAACGCTTGCGGCGTAATCACGTTAGCGTCTTGAATCGACATACGCTCACGAACAACACGCTCCATACGGGATAGACCGATACGGAATTGATTTTGCAGCAACTCACCTACAGAACGAAGTCGACGGTTACCTAGATGGTCAATATCATCCGTATTTCCAATACCATGCAGTAAGTTAATAAAGTAGTTAATGGAAGAGATGATATCGGCAGGCGTGATGTTCTTGACAGCTTTATCAATTACACCGTTAGAAATAACCTTAACTACCTTGCCTTCTTCTGTTGGCGAATAAACATTAATGCACTGAACAGGGATTGTATCCGCGCCAGTTACACCTTTAGGAATCGTAAACTCTTTATATCCCGCACCTTTTTCGATAAAAGGCAGGATTTCATCTAGCACACGACGATCCAACAACTGTCCAGCTTCAGCAATGATTTCTCCCGTTTCGGAATCTACCAAAGTTTCAGCCAAGCGTTGATTGAATAAGCGGTTTTTGATGTGTAATTTTTTATTGATTTTGTAACGACCTACGTTAGCCAAATCATAACGCTTCGGATCAAAGAAACGAGCAACGATCAAGCTTCTTGCATTATCAAGCGTAGGTGGCTCACCTGGACGAAGACGCTCATAGATCTCGATTAACGCTTTTTCCGTAGAATCCGTGTTATCTTTATCTAGCGTGTTACGAATATATTCGTTATCGCCAAGCAAATCTAGAATTTCAGCATCCGTACCAAATCCTAATGAACGAAGCAATACCGTAACTGGAATTTTACGCGTGCGATCAATACGAACATAGATAATATCTTTCGCATCTGTCTCAAGTTCCAGCCATGCTCCACGGTTAGGAATCACTGTAGCCGTGTAAGTTTTTTTGCCGTTTTTATCCACTTTCGTGCTATAATAAACACTGGGAGAACGAACGAGCTGGGAGACGATTACACGCTCCGCACCGTTAATAATGAACGTCCCTGTATCGGTCATAATAGGGAAATCCCCCATGAACACTTCTTGTTCTTTGACCTCGCCAGTTTCCTTATTAATCAAACGGACTTTGACTCTTAACGGCGCCGCATAAGTTACGTCGCGTTCTTTGGACTCATCAACAGAATACTTAGGATCGCCTAAGCTATAGTCAATGAACTCCAGTACTAGGTTCCCTGTAAAATCCTGAATCGGGGAGATATCTTGAAACATCTCACGAAGTCCCTCTTCCAAAAACCACTCATACGATTTTTGCTGGATTTCAATCAGGTTTGGAATGCCCAGAACCTCATTAATTCGTGCATAAGTCCTGCGTTTACGTCGTCCAAATTGAACAAGATGTCCCGCCAACTTTCATTCACCCCTCAACTCTACTCAATAAATAAAAAGAAAGAAGAAAAACTTCGACCGACGTACACTCAGGACGCCTCCGTTAGTGGAGCCCGTCCGAATTAAGCGACTGTATGGATGAAGGTTTTTCTCTGTATTCAATAACTTTATCAAGAAATTGTCTCCATCCTGTTAGAATTTCCCAAAATTCAAACATTATACGTTACAGGTTCGAATTTTATTCATAACAGCTGAAAAAAAGACTTGACATTTTTACTAACTAAAGACATGTGTCCCATCTTAATACCGACATTTTTTAATAATATCACATTTGAAATGTCAAGTCAAATAAATTCCCACGTATACTCGCGAAGATTTACTTCGTTGCTTTAAGAATCCGGTACCCTTTATCCTTCGAAACTTCCACCACTTCACTATACATGGTCTCCAGCTTCTTCACTGCCGAAGGCGCCCCTTGCTTCTTCTGGATGACAACCCACAGAGAACCTCCATCTATCAAGCAATCATAAGCATCCACGAAAATCTTATGAACCGTTTCTTTCCCCGCACGAATTGGCGGATTGGTCAGAACAGCATCAAATTGCTTGCCTTTCACCTGCTCCAATAGATCGCTTTGTAGAATGGTAACATTCGTAATACCATTTCGCCGCGCATTCTCCACCGAAAGTTCGACTGCTCTTTCATTAATGTCGACCATTGTCACATGTCCCTTCGGACACATCACCGCTGCGCTCAGCCCCATCGGGCCATAGCCACACCCTACATCAAGAACACGATCAGCTTCCGATAGTTCCATCGTTTCTATTAAATGTTTACTGCCATAATCGACACCTTTTTTTGAGAACACTCCCGCATCCGTTAGAAAAGTAAATGTCTTACCACGAAGTGTTTCCTGCGTTGTGTGCACATCACTCTTTACGGTCGGCTGCTTTGTGTAGTAATGCTCTGACACGTTTGAATTCCCTCCTTTTCTACCTATAGGAAAAACAAATAACCACGTGCGTTTCTAAGGCTTTCCTAAGGGTACAAACTTAGGCACAACAAACGGCATTACCGCCGTTCATATCCTGTGAAACTTTTCATACTTATATGTTGAAAAAAACCTCTTGAAGTCAAGCTTCAAGAGGTTTCTCACGAAAAGAAATTACTTAACTTCTACGGAAGCGCCAGCTTCAGTAAGCTTAGCTTTAACAGCGTCTGCTTCTTCTTGGCTAACTTTTTCTTTAACTGCTTTTGGAGCTCCGTCAACAAGGTCTTTCGCTTCTTTCAGGCCAAGACCTGTGATTTCACGAACTACTTTAATTACGTTGATTTTGGATGCGCCAGCGCTTGTCAAGATAACGTCAAACTCAGTTTGAGCTTCTTCAACTGCTACTGCTGCGCCGCCGCCAGCTGCTACTGGAGCTGCTGCTGTTACGCCAAACTCTTCTTCGATTGCTTTAACCAGGTCGTTCAATTCCAAGATTGTCATGCCTTTGATTGCTTCTAGGATCGTTGCATTTGTGCTCATGGTTAAACCTCCATTATCATTAATAAATTAGTTTTTGGGTTTGTAAAACAAATCGTTCGTTACTATTAAGCTTGACCTTCAGCTTCTTTTTTCTCTGCAACTGCTTTAACAGCAAGAGCAAAGTTACGAACTGGAGCTTGAAGAACGCTAAGCAACATGGAGAGAAGACCATCTCTGGATGGAAGTTCTGCAAGTGCTTTGATTTGATCGTATCCAACTACGCGGCCTTCGACCACGCCACCTTTTACGCTCAATTTATCATTCTTTTTCGCAAATTCAGTCAAAATTTTCGCTGGAGCAACTAGATCGTCTTTGCTGAAAGCAATAGCAGTTGGACCTGTTAGGTACTCATCCAATGCGCTAAGTTCAGCATTCGCCGATGCGCGTCTAGCCAACGAGTTCTTGAGAACTACGAATTCAATACCAGCTTCGCGCAAGCTTTTGCGCAGCTGAGTTACTTGAGCTACGTTCAAACCGCGGTAGTCCGCTATGATTGTAGAAGCACTAGCTTTAAACTTCTCAGTCACTTCGGCTACTGCTTGTTCTTTCTCTGCAAGAATTTTCGCGTTTGCCATAGTACACCTCACTTCTTATGCATTTATCTTTCAAGATCGCAAACAGTAGGAGCATTAGCATTTCTTATCTATGAATAAGAAATGCCTTCGTAGACGCTACGAAGGCATGATGTGTTCACTTTTTCCCTGATGTACAAAGAAATCGTTATATATATCATAACACCTCGGTAGGAAATTAAGCCATCGGCACCTACTGTCTACGGTTTGCATATTCATTTTTAGGACCTTTGATAGAGTATCACGCCCAGTAACCGAAGTCAACTGGAACCTTTTACTTATCTGAAGGATGACAGGTTCACACGTACGCTTGGACCCATTGTGGAAGATACAGCGATGTTCTTAAGGTATACACCTTTAGCTGCTGCTGGTTTCGCACGAACAAGTGCATCAACCAATGCTTTGAAGTTTTCGTTCAACTTGTCTGCATCGAAAGATACTTTACCAAGTGGAGCATGAATTTGACCTGCTTTATCAAGACGGTATTCGATTTTACCAGCTTTGATCTCTTGAACAGCTTTAGTAACGTCGAAAGTAACTGTTCCTGCTTTAGGGTTCGGCATTAGACCTTTACCCCCGAGGATACGACCCAGTTTACCAACTTCGCTCATCATGTCAGGAGTAGCTACGCAAACATCGAACTCGAACCAACCTTGTTGAATTTTGTTGATCATGTCTGCATCACCAACAAAATCTGCACCAGCTGCTTCAGCCTCTTTTGCTTTCTCGCCTTTTGCAAATACGAGAACGCGTTTTGTTTTACCAGTACCGTGTGGAAGTACAACGACACCACGAACAGCCTGATCTTGTTTTCTTGGGTCTACACCCAGACGAACTGCAACATCTACAGTTTCATCGAATTTAGCAGGAGCTGTTTTCTTAACAAGCTCGATTGCTTCTGACGGATCATACAAAGTTTCAGCATTTACAAGCTGAGCTACTTCGCGGTATTTTTTACCGTGTTTAGGCATAATATTTATCCTCCTTAGTGGTATTAGCGGATAATCCTCCCACCGAGCGACCTCCGTGTTTTCGTAGAAAACATTTCTGTAAGCATCGTGCTTACGCAGTCGCATTCCTTGCGGAATTAATCTTCGATGACGATTCCCATGCTGCGAGCAGTACCTTCAACCATACGCATTGCAGCCTCAACGGATGCAGCATTTAGGTCAGGCATTTTTTGTTCAGCGATTTCGCGAACTTTCGCGCGTTTCACAGTTGCAACTTTCTTCTTGTTCGGTTCGCCTGATCCTTTTTCGATACCAGCAACGACGCGAAGCAGAACTGCAGCCGGAGGCGTTTTAGTGATAAATGTAAAGGAACGGTCTTCGAAAACTGTGATTTCAACTGGAATGATTAGACCAACTTGATCAGCAGTACGAGCGTTAAACTCTTTACAGAAAGCCATGATGTTCACACCTGCTTGACCCAATGCTGGACCGATCGGTGGTGCTGGATTTGCTTTCGCAGCTTGAACTTGAAGCTTCACGATTTTAATAACCTTT
The DNA here is from genome assembly GCF_059691955.1 of Paenibacillus sp. J22FR83. Classification (NCBI taxonomy): domain Bacteria; kingdom Bacillati; phylum Bacillota; class Bacilli; order Caryophanales; family Paenibacillaceae; genus Paenibacillus; species Paenibacillus sp. J22FR83. The sequence continues at coordinate 40,024 of NZ_JCAUAM010000031.1, forward strand.
TTTGCCATGATAGACACCTCCTTGCAGTAATATAGGAGTCCTTGACGAATCAAAGCCTCACTACTCATGAATCTAAGCGATCCCACTAACGTAGGTCTATCCCAAGGAATAGACCTGGTAGAGCCTTTTGGTTGTCATGTCCTTAGAGTTTCTCAACTTGGTCGAAATCGAGCTCAAGCGGTGTTTCTCTTCCAAACATGTTGACATGTACCTTCAGCTTCCCCTTATCGGCAATAATCTCTTCGACAGAGCCAACAAAGTTCGCAAATGGACCAACCTTAACGCGTACAGTCTCTTTGAGTTCGAAGTCAATTACTTCCTTCGGCTCTTCCATTCCCATATGCTTCAGGATTGATTCAACTTCCTCAGGTAATAATGCAGTTGGTTTAGAGCCGGATCCAGTAGAACCTACGAATCCAGTTACTCCTGGCGTATTACGTACTACGTACCAAGAGTCGTCTGTTTGAATCATTTCTACGAGGACATACCCTGGATAAACTTTACGCATGACAACTTTCTTCTTGCCATCCTTGTTTACCAATTCCTCTTCCATAGGCACAAGCACACGGAAGATCTTGTCCGTCATTTCCATAGACTCAACGCGCTTCTCTAAGTTGGCTTTCACTTTGTTCTCATACCCTGAATAGGTATGTACGACGTACCATCTTTTTTCCATGAATAAATTCACCTATAGTCCTGTTTATTTAAAAACAAGGCGCAGCAACTCAGAAATTCCTAGATCCAGCACAAAAAAATAAATAGCAACAAAAGTTACTGTACCTATAACGACAAGCGTATAAGTAGTCATCTCTTTGCGACTTGGCCACTTGACCTTTTTGAGTTCTGACCAACTGTCGGTGAAGAAGGAAAAAGTGGATCCGAAGCTTTGTCTCATTCTAGCCAAGAACGCCACAAACTACACCTCCAAAGAACTACCTAGTCTCGCGATGAGCAGTATGTTCATTGCAAAATTTGCAATATTTCTTCAACTCAATACGGTCGGGATTGTTGCGCTTATTTTTAGTGGATGCATAGTTTCTTTGTTTGCAATTTGTGCACGCTAATGTGATGATGACCCGCATGATGTACACCTCCTACAGACACTTTCTAATTAAAGCCCTTCTAAGCGCATCAAAAAGAAAGCGACTTTTAGGGCTACCTGAAACACTTTATCACAACTGCCCCCCGAGTGTCAAGGTAGAAGTCTCACAAATGCAAGAGTATCACCAGTATAGACTCTCCCGAGAGTTACTAAACATACGAAGAAAGAAAAACACCCGTACAGCTCAAGCAGCACGGGCATTTCTACAAATCTCTAACTTCTAAATACCGCTCAAGCTTGCGCTTAACACGTTGGAGAGCATTGTCAATTGACTTCACATGGCGGTCGAGATCCACAGCAATTTCTTGATAGGATCTGCCATCGAGATAGAGCATAAGCACTCTACGCTCTAAGTCACTTAAAATCTCTCCCATTTTATCTTCAAGTCCCGTAAACTCTTCTTGATTAATAACCAATTCCTCAGGATCAGTCACCCGGGAGCCGCTAATAACATCAAGCAGCGTACGATCAGAATCTTCATCATAGATGGGCTTATCCAGTGACACGTAGGAATTAAGAGGTATATGCTTTTGACGAGTTGCTGTCTTAATCGCCGTGATGATCTGCCGCGTGATACACAGTTCAGCAAAGGCTTTGAATGAAGCAAGCTTGTCTCCTCGGAAGTCGCGGATAGATTTATATAAACCTATCATGCCTTCCTGCACAATATCTTCTCGGTCTGCACCTATCAAAAAATATGAACGTGCTTTAGCACGAACAAAATTCTTATACTTATTGATAAGATATTCCAAAGCTTCGCTACTGCCTTCACGGACTGCTTCGACAATGTCTTCATCTGGCTTGAGGTCATAATCATACATTCTCAGTTCTTTGAGGTCGACACTCACCAACAATCCCTCCGGCCTGCAAGACTACCCAGATTTCACTATAAAAGTTAGGTTAAGTATACATGATGAAATCTCACACCGTCAACGGGGAACCCCACCATTTCTAGCATTTGGAGGATTTACTCCCCTCTTCGCCATCGTTCTAACTCCGCTTTCATCTCGTCACTCAGCTTGCCTCCGAATGGATTTCGTTTGGTTGTTCTTTCCGGTATTATGCGCTCACGAACATCTTTACGATTTTGTTTAATTTTCACTAATAACTCTTTTGCGGGCATCCGAAGCGCCCCTTTGCCAAATATGACATGCTGCTCAATCATATCCGACGTCGCCACGAATATTTCCTTGCGCCTACCCATCAGATTCGTCACTAATCGTTCGATTCGCTCATCTGCGGTTTCCTTCTCTTTGGTATAGAGCACAGCCAGTTTATTCTGTACATATTTCTTACCCAATCCAGGTACCATATACGCATCAAAAACGAGATAAACCTTCATACCTGAAAAAGATTGAAACTCCGCAAGCATATGAATCAGACCGTCACGCGCACCTTCAAGATCGGTATCCTTTAATTTGCTTAACTCGGGCCAGGCGCCGATAATGTTGTATCCATCTACAATTAGGATCTGTTCCATCCTATTTAGCCCTTATTGCGCTGTCTAACCACTTCGTACATCAATACACCCGCGGCAACTGAGGCATTCAACGAATTAACATGTCCCGCCATTGGCAGTTTGACTAAGAAGTCACATCTCTCTTTAATAAGTCGGCCAACACCCTTACCCTCGTTACCAATAACTAGGGCAATCGGAATCGTAAAGTTAGCTTTATAGACATCTTGAGCGGCTGAAACATCGGTACCTGCAACCCAAACACCTTGTTCTTTTAGTTGCTCAATTGTTTGCGAAATATTCGTCACACGCGCCACCGGCACATACTCTACTGCGCCTGCTGAGGTTTTGGACACCGTTGCTGTTAGCCCTACGGATCGGCGTTTCGGTATAATTACACCATGAACTCCCGTACAATCGGCGGTACGCAGAATGGAACCTAGGTTATGCGGATCTTCAATTTCATCGAGTATCAAAATGAACGGCTCTTGCCCCAGCGCTTTCGCTTTGGCTAAGATATCCTCAACTTCCACGTAAGCATACGCAGCAACTTGGGCAACAACACCTTGATGCTGCAGCCCCTCTGCCATCTGATCCAGTTTACGCTTGTCCGTAAATTGAACAATAATGCCTAGATTTTTGGCTTCCGCCACAATCGGTCCTGCGAACTGCTTCTGAGCGCCTTCGGCAATCCATATTTTATTAATCGTCCGGCCGGCACGAAGCGCCTCCAATACGGAGTGCTTCCCGCCGATAATGTCTTCATCCATCCTAATTCCTCCTAAAAGTACGTGCGAATGCTTATCTATTTCTGTTTATCATTAAACGTGATTGCAAAGTCTAGAATCTCTTTCAATCGTTCAAAGGATTGTTTGTAATATAAATATCCGATTAAGCACTCAAACGCGGTGCTGTGTCGATATTCCAACACATCCGCGTTTTTGGCTGTTGTTCCCGATTTGGCGTTACGCCCCCGCTTCACGATGTCCACTTCTTCTTCCGTTAGTGTTGGCATCAAGGCCGTTAATAACTTGGACTGCGCTTTGGCCGAGACGAATCCCGTAGAGGCCTTATGCAAATGATTAGGGCGATGATTCGCCCCCGAGATGACATATTGCCGAATGTAGACTTCATACACCGCATCCCCAATATACGCTAACACTAGCGGGTTTAATAAATGCGGACTTTTCGATGGAGGGAACAAAAATAAGTTAGCAGCGTCTAGCTTCATTTCGGTCATTTGCGGCGCCAGCGAATACCTTGCGGTGTATCTTCAAGGAATATCCCTTTCTCCGTCAGCAAGTCACGAATTTCATCCGCGCGCGCCCAATTCTTCGATTTCCGAGACTCTGTCCGTTCAAGGATCAGTTGTTCAATCTCTTCATCCAGCAATTCATCCGCTTGTTGAGAAAGAATGCCGAGCGTTGCATCGAATGCTTCTAACTGCTCCATGAATAGCTTCACGGCATCCGCGTTCACCCGCTCCTGTTGCAAGTACAAGTTCGCTTCCGCAACTAGATCGAACACCGCTGTAATCGCGTCCGGCGTATTGAAATCATCATTCATTTTATCCACAAATTGATTCGATATGGACTGCAGTTTATCTGTGATACCCGTTTCAACTTCACCCGTTGCAGATGCCGTAGCTAATCGGTGCTTCATATTATCGTAAGCATTCTGAATCCGTTCCAACGCATTGGTCGCTTGCTTCAAGCTCTCGTCACTGAAATTAAGTGGATTCCGATAGTGGGCGGATAACATAAAGAAGCGGAATACTTCCGGTTTAATTTGTTTAATGAGATCTCGAATTAAAATACCATTTCCGAGTGATTTCGACATTTTCTCATTATCGATATTTAGAAAAGCATTGTGCAACCAATAATTGGCCATCGGATGACCCGTTACCGCTTCGGTTTGAGCAATCTCACATTCATGGTGAGGGAATGTTAAATCTTGCCCGCCTCCGTGAATATCAATCGTTTCGCCCAAATATTTGCGCACCATCGCAGAGCACTCAATATGCCAGCCTGGGCGACCTTGGCCCCAAGGGCTATCCCAATAAATCTCTCCTGGCTTCGCCGCTTTCCATAGGACGAAGTCTTGAGGATTCTCTTTGCGCTCATCCACTTCAATCCGAATTCCGTGCTGAAGCTCTTCCAAATTTTGTTTGGAAAGCTTGCCGTAATCCATGAATTTAGAAGTCCGATAGTAAACATCGCCACGAGCTTCATAGGCGAAATCCTTCTCTACAAGCGCAGCTATGAAATCGATGATTTCTTGAATGTTCTCCGTTACACGCGGGTTCAACGTCGCTTCATGAACGCCTAAAGATTGAATATCTTCTAAGAAAGCCGCGATGAACGTTTCGGCAAGTTCGGGTACGGAAACCGCCATCTCCTCGGCTTTGCGAATCATTTTATCATCCACATCGGTAAAGTTAGTAATGTAGTTGACCTCATACTGCTGCGATTCCAAATAACGGCGAACGACGTCGAAAAATATAACAGGCCGGCCGTTACCAATATGAATATAGTTGTATACGGTTGGACCACATACGTACATCTTCACTTTGCCAGGCTCAATCGGAATGAACTCTTCCTTCTTGCGCGTTAAGGTATTATATACTTTGAGTGTCATGTTCTCCTCAATTCTCCATTCTGCTTCCGTTCTTCTTCTAACTGGAATTTCAACTCATTAATTTGTTGCTGCAATTCTTGAAAAATATCAACGATGGGATCAGGCAAATTGCCATGGTCCAACCGGTTTACACGAACACCATCTCGTTTCACGACCTTGGCCGGAACCGTAACCACCGTGCTGTTAGGGGGAACTTCCTGAATCACAACCGCATTCGACCCAACACGTGAATTCTCACCTACGAGGAAGGATCCGAGAATTTTGGCACCAGACCCAATAACTACATTATTGCCAATTGTTGGGTGTCTCTTACCTTTCTCTTTCCCCGTTCCACCCAAAGTTACACCCTGGTACAAGATGACATCATCACCGATCTCACAGGTCTCTCCGATGACCACACCCATCCCGTGGTCAATAAACAACCTTTTGCCAATTGTAGCTCCTGGATGGATCTCGATGCCTGTCATGAATCTGCTTATTTGAGAAACGATACGTGCCAGGGTATACATCCTTCTTGTATAAAACCAATGCCCAATCCGATGCGACCAAATCGCATGAAGCCCCGAATACGTAAAAACAACCTCAAACCAACTTCGTGCTGCAGGGTCGTTATCGAACACGGCGGATATATCAGATTTGATCGTTGACCACATACTGCTCACCTTCTTGCTAGAATAATGTTGATATAAATTAAAAAAAGCCCCTGCAGCCCTAAGGCTGCAGAGGCGTGGTTATCGCGGTTCCACTCTGCTTGGTGACTCGGAAGTCTCCCAACTCAAACCCGTAACGTGGGTGTGCCGGCTGCGCCTACCCTACTCCTAACGAGTATTCGGCGCGGCTGCTCCCAGGTGCATTTCTGATTACAAGGATTGGATAACTCACAGCCAAAGCCTCACGGCCTTGATTATCCTCTCTGACAAATCCTCACGGAACCATACTCTCCTGATCATCGCATTTCCTATTACATTGAGTTAAGTATAGCGAAAAGAACCTCGCTTTACAATAAGCTCCGAAGGCGTGAAACAACTTTTTCTTTTCCAAGCAAGAAAAGGGACACATTCAGATCCGGTCCATGGACTTGACCTGTCAGCGCAGAGCGAACAGACATGAACAGTTGCTTCCCTTTGAATCCTGTTTCCTTCTGCACGGCCTTCAGCAGCGCTGGCATCGCTTCAACCGTGAAAGCTTCCGCTTGCTCGACCTGCGCCAAGAAGCTCGTCAACACGACTGGCACGTGCTCTTCTTTCAGGATGGCAGCTGCTTCCTCGTCGATGACCAGTTCTTCCTTGAAGAAGATCGCAGACAAGTCCACGATTTCCGCCGCGTAGCGCATTCTTTCTTGATTGAGGCCAACCAATGCCTCGACCCATGCCCCAGTAGTCGCGTCCAAGTCACCTTGTTGCAGGTAGCCAGCTTTGCGCAAATGCGGCAGACAAAGGTCTACAATGCGGGACAGTGGCGCCTTTTTCAGATAAGCATTGTTCATCCAATTCAATTTATCCATATCAAACACAGCCGGGCTCTTGGATACACGATCCAGATCAAACTGCGCGATCAATTCTTCCTTCGTGAACATCTCTTCTTCTCCACCTGGAGACCAACCAAGAAGGGCAATAAAGTTAACTACTGCTTCAGGCAGATAGCCCAGCTCTTTGTACTGCTCAATGAACTGGATGATGGACTCATCCCGTTTGCTCATCTTTTTACGATCTGTATTCAAAATCAAAGACAAATGTGCAAATTCCGGTATCGGCATATCCAGCGCTTCGTACATCAGAATCTGCCTAGGTGTATTAGATAAATGTTCTTCCCCACGAATAACCAAGTTAATTTTCATCAAATGATCATCCACGATTACAGCAAAGTTGTAAGTAGGGATACCATCTGGACGCGCGATAATGAAATCGCCAATTCCATTGGAATCGAATTCTACATGCTCACGAACCTTATCTTCAATGGCAATGATCCGATCTGCTGGCACACGGAAACGCGTTGAAGGCACACGGCCTTCCGCTTGGTACGCAGCAATTTGCTCAGGCGTCAAGTTACGGCATTTGCCGGAATAGCCGCCCATTTCACCACTAGCCTCTTGTTCCGCGCGTTCTTGCTCTAAATCTGCTTCGGAGCAATAGCAACCGTAGGCATGACCGCTCTCCAACAATTTATCTAAGTATGTCTTGTAGATATCTAGTCTCTCCATCTGACGGTAAGGACCGTAAGGGCCTCCGATATCCACACTTTCATCCCACTCTAGGCCAAGCCATCTCAGACCATTCAACTGGTCTTCGATACCAGACTCCTTATGACGCGTTTGATCCGTATCTTCAAAGCGCACAACAAATGCGCCGCTATTCTTACGAGCTAATAGATAATCAAACAGTGCTGTACGGGCACCGCCAATATGTAAATGTCCAGTCGGACTAGGTGCATAACGCACGCGTAAAGGCTGACTCATCGTTGTATCCCCTTTTCTTCTTCCATGCAATATCTGCTATTTTATCACATCGCGAATTAAACAAACAACCGATTGTGCTGCGATTCCTTCGCCACGTCCTGTAAAACCAAGCCACTCTGTCGTCGTCGCTTTCACATTGACTTGATCCACCTCTGCCTCCAAAGCAGCGGCGATAATCTCAACCATTTGCGGGATATACGGCAGCATCTTCGGTTTTTGAGCGATAATCGTGGAATCTGCATTCCCCAATTTGTAGCCCTTCTCCTTCGCTAATTGCCATACCCGCTTCAACAAGACTAAACTATCCGCATCTTTGTACTCGGCAGCCGTATCTGGGAAATGCTTCCCGATATCACCAAGACCTAGTGCGCCTAGAATCGCATCACTAACAGCATGCAACAGCACGTCCGCATCGGAGTGCCCCAGCAACCCTTTTTCATAAGGAATCGTTACGCCTCCAATGATGCATTTACGACCCTCTACTAATTGATGAACATCGAATCCATTTCCTACACGAATCATGTGCGTTCCTCTCCCCTTACGTTATGTAAAATCCATTCTGCCCAAGGTAAATCTTCTGGGGTCGTTATCTTGATATTATAATAGTCCCCTTCTACCACATGCACTGCAGCACCTAAACGCTCCACTAAACTCGCGTCATCCGTCCCCATGAACCCATCTTGCTGCGCCTTCTCATGGGCCTCCTGCAGGAGAGAAAGACGAAAAGCCTGCGGCGTTTGGATCGCCCACAAGCTTCGTCTATCCGGTGTTGATTGAATGCGCTTATCTGCGGCATCCACGACTTTAATTGTATCTTTGACCGGAACGGCTAAGACCGCTGCTCCTAGTTCTTGTGCCTTCTCCAGACATTCGAACATATGTTCTTTTTTCACGAAAGGGCGAACACCGTCATGCACAAGTACCCAATGCGTGCCCTCTTGTAATGCTTGGAGACCTTGTCTAACGGAATCTTGCCGCTCTGCGCCACCAGCTAGCACACTTGTAACCTTCGTAAGTTCATAGCTCGTGACATAACCGTTACAGCGATTCACATCATGGGCACCCACAACGAGAATAATTTCATCCACTTCATGTATGTTTTGAAATAATTGCAAGGTATGTACCAGAATTGGCTTCTGTCCCAGTTGCAGGTATTGTTTGCTTTCTGCTGTACCCATGCGCGAACCTTTGCCCGCTGCTACGATGATAACTCCTAGCTTCCCCATAAGTCCTCCAACTTGGCGCTTTCACACGAAAGCTTTCTTCGTAATCATAAGCCCAAGTCAACTTGAAAGAGCTATGTTACATCTCCTTATCATACTGGTTTTACTGTGCTTTTTCCAATAGTTTTGGTTTCGCAAAAATCATCCGTCCCGCCGAAGTCTGAAGCACACTCGTTACCATCACTTCCAGCGTCATACCGATGAAATCGCGTCCACCTTCAACAACGATCATCGTGCCATCATCCAGATAAGCAACACCTTGTCCATGTTCTTTGCCGTCTTTAATGACTTGAACAATAATTTCTTCTCCCGGCAGAACAACTGGCTTCACCGCATTCGCAAGGTCATTGATATTAAGCACCGATACACCTTGCAGTTCACACACTTTATTCAGGTTAAAATCATTCGTAATTACTTTCCCTTGAAGCACTTTGGCTAAGCGCACCAGCTTGCTGTCCACTTCCGCGATTTCTTCGAAATCCCCTTCATAGATGAGGACTTTCACTTCAAGTTCTTTTTGGATTTTGTTCAAAATGTCCAGCCCGCGACGCCCACGGTTTCGCTTCAAGAGATCGGATGAGTCCGCAATATGCTGCAACTCTTCCAAGACGAACTCCGGGATAACCAGGGTTCCCTCGATAAATCCTGTTTTGCAAATATCCGCGATTCGGCCATCGATGATGACACTCGTATCCAAAATCTTATGTTCCTCATACGGACGATGTGTCTGCTTCTCAGGACCGCCAGATCGGCTCTTCGCAATAACCTGCACCAGTTCTTCCCGCTTGCTGTAGCCGATACGGAAGCCCATAACGCCCAATACAGCTGATACGAGGAAAGGTAAGAAAGGCCCTGCCCATTTGGCTTGCTCAAGCACGGGAAATAGCATGACTGAAACCAATAGCCCAATCACGAGTCCTAATGTACCAGAAAGCAAGTCCGACACGGGAATATCCGTGACATTGCGCTCACCTCTCATCAGCAAGTTCATGCCAATGTTAGCTACCCACGCTGAAATCAAAAACATCCCTACTGCACATAACATATTAATCCAAAATACTTGTCCTGCTTGACTTGTCATATCCGTCGTTTGTAAGAACGAATCACTCCACCTATAACCTAAACTGCCACCCATGATTGCTAAAATGATTTGTACCCATTTCTTCATCACAGATTCACCTCCTGGATCACATTTTTCAAGCCTTATTACAATTATGTTCCAATTTATGCAACGTTAATCACTTCTTTCGTTGGAAAATTGAAATATTAGAGGGCATCCATTATAATGAAATGGAAGTTACCAACCTACCCGAGGTGGATGGAATGAGCTCCTTGACTTTAAAGCAGTTTCAAGATCAAGTGTCTGAATTGTTACTCCGTCACCGCAGTCTGCTTGATGTCTTATCCAAATTTCAACAATCAGGCGCAGCTGCCAACCGTTCCGTGGTGAAATCCATTACGGAATGTGGATGTATCCAAGTCCATGCAGCTAAGCAAGAGTATCATCCAGAGATGACCTTGGATGAGGCTAAGGATGTTCTAGGCACCCATGTATCTGGTCACTTGTGTGAACAATGCATCGAGGTCGTGAGTAGCGAGCTAGGCAGGAATCTCTTCTACATGTCTGCCCTAAGTAACATTCTTGATATTAATTTGGAGCAAGTCGTTGAGAATGAATCAAAGAAATGTACAACACTAGGCCTATTCAACATGTCATGATGATGAAAACAAAAAAAGCATTTATTTTCTTCCTGATATCAGGAGAAAATAAATGCTTTTTATTTTCGAACAAAGTGCTTACACGTCAGATTTCACTGAATTGTTGTCATCTACGCCACGTCTTTTGTTCTTTCTGCGAAGATTACGGAGACGGATGAAGTACCCATCAACGTTTTTTTTTAGGCCGTAGAGCGCATACCCAAGAAGCGGTACGAAAATCATTTTGGAAATGGATTCTGGCCATTTGATTGCAATTAGAATTGCTGCTGCAACGATAATTGGCGTAATCCAAATCGCAGCCTTAGGAATACCCGCTTTTTTGAAATTCGGATATTTCACTGTGGAAACCATTAAGTATGACAATAGGACTGTACTTACAAGAAGCACATACACGTTAATATCATTCACGAAAAGAGCTAATGTACAGAGAACACCGCCTGCTGCTGGAATCGGTAAACCGATGAAATAGCCAGGCGTACCGGCAACGACATTGAATCTAGCTAGACGCAGCGCTCCACAAATCGGGAAGATCGCTGTGACAATCCAAGCGAAAGCTGGGCTAATGACTGTTGGATCGTTGAATGCAACGACGTACATGATGAAAGCAGGAGCGACACCGAAAGAGATCACATCGGATAAGGAGTCTAATTCTTTACCAAACTCACTTTGAGCGTTCAACGCTCTCGCAACACGTCCATCGAGTCCATCCAATAGCATAGCGACAATGACAAGAACGGCAGCTACGCCATGTTCTCCACTGAAGGCTAGGATAATCGATAGTACGCCTAGGAATAAGTTCCCTACTGTAAAGAGACTGGGAATTGATTTCGTTAACATATGTTTTTGTCCACCTCTGGATTTACTATACCCTAAACTTGACTACATGAAACCTTAACAATGATACTTTATGATTGTATCCACTTTAAATATGTCTGTCAATGAACACTTGTTCTTGAATTCTCTTGAGACCTTCCTTAATGGCGCGGGCTCTCACTTCTCCGATTCCGTCAACTTCATCCAATTCCTCGATTGTCGCCATCATCATGTGTGGCAAGTAGCCAAACTTCTCAACTAGATTACCAATAATGATGGATGGTAATCGCGGAATTTTGCCTAAAATGCGGAAGCCACGTGGGGAAACAGGCTCTTCAGCAATCGAATTGGTATGAGAATACCCTAGCAAGCGAATAATTTGCTGGGGCTCAAGCAGTTCATCAGATGACAGACGCTTCAAACCCGCCTGCATCTCCTTGACTCTATCTTCTGATAATTCTCTTACATAATCTTTTACGAGCAAACGCGCTTCAAGTTCCGCATTCCCAACAAGTTCTTCTAATTGCATACTAATTAATCGTCCTTCATTGCCAAGTTCGTTAATATAACGATTAATTTCCGCCTTGATACGTAGGACCATCTCGAATCTGGCGATAACATTCGTAATATCATGCAAGGTAACTAGTTCCTCGAACTCCGATGCACTTAGATTGGTTAGCGACTGATCCAACACAACCTTGTAACGCTCCAACGTTTGGATCGCTTGGTTCGCTTTGGTCAGGATGACACCGATATCCTTGAGCGCATATCTCAAATTACCTTGATATAGGGTAATTACATTCCGCCGCTGTGAAATGGAAACAACTAATTTATTCGTTTGCTTTGCCACACGCTCTGCTGTTCGGTGTCTAATCCCCGTTTCTGAGGAGGAAATGGAGGAATCCGGAATCAATTGTGTGTTCGCATAAAGGATACGCTTGATGTCCTCACTGAGGATTATCGCTCCATCCATTTTGGCAAGCTCATACAAATAGTTAGGTGAAAAATCGCAATTTATGGAGAAACCGCCATCCACGATTTCGGTTACTTCTGAACTGAAGCCAACAACGATCAGTCCGCCTGTTTTGGCGCGTAAGACATTCTCCAAACCATCACGAAATGGCGTACCAGGTGCTACCAGTTGGAGCAATTGGCTCATCACATCTCGTTTCATCTCTTCTTTACTCATCATTTTCCTCCTGAAGGCTTATAGCTTGCAGAACTTATCCTAACCCAGTGCTGCTTTCAATGCTTCAGCTACCGTGTTAACCCCAATAATCTCCATCCCTTTCGGATGTGTCCACCCCTTCAAACTTTTCTCAGGCATAATCACTCTGCGGAAACCAAGCTTCTCTGCTTCCTTCACACGTTGATCAATGCGAGAGACACCGCGGACTTCTCCCGTTAAGCCGATTTCACCGAACACTGCATCAAATGGCTGCGTCGGTTGATCTCGGAAACTGGAAGCAATGCTGATTGCTATAGCTAGATCCACGGCTGGTTCATCCAGCTTGATTCCACCTGCCACGTTGAGATAAGCATCTTGATTTTGCAAGAACATGCCCATACGCTTCTCTAGTACGGCAATAATTAAGGAGAGTCGATTGTGGTCAACACCCGTCGCCATCCTTCTCGGAGATGGGAAATTTGTCGAGGACACCAGCGCTTGAATCTCCACTAAAACGGGACGCGTCCCTTCCATACTAGCCACAACGGCAGAACCTGCCACACCTAGAGGCCTTTCGGAAAGAAATAGTTCCGATGGGTTGTTCACTTCTACGAGACCAACCTCTTGCATTTCAAAGATACCGATTTCATTGGTTGAACCGAAACGATTCTTTACCGCTCTTAACACACGATAGGAATGATGCCGCTCCCCTTCAAAGTAGAGCACACAATCAACCATATGCTCCAACATTCTAGGCCCTGCTATTGCCCCTTCCTTCGTCACATGCCCGACTAGGACCGTTGCAATTCCCTTACCCTTAGCTATTCTCATAAAATGGCCTGTGCATTCTCGAACCTGTGAAACGGTTCCAGGTGCCGATGTAATCGCCGGGTGGAATACCGTTTGGATCGAGTCAATAACGAGAAAATCAGGATTCGTTTCTTGTATAGCTTCCTCAATGAGTTCGAGGTTCGTCTCACATAATACGTATAACAGCGGGGATGACGCATTTAAGCGGTCGGCACGAAGCTTGGTCTGCTTAATGGACTCTTCTCCTGATATATAAAGGACTTTTTGCTGGGCTTGTGTGAGTTCGAAGGACGTTTGCAGAAGCAAGGTTGATTTCCCAATTCCGGGATCTCCACCAACGAGGATAAGTGACCCAGGGACAATTCCGCCGCCTAGGACGCGATTTAATTCTTTGTTACTTGTGACAACTCTCGGTTCAGAGCTGCTTTCTATATGTATGATGGGGATCGCTTTTTCTTTCGTTTTGGGAATTGAAGATGTCATACCTTGTGTGCGAACGACCGTTTCAATTTCTTCCACCATCGTATTCCATGACTGGCAACCTGGGCACTTGCCCATCCATTTCGGTGATTCATAACCGCATTCTTGACAACTAAATTTAGTTTTTTGTTTACTCATAGAAGAAATTGCTCCTTAACATCGGGATATCCTTTTTGGTTATCCTTACCATAAAGTTTACCATTTTTATGTTTCTCATGAAAGTGCCCAAACAAAATAAACGACGACACTGTCCCATAGGACAGGCAACACACATAAGGGATTTTGTCCAATGCATCCTGTCATACCAGTAGTATTTGCGATTTGAAACAAAAAGCATTTCACCCCATCCTTATCGGATGATGTGAAATGCTTCTTCACTTGCCTTTATTTCGTTAATGAGACGCCTTCGCCCTTCAGGACAACCAGTTCGCCTTCATTCTCATCAATCGTGAGTGAATCGCCTTTGGCAATATTGCCTCTTAGCAATTCTTCTGATAAGCGATCTTCAATATGCTTCTGAATCGCTCTGCGTAATGGACGAGCACCATAAGTTGGATCAAAGCCTTCCTTAGCGAGGAACATCTTTGCTTTATCCGTTAACAAGAAATCAACCTCTTGCTCTTTCAGGCGCTTGCGCAGATCATCAGCCATTAAGCTAACGATTTGAGCAATGTGCGCTTCATCCAAAGAGTGGAATACGATGATTTCATCGATCCGGTTAAGGAATTCAGGACGGAAGCTTTTCTTCAATTCGCCCATCACTTTGTCTTTCATGTTGCTATAGTCTTTACCCGCATCCAGTGCAGCAGTAAAGCCCAGTGAAGAATTCTTTTTAATCATATCCGCACCGACGTTGGAAGTCATAATGATCAGTGTATTACGGAAATCAACGGTACGACCTTTGGAATCCGTTAAACGACCATCTTCCAACACTTGCAGCAGGATGTTGAACACTTCAGGGTGTGCTTTCTCGATTTCATCGAGTAGGACAACGGAATATGGCTTACGGCGAACTTTCTCAGTCAGCTGACCGCCTTCTTCATACCCTACATACCCTGGAGGCGCACCGACTAAACGAGAAGTCGAATGTTTCTCCATGTACTCGGACATATCGATACGAACAACAGCGTTATCGTCCCCGAAGAGGGATTCTGCCAAGGCACGTGCAAGCTCAGTTTTACCAACACCTGTTGGTCCAAGGAAGATAAAGGAGCCCATCGGACGCTTCGGATCCTTCAAACCAGCTCTTGCGCGGCGGATCGCACGGCTTACTGCTTTAACCGCTTCTTCTTGTCCAATGACGCGCTCGTGAAGGATATCTTCCATCTTGAGCAAACGATCTGTTTCTTCTTCAGCAAGCTTGCTAACCGGAATTCCCGTCCAGCTCGCTACAATTTGTGCAATATCATCTGGGGTTACTTCTGTATCCAGACGGCCTTGTTTCTCTTTCCACTCATTCTTCGTGGAGTCTAGTTCTTCGCGAAGCTTTTGCTCCGTATCACGAAGTCCTGCTGCTTTCTCGAACTCTTGGCTTTGAACCGCAGCATCCTTCTCTTTACGGATATTCTCTAGCTTGCTTTCAAGCTGCTTCAATGAAGGTGGCGTCGTATAAGAACGTAATCTCACTTTGGAACTCGCTTCGTCGATCAAGTCGATTGCTTTATCCGGTAAGAAACGATCCGTGATGTAACGATCCGATAGCTTTACCGCCTCTTGAATTGCAGCATCCGTAATTTTCACACGGTGATGTGCTTCATAACGATCACGCAATCCATAGAGTATTTGCACCGCTTCTTCCGGTGATGGTTGATCTACCGTAATCGGTTGGAAACGACGCTCCAAGGCAGCATCTTTCTCAATGTATTTGCGGTACTCATCCAGCGTTGTAGCACCGATACATTGCAACTCACCGCGAGCAAGAGCCGGCTTCAAGATGTTAGAAGCATCAATTGCACCTTCCGCTCCACCAGCGCCAATCAAGGTGTGAAGCTCATCAATGAACAATACGATATTGCCCGCTTGACGAATTTCGTCCATGATTTTTTTGAGGCGATCTTCGAATTCACCGCGATACTTCGTCCCTGCAACAACAGAACCCATATCAAGTGTCATAACGCGTTTATCTTTCAACGTTTCCGGAATTTCATTGTTAATGATTTTCTGTGCAAGGCCTTCCGCAATGGCTGTTTTACCAACCCCTGGTTCACCGATCAGAACCGGGTTGTTCTTCGTTCTACGGCTCAATACTTGGATAACACGCTCAATCTCTTTGCTACGACCGATAACTGGGTCCAGATGTCCCTCTTTCGCATACGCAGTCAGATCTCTTGCTAAACCATCCAATGTAGGCGTGTTCACGTTTGGATTGGTACCATGACTAGGCGACACCGTTTCGCTGCTACCTAGCAATTGTAGAACTTGCTGACGTGCCTTATTCAAGGAAACCCCTAAATTATTAAGCACTCTTGCTGCTACGCCTTCACCCTCACGGATAAGTCCTAGCAAAATATGTTCAGTCCCCACATACGTGTGACCTAATTTTCTCGCTTCATCCATCGATAACTCGATGACTTTCTTAGCTCTAGGTGTATACGCGATGTTAGTCGGCTGCTCTTGCCCTCTGCCAATTAGAGATTCAACCTCATCCTGAATTTTCTCAAGACCTAGGCCGAGCGCAACGAGTGCTTTAGCAGCAATGCCTTCACCTTCACGAATAAGTCCTAGTAAAATGTGCTCTGTTCCAATATTGTTATGTCCTAATCGAACAGCCTCCTCTTGAGCAAGAGAAAGCACCTTCTGCGCACGTTCCGTAAATCTGCCAAACATCATAGCGAACACCTCCAAAAGTAGTATATCTATTGAATTCCTAAAGGATGAATCTTATCTTGCTTCTTTCTTTATACCCTGCCAAACTTCTCACGAATCAGTTCTGCCCGTCGCATATCTCGCTCTTCTGCGTTCAGCTTCTCACCCGCATATTGCTGAAGAAAACCAGGCTGCGTCATGACCAATAATTCATTGAGAACATTGGAGGATACATTGTTGATGATACCAAGATCGATACCTAATCGTACATCTGACAGCCGCTGTGCCGCTTCCTTGGAGTCCATAATCCCCGCATAGGATAGAATACCGAGTGATCGATTCACACGATCAATGATCCGCATTCTAGACTCTTGCAATAGCTTATGTCTCGCGGCGCGTTCATGCTCAATAATTTGCCTGGCCACACTATATAAATTATCGATAATCTCTTCTTCCGATTGGCCTAACGTAATTTGATTAGAGATTTGGAATAGATTACCTAAAGCTTCGCTACCTTCTCCGTATAATCCTCTAACCGTCAACCCAACTTGTGTAACTGCGGATAAAATACGATTAATTTGCTGACTAAGTACTAACGCAGGAAGGTGCATCATAACCGAAGCCCGGATTCCTGTGCCGACATTAGTCGGGCAGCTCGTGAGGTAGCCTCTTTTTTCATCGTATCCATAATCCATCTGTGTTTCAAAAATATCGTCAATCTGGTTCGCCAGATCCCAAACCTCTTTAATTTGGAAACCTGGACATAAACATTGTATGCGAAGATGATCCTCTTCATTGATCATGATGCTGATGGATTCATTATCGCTTAAAATAACGGCCCCATTCCTGGATTCGTTAGCTAAATTTGGGCTAATCAAATGTTTCTCCACTAGCACCATTCGCTCGAGCTCATTCAGCTCCGCGAGTGGAATGAGCGAGAAGTTGCTTATCGTTTCCAACTCTTCATTCTCAAGAACACCAGATAACTGTTCCAGCACTTCTTGGGATTGTTGATTGGTCGCGAGCATGGGATATGGATAATCTCTCAGGTTACGAGCAATACGGATTCGACTGCTTATGACAATATCCGACTCTGGCCCTTCACCCTTCATCCATTCACTCAAAGCATCTCCTGTAAACCGCTGTAATGTCACTGGATTCACACTCCCTTACAAACTACATACCCGCAATCTTCTTCTCAATCTCACGTATCTGGTCACGTATCTGGGCAGCCTGCTCGAATTCTTCGCTTTCAATACAGGTCATCATATCTTTCTTCAAAAGATCGATTTCACGCTTGCTTTGAATGATACCGCCACTTCGCTTGGGAACTTTCCCAACATGTACGATATTCCCATGCACTCGCTTGAAAAGAGGGTCTAGTTTGACCGAGAAGCTTTGATAACAGGACCCACAACCAAACCGACCTAATTTACTGAATTGCGAGTACGTAAGACCGCAGTTATCACAGCGAATTGCCTGAGACTTTGCCGCGGACAATGGTTCAAAATCAAGTAAACCTGATAGCAAATTATGAATCGAAAAGCCATTCGATGTTCCTGGGATCATCTCGCCCTTCTCACGGGCACAATTCTCACAAATGTGGAACTCGTTCTTGTCCCCATTCACAATCTTAGTGAAGTGAAGAGTCGCCGGTCGTTTCCCGCATTCCTGACAAACCATTCCATCTGCCTCCTTATCTGCTAAGCAAGGATATCAGCATAGCTTTAAGAATCTTAGCCCGAATTTCATCGCGCAGCGGGAGTTTAAAGGTCAATACATCTCTGGATATCGCTGCCCGAATCAGGTTAGCTTCTCTGGTGGAAATATAATGCCCCTCTTGCAATTGATAAATGAGCCCCTCTGAGGTGACTTGATCAATGTGGGTATGGATCGTACGGAAAATGTGATCTAGAATAGATCCATGACTCTTGAGCTCGATCTTCTGGATCCGAATATAACCGCCACCGCCGCGTTTACTCTCCACCACATAACCTTTTTCCAAGGTAAACCTTGTACTAATGACATAGTTGATTTGAGATGGCACGCATTGAAACTGGTCCGCCAAATCGTTCCTTTGAATCTCGATAGCCCCTTCCGTACTTTGTTGCAAAACATGCTTTAAATACTGTTCAATAATTTCTGATACATTGCGCATCAATTCGGCCTCCCAGATTTCTAGAAGTAAATTGACTTTGACTTTCTTTGACCTTAACTAAATTATAATCATTTCCTTTCTTTTTGACAAGTACTGCTCTTAAAATGTCTTCCTCACAGGTCCGATAGCCTCATGTGAACCTTACTATTGTTGACCTTCCCTAGGTATTTATTCGAAAGTATTTTAATAAAAACTGTTGATATTGCTTAATTAACCAACATTCTTCTAAAGATCACCGATGGTGCTACTTTATCTGTTTCCATTGCTCCATATAGATGGATTTTATGTAGTTAATACAGCAACATTTGCCCCATTTGGCGATATAAATGGATTTTGTACAGCTAATTTCGAGGTTGGAATCTAAAATTGAGATTTCGGTTGTTTTTAGCTGTAGATTCTCCATCTAATTTATTTTTCCCGGGCAAATCGAGGATCATAACTGTAGTTTATACAGCTATTTCAGTTTCATCGGGATCTATGGTCACCGATGAATGCAAAAAAGAGCCTTACCTAGACTTCTCTAGATAAGGCTCTTTCAATTGCAGTTGCTTGGCAACGTTCTACTCTCCCAGAACCCTGCGGTTCAAGTACCATCGACGCTGGAAGGCTTAACGGTCGTGTTCGAGATGGGAACGC
>NZ_JCAUAM010000032.1:0-56174 GCF_059691955.1 Paenibacillus sp. J22FR83
GAAATTACCGTAATATCCAAGGTGAAGAACGTCGGAAAGCCGTGTGAGGGAAAACCTCACGCACGGTTTGATGAGGAGAGGCTGGTAAACCCAGCCTTTCACTCTACAATTTGAAGCTTTCTCCCTCTTTTTCCTCCAGCGGCCCGAAATAGCTGTAGATTTTCCATCTAATGCTTGATTTCGTTGGAAAAGGCCGAAATTAGATGAAGAAAATCCAGTTAGTTGGAGGGACGTGTTGTGGTGTGAAGCCGTCACTCCCCGAGCCGCACAAATTCATCCCCACCACAAGTCACTCTTTACACCACACAATCCATTACCCCACCACACAATCCATTACCCCACCACACGCCAATATCTACACACAGCAATCCCATCTCTTTCTTCTCTACTCTCTTCTCACTACCCTCGCTTCTTTCATCCCATCCTACCGCCTTCCTCCCTCTTTTTACCCCCGAATTTACCTTGTAAATCGACCTTATACGCACTTATCCCCAAAATTACCCACAGTATCAACATGTCCACAAATGAGGCTGTGGGTAAGATATTTCTATGCTTATGCACATATCCACAGCCGAACTTATCCACAAGTGGAGAACGAGTACTCTTTTAGCCATGATGCCAATTAGCACAGTTGATGGATATACAAGGTGGCAGGACGAATCTTGCTCTTCGTGATGCCGTAGAAGGTGCTTTTCCGCGTGTGATTTGGTATGCTGTATGATGTTGTAACATTACTGTAATATTGCTGTAACAGAGGCGGCTGTTCTAACAGGAGCTAAAATGCTAACTTCTATACGCGTCCATTCTGACCCTATATGCAAGTGAGGACGTGGACAACTCCGCCTTTGGTCTAGGTTTCTTCACGACCTTTGGCTAACGAAAGACAGTACCTTGGTTCGTTCAGCAGACGGCTTTACTCCTTTATGATAGAGATAACGTAGAGGAGAGCGAGGATTTGGCATGAGAACAAAAGCCTGGATGTCCTATTTGCTAGCATGCAGCGGACTACTTATGATCCCGTTAGTGGGGCTCATTTATATACATTTAAATCAAGATAATGGAACAGCGTACAGTTTAATGACGGATCTTGATCGACAGATACCTTTTATCGAAGGCTTCGTGGTTCCTTATTTATTGTGGTATGTCTTTCTTGCCGCAGGTTTTCTTTATTTGGCGTATCGAGATCGCTCGAATTATTTCCAGACACTCGTGGAATTCATCATAGGTTTGCTTTTGTGTTATAGCGTCTATGCTATATATCAGACAACCGTGCCGCGGCCGGATATTATAGGCAGTAATTGGCTGCTGCGGACGGTCCAGTGGGTATATCGCTCGGATCAACCGTTTAACTGTTTTCCAAGTACACACGTGCTAACGGCTTATCTGATGATGAGAGCTTATCTTAGATCGGTACCGATAGCGTTGCGATACAAAATGATAACGGCGGGGATGTCCATTTTAATCATTGTATCGACATTGTTCGTTAAGCAGCATGTGCTAATGGATATCGTAGGTGCAGTGCTAGTGGCTGAAGGAGTCGTCTATGCAGTGGAGAGAAGTAGAAGAGCGTGGCTAACTGGGTCGACCGCTGCTAGTGCGCGGCAGGATAAGCTCGAAAGGGGACTGAAGCAATGAGGAGCAAAGGAAAGCTTTTGATACTAACGGGCAGTCTTGGCGATGGGCACAATAAAGCAGCACAAGCGATTCTTGAAGCGGTGCGTATGTATAGACCGGATATGGAAGTGAAGGTCGTCGATTATTTGGCGTGGACGCATCCGTATCTGCATGGGTTCGGGAAATATTGTTATATGCAATGGGTGAAAAGCTTGCCGTCCGTGTACGGTTTTCTCTATCACAAGACCAGACATGATACAGCGTTATCCCATTTGTTCAAAAAAATGAAATCATTCAGCACAGATCGTATGCTGGATCTATTAGATGAGGAAGCGCCCACGGAAGTCGTGTGTACGTTCCCAGGTGCTGCGGCAGCGATGTCTTATCTCAAATGTAATGGACTTACGATCGTGCCGACCGTGACGGTCATCACCGACTATACCGATCACAGCTACTGGATTCATCCGGGGACGGATAAGTATCTGGTTGGGGCAGAGCATGTGAAGCAGGCACTCCTGCGGTATGCGATTCCTGAACAGCGCATCGTGGTAACGGGGATACCGCTTCGCATGCCTTTCACACAAACCTACAATCGTGAGGAGCTGCGTGATAAATACGGCTTGCACCGTGACATGCCAACTGTCCTTGTCATGGGTGGGGGCCATGGGCTAATCGGAAAATCGTTCAAATCTGTGCTCCAGTCGGATGAATTGAGGGAGCCTGTGCAATTTGTTTTCGTCTGCGGTCGCAATGAGAAGCTGAAACAGCATTTGGAGGAGGAGCTGGGCGGCTCCAATACGCACCATCATGTGATGGTGACGGGGTTCGTCGATCATGTGCATGAGCTGATGGCGCTGTCTGATCTGATCGTGACGAAGCCAGGGGGGCTTACCGTTTCTGAGGCGCTTGCGTTAGATCTGCCGATGATGCTGTATAAGCCAATTCCAGGTCAAGAGCAGGCAAATGCTGCCTATCTCGTTGGCATTGGCGCAGCTGTGGAAGTGAAGAACGCAGCCGAGATGAAGAGCCAACTGTTAGAGGTCATTGCGAATCAATCCCTTTTGCTCAAGCTG
Source organism: Paenibacillus sp. J22FR83 (assembly GCF_059691955.1). Lineage (NCBI taxonomy): Bacteria > Bacillati > Bacillota > Bacilli > Caryophanales > Paenibacillaceae > Paenibacillus > Paenibacillus sp. J22FR83. Next base: position 2,688 of record NZ_JCAUAM010000032.1, read on the forward strand.
AAAAAGAATGCACAGATGAGCCATCGCCAACCCGATGTGCTTCGCACGGTAGATGCGATTTTGGAAACGGAGCATCACTATCTCCCAATTCAGGATGGCTTGCAATTCTCTTATGCGAATGTGTAGCATAGATGCCTTCTCGCAGAGCTCGTTTCAAGTACAGAATAACCCTGTTTCCTCCCTCGAATGAGGTAGTGAAACAGGGTTATTTATTTGCTCCCGTTGGAGGAGGGCTACTTGTCCTCTTGCATCGTCACGATAATATCTTGGGCATAGTTGCCGAATTGTTTGCCGAATAGTGTAACACCGCCACAATTCGCAGAAGTTACTAAGGAGGCAATTCGGAAATGAATATCTTGCGAGAATAAGATATTCAGGTCGTGAATGGTAGTCGCTGAGATTTGCATACCATCTAGAAAGGAACCTTGGGGATTCACTGTAATAATTTTCAACAGACCGTGTTGCGTATTGCCATTTCCCCACCAGTCGGGGGTGAGGACGCCTCTGTGTTTACCGAAATCACCTGGGCAGGTCCACTGTCCAAGCGGCTTATCGTTAATTGAAAAAGAAATATCCGAAGGCCAATTCTCGTTAAAGCCAGGAGCTTCCGAGCAGATCTCAAATGAAATCTCCAGTGACCGAAGCTTCTGGTTGCTATGGAAAAAATTCGGGATGCGATACTCCACATACCCGCTGCCGAACCAGAGAATGCCTGCTTGAACATGCTGCGGATCAGCAAAGTATCGCGGATCATCGAGCACGCCAATTAGCTGCGTTGGGGAAGCCAAGCCACACGTCGGATTCACGTCGAAAGCTGAGTATTGGCCGATAGGAATGGCAATCGTCGTTGTCGGATGCTCATAAGGCTTCTTCGACTTGAATTGCAGCGTAGCCTGTTCAAGCTGTAGGTAGCAGATCTTCTGCGTGCCGCGCACGCCAACTACGTTCTCCGATCGCACGATGCCAGCTTGCTCCAGCTTCTGAATATGCTTCGTCACGATGGCCGACGAAATCTCGAGTCGCTGGGATAGCTGTTTAATATTTAATGGCGCTTCGCCAAGGAGTTCAATCATCTTCACGCGAGTCTCCGATGAGAAGCACTCCAGGAAGGGCATATTTTTGGATGAAACCTCAATTTGCATAGGGAAAACCTCAACTTTGTAAGCATATTTCTTACTATTGTATAACCTGTAGGTTATTTAAACAACTTAAATGTTTGTTATCAGTCTAGCAATTGAATAAGTATGACATTTGAAAGAGAACAAGCGCACTTCCTTTAGGAAATAGTGTATCATGAGTATTATGAGCTATTATCCAATTTTAGGTAAAGAGGTGTAGTAATGAGCAACCGCTTTCAACTTCATGCGATTTTCTCTGATGGAATGATTTTGCAACGGAATCAAGCAAACCCTGTCTGGGGAACAGGCCCCGATGGGATGCAGTTAACCTTGGAGTGCCAAGGACATCAGGTGCAGACCATCAGCACAGGCGGCAAATGGCAGGCGATACTGCCTGCATTCGAAGCGGGAGGTCCATATATCCTAACGGTCAGCTCCGAGGGGGAACAACTTGCCTCTGTTGGGGACGTTTACTTTGGCGATGTTTGGCTAGCTGGTGGACAATCCAACATGGAGTGGAAAGTCCGAGATACGAGTCACGCTCAAGCGGATATCGCGGAAGCGAATTTCCCTCTCATTCGTTACTTCGAAGTCCCCAAAGTGGAATGGGAAGATCCTGCAGTTGAAACACCGATGATCGCTTCCTGGAATAAGGCACTGCCTGAGCATGTGCCGGATTTCTCAGCGGTTGCGTATCATTTTGCCCAGCATATTCATGCCTCGGAGGGCGTACCTGTTGGCATTATTGGTTGCAACTGGGGCGGCACCTCAGCGGCATGTTGGGTAAGTGAGTCGACGATTCGTCAGCACGCTGAACTGGAGGTGTATCTAGATACATTTGCAGAAGAGACCAAGGATTTCGATTGGGTCGCCTTTGAGAGTGTCCAACGAGCGTATGATCAAGCAACAGGAGACTATGAGAAGCGCAAAGCAGCGGGAGCTACGCCAGAGGAACTAGGGGGCTATCCATGGCCGCCGCCAATGAATCCTCATAATCCAATGAGACCTTGTGGTCTCTACGAGACCATGCTGCTCAAAATCGTACCTTACGGTCTAAAGGGGTTCCTATTCTATCAAGGTGAAAGTGATGCAGGCCGTGCGGACATGTACGATAAGCTGCTGACAGGCCTTATCCATAATTGGCGTTCACTCTGGCACAATGATAAGCTTCCCTTCCACTTCGTCCAATTGACATCCTTCAGTTCGGAGGGTAAACCCGACGGTGAAACATGGCCGTTGCTGCGCGAGTCCCAAGCGATCGTGAACGAGCGCGTCCCACATACGGGCATGGCTATCACCATAGATTGTGGGGAACGGGATGATATTCATCCGCGAGATAAGCGGACCGTCGGGCAGCGCCTTGCCCTAACAGCTTTGGAGCATGTCTACGGGAAAAAGCTTACGAGCTCTGGCCCTGTGTACCGTGAGCTGCAGATCGAAGAGGGGCGGATTGTGCTTCATTTTGATCACACGGATGGGGGATTAGGACTTTCTGAGGGGAGTGAGCAACTCATCGGCTTCCAAATTGCCGCGGAGGAAGGTCAATTCCTGACCGCGGAAGCGAACATCGTTGGCGGTACCGTTCAAGTGTGGCATCCAGAGATCACGAAGCCAGCGCAGGTGCGATATGCTTGGGCGAATTACACGGAGGCCAATTTAGTAAACGGACTTGGTTTGCCAGCGGGGCCATTTCGTACGCATTCTACACGCAAATAAAAGATTAGAGGCGTCCACTCTCTGGAGTGAACGCCTTTTGTGCAACTTTAGGGAAGTATTCACGTGCTGGATGACTTCTTGTAGAAGAAGCGAGACAATAATAGCCCGATGAAACCAAGTCCAATGAACATGATTGCTTTGATTGTCAGGGAGACATTGGGCAAATCCATGAAAATGACCTTCATTAAAGTTAGGAATAATAACGCTAATCCCGTGAGTCTTATTGGTTTGACTTCTTTCTTGAGTCCATAGGTAATCACACTAATCGCGTATAGCACCCACACCGTCGAGACACACAGATGTTGACTATTCACACTGAAATCGTGTGTCAAGGTTTGTGTTACATCGGTTATAAAACACAAGATTAGGAATCCAAGTCCATACTTAAGGAAGATTAGAGTTTTCTTCGTAGGGGTACCGACCCCGAAATGCGATATGATGGCAATCATACCCGCCAGGGTTGCTAATAGAAGCAGCCATATTAACATGACGATCGACATGATGCTGCTCATACCTTCAGAGATTGTACCCAATGCCGTTGCAAAAGCGAGTGCATAGATGATGAGTCCGTTGATTTTCTGTAATCCAGATTTCACGATAAAACCAAGTAACAGCGCAATCATTCCCTCAACCAATAAGAAGCCAGGTAACGCATCATCACTAAAGTAGTTAGCCGAGTAGAAAAGCAAAGCATAGGATGCTATCGTCATCGTATAAGGCAACTTCTCTTGTGCCTTTCTGCTGAACCAGTAGGAGATCAAGGCATAGCCTATACACGTGGCAACCATGGCAACGTTGAATTGCGTATCGGTGTAAGCCACTTTAAACCAAATGGCGGTGAACGCAAAACTCGGAATGAGTAATCGAAGTTGATGATTCATTGTGGGGCTTTTCAAACAGACCGTCGCTAGCAAAGCAACTTGCTGGGCTAACATCCCAATGGCCGCATACTTTGTATCCCCATGTACACCTAGGCCAAAAATGAACAATGCGAGAGGCAATAGACCGAAAGAAGTGTAAAATAAGCCAACAAATTGTTTGCGTATCGCATACAGCATAAAACTTACAAATAACAACGTCTCATAACTAACGAAAAATAGGGGGGAAGGGTTGTTACTATTTAATAAGAAAGGCGTCAAAACGCCTGCTGCACTTGCGATTATCGCTAAGGATTGTGATTTCAATTTGTGTGAAAACCATAAGCCTAAGACTACCCATACTACATTCAGGGTGAACGCAAGAGGTGCCCCGATAAGTTCATACAACTGATGGCAGGCAAAAGTGGTTAGCATGAACAATCCGATGGAGCCGCCTAATAAGGCTTGTGCCAGCAGTGGACGGTTAGCCTTGTGTTGTTTGAATCCGAGGAAGACAAAGCATCCACCGACCACATAGCCAATCGCACAGCGCATCTGTTCTGTGAGGAGACCATTGTCAACCGCCGCTTTGAATCCCCATACGATACCGATCAGAAGTACGAACATAAAAATCCTCGGCAGCCATACCCTGGCAATGAGGTGCTCCCAGTCGGTCTCTTGTTTAATGACTTCCTGTTTAGGTGGTGCAAGGGGCGGAACGTGAACAGGAGCGGGATTAAAATTAGAATTAGGACTAGAATGAGGATGACTTATTTTGTTGTCAGTTGGTTGGCTTTGCTTTAATAGTGCGAGTTCTTTCTCGAGCTCGATCACTCTCTTTTCTAAGTTATCAAAGCGATGATGAATGTCCAAAGAAGCAACCTCCCTTAAGCTCAGTGGTAAATTTCGGGCAAATGTTTATACACTTAGGATAACAGTATATGATGGAGGAAATAAGTACTATTCTGTTGTAGTACCATACGGAGAGTGGGCATCGGCCATGGATGGGGGATAGCATTCTGCCATAACGCTATTTGCTCCATTCTGCATGTCCTACGAATAATAGCATTGCGATATAACGCTATTTCGATTAAAGTGAGTGAAATTGGGCCATTTAGGTAAAATAACGCCATCCCATAACGCTAATCTTTCTAATTCTCTATCAGACTAGCGAATAGGATGGTTTCATAACGCCAGCTGAATAAACATACCCCTCATCACCAATAATAGGGCTACACCCTTAGGTACATGATGGAAGGAATGCAGCCCATGGATATTGATGCTCTCTTAAACGAAGTTCTCAGCTCTAACGAAGATTGGCATGTCACGACAACGGATGGCGTATCGGTCATAGATCCGAATCAGGAGCCGGATATTCCTATTTTCGATCTTCATGACGATTACCTGGAATCGGGATTTTAAGTTTCATGACACCATAGGACATGCACGAAAGGGCTGTCTCCAAAGGTCTATTTAGAACCTTGGGACAGCCCTTTTTGCATTCCTAATCAAGTTAGGATAAAAGCAGCTAACTCCGCTTTCCTAGCCTCTGATAAAGGCTCTGAATTATCCCAATAGAGGAGAGATGATGGTTTCATCCGCCAGGTAACTTCTCTGCGCTGCAGCGAAGTACGGAATTGCTGCCAGTTGTCCAGCTTCCATACATCAAGTGCCGATCCCCTTAAGCGAATACGCTCCTTATAAACGTCCTCACTCGGTAAATACGCATAAATCACCTTAACACGGACATCCTCTATAGAAGCTCCGATGCGAGCTAACTCGCCTTCCAACCACTGCGGGTCTCCCTGCTCTTTGGTGAAAGGCCCGATCACGATCGCATCCTGATCAAGTGTGAGCTGTTCAAGGGCCGCATCCATCGTGATGCGATAGCCTAAATCACGGCAGTGCTGCTTATAAAATGGCGAATCCCGATCGCTGGGGTCTTGCCCAGCAAGGGTCATGATCGCTTCTGCCGCGGGGCGCAGCAATGTGTCCATATCCAAGAAAGCTCCGCCATGTCGGCGCACCCAAGCTCTGGCTAGTGTTGTTTTGCCTGCACCTGCAGGCCCGATGAAGAATATGAATTGGCGCATTGGTAACCTCCGAAATCTGGGGGATATGTAAGTGTTCAATGAATTGTAACATAAGAGCGTTTCCAACACAGATTTTCAGGAAACTTTCAGCTAAATTAAGCTATTCTTAAGATTCACACCACATTTGCTTCACACTTTTTCGGTATATTACAGGGAAAAAGGGGAAAACCAAACTGGAAGGGACGATCTTGTGTTAACAAATGTGACTAGTCCACTACGAAGTAGTATGGAAGCAACATCCCGTCCATCAGCACAATGGCCCACACATGGCTGGCCAACATCAACGCCTGAGGCACAAGGATTATACTCAGCTACGTTAGCTAAGACTTTTGACGTTTTCCTTGATCATGGTGTGCACAGTATAGCCGTTATTCGGAACGGTGTATGGGTGGCAGATGCATGTAAGGAAGGGATTGAGCCTTCCATTCTGCAAGATATGAAATCAGTTACCAAAGGCGTAACATCCGCCTTAATCGGGATTGCTTTAAATGAGGGCAAGCTGAAGAGTCCAGAACAGCGTCTGGCTGCATTTTTCCCAGAGCTCGAGAATGATCCTATAAAATCAAAGATTCAACTGAAGCATCTGCTTAGCATGACTTCAGGACTTTCCTGGGATAATGATCAAGAACAATCATCCAATGAGATGATGCATGCACCGGATTGGGTGGCCTATATTCTAAATCGTCCAGCTCAACACGAGCCTGGTGCGGTGTTCAACTATTCGAACGGCGATGCTCATTTACTCTCTGCAGTAATCGGCAAAGTAACGGGTATGACCATGTTTGACTATGCGAAATCGCGGTTATTCGAACCGCTTGGGATAACGAATGTGAACTGGAATCATGATCATCAAGGAATTACAATTGGCGCGTGGGCATTAGCGTTATCGCTTGCTGACATGGCGAAGATAGGTTCGTTGTATCTGAATAATGGACAATGGGAAGGGAAGTCGATTATTCCCCAATCTTGGATTCGCACATCATTCATGAAGCGAGTTACTTTAAATTATAGTAATGGCACGCAAGGATCTTATGGGTATTATTGGTGGACCAAATCGCTTGCCAAGGGTCTGAACAAGAGTAGTCGCAAAGAATTGGATATTTTCTATGCATCCGGTTCAGGCGGTCGACGTATCTTCGGTATTCCGGAATTGAAGATGATCGTTGCATTGACAGCCAACTCGGGCGATGTAGATATGCCAGAAAGCCTATTGCACCACGTGCTGCAGGCTGTAAGGTCGAACAAACCACTTGCTGAGAACCCCACAGCCTTTGAACAATTGCAGCAAGCGATACAGCGCTTCGCAGCATCCACGCCTATGTAAACATAGACAAGCCGCACATCGCGAGATGGTGGCTTTTTTTTGTGCAGATAGGGGAAGCAGGATTTGAGAGTTGTGAGCCGAATGTGAAAGGTGCTAAGATCGACATTTCGGTTATATCAATGAGGTGATCCCTATACCAGGTTTATTTATTTTACGGCTGGCCTCGATGTCACCCGAAGCCGTCGCTGAAGGACTCACATATATTTCAGAAGAGAAGCGAGCACGTCTACATCGCTTTCGCCACCGAGAGGACTTGCTTCGAGGACTAGGGGCGGATCTGCTGCTTCGCAGCAGAATCATGGATGATCTTCACATGGAAAATGCTCGCATCCGATTCGAGTACAATGCTTTCGGTAAACCGCTGCTCAGCGGCGTGAGTCAGTACCATTTTAACGTATCACATGCTGGTGAGTGGGTGGCGTGTTTCGTAGACAGCAAACCCGTAGGCGTCGATGTGGAACGAGTGCAAGACTTCGAAGAAGGAATTGCTCGATCCTTTTTCTCGGAGGATGAGTATCGTTACGTGATGGAGGCCGCCCAATACAAAGAAAAGCAACTGCGTTTCTATCAGGTTTGGACAGCCAAGGAAAGTTATATCAAGGCTGTGGGCCAAGGGCTGTCGCTGCCACTGACCGATTTCTCGGTCATGAGCGCAGACGGGGTCGAGGGGCATAAACAAATAGGGGATGAAGCGTGGCAACTGAAATCCTTTGATTTAAGCGTGTATTCGGATGTGAACGAAGCCGCTTATGTCCTAACGACATGCTGCAAGCCATCCGTTAGCGGATATGAGCCAGAATGTGTAGACATCTCTCAAATTTTAACGAAGATAAGGTCTGTCAATCGTTGACAGGGCTTCTCTTTCTATGCTAAATTTTAAGTTGATAATGATTCTCATTTTCAAAAAAAAGAGAGGGGCTGCTATCTTGTCTGAAGTATTTACTAAAGATGAAGACACGTTCCTTCGCCTTGATCATATATGGCTTAAATTCCGTACTGCGCAGCTCGTTCAAGAGGGGAAATTGACGCAGCAGTTTATGTCTTCCTACTGCATGATGGTTGTCAAGCAAGGTGAAGGCCATTTAAGAATAGATTTGGAAACCTATCGTATGGAACCTGACACGATACATGTCGTGGAGCCTGGACAAACCATAGGCTTTTGTGAAGGACAGAACTCGGAGTTGTATTTAATTACGTTTGATATTCATGGCGATACCTCTGACGAACAAGTGAATTTCCCTCTTTTAGGCGAGCTGCCCATTCATATGGAGAGCATGCTTAATCAGCTCTGTGAGCAGCTCTGTCTCTGCAGTCGAAGTGAAAGCGCTGTAGAGCGATTTCGAGGTCAGCCTGTTTTTCTAGAATTGATACATTGGGTAATGACGCACATTCGTCATAATGTCAAATTGGACTCACGCGCCGCTATGGATCGTACCAAGAGATTTATTGAAGCCCATTATCGAGAAAGTATGACGATTGAACAACTCGCGCGCATGGCCGAAATTAGTCCGAAATATTATGTGAGTCTATTCAAAAAAACATATGGTAAAACAGCCATCGATTATTTGACGGAAGTCAGGGTAAACATGGCGAAGCAGCTGATGTTGCATACGGATGTGCGTTTGAAAGATGTTGCCTACCAAGTGGGCTATAATGATGAGTTTTATTTTAGCCGCATGTTCAAGAAAGAGGTAGGTGTCTCGCCGACTGTTTATCTAAAAAATCGTCGACAACGAATCGTTGCTTACTCCTCAACGGTGCTAGGGCAATTACTTGCGCTCAAAATCATGCCCTTCGCTGCTCCCTTACACCCCAAATGGAGTTCCTACTATTACAACAACTATCGCACAGACATCCCTTTGCATTTAAGTGGGTATCGGTTTAACGAGGATTGGGAGACCAACGTGAATGCCCTGGCGAACAGTCATGTGGATTACATCATTAGTACGGACCAACTGGAAGTTCAGGAGAAGGAACGCTTGTCACAAATTGCTCCCGTTCATATCGTCCCTCTGTATGATAAAAGCTGGCAAGAACAGCTGCACGCAACAGCGGAGATTGTAGGTGCCTTAGATGAAGCCGTTGTTTGGATCGATGGCTATAATCGCAAAGTAAAGCTCGTGCGAGAGCGGCTGGAAGAAGAACTGCAGAATGAAACGGTGTTATTTGTTAGCCTGCTTGGCGAGAGTTTCTTTCTATTTCCAACGCGCGGGATGCGAGATGTGTTTGAAGATCTAGCTTTGGAAGCGCCATGCGGGATCGAGCAATTCGAGGCTAATCACAGTTTGACGCTCGAGGAGCTGGCTCAATTAGATATGGATCACTTGTTGCTCAACATTCGGCAGGAATCTGAGACTTTGCAGCATTGGGAACGAATTCGAACCTCCATGTTGTGGCAGGATTTCAAAGTCGTACGCAGAAATAGGGTTTATCTCATCTCCTCAGATCCGTGGAGAGAGTACTCAGCTTATGCCATGGAGCGGATGGTGCAAGATATGCATGAGCTCTTATGTGACAATCGTACATGAGATTTTCCGTATATTGTCCATGTTCGACATGGGCAACTTCTTTTATAATTTGATGAGAATGATTATCATTCGTAGTGGATAGAGAGGGGATTTATTCAAAATGAAAAAGTTAGCAACGATCGGTATTACGACATTGGTTCTATTAGGATTGACGGCATGTGGCGGAGGGAAAACGGAAACAGCTCCTGCAGCAGCAGGTACAACAGCGCCAACCGCTTCCGTCGCTCCTACAGTTGCTCCAACTGCAACGCCATCCGGGCCAAGAGTCATCAAATACGTGGGTAAAGAGTACACAGTTCCTGCGAAAGCGGAGAAACTTGTTATCACAGGTGCGCTTGAGTCATTGGAAGATGCTTTATTGTTAGATGTGAAACCCGTTGGTGCACTAACGGTTGGAGGCAAATTCCCAGCAGTCTTCGCACCAATTACAGATAAGGCAGAGGGCGTAGGGGAGAAAACGCAGCCGAACCTTGAAACGATTCTGAAGTTGAAACCAGATGTTATTCTGATGAGCACGAAATTCCCTGCGGAGACGATTGAGAAAATTTCCAAAATCGGGCCAACGATTCCGGTATCCCACATCGCTACAGATTGGGAGAATAACTTGACGTTACTTGGTGAGTTGACAGGCAAGCAAGATAAAGCGAAGCAAGTGCTTGATAAGTATAAAGCGGATTCGGCAGCTTTGAAAACGAAAATCGGTCCTATTTTCAAAGATAAAAAAGTAGTAGCTCTTCGCGTTCGTTCAGGCAGCCTATTCATCTATCCGGAGGATGTATTCTTCAATCCATCCATCTATGCTGAATTAGGTGCAACGGTTCCAGCTGAAGTTAAAGCAGCGAAAGCACAAGCGAATATCTCGCTTGAGAAGCTCTCTGAGATGAACCCGGATTACTTGATTGTGGAATTCTCCGAAGAAGAGAACAAGGATACGCCGAAAGTGTTTGAAGATTTGAAAAACAACCCGATCTTCAAAAACATTAATGCCGTTAAAAATGACCAATTATATACGAATCTGGTAGATCCACTCTTACAAGGTGGTACAGCTTATAGCAAAATTAAATTCCTAGAAGCGATTAATAGCTCTAAAATAATTGGAGCAAAGTAGAGCTATGAAATGGAGAGTTCCCGCACCAACCCTTATCTTAGCGGCAGCACCTTTCGCGATCGTATTTACGATCGTGCTGTCCATAACTTATGGGGCCAAAAGCATTGACATTAGCCGTATCATTGAGGCATTTGTGAACTTTGATCCAGGCAATGTCGATCATCAGATTATTAGACATGCTAGACTACCCAGGGTTATTGGGGCACTGCTCGTCGGTGCTTTCCTGGCGGTGTCGGGCGCTCTCATGCAGGGGATGACCAGGAATTATCTGGCATCCCCTTCAATCATGGGTATATCTGATGGTTCGGCATTCGCAGTTACCGTGTGTATGGTCATTGCACCGTATTCCTCTATGATGGCCATGATTATGGCCTCTTTTGCTGGCTCTGCGTTAAGTATTTTTATAGTATTCGGCCTAGCCTCGCTGTTGCCTGGAGGATTGTCACCTGTCCGATTAGCGATTCTAGGCACGTTGATAGGCACATTTCTGAGCAGTGTGTCAGCGGCGATCGCGATGTATTTCCAAGTATCCCAGAACATTAGCTTCTGGTATAACGCCCGCTTGCATCAATTGGAACCGAAGTTGATTATACTGGCGATTCCTTTTGCAGTCGTAGGCTTGGGGCTTGCATTTTGGATGTCAAAGTCGGTAACGATCTTCTCATTAGGGGATGAAATTGCTGTATCTTTGGGGCAGAAAACGACGCAAGTGAAAATATTAACGACATTAAGCGTCGTATTGTTGACGGGGATATCTGTGGCTATTGCAGGTAAAATAGGATTCGTCGGCCTGCTCGTTCCGCATATTACTCGGTTTCTAACGGGGATCGATTATAAATGGATTATTCCGTGTTCAGCTGTAATCGGTGCTGTATTCTTAGGGTTGTGTGATGTGCTAAGCCGATTCCTCAACTATCCATTCGAGATGCCGATCGGTGTCGTTACCGCTATACTCGGCGTACCATTCTTCCTCTATCTCATCCGTACGCGAGGAGGGGAGTCCAATCGGTAAAAGAAGTGATCGCTACTACGTAATACAAGTATTGTTGGGGATAGGGTTACTGCTTCTGACTGCCTATATCTCGCTAACGAATGGGGCCTTCGACATCACGTTGAAGGATGTTTTTAAGACCCTGTTGCGAATTGATCCACAGCATGATTATGATCTGGTGATTCTGGAGTTCCGACTCCCCCGTATCGTTATTGCCCTGTTGGTAGGGATGGGGTTAGGGATGGCGGGAACGGTTGTGCAGAGCTTGACTAGGAATAACTTGGCCGATCCTGGCATCCTGGGTATTAACGCGGGAGCGGGGATGGCGATGGTTATCTTCCTGTTCTTCTTTCAAGGGAAAGTGAAGGGAACGAGCTGGGGAGCCATTCTGGCCATGCCTCTTGTTGGCTTGATAGGTGGCCTGGGCGCAGCGCTTCTCATCTATATCTTCTCTCAAAAGAGCGGACGGCTAGACTCGCAGCGGCTTCTGCTGACAGGGATCGCGATCGCATCGGGCTTATCCGCAGTAACGGTATTCATTACGCTCAAAATGAATGCCAAAGATTTCGAGATGGCCGCCGTCTGGGTATCGGGCAGCATTTATAGCGCGAACTGGAAGTATATCATCTCCATGCTGCCATGGCTGTTGTTGCTGACTCCAGTTCTCATATGGCGGTCTCTTGTGCTGGATGTGTTCCAGCTGAATGAAGAGAGCGTCCGCGGGCTTGGCGCAGCCGTGGACAAAGAGAAAGCGATCCTGCTGCTCAGCAGCATCGGTATTGTTAGTGCCTGCGTATCCGTCTCCGGCGGCATCGGGTTTATTGGCCTCATGGCGCCGCATATCGCTCGCCGACTCGTCGGCATCACGCATCGCCGGCTGCTGCCGGTCAGCGCGATTGTTGGCGCGCTCTTGGTGATGATCTCCGATTTCATCGCCAAAATGGCGTTCGCGCCAGTGGAGATGCCCGTCGGCGTCGTCATCGCCATTATTGGCGTGCCGTACTTCGTTTGGCTGCTCTATCGGAATAAGCATCGCCGATAGAGATTGGTGGAGCCGCCCCTGTGAGGGGGCGGCTTTTGTGTTGGTTGGGGCTGATAGCCCTCTGAGGGGCAGGACAAGGCAGCTGAAATCCCCATTTCGTATGTTCTGAGCGTCAACTTGGGCAAGAGGGTTATTCTCTGCTTCAAGCTCATACTTCGATCTGTACATTCTCCATTCCATTATGTGGATATCGTTCATGGTCGATGTGTTAACCATACTTTATAATAACCAATAATGAGAATCATTATCAATTAAATTCGGTGCAATCTCATTTGTAACACCATACCTTCATCCTAGATCCAGCCTTATCGTTGACTATGTAACGAAAGGAGAAGAGAGGAAATTAAATGACCCATTTACCCCATTCATCCATTACGGCCGCAAAACCCTCAGGGGAAGTAGTCAGTCAGGCTTTTACCTTACCGAACACGGAGCAATATCTTCTGCATAGCACAGCTAGAGAACAGCCCTATCAAATTTATGTGCATAAACCTACGAGAGAAGCACCTCCGGAAGGATATCCTGTCATTTATCTACTGGATGCGAATGCGCTTTTTGCCACGATGGTAGAAGCCTTACGCGTACAATCTCGCATTCCGGAGAAGACAGGTGTGTATCCTGCCGTCGTAGTTGGAATCGGATATCCGACGGAAGAGCCGTTCGATGCCTCGCGGTTTTATGATTTTACAATGCCGACACCGCAAGAAGTGCTGGATGCTTTACCGGTACGCAACAAAGAGGCGGCTAGGCCACAAGTCGGAGGTGCTGAAGCATTTCGATCCTTCATCGAAAAAACGCTTAAACCGCGCATCGAATGCGATTATTCGATTAATACGAAGCAGCAGGCAATCTTCGGTCATTCCCTTGGCGGACTCTTCGTGCTGCAAACGTTATTCACGCAGCCGCACACGTTTCAAACCTATATTGCAGGCAGTCCTTCGGTCCACTGGAATAAAGCCATTCTTCGCGAACAAGAAGATCAGTATACAGCAGATCCTGAGCAAGCGCAGAGCCACCACAAGCTGCTCATCACGATTGGTGAACAGGAGAAGGCACATCCCAGCAATATGGGTGTGAATGCGAGAGAACTGTATGAACGCTTAGCACTTATGCCAAGCGAGAAATTGGATGCTCATTTCTATGAGTTTGAAGGGGAGGGGCATGTTTCGGTGCTTCCTGCATTGGTCAGCCGTGCTATCCGCTTCCTGCAAAGGGGGTGAGAATCGTCTATGCATCCGAATGAATTTGAAGGCAAAGTCGTGGTCGTAACTGGAGCCGCGCAAGGAATTGGAGCGGCAGTAGCCCAGGCCTTCTCAGAACAGGGCGCAAGCGTCGCAGCCGTCGATGTTCAACAGTCTGCCATGCAAGGGGTAACGGGGTTCCAAGTGGATGTCTCAGACAGCCAAGCTGTCCAGCGCACGATCACCGACATCGAGCAGCAGCTCGGCCCCATCGATATTCTTGTGAATGCGGCTGGCGTACTGCGAATGGGACCGATCGTCTCCTATTCCGACGAGGATTGGGCGCATACACTTGCGGTGAATCTCAGCGGTGTATTCCACGTTTCTCGTGCAGTGAGTACCCGTATGATATCACGGCGCCGAGGAACAATTGTCACCGTCAGCTCGAATGCCGCAGCGGTTCCCCGCATGGATATGGCTGCGTACGCCACCTCGAAGGCGGCGGTGACGATGTTTACCAAATGCTTGGCACTCGAGCTTGCTGAGTACGGCATTCGTTGCAACATCGTATCACCGGGCTCGACGGATACACCCATGCTGCGTGGGATGTGGACAGACGAGCAAGGCGCACAGCGAACCATCAAAGGCTCACAGCAGGCATACCGAACGGGTATCCCGCTGCGTAAGCTTGCAACACCAAGAGATATTGCGAATAGCATACTGTTCCTGGCGTCAGAGCGTGCGGGACATTTGACGATGCATGATTTACGTATTGATGGTGGCGCTACACTTGGCGTCTGAACCAAATGAAGGAGGATGAGTAACATGAATGCTAATGCTCAAATGGTCACGAAACTCACGGCTGCAGATTTGCTTGCAGAATATCGGTCGGGGAAATCGTTTTTCTTCGCTTCACCTAACGCAACCTTGCTTGCGCAGGGAACACTTGCTGTGTTGCCTCGTTCAGAAGGAGCGAATGAACTTCAAACGCTTCCCGATCGGGCAGCGCGCCTCTTGGCACAGCTGAAACAACCAGGACAGAGCCTGCCCATGTTAGTGGGAGCTGTGCCTTTTGACCCGATGCAGCCTGCACAGCTCGTTGTCCCCCTAAGCACACAGAAGCTGGAGTCGCTTAGCTTTGCTCAACAGGACCGCAAACGATATCCGATTGGCTCCCTTTTTAACATTGAAGCTGTACCTGCTCCGGAAGTTTACGTGGAGGGCGTCAACAAAGCCTTAAGCCTCCTGCGATCAGGCAAACTCGATAAAATCGTGTTGGCACGTACTTTGAAGCTAACCTCGCCTCAGCCCATTAATCTGCAGCAGCTGCTTTACAATTTAGCGATTCGTAATACGCACGGCTATACGTTTGCTTGTGATCTGCCGAGTGGGACAACAAGTAAAACAAGCAGCACCTTAATTGGCGCAAGCCCCGAGCTGCTCGTTGCTCGTACAGGTCGCGAAGTTGTTGTTAATCCACTTGCGGGCTCGACACCTCGAAGCGAAGATCCTGTAGAGGATGCAAGAAGGGCAGAGATGCTTCTGCAATCTCCGAAAGATCTGCGCGAACACGCGCTAGTCATTGAAGCTGTGGCAGAGGCACTGCGTCCTTACTGTGATCCACTGCATGTCCCAGCCACACCTTCGCTAGTGCAAACGTCGACCATGTGGCATTTGTCGACCGAAATAAGGGGGGAATTAATAGATCCGTCAGTCTCATCTTTGGCTCTTGCCGTTGCCCTTCATCCGACGCCGGCTGTTTGCGGCTCGCCAACGGAGGTTGCCAGAGAAGCGATAAAAGATATTGAGCCATTTGATCGGGGTTTTTATACAGGCTTAGTAGGTTGGTGTGATGCGAATGGAGACGGAGAGTGGATCGTAACCATACGCTGTGCTGTAGCGGAGAATCAAACGCTGAACTTATACGCTGGAGCAGGGGTTGTAGCGGAATCTAGCGCAGAGGCAGAGCTTAAGGAGACGTCGGCGAAGTTTCAAACGATGCTCCATGCCATGGGTTTAAATCAAGAGTCATGAACAGGAGAGATCTTATGTTACCGAATTGTCCACAATGGCCAGAAGAAGTTGCCGCGCAGTATCGGGCAAAAGGATTATGGCAAGGGCAAACGCTAGGAGACATGCTAGCCGAACGAGCGGCGAAACATGGTGACCGAATTGCAGTCGTTAGCGGAGAAGTCCGCTATAGCTACGCTGAATTAGACCAAGAAGCGAGTAAGCTGGCAGCGGGCTTTTTACAACTGGGCCTGCAACAGGAAGATCGCGTGGTTGTACAGCTTCCTAATCGATATGAGTTTTTTACCGTTATTTTTGCCTTATTCCGGATTGGGGCCATCCCCGTATTCGCTTTGCCGCTTCATCGCCAGAGTGAGATCCAGTATTTATGCGAATGGAGTGAAGCTGTAGCCTACATCATTCCTGACCAAGAAGCAGGCTTCGATTACCGAACGCTGGCAGAGGAGGTTCGGCGTCGGGTGCCGACTTTACAGCATGTTTGTGTTGCTGGCGATCCGGGCCAATTCCGTTCCCTGAAAAGTCTAACGAATCTGCAAGAGGCGAGTACAACATGGCCGGATGTAAAAGCCAGCGATGTCGCGTTCCTTCAGCTTTCGGGCGGAAGCACGGGACTACCCAAGCTGATTCCGCGTACGCATGATGATTACATGTACAGCTTCCGGCGCAGCAATGAAATCTGCGGAATCAATGAAGAGAGCGTGTATCTCGCAGCGCTCCCTGTAGCGCACAACTTCCCGCTAAGCTCTCCTGGTGTGCTAGGCACACTGCATGCAGGCGGGAAAGTCGTACTAGCTGTAAGGCCAAGTCCAGACGATGCGTTTCCGTTGATTGCCCAAGAAGGCGTAACGATAGCTGCGCTCGTTCCGCCACTTGCTTTAATCTGGATGGAAGCAGCCGCATCACGCTCGTATGATCTATCCAGCTTACAAGTGCTTCAGGTAGGTGGAGCCAAGTTCAGTGAAGAAGCGGCGCGTCGTGTCGAGCCCGTCCTCGGCTGCAAGCTGCAGCAGGTGTACGGTATGGCCGAAGGCCTTGTGAACTATACACGGTTGGACGACCCCGAAGACATTATTATTACTACGCAAGGCCGACCGATGTCGAGCTGGGATGAAATTCGTATTGTCGATGAGGACGATGTTGAGGTTGCCGTCGGTGAGGTAGGCGAGCTATTGACCCGTGGGCCCTACACGATCCGTGGCTATTATAGAGCCGATGCGCATAACGCGAAGGCATTTACGGAAGATGGGTTCTATCGGACAGGTGATCTGGTTAAGGTCAATGAGGCAGGCTATATCGTCGTAGAAGGCCGTGCGAAAGACCAAATTAATCGTGGTGGTGACAAAATCGCTGCCGAAGAGGTGGAGAACCATCTGCTGTCGCATCCTGGTGTTTTCGATGCTGCTTTAGTTTCTATGCCCGATTCCTTCCTAGGGGAGCGCTCCTGTGCGTTCATTATCGTTCGCAGTGACCAGTCATTGACAGCAGCCGAGCTAAAAAACTACCTGCGGACACGCGGGCTTGCCCCTTACAAAATTCCAGACCGCATCCAATTTGTAGATGCCTTTCCACAAACGAACGTGGGCAAAGTGAGCAAAAAAGCGCTGCGCGAAGTCTTGTTAACCCGTTAAGCATTCATATAAAAAGAAAGAAGTGGACCCTATGGCTCTTCCCAAAATTCAACCTTACAGCATGCCAGTAGCAGCTAATTTACCACAAAATAAAGTAACATGGACGCCCGATCCGAAGCGGGCCGTGCTGCTTATTCACGATATGCAGCAATACTTTTTGAATGCTTTTACGTTGGGGGAATCCCCCGTTAATGAGCTGTTGGCTCATATTTATGCACTGCGTGAGCAATGCAGGAAGCTCGGTATTCCTGTTGTCTACACAGCGCAGCCTGATGCTCAAACTCCGGAACAACGCGGTCTGCTCCTTGATTTCTGGGGCACTGGGATTAACGATCATCCGGAACTTAAGCATATCGTACCGGAGTTAGCACCAGAAGAAGGAGATATTGTCCTAACGAAATGGCGGTACAGTGGTTTTCGCAAAACCAATCTGGCCGAGATCATGCAGAACAGCGGCAGGGATCAGCTTATTGTCAGCGGCATTTATGCCCATATCGGCTGCTTGATGACGGCATGTGAGGCGTTTATGCAGGATATACAGCCGTTTTTTGTAGCGGATGCCGTGGCTGATTTCTCATTAGACAATCATCAAATGGCGCTTACTTATGCGGCGCAGCGCTGTGCCGTAACATTGACAACGGAAGATGTGCTCCGTCATTTGGCACTAGCCCCGGCGTCTGCACCTGAAGGAAATTCTCTTCGCATTGAAGAGGTGCGTGAACAGGTGGCGGAACTGATGAATGAATCTCCTGAGAGCTTTTTGTACGAGGAGGATCTCATTAATGAGCGAGGCTTGGACTCCATACGGATAATGAGTTTAGTGGAGCAATGGCGGCGTCTGGGAGCCGATGTGACCTTCGCTCAACTCGCTGAACAGCCTACTTTGACCAGTTGGTGGAAGTTGCTAACATCCAGGTTACAAATCCCTGTGCCGAATCTCGACTATTTTGCTAGAGAATAAGGAGGTTGCTTATATGCTAGTCGCTTCATCGCTGCGTCAGCCCTTGTCGGGTGCGCAATCGGGCATCTGGTATGCCCAACAGCTGGATCCCAGCAACCCCATGTACAATACGGGGGAATATGTCGAGATTGACGGTCCCATCGATCCGGTTACGTTTGAAAATGCGCTGCGCCAAGCCGTACAAGAAGCGGAATCGCTGCATGTCCGATTTGAAGAAGATGGAGAAGGTCCGTGGCAAGTTACGAACGCAAACGCATCTGCTTGGTCTTATGCTTATATCGATCTTAGTCAGCAAATCTCTCCAACACGCACAGCGCGAATATGGATGAATGCAGATCTTGCGAAGCCGTGTGACCTCACGAAAGGGCCTTTATTTACGGAGGCGCTGTTTAAAATAAAAGAAGACCGCTTCATCTGGTATCAACGCATTCATCATATTGTCATCGATGGGTATGGGTTTTCCTTGCTGACGAAGCGCGTAGCGCAGCTCTACACAGCGATGATGAATCATCTTCCCCATACGGAGGGGAGTTTCGGCTCCTGGCAGCTTGTCCTAGAAGAGGATGCTGCGTATCGCCGTTCGGAGAAGGCGCAGAAGGACCGCGAATTCTGGTTGAATCGTTTCGCAGATGAGCCGGATGCGGTCAGTCTTGTAGATCGTTCACCGCGACCTTCGGATCATTTCCTGCGATGCTCCACGGAGTTGTCCTCGTCCGAGGCGAAAAGCTTGCGCAACGCAGCCCAGCAGCACAACGCCGTATGGTCCGATCTTGTTCTTGTTGCGGTTGCCTCGTATTTGCACCGGCTTACAGGCGCATCTGAAATTATTCTAGGACTGCCACTGATGGGAAGATTAGGCTCTGTATCGCTGAACACCCCTGCCATGGTGATGAATATCGTACCGCTTCGATTAACGGTGAGACCTGCGATGCCTATTTCGCAGCTAGTCCAGCAGGTTGTGCGCGAGATTCGTGAGGCTCGGAAGCATCAAGGCTATCGCCATGAGGAACTTCGACGTGAGCTGAAGCGTGTGGCTGACAACCGTCGATTGTTCGGTCCTCTGGTGAATATTATGCCTTTCGATACGAACTTGAATTTCAATGGATCTGCTGGGATCAAAACAAACCTTTCGGCAGGACCTGTAGATGATATAGCGATTAATATATATCTGAAGGCGGATGGCAGCGGTCTACAGGTCGATATGGATGGGAATCCAAAGTTGTATACCCAAGCGGAATTACAGGCGCATCATCAGCGATTCGTGCAATTTCTTAGTCAAATAGCGTCTGCTTCCACGACAGAGCCAATTGGTAGAATTCAGCTTGTTACTGCCCATGAACGAGCAGAAGGACTGACACGCTGGAATCATACAGCACGATCTGTGCCTGCCAAGAGGTCCACGGATTTATTTGAAATCCAGTCGGCCTTGAGTCCATCTAGCCTCGCCATTCTTCATGAAGAAGATACGGTGAATTATGCTGATTTAAATGCGCGTGCTAACCGCCTTGCCCGTCTGCTTATCGCTCAAGGGGCAGGACCGCAAAGCATCGTCGCGCTTGCCTTAACGCGTTCGATTGATCTAATCGTTAGCATGCTTGCTGTACATAAGACAGGTGCTGCTTACTTGCCGCTCGATATTGATTATCCTGCGGATCGTATTGGCTATATGCTCGAGGATGCGCAGGCCCTCGTGACGATTACCAATATAGAAACGTCTAAAGGACTGCCGCAGACGGGTGCCAATCAGGATCAGTTGGTGCTCAATGATGTCGCAACCGTAGAGAAGCTTGCTCATTTTGATGATACAAACCTAACGGATAAGGATCGTCTAGCTACACCGGTCATGTCAGATCCTGCTTATATCTTGTATACGTCAGGCTCCACAGGTAAGCCGAAAGGTGTCGCGATTTCCTACGGGAATCTCACCAATTTCTTATGCGCGATGCAGGAGCAGTTTCAATTAGGAGTGGAAGACCGCTTGCTGGCAGTTACCACGGTTGCTTTTGATATCTCCGTACTCGAAATCTTCCTGCCGTTGTTACATGGCGCACAGCTGATCATGGTTAATAAACGTACAATTCAAGATCCAACGGTTTTATCTAAAATTATACAATCTTCCGGTGCCACCCTGATGCAGGCTACACCGTCACTTTGGCATGCCCTTGTTGAGCAAGCCCCAGAGTCATTGCGTGGCTTACGCATTCTAGTCGGCGGTGAGGCTTTGACTAGCGGATTACTGCGCGATCTTCAAGCGCTCGACTGCCAAGTGACGAATCTTTATGGACCAACGGAAACGACAATCTGGTCCACGCTCATCGCGCTGAGGGAACAGGACACATACAGCAAGCCTCCTATTGGAAGGCCAATTTGGAACACGCAGATGTACATTCTGGATAGCGGATTGCAACCTGTGCCCGCTGGGGTTACCGGCGATTTATATATCGCCGGTGAAGGCTTAGCGATTGGCTATCTGCGCCGTCCCTCGCTGACAGCGGAGCGTTTCGTAGCCGATCCCTATGGCCCGCCAGGAACACGCATGTATCGCACGGGTGATCTTGCCCGCTGGCTGCCGGATGGCACGCTAGATTATTGCGGACGTGCCGATCACCAAATCAAAATCCGAGGATTCCGGATTGAAATCTCGGAAATCGAGACGGTCTTGGCAGACTACCCCAATTTGCTTAAGGTAGCTGTAGTTGTTCGTGAGGAGCAGCCTGGTGATAAACGAATCGTAGCTTATCTTGTTGCAGCTAGCGAAGCAACAGTGGATGCCGCCGCTTTACGTGAGTATATGGCTGCAGGATTACCAGATTACATGGTGCCGTCAGCCTTCGTATTCGTAGCAGAATTGCCGCTGACACCGAATGGCAAGCTGGATCGTAAAGCGCTGCCAGCGCCGCACTACCAAACAAGCTCAACAAGCAGAGCGGCACGTACTCCCCAAGAGGAGATCTTAAGCGAGCTATTCGCTGAGATATTGCGTGTGCCACGGGTTGGCATTGATGATAACTTTTTTGACCTAGGCGGGCATTCCTTACTTGCCGGGCGGCTCATGAGCCGTATTCGTGAAATGATGGGCGTTGAACTTGGCATCGCTAGTCTGTTCGAAGCACCGACCGTAGCCGGTATTGCGAAGCGTATTGATACTGCGGCTGCCGCTAGACCACCTATTCTCCCGGCTGTTCGGACAGCGAAGGCTCCGCTTTCTTTTGCCCAACGTCGATTGTGGTTCTTGAATTGCCTGGAAGGGCCGAGCCCAACGTATAATATACCGCTTGTTGCACGCTTGTCAGGTTTGTTGGATACGTCCATACTGCAAGCTGCCGTACAAGATGTCGTTCGGCGGCACGAAACATTACGTACGATTTTCCCTGAACATAATGGGGAGGCATCGCAGCTTGTTTTGGATGTGGCAGACTGTCCTGTGCAGTTGCACATAGCAACAATCACGGAAGCCGATTTAGCAGGGGAGCTTGCGCTCGCTGTACGTTATGGATTTGACCTAGCTACGGAGCCATCGTTCCGCGTTCATCTGTATCACCTTGGTGTCAATGAACATGTTCTCCTGCTGCTTCTGCATCATATTGTCGGGGATGGCTGGTCGCTTGACCCTCTGACCCGGGATTTATCAGTCGCCTATGAAGCACGAACACGGGATGAAGCGCCTTTCTGGTCGCCTATGCCACTGCAGTATGCGGATTATGCGATATGGCAGGAGCAACTGCTGGGAGATGAAAGTGATCCGGCCAGCTTGATTGCTCGTCAAGTAGACTACTGGCGCCATGCGCTTCAGGATCTGCCTGATCAACTTGAACTGCCTACCGATTATCCGCGTCCAGCTGAGGCGACACATTACGGCGATACAGTAGCTATGCGCATAGATATTGATTTACATGCTAGATTGTTGGATTTAGCTCGTGAGAGTCGTACTAGTTTATTCATGGTTATCCAATCAGGATTAGCGGCACTATTTACAAGATTAGGAGCTGGCACAGATATCCCGTTAGGGAGCCCGATTGCTGGACGTAACGATGATGCGCTGGGTGAATTAGTCGGCTTATTCATTAATACGATTGTGCTTCGGACGGATACGTCAGGTGATCCAAGCTTCCGCGAGCTGCTCGCGCGGGTAAGAGCTGTGAACTTGGCGGCTTACGATCATCAAGATGTGCCATTCGAGCGGTTGGTTGAGATTCTAAATCCTGTTAGATCGAGAGCTAGACATCCCTTATTTCAAGTCATGCTTGCCTTCCAAAATACGCCTGAGCCTGATCTCACCCTCCCAGGTATTGATGCGGAGCTTAGGCTGGATACGGTGGGCAGAGCCAAATTCGACCTCACGATTGAATTCCGTGAACGTCGTGGGGAAGATGGCGCCCCAGCAGGTATTGATGGCTGGTTCGAATACACTAGCGACTTGTACGAACGCGAAACCGTAGAAAATCTCGCTTCTCGTCTACAACTGCTGCTTACGCAAGCTTGGGCAGAGCCAGATAGGCCGATTGGTTTACTGGATATTCTGACCCCGGAGGAACGATTAGCCCGTGTTATGAACATCGCTCAGATAGGCGAAGAAAGAACTGCTTCTTCTGCTCTTGTAGTAGAGCTGTTCGAGGCACAGGTACAACAGCATGCTGATGCGGTGGCTGTCAGTTATGAAGGGGAGTCGCTCACTTATGCCGAGTTGAACCTACAGGCGAATCAACTCGCCCACTACTTGATTGCAAAAGGTGTTGGGCCTGAGCAAATCGTTGGTTTACTTCTTCCGAGGTCAACGTTGATGCTAGTCGGTGTGCTCGCTGTATTGAAAGCAGGAGCGGGTTACTTACCATTAGACCCGGATTATCCCATGGATCGCTTGGCTTTCATGTTGGAAGATACCCAGCCCGCATGTGTGATCGGTTGTATGGAGACGGCTGCTATTCTAAGCGGAGAGGAAGTTATGATCGTTGATGAACCGCAAATGAGTGAGGTTCTCAGCCGCTATCTCGAGTTCAATCCAACCGACAGCGATCGTTTAGCGCCGTTATCACCGGATCATGTAGCCTATATCATTTATACCTCTGGCTCGACAGGGAAGCCCAAAGGCGTTGTCATTCCGCATAGCAATGTCGTGAGATTGTTCAGTTCGACGGAGCACTGGTTCCAATTTGATGCAAAGGATACATGGACGTTATTTCATTCGTATGCGTTCGATTTCTCTGTATGGGAAATGTGGGGAGCCTTGCTGTACGGGGGACGTCTTGTCGTGGTTCCACACCGAATTACGCGTTCGCCAGAGGAGTTCTTGAAGTTGCTGTGCGAGGAACAGGTTACTGTGCTCAATCAGACACCTTCAGCGTTCTACCAGCTCATGCAGGCGGACAAAGAAAATCCACAACAAGGGCAAGACTTGGCGCTTCGTTATGTTATTTTTGGCGGAGAAGCCTTAGATCTGGGCCATTTGAAGGACTGGTACGAACGGCATGAGGATCATGCACCTACACTCATCAATATGTATGGCATTACGGAAACAACAGTTCATGTCAGCTACAATCCGATTACGCGCGAAATGACAGAGAGTAAAGCGAACAGCCTCATCGGTGGCGCCATTCCTGATCTGGGTGTCTATGTGCTGGATGCGTATTTACAGCATGTGCCTCCTGGTGTAACAGGTGAAATGTATGTAGCTGGTGCTGGCCTTGCGCGCGGGTACTTGAACCGTCCTGGCTTGACGGCTGATCGCTTCCTGGCAGATCCCTATGGAGCTCCAGGTACACGCATGTATCGGACGGGCGATTTGGCGCGCTGGCGTAAGGATGGGACGTTCGATTATATCGGACGCATTGATCATCAGGTGAAAATCCGTGGATTCCGTATCGAATTAGGTGAAATTGAAGCTGTCATCGCACAGCAGAATGATGTATTGCAAGCTGTGGTCATCGTTCGAGAGGATACGCCTGGGGATAAAAGGCTAGTCGCTTACGTCATCCCGAACTCGCAGGTTGAGCTAGACATGATGGCGCTGCGTCATCAGGTGGGGATGGCGTTGCCGAGCTACATGGTGCCGTCAGCTTTCGTAGAAATAGCGGAGCTTCCCCTCACGGTGAACGGTAAACTCGACCGCAAGGCGCTGCCTGCGCCAGACTTCTCCTTGTCTGCGGTAGGCAGAGGGCCTCGTACACCGCAAGAGGAAATTCTTTGTGATCTATACGCGGAGACGTTAGGTCTGCCGAGAGTCGGCATTGACGATGGTTTCTTTGATCTAGGAGGCCACTCATTGCTGGCTGTTAAGCTTATGAGCGGGATACGTGAAGCATTGGGCGTATCGTTGAGCATCGGCACTTTGTTCGAAGCGCCTACCGTTGCTGGCTTAGCCATGCGTTTGGAGGGCGGTGGCAGTGAAGGAGCACTGGAGGTGCTGCTGCCATTGCGAACGAGCGGCAAACGCTCGCCGTTGTTCTGTATCCACCCGGCAGGCGGACTAAGCTGGTGTTATGCCGGCTTGATGAAGTCGCTAGGACCTGACTACCCGATCTACGGGCTGCAAGCCCGAGGTATTGCGAGACCAGAGCCGCTTCCTAGCGATTTGCAGGCCATGGCAGCGGATTATATCGCACATATCCGCTCGGTTCAAAAACATGGCCCCTATTATTTGCTGGGGTGGTCACTTGGCGGCAATGTCGCCCATGCTGTTGCTTCTCTCCTACAAGGAGAGGGCGAGGAAATTGCGCTGCTGGTCATGCTCGATGCGTTCCCGAGCCACTTCCTGCCGCTGCGTGAAGGACCGGATGAGGCGGAAGCGCTCATCGCGTTGCTGGCGCTCGGCGGATACGACCCCGACAGCTTGGGGGATAAACCGCTGGATATGGCAGCGGCTGTGGAGATTTTGCGCAGTGATGGCAGTGCATTAGCAAGCTTGGAGCCTTCCGTGATCATGAGTTTGAAGGAAACTTATGTGAACTCGGTGCGGATTTTGGCCACGTATCGACCTGGGAACTTTGCTGGCGATTTATTGTTCGTGCATTCTACCGTGATTCCGGATTGGTTCGAGCCCATTGCGCCGGATACGTGGAAGACTTATATTGACGGCGAGATCGAGCAGTATGATTTGGCTTGCCGGCATAAGGATTTGTGTCAGCCCGGGCCTTTGGCTGAAATTGGTCATATTTTATCCGGCAAATTAGAGGAAATATATCGGATTAAAGAGGAGGAGAGATCATCCCATGAGTAACCCGTTCGAAGAGAGAGACGACGCGTTTGTCGTGTTGATTAATGAATTAGGCCAGTATTCGCTCTGGCCGGCTTTTGCCCTTGTACCCGCAGGGTGGACGGAAGTGTTTGCCCAAGATAGGGAAGCATGCTTAGCCTACATTGAGCAACATTGGACGGATATGCGTCCACAGCCTGCGGTAGCTGGAGGAAGAGGATGACGGAGTCTAAGATTCTAAGTCCCAGGACCGTGATTCGGATAGTCTACGTAGCGGCAATGTTCTTGGTAGCCATGGATGCAACGATTGTAAATGTCGCGTTGTTATCCATCTGTGAAGAGCTTCAAATCTCACCAACAGCTGCAGGAACAGTGAATATTGGTTATCTTGTCTCTGTAGCGTTGGTGTTGCCGATGGCAGGATGGCTGGGGGATCGTTTCGGCGGTAAACGTATGTTGATGATCGCGATAACACTGTTTACGGTCGCATCGGTCTGCTGCGGCTTCGCTTCAAGCCTAGGAGAGTTAATACTCTTCCGTATTCTGCAAGGGATGGGCGGCGGCTTGATTGCGCCTGTTGGGATGGCGATGCTGTTCAGAGCCTTCCCACCACAGGAGAGAGCGAACATCTCACGTTCCTTAATACTGCCTATTGCGGTCGCGCCGGCGGTTGGTCCAATTGTAAGTGGTTTTTTCGTAGAACAGTTAACTTGGCGATGGTGCTTTTATATTAATATTCCGATAGGCATTATTGCTATTATACTTGGGGTAATTTGGCTAAAAGATCACTCAAAACAAGCGGTCGGCAAGCTAGATCTGCCAGGATTTCTGCTCAGCGCGCCAGGGTTCGCGATGGTGATTTATGCGCTGAGCCAAGGGACAACGCGTGGCTGGAGTTCCCCGGCGATCGTCGTCACGGGGCTGATCGGCTTGATTTTCCTGGCTGCGCTGGTCTTTGTTGAACTTCGGACGACGCAGCCCATGCTTCAGTTGCGATTGTTTGCGGATCGCCTGTATCGTACGACAGGGTTAATCGCGCTCTGTACCGCAGCGGGGCTGCTCGGCATGCTCTATATTTTCCCGCTGATGTATCAGGATGTGTTTAAAGCGTCTGCGCTGCATACCGGCTTGACGACATTTCCTGAGGCGCTGGGCCTCATGGCCGCGTCTCAGCTTATGCCTTGGTCGGCAAGGAAGCTTGGCCCTCGCCGAATTATCCAAATCGCGCTATTATGCGCGATGGTCGTCTTCGCTTTGCTCTGCCTGGTGAGCGCCGACACGAACCCGTGGCTCGTCCGTGGGCTGCTGCTCAGCGGCGGCCTGACGTTGGGGCATACGGTCGGAGCGATACAGCTCCTGGCCTTTGCCCGGATTGAGCCGCCCCAGATGGGGCAGGCGGCGACGCTCTTTCAGGTGCAGAACCGGCTAGGTTCTGCGCTAGGCGTTGCCTTGCTCGGCAGCCTGCTGGCTGCCGTGTCAGCAGCTACGGCGGATGCCGCTGCTGTTGGCGCCGCCAGCGAGGCGACCAGCCGAGTGGCGTATCAGGTCGCGCTGCTTGGCGCGGCCGGGTTCCTTCTTGTAGCGTGGGGATTCTCCCTCACGCTGCGGGAGAAGGACACCGCTGGCGTGCAGTACAAGAAGCCCGCGGTGTCTAGCGCACCGAAAGATAAGGCAACGGTTAGCGTCTAGCTAATGCCTTCTAAGCGTGTCAGTATCTTTACCTTAAAAGCTCCGAGTTCCTGCAAATGTGCGGGTTTTCGGAGCTTTTTTGGGGTCATCAAATGTGTTGGTGCAGCGAACGTAGGCTGTGTTAGACTAAGTTGGTAAAGATTACATTTGGAGGATGACTGAACATGGGCAGCGACATCGTAACTTCGCTCAAACACTATCATTTACTACTCGATTCCTCTGAGGATACAGAGCCCGTCAGGGAATATAGGCTGGACGATGAGCAAGGGATCACAGAGCTGCTGGAACAATTCACACAGCAAATCGGCGCCCCCAATCGTAAAGTAGCGAGTTCTTTGTTCGTTAAGCGGTACAGCCATTTCATTACAGGTGCATGGGACGCTTGGGTACGCTATGGACGTTGTTTGAATGTATTTCCTAGTAATGTTGTGATTTCTCTTAAAAACAAACATCTGTATTACCGCCTGCTGTTTCCGTACTCGCTGGAGAATGGGGCGGGAAGTAGACCTTATGCTGTGGAAAGAGAGAACTATGTGTGCCATCTATTTATGGATCATGCCTTTCCTTTTGTGAAGCAAATCGTGGACTGGAGCGGGATCGATGACCAAATATTATGGGCTACGATCTCTTATAATTTGATTTATTATCGTGATGAATGGTGCGCAGAAGCTGAAGCATCTTCGGAGAAAACGTATATCGAGGACAACTTCCGGTATTTACTAGTCGAAGCGGATTCTGCGCAGGTGTTCGGTGGCAGGGTGAACCCTTTAATGGCCGAATTCCGCTGCGTAGATATACCGGGAGTTGACGAGGAGAAGATTATGATCCGCTCCAAATGCTGTCTCCATTTCCGCATGCCGGGCGAAGATAATTATTGTTACACGTGTCCTACGATTCGAGATGAGCGTAGAATTGATAAGTACTTTGCGCATATGGCGCACCATCATGGATAGGATGGGACTGTTCCCAAAGACAAGCATGAGGAAAGGGAACTGCTGGTTCAAATAGATGGAGAAACGCCCATGACGACTACCGACGTCACCCCCAAGAATGAAAATATGTTCTTATTTTCGTATAAAAATCCAGTTAGATTGCGGAGCGGCACTCGGTGTTTCTAGTGCGCTGCGTGATAAAGCTCCCCAATTCTGCAAACGTGCAGGACTCGGGGAGCTTTTTTAGCTGCCTGATCACAAAGGATAATTGCTTAACGACTCGTTTGCCTCTTCACAGGTATCCAAATCTCACTGCGGAACGTAGGTGAAGTCGTGTCTTTATCTGCATTCCACAACATCTCGGGTCCAGCGACTTGTTCATAGCCAGAGGAAGGGAACCATTCGGAGTAGATGCGTCCCCAGATATTTTGCAGCGTTTCTGGGAACGGTCCGATGGATTCGAAAACCGCCCATGTCGAGGCAGCCACGTCGAGTTTTGTGAGATTATCAGGACACGGATTCGTTGTGGCGATGCCAATATAGTGGTCCAGATCACCCTTTTCCTCCATACGGCCCTCGGAGAAGTTAGTAGAGGCACTAACCAGACCAAGGGGTTCGACATTGGAGAGTTGTTTAAGGGTGTTAATTATGTCCATAGTTAAACTTTGCCACATGGCGGCAATTTCAGGATTAACGCCGTTAAAGACGATAGGAACCCTTTTGTAAAGACCTACAATGGTGAAGGCCTCTTTTTCCTCGATGCGATAGTTCATTTCATTTCCCCCTTGAATGGTGATTTGGAAGGTCATAGGCGGATAGGATTTCAATGATTGCCCATTGAGTCTGGCTTCTGACGGTGTGATGCCATGTAAATGTTGAAAAGAGCGCGTGAATGAATCGGGTGAGTTATATCCGTATTTGAGAGCGATATCAATGACTTTGACCTGACTATCTCGCAGCTCAAAAGCGGCGAGGCTCAGCCGTCTACGGCGGATATACTCGGATAATGGAATGCCCGCTAGAAAGGAAAACATCCGCTTGAAATGATATTCCGAGCATAGGGCTAGTCGTGCAACTTCCTTCGTGTCGATCGTGTCCGTCAGGTTGTCTTCGACGTACTTGAGGGCACTGTTCATATTTTTAAGCAAATCCATCGTTCTGACCTCCTATATCCATAGAATAGCAGTTATTGTAGCTAGTTATCCGACATTTCGTGCACAAGTTTGCAGGACGTAGAGAGTGGAGAAGCAGATGCGGTGGAGATTATGATAAACTAAGGGGGATCGCATTATAGAATAATGAGGGATACCATGTATCGAATCATGATGGTTGAGGACGATGAGAAAATTAGGCGGATTGTCGCCGATACGTTGATAAAGTGGCAGTACGATGTGGTGGAAGTGACCCAGTTTGACCAGGTTCTAAAGGAGTTTCAGCAGACCGAGCCACACCTCGTTCTATTGGATATTAATCTGCCGGTGTTTGACGGTTTCTACTGGTGCCAGCAGATACGTGCAGTATCCAAAGTGCCGATTATTTTCCTATCTTCGAGAACGCAGAATATGGATGTCATTATGGCGATCAATATGGGTGGGGATGATTTTATTCAGAAGCCCTTTGATTTGGATATCCTCGTCGCCAAAGTCAGTGCGCTGATTCGCCGGAAGTATACGTATCAGGAAGATGAGAGTCTTCGCTTCATGCACCGAGGTTTGAAACTGCATGTAACGAATTCCACCATGGAATATCAGGGACAAGTGACGGAGTTAAGCCGGAATGAATTCATCCTTTTACAACTCATCATGCGCAATATCGGGAAGATTGTATCCCGCGAAGACATGATGCAGGTCTTATGGAATGAAGAGCAGTTCGTGGATGATAACACGTTGACTGTGAACGTAAACCGGATGCGTAGGAAAATCGCTGCGCTTGGGCTTGAGGACTTCATTGTTACCAGGAAAGGAATGGGGTATTTGATCGAATGACCTTCTTTCGGTATCTCGCTTACGAGAAGTCTTATATGTATCTCTATCTGGCTGGGTTTCTGATCCCGGCGGGTGTATTTTATACCTATAGCGATCGTGGTGACTGGATGTGGGGCACCTTCTTCTATGCCTTCGCCTTGTCCGCTATGGTGTTACTGGGATTCTTACTATTTCGCTACCAACAGCACGTACGTGTGATTCGAAAGATGAGAAGTGGGGATTATGAGAGTTTGTCCCTGGAAGGCGAATTCGCCCAACTGTACATCGAAGAGCTCAATAAGCAGCATATTCACGAAATGAATCAAGTACAAGAGAGACAGCATGAGCATTATGATTTTATCGTTTCTTGGTTCCATGAGATCAAAACACCGATTGCGGTTCTGCGTTTACTTCAACAAACCGATATGGACGCTGCTAGCCTAAGGGAAGAGATTGCGAAGATTGAAAATTACGTCGATCAAGCGCTCTATTACGCTAAGCTGGATAGTTTTAATCAGGATTACGCGATTCAAAATTGTGATGTTATTCAGATTTCGAAAGAGATTGTGAAGTCGCATTCGAAAACTTTTTTCTCCAAAAAAATTCGCATTGGGCTCCAAGCAGAAACGCTTGTCGTTCAAAGTGATCCGAAATGGCTGCAGTTTATTATCAATCAGCTTGTGACAAATAGTTTGAAATATACGGAGCCTGGCGGGGAAATTACGATTTCTATAACAGAGACCCCCCAAGAGAAGCAGTTGCTGATTCGGGACAGTGGCATCGGCATAAGTCCCAAAGATCTTCCGCGAATCTTTAATCGCGGCTTTACGGGAGAAACAGGGCGGACGTATATAAAGTCGACGGGAATGGGTTTATATTTGGCTCAGCAATTATCGAACAAACTCGGCCATTACATTGACTGCACGTCGGAGACCGCTGTATATACGCAATTTATCGTTCATTTTCCTAAAGACGACGATCCTTATTTCACGCGACAAAAAACACACCATGCGTAAACTCATCGTGTGTTTTTTTCGTTGATAATTTTGAAATAAATAGATGTTGATGATACGTAAAAGATGAGATAGGTTAGCACATAGAGGCCCATGACAGAAAAAATAATCGTCGTCAAGGCAGGTAAATCTTTGATGATGAGGATGACCGTGTAGTATAACAGATACCAACTGTGCAGCAATCCAAGTAAGAGCGGCGGTAAAAAGACGAATAGCAATTGTTTCCAAATAATCTGTTTCATTTCTTTGTCGTCTACACCCATTTTCCGTAAAATCGCATAGTGTTCACGCGCTTCTGTAGCTTCGCGCAGTTGTTTAAAGTAAATGACGCTGGCTAAAGCAAACAACGCAATGGCGGCGAAAAAAGCGACAGAGAACAATAGTAAAGAGGACGACTCAATATCAATGGCGTACATATCGATAAAGGCTGAATAATAGGATCCTTCTGTTCGCATAACAATATCGTATATTTGTCTTGAGACGTCGTTGGATGTTTTCGGATCTTCGATTTTATAAATCTCATAAGAAGATATCGTATGATTTACTTTCAGTTGCTCGAACGCCTCGTCAGAAATAACGAGAACAGAAGGTTGATGTTCGGAACCTCCACTAGCATCCGTAGGGATACTCAACAACGGGAATCGTATTCTTTTAATAACTTGGAATGTATGATCTCCTAAGACGGTCAGTTCAGGCGGCGGACTTTGATAGGTTGTCGGTGCATCTATGCCTCTTGTTAGAACAATAGCCTCATCGCCTTGTACATCGACTTTTTCACCAACGCCGCGTAAATCAACAATCGCATTGAGCTGCGCTTCAGGGAAAATGGTAAATTCCTCTGTGTAATAGTTGGGGTAGTCAAGAAACAATGTGCGATTTGCAACTTTTTCCGTTTGAATGCCAGTAATTGTCTCGTGAGCAATAATGGGATGGGACTCATTCATGATGTTTTCAATTTGTTGGAGAGTTCTGTTGTCTTGTGATGAAAAGATGATATCGTTCGGGTATTCTTTTCGGACAACATCAGCTTTCACCGCGTAATCTACAGCAATAAATCCAACTGCAAAGATGATAACGGCACTTATCAGTGAGTTAAACGTAAAGTTTACTGCATTCCCTCGTATTGAAAAACGAAGAGAGGAAATCCATAACATTTTGTTGCCATGATAGTAATGTTTACTTTGACTCATTTTTTGTAATAGCCAACCCGAGAACTGGCGGAAAAATAAATAGGTTCCAACAATCAATGCTACGGTTGTAGCCATTAAAGTTTCTTTGAAATAGTCTTTCCATATGTTTGAACTTCCACCTAAGGTAATCGTGTAATAGGACGCGATAATTAATAGGATGGAGAATATCGCCAGCGGCATAGAGAATGTAAGTGGTTTGTCCATTTTTTCTTTAGCGTGAAACAATTCAACGATCTGCATGCGGCGGACGTTCACATAACTTTGTAGCGTAATAATGCCGATTAATAAAGCGAATAACAGTATCGTTGAGATGACGGCTTCAAGAGGAAAAGAGAAAGAAATGTCATCCTTATAATGCATTAAGTTCATTAATATTTTACCGAAAAATTTCGAAAGCAATCCGCCGATGAATATACCGCTGGTAACAGAAATGGTGCTTAGCAATAAAGTTTCGTAAAAGACCATTGCGGCAACTTGTCTTTCTTTCATGCCATAAAGGATATACATACCGAATTCTTTTTTTCGCTGTTTCATAAAAAATGAGTTCGCATACAAAATGAAGAACACAATGAACATAAAAACAATCATAGAGGCAACAAAAATAATGGTTGTATAGTTTTCTTTATTTTGAATGGCAGTGACAACATCCTCGTTAAACATTAACCCCGAAAAGGTAAAGTAAATGATAACCCCGACAAGCATGGAAATGAAATATATGGCATACAAACGGAAGTTCCGCTTCATATTCCTCCATGATAAATCGAACAAACTCATCGCCGGTCGCCCCCTATGGCACTTTGAATCGTCAGGATGCGGTCGAAGAATTCTTTTTCGGATTGTTCTCCTTTGAACATTTCATTAACAATTTTACCATCCCGGAGAAATATGACGCGTCGACAGTAACTAGCTGCATACGGATCGTGCGTAATCATCAGAACGGTCGTCTCAAAAGTATGATTGAGCGATTGAATTTGCTCCAGCAACTGGGTAGCAGATCGCGAATCAAGCGCTCCCGTGGGCTCATCGGCGAACACAATCGCTGGATTCGTAATGATTGCACGTGCAGCAGCCGTGCGCTGCTTTTGGCCGCCAGAAATTTCGGACGGATACTGATGCAAGATCGATGCCATATTTAGCGCTTCAATTAATGTCGTTAATCGCTGCTCCATCTCAGCAATAGGCGTTTTTTGTAGCGCGAGGGGGAGCAAAATATTCTCTTTGACCGTTAAGGTATCTAGTAAGTTGTAATCTTGAAATAGAAATCCCATTCGTTTCTGACGGAATTGCCGGAGATCTTTCTTTTTCAAATCTAACAGCGATTTTCCCTCGATCCAGACCTCTCCGCCCGTAAAAGCGTCAATCGTAGAGAGCATATTCATCAATGTCGTCTTCCCTGAGCCAGATGGCCCCATAATAGCCGTGAACTCCCCTTGATGAATCGTTAAATCAATATTTTTAATAACTTGTGTTTTGCCATACGATTTGGATAAATTCTTGGTTTGAATAACTGTAGTCATGGTTTCGTCCTCCTTCTCTAGCTTACTATACCGATTAAAGGGTGCTTCAACCATCGATATATCATGATCTAAAGTGACGTTTTTGTCATCTTGCAAGAAGGAAGAAGAAACAACGATTCTCTACTCATTTATTCAAGCTGCCTAGAGGTCTACAATAGGAAACGATCAACAAACCTAAAGGCAGGAACAGCCCCATCGTTAAGGCAAATGGAGGCCATATATTGGATGCGAAATCTCGGAAATAGATGATGTTAGGGTAGACGAGGAAGGCGAGTGCAAACAGGATAAGTGCGCTTGGCACGATGAAAGGACGATAGGTACGCAAGCCCAGGATCTGCTGCATTCCAATCAGTGAGCTGTAGAAGCAAATGACGAGTTTGAAATAGATGGTAACAAACCAGATGATTGCGACCAATACTTCAATCCGTTGGATGAATCCGCCGACATGTATTTTTTTCGCTAATGTGTAACTGGGAAACGTATGTCGAGAGGTGAAGTCCCAGCCAAGCACGAGGATGCATAAAGCAGTGATGGTAAAAATAATAATTCCTCCCATAAATCCCGCTTGAATAAATCCTTTACCCTTCTTCATTTTCGTATAAATGGCCGGGTAGATCACAAGAAAGACGACCATTTCTAGATAAGGAATGGAAAGAACGGACAAGCTTCCGTGAATAATGGCTTTGGTACTTGCTTCTAGTATGGGGGGAACACGATCTATTTTAATTTGCGGGATCAGAAAGCCGATCAACACCCCAATGCACAACAGAACCCAAGGAAGGAAGATCTCGCCAGCACGTGCAATCACTTCTAAACCCAGCACAGCTCCGAGCATAATAATCAGCAGAAACACAAAGTGAATAACTTGAATAGGTGTCTCCGGCATGATAATGGTGGTAATAAAGTCACCAACATTGCGAAGTACCAACGAAGCTGTGATCAGAATAAATAGATAGAAGAGGATGCTGATCCCTTTGCCTAACCATTTTCCTAAGATCAACTCGTTATAGACCATTAAGGAATCATTCGGGTATCGGTTACCTAGTGTAGCATAGAGGAATAACACTCCTCCCCCCATTGCGATACCAAAAGCTGCGGACAACCACCCGTCTTGATGGGCAAAAGCCGTAAGAACAGATGGGACGATGATAATCGTACTTCCTAGGCTGAAGAGAAGAACTAATATTTTAAATTGACGCAGGCTGATTTTCTCATGTATAAACATCGTTAACTCCTTTGACTTACAGCTACGTGAGCAGGGTTGTAATCATTTTCCCCATGGGTCTGAATAAGTAAGCAATCAGCTCTAATGGATTGAGCAAGAGGATCTGTAGGCTTACAGCCATGCTCACTAGGGCAGAAATGCTGAGTGTTATGAGAAAGACCCAAAGTTCTTTGTATTGCTTCTTTTTTCGTAGGCGAGGGACTTGAACCTTCATTGTCCAAAGCGAGACCAGAACAATCACAGCACTCCAAATCATAGGTATTCACTCCATTTTATCAATAAAAGATTCAACAACTGAGCCTGTACGACGGATTTTGGACTCTACTGTCACATCAACAGGAAGATGGGGAAAGACTTCGTCCCAGTTATCTTTCATAAGATGCCATTGCTTATAATTAGCACGATGAATGGCGGAGCCGAATCCGAAAATATCGGACTTGTAGGACTTCGCTTTAGCTATGGCGTCTAGAATCGTCGCCTTAATTTCTTCATTTAGCTGATCTTCAATGGCTTGTATCGTCTCGGTGGAATTTAAATTTAATTGACAAGCGATCTCGCCGATATTCGCCTCAACGCGTAAATTGACGAAGATCCGAGGTTGGTTATCTACGAATTTTGCTCTTAGTTTGGCCCTCGTGCTCATCAGTTCTATGGACATATCACCTTTCGATTGTTGACAAGGAAGAGGAACAACCGTGCTTCTAATATTATTGATGGCGTAGTTATACCCTTTACTTTCCCGATCCGTTAACCATCCAACAAACTCATCATGATGGAAAACGCCAAGGCCCTTATATTCCAACGTGGCAGGAGGAAGAACAGAACTTAAATTCTCGCGGGACTTCGCTTTATTTAGATCCCCTTTGATATGAATACTCGAGAGTACAGGATCTTTGCCTGCATCCACTAAATCGTAAATAAGTTGGTGCAAGTCAACATTTGTCGTAACTCCCCAATTTTTCTCGGAGGAGATGAGGGAAGAATAGAGCTTATTCGCTGGAATTTTCTCAAGCGGTGTCAATACCTGCAAGATATCATTGGCAGTAGCATTTCTAGCTAATAAAATATTGAAGTCCGAGCGCAGCTCGTGATCTCTGGACAAGAGATCGAGAACCTTGGCAATACCTTCTTTCGCTACCTCTTCTCCAATAACGAGAATCCGTAGATGAGAAGAAAGAATTTTACGAGGTGAGCTTGTTGTCAACTTGCGGAATGACTCGAAAATCGTACTCCCGCTGCTTAGCTGAAGTGTCACTACGGGCATTCGTTGACTTCCGCCCTTCGATGACGTGATTTCATCGGTATTGAGTAATTGAACCGAAATATTATAGCTGTCCCCTTTTTTATCAATACCAATAGCAGTCGCGATGGAAATTTGGTCAAGTTCCTTTCGGTTCCAACACCCCGTTACGAGTAACACGATGAGGATAAGCAGTACAGCTCGTTTAATCATTGGTGTGAATCACCTTCCCCAGCTTAGGCTGATCTCGCTTAAGATTCTGGTTTCTGTGGGGGGTTATAGGACTGTTTCTGTCTATTGTTCGAACTAATGTAACTTGGACGCTTCAATAAAGCCCAGTGCGGGAAGCGAATGACATTATCTTTCTGATCTTCCACGCTGTAAGGAGCGAAGGGTGCTAAGTAAGGAATACCAAAAGACCGGAGGCTGCATAAATGCAGAACCAGGGCAATAATGCCGATAAGTATCCCATACAGTCCTAGAGAAGCAGCAAGTATCATCAGGATGAAACGGATCATTCGAATGGAAATCCCCAAATTATAGGATGGGATAATGAAGGTAGAGATGGCTGTAATTGCGACAATAATGACCATGGCAGGTCCTACTAATCCAGCTTCTACAGCTGCTTGTCCAATGACTAGCGCACCAACAATGGAGACGGCTTGTCCAATGGTGCGTGGCATTCGGATGCCAGCTTCCCGTAGAATTTCAAACGTGACTTCCATTAACATGGCTTCAATAAAAGCAGGAAATGGAATTCCTTCCCGATGTGCAGCAATATTAATGAGCAATGTTGTTGGAATCATTTCTTGGTGAAAAGTCGTCACTGCTATATAAGCAGCAGGAGCCAGTAAGGCTATCATCAGCGATACATATCGGAGGATACGAATCAATGAGGAGATATCTGCCCGATGGTAAGAATCTTCCGCCGCTTGCATAAAGTGCGTGAATACAGCAGGTACAATGAGGACAAAGGGTGTGCCATCTACTAGGATGGCGATTCGTCCCTCTAGCAGTGCTGCGGCAACCACATCAGGTCGCTCTGTGTTAAACACGGTAGGGAATGGCGTATAGGCTTCATCCTGAATCAGTTCTTCGATGTATCCACTCTCAAGTATCCCATCGATATCAATCCGTGCCATACGGGTACGTACTTCCTCTACCACGGCGTCTTCTACAAGCCCTTTGATGTACATCGTAGCCACATCGGTCTGGGTTACACGACCAATCTGTCGGGTCTCCATCCATAGATGGGGATCTTTGATTTTTCGGCGAATCAACGCTGTGTTGGTGCGCAACGTCTCTGAAAATCCTTCACGCGGTCCCCTGACAACGGTCTGTGAGGAGGGTTCTGTGACCCCGCGATCTTTCCATTCCCGTGTACTCGCGCAAATGCCTTCATTATAACCATCCACGAGGATGACCGTATCGCCAGATAAAACCATATGATAGAGCGTTTTAAAGTCAGATGTACCTGTGATCTCACCTGATTTCAATAAGTATTCTTTCAAGAGGGATAACGGTGGCAGGTCATCAAGTTGCGGTAGAAGGACGTCTCCGGATCGATAGTCGATAAATAAGGAATCTAAAATGTCTTTCACATTTGCAAGACCATCCATATACACGATGGCACCCTTGCAGGGGGGATTGGATGGAATCGTCATCCTTCGAATAACGAGATCGGTGCTATGACCTAGACCTTCTTCAATTGTGAGCAGGGTCTCTTCCAGGTTATCCGACATGGTGAGAATGGGATTGCGAATGTCTTCGCTACTTGCTGGATCCGGTTGGTATTTTTGTTTCAGTAATTTTTGCATGAAGGAGAAGATGGAGTTCTTCATGAGCATACCACCCTGATTTGTTTTTGTTACTATTGCCGAAAAATGGGTATTTCACTCATGTTTTTTCTTTTGCACCTCCAGATGTAGTAGAATAGAGCCACAGCAATAAGAAGGGGAGTCAAATCGTGACGACAAGAAGCTTTAACGATTTTCAATTAAGTGAGGATATTACGCGTGCGCTAACCACACTGGGTTACACGCAGCCGACAGACGTGCAGCATAAGGTGATTCCAATCGCGCTGCAAGAACGTGACTTGACTGTGAAATCTCGTACGGGGAGCGGGAAAACAGCCGCATTCGGCATACCGATCTGCGAGCTGGTGGAGTGGGAAGAGAATAGGCCGCAGGCACTCATCTTGACACCAACGCGGGAGCTTGCCGATCAAGTGAAGCAGGATATGACCAACATTGGCCGCTTTAAGCGGATTAAGGCGGTTGCTCTGTACGGGAAGCAGCCTTTCGCCAAGCAGAAGATAGAGCTGCACCAGAAATGTCACGTAGTCGTGGGTACACCAGGACGCGTGCTGGATCATATTCAGAAAGGGACGCTGGATGTAGAGCGGTTGCGGTATTTGGTTATTGACGAAGCTGATGAAATGCTGCGGATGGGGTTCATAGAGCAGGTGGGCGCGATCATTGATGAGCTGCCGACGGATCGGATGACGATGCTTTTCTCAGCAACGTTGCCTAAAGATGTCGAAGCGTTGTGTCATCAATACCTGCGGGAGCCGATCGATATCGAGATCGAGACGCCGGAAGCCGCGAAGGTTCAGATCGAGCACTCTCTCATCATGGTGCGGGAGAACGAGAAGTGGCCATTGCTTCAGAATGTGCTGGTGATGGAGAATCCGGAGAACTGCATTATTTTCTGCCGGACACAAGAGCATGTTGATAAGCTCTTCTCGCAGCTTGATCAGTTGGACTTCCCGTGTGACAAAATTCACGGCGGCATGGTGCAGGATGATCGATTCCTCGTCATGAATGCCTTCAAGCGCGGAGAGTTCCGATTCCTCGTGGCGACGGATGTCGCGGCGCGTGGGATCGATGTGGAGGACATCACGCATGTCATCAACTACGACCTTCCGATGGAGAAGGAGAGCTACGTTCACCGGATCGGACGGACAGGACGAGCTGGCAAGACGGGCAAGGCGATCACCTTCGTAACACCGCACGAGGACAAGTTCCTTGCGGATATCGAGGGCTATCTAGGCTTCGAGATTCCCCGCCGGGATGCGCCTGATTCGGAGGAGGTTGCCGCGAAGCGAGCTGCTTTCGATCAGAAGATGCAGGCCACGCCTGTCATCAAGCGGGATCGCAGTGACCAGTTGAACAAGGGCATCATGAAGCTCTATTTTAACGGGGGCAAAAAGAAAAAGATTCGCGCCGTCGACTTTGTCGGCACCCTCGCCAAGATCGAAGGTGTCACCGTGGAGGACATCGGTATCATCACGATTCAAGATAATGTGTCGTACGTCGACATTTTGAATGGCAAAGGACCGATGGTGCTCAAAATCATGAGAAACACAACCATCAAGGGGAAATTGCTGAAGGTGCATGAAGCAAATAAGTGAGTTGGTGAAACCAGGGGGCCGTTGGCGCTCTGGTTTTTTGTTGTGGGGCTGTAACGGTGATTTTCACCGTTAACAAGCCGGCCACATGTTCCACTTTTAATAGAAATGGTCGCTGCAGGTTAAAATATTACTCGAAAGGGTCAAATCTGTGACTTATCCATGGAGCACACACAAGGTAGACTATAGAAAACACGACATGGGGTGAATTTCATGGCTAACCATATACAATCGCAAGCAGGCAGTATCCCTCAAACTAAAGTGAAGCCTAAGACATCCAAACAGCAAATTCGAGAGAATTTGGCGGGATATCTTTTTGTTAGTCCCATGATCCTCGGCTTATTCGTATTCACGTTGTTTCCAATCATCGCATCTTTCTTCTTGAGTTTTACCGATTGGAACTTTGTTGCCGGGTTCTCGAAGGTGAAATTCCTAGGGCTGGACAACTTTATCAAACTCATTCACGATAGTGTCTTCCTCCTATCACTCAAAAATAACATGATTCTGTTGGTCGTTGTGCCGATAACCCTCATTGTTTCATTGGTTTTGGCGGTGCTGATTGATAAGCAAGTGTATTTCAAAGGCGTTTTTAAAGTAATTTACTTTA
This sequence comes from Paenibacillus sp. J22FR83, assembly GCF_059691955.1. Lineage (NCBI taxonomy): Bacteria > Bacillati > Bacillota > Bacilli > Caryophanales > Paenibacillaceae > Paenibacillus > Paenibacillus sp. J22FR83. Next base: position 43,241 of record NZ_JCAUAM010000032.1, read on the forward strand.
TTCCTTATATCTCTAGTGTTGTAGCAGTAGCGATCGTTTTCCAAGTACTCTTTCATCCTACGTACGGACCGATTAATCAAACGTTGATGGACTGGGGCTTTGCGAATCCGCCGAAATGGCTTGCCGATCCTGACTACGCTTTGTATTGTGTAATGGGCCTTATGGTTTGGATCAACATCGGGTATAACATGATTATTTTCATGGCAGGGCTGCAATCCATTCCCAAAGATCTATACGAAGCCGCTGATATTGATGGCGCATCGAAATTCAAACAATTTTACAGCATTACCGTGCCGTTACTGTCACCAACGACATTCTTCTTGCTCGTATCCGGTATCATTGGAACATTTAAAGTATTTGATGTCATCTCCGTTCTTACGAATGGTGGACCAGCGAATTCAACGAGTGTGGTTGTGTACCGTTTGTATGAAACAGCGTTCGTCAATCTGCAATCCGGCTATGCTTCTGCAATGGCGATTGTGCTTCTAGTACTCGTTCTCTTGATTACATTAATTCAGTGGTTCGGCCAACGTAAATGGGTCAACTATTAAACTAGAATGGAGGTTCCCACATGGATAACAAAACAAGTCTCAAAAAGATTATTATAACGATTCTGATGGCCCTCTTCGGGATCCTGTTCATGACTCCCTTCCTATGGATGATATCCGCTTCCATGAAGCCCGAGCTGGACGTTTTCGTCTTCCCGATCCAATGGATTCCGAAACATTTTAATCTGATTGAAAATTATAAAACGGTATGGACGACGAAATTCCCCTTATACTATTGGAATTCGATTAAGGTTTCTGTGATCACAACAGCATTATCCGTTCTGTTCTCATCCATGGCAGCTTATGCCTTCTCTAAAATTAAGTTCCGTGGTTCAAATGTTCTCTTTGTTCTCGTTCTCGCTATCTATATGATTCCAAATCAGGCGATTCTCGTGCCACAATTTCTTCTGCTTCGTTCCATGCACCTGTACGATACACATCTAGGGCTTATTCTTTTAGGATCTTTTAGCGTACTGGGTACATTCATGCTGCGTCAGTTCTATCTTGGTATCCATGATGAGTATATGGAGTCTGCAAGGATTGATGGCGCTGGCCATGCTCGTATTTTCTGGACGATCTGTACACCGCTTGTGCGTCCTGCGATTGCAACGTATGCGATACTGCGCTTTATCTGGACCTGGAATGATTACCAGAATCCGCTTATTTTCTTAAGAGACAAGTCGCTGTTCACACTTCCGTTAGGGATTCATTCCTTTGCTGATTTAAATGGTGAGTTCTACTCCTTGATCATGGCTGCATCCGTTTCTGCGATCTTGCCTTTGTTGATTATCTTCATCATTGGACAGAAGCAAGTTATCGAAGGAATCTCCATGGGTGGGGTGAAAGGTTAAACGCTAGGTACAAGCAAGATGTCAAAATAAGAGTGCATGAGGTTAAAATATTGCCTCGTGTGCTCGAATGAAGTTTGTTACGATTCGTGATGTAAAGGTTTTCAGTCATCGCAACATATACAAATATCTTCTTGGAGGGGTTCATATGAAAAAGAGTTTACTCGTATTAAGCGGCGTTCTAGCTATCAGTGCTGCACTTGCAGGTTGTGGAAGCAAAAGCGAAGATAAACCAGCAGAAACGTCTGGCGGTGCAGCAACTTCGGGAACAAAAGCACCTGTTACAATTAAAGTACAAGGTTGGTACACAGAAGCACAAGGGAATTGGAACAAAACAGTTGAAGCCTATAATGCAACTCACCCGAACGTTAAAGTCGTTTACGAGAGCATGTCCGAGAAAGGTGATTCCCAGGAAGGCATGAAAAAGCTTGATCTACTAGCAGCTTCCGGCGAGCAAATGGACGTTGTGATGTACTCCAGTGCGTCTGACTTCGCACAACGTGTAGGTGCAGGGATTCTTGAGCCGCTAGATGAGTATTTGAAAAAAGATAACATTGTAGTTAAAGACGAGTATAAACTTGATCCAGTCGTTAACGGCAAATATTATGCTTTGCCTGGTAAAATGATCGAGTGGTTCGTTCTTTTGAACAAAGATAAATTAGATGCGGCTAAGCTTCCAGTTCCGACTGAATGGACTTGGAATGACTACGCGGAATATGCGAAGAAAATGACTTCAGGTGAAGGCGCAGCAAAACAGTATGGCTCCTATTTCCATAACTGGAAAGACTATGCGCTACTTGCTCTGAACAACAACATGGAAAATCCTTACCTAGTGAAGCCAGACGGTACAGAAAACATTGATAACCCGCAAGTTCGCTTCTCCTTGAACCTACGTAACCAAATGGAAAACGTGGATAAATCGTCGGTTCCTTACTTCGAAGTTGTTTCCCAAAAGATGGCTTACCGTGACGTGTTCTACGCAGGTAAAACAGCGATGCTAGCAACAGGTAACTGGATGGTTGGTGAACTTGCACTAAATGCTAAGTTCAACACAGTATTTGCTCCATATCCGAAATATGATGCAAAAGATACAAATGGTTTGACTGAAGTAGGCGCTGACTTCATGGGTGTAGCTGCAAACTCCAAGAACAAACAAGCAGCTTATGACTTCGTGAAATGGTACACAACAGAAGGTATTCAAACACAAGGTCTGTTCTTCTCCGGTTGGAAAAAAGCAGATATTAACAAAAACGTAGACGCAATCCTTGCAAGCGGTAAGCCAGATCAAGTTAAGTTCATCGACAAAACTTCCTTGCTGTCCACTTTGAAAGTGAACAAATCAACGAAATTGGTTGTTCCACCAACTTACGCGTTGCAACAAGAGAAAGAATACACAACGCAAGTTGAGTTGTTCTTAACAGGCAAGCAAGATCTAGAGAAAACAATTGCAACATCGAAAGCTAAAATTGAAGAAATCAGAAAAAGTAATGCCAAGTAATCAGTAACGATTCGGCTAGCTTTACTGGTATAATGTGTATAGGAAGCAAGAGGAGGCCATAGGCCCCTCTTTTTTCCCATTTTATTGGGGAAGGCGGGAAACGTTAGTGCTGCAATGGTTTCGCACATTATCTCTTCGTAATAAATTAGTACTAACGATTTTAATTTGTCTGGTATTACCGTCTATTGTGTCCATGTATGTGTCGAATTTGTTTACACGGGATGCGATTCGTTCACAAGTGTCAGACAACGCAAGGCAATCGATGCGCATTGCAAATCAAATTGTTAACGGTCAAATGAAGAATATGTTACATATGATGAATTTCATTCAGTTTGATGTGGATATTCGGGAACCTATATTGAACCTAAGCCAAGCCGATGATACAACCCCCATTGGAGACCTTTATATCAGTAAAACAACGATAGAAAAACGGATTGCTACGTTCATCGGTCCGTTGGAAAATTTAGTTGTTACATTACTTCTACCGAACGGGGAGTATTATGCAACTTACATGACGACGAATTTTGACCCGAAATCCTTTTTCGAGAAAGCGTGGATGCAGGATATCATGCAGGCAGGCGGATATAGCGCGAAGTGGATTGGGGCTGAGCCCAATTACAGTCAGCAGTCCTCACAATCCTATTTATTAGAAGCTGTGAAGCCACTTCGTCTCAATGGTGCTACATACGGGTATGTGATTGTTGGTCTTGAAACGAGTGTTCTGCAGAAATTATTTGCACAGTATGAAGATAATGAGTCCATGGTTATTATTGACGCACAAGGAACAATTCTGGTGGATAAGGATGTAAGTCGGATTGGTAAGCCATTCGCCTATTATGATCAACTTCCTGCGGAGGAGGGCTCGTCCTTCGTGAAGGTAGCTGGCGAAGAATATATCATGCAGAGTGCTCAAGTCACGCCGGAATGGAAGCTTGTCAATATGACGCCGTATAAATCGGCTGCCCAGCAAATCCAGTCTTTTCGAAAAACGGATTTCGGTATTCAATTAATGTTTCTTATCTTGTTCGCCATTGTGCTCCTTTATGTTGTGAGAACCCTGACGAAACCGATCGCTAAGCTTGTCCAAACAGTAGTGCGAATCGAGTCTGGTCAATTGAGTGAACGTTCTAACATTAACGGCGGGGATGAAGTGGGCCGGCTTGGCTATGTGTTTGACCGAATGATTGATCGCATCGAGCTGACGCTCTTCGAGAATAAGCGAGAGCAAGAACTTAAGCGTAAGGCAGAGTTAGCGATGCTTCAGGCACAGATTAATCCGCATTTTCTTTTTAACGTATTGAACTCGATTCGGTTGAAAATCATGATGAAAGGCGACGAAGAGAACGCTGAATTGATCAGCTCACTGTCTGCGTTGTTACGTATGACGATCAATCGCAATAACGAATACATCACGCTCCATGAAGAGATTGGGGTCAACGAGCACTATGTTCGTTTGTTGAATTCGAGGCATGGCGATCGCGTTGTTTTGCGCGTATCCGCGGCTTCGGACACGCTGCTTATTCAAATTCCGCGTTTCCTGCTGCAACCACTTATTGAGAATGCTTATATTCACGGCCTTAAAAGTAAAGCAGGTGAAATAACGATTGTTTCCCGAATTGCAGAGGATGGCAGGCTGCAGGTAGAGATCCAGGATTCCGGAGTCGGCATGACACCAGAGCGGTTGCTTACGCTTCGCAATCATTTGGATGCTACGCCTGTCATGCCTGTTGCAGAAGAAGCAAGCAGTCCTTCTCTATCGGGAATCGGGTTACATAATGTGTTTGAGCGACTTCGGATGATTTATGGTCATCATTTCGATTACAACATTACAAGCAGTCTGGGACACGGTACCCAAATTATTCTGCTCTTTCCGCAGCAACCTGATAAGGAGGTGTGACTTATGTACACCGTCATGATTGTAGATGATGATATCCCCGTTCTTGAATTTCTGGAGACGACGATTCAGTGGGAAGCACTTGGCTACCAATTGACTGGCGTTTATGCGAACCCGTTGGATGCACAGAAGGCGGGCAAGCATGCCAAAGTAGATGTATTGATCAGCGATATTGGGATGCCTGACATCAATGGGCTGGAATTGATCAAGTCTCTTCGTGAGGAAGACCCGAACCTGAAGGCAGTGATCCTTTCCTGTCATGATGAATTCCACTATGCGCAGGCAGCTGTTAAGCTTTCGGTGAGTGAATACATATTGAAAGAAACGATGAACGTCAGCAATATCACGGAAGTGTTGACCAGGCTTAAGGAGCAATTGGATGCGGAGGATCGGCAGCAATCGAAGAGCCGCAAGCTCGAGAAAGAGGTCTCGCAGCAACGCGGCGCGTTGAAACGTCAGTTCATCCGAAGCACGGTGAATGAGCCTTTATTTGATGCGGCGGACTGGAGCGCCAAAGCGGCTGATTTCGGCATTCAGCTGAATAAACATGCTGTCTTGCCTGTATTCGGCTATGCCAATCGGGTGAAAGAAGCGAACAGTCGGTTCCAGTCGACAGATTTATTCGAGTATACGATTCAGAATATTGTGGAAGAGCTGCTCGTGGATCAAAAGGAAGTGACCTTATTCACCTACAATACAGGTGAAATCGTGTTGTTATTCCCGCATTTCTCGGAGCTGCATGTGAATAACAGCCAAAAGATGGAGCAAACGCTGCGACAGCTGCAGGCTTGCTTGCAGAAGTACGCGAAAATCTCATTTTCCTTTATGACAGGAACGCCAGTGAAAGATGTTCGGGCCTTGAAGGATCAACTGATCCGCATGATAGAAGCTAGAGCCATCCGCTTCTATATGCCGGAGTCTTCGATCAGCAAGCTCGATCATTTGCGGGAAGGATTCGGGGAGGGAGGAGAACTGCTGGCTCAGTATGCGCAGGCGTTGGATGAATTCCGCAGTGTCGTGTTCGATGAGAGCGCAGAAGGGATTGATGCATTCGTCTCGAAGTGGGTCGATTTCATCCAGTACAATCGGTTCCGCCCCTTAGAGGTGAAGGATTGGCTGCTCAAAATGATCCTCGACGTGCGGATGCGGCTGAAGTCGCTGCAGCACTATCAATCGACGTTTTCTTCCGAGTTGATTCATCACGATGTTCACGAGTTATCTTCCATCCGCGAAATGGAGCTATGGCTGAAGGATTATTTGCAGCAGGCCATCGAGTGGGCGGGACAAGTGTATCGGGAGTCGCATAATCGTGAGATTCTGGAATGTCAGCGGTTCGTCTACAACCATCTCGATACGAAAATATCACTAGAGGACGCCGCCGCGCATCTCCATCTGCACCCGAGCTACTTAAGCCGTTTGTTCAAGCGGGAGACAGGAGAGAACTTCATCGAGTACGTGACGCGGATGAAGATGGAGAAAGCGAAGGAACTGCTAGAGATCACAGACAAAAGCGTGGAACAAATCTCCGACATGCTCGGCTACGAGAACAAGAACTACTTCGGCAAGCTGTTCAAGGCGCATACGGGCTTCGTGCCGAATGCCTATCGAGGGCAGACGAAGGGGAGCTAAGTGGCTGTCAGGTTGGCGACGATCAGCATAGTAACACTGGAAACTGCAGATATGCAGTTTTCAGTGTTTTTTGTGCTTGCGGCACCTAGGGTGGCCGCCGCTGTAGCTGCAGCGCAGGAGGTGGGTGCATCTGATTGTTGGCACACTGCAGTTCCAAGGCAGACGCCGGCTGCAGCGCCTACTCCAGCCCAAACTTCAATTCTCACGCTGACTTCCACTTCACACTCGGACTCTAGCTACCGGCAAAAATGCGAAAAGGCATCTTTTTTGCTTGAAAAACGAGCAAATATATGAAATTGATGCAAAAAGGCAACCTTTTTCGCTTCTAAAGCTCATTTCTCCCAATTTCAGCGAAAATAAGTGCCTTTTCGCATCTTTGCCCATTCAAACCCACGAGAGGGCAAAAAATAAGTGCCTATTTGCATCTTTGGTGGGCGTAGGGGCTGGATCTGGTGTTGAAGTTGAAGTTGAAGTTGGAGTTGAAGTTGAAGTTGAAGTTGAAGTTGAAGTTGAAGTTGGAGTTGGAGTTGGAGTTGAAGTTGAAGCTCAAGTTCAAGTTCAAGTTCAATTTACGTTGCAGAGGGGGATGAAGAAGGTAAGGAGGGTAAGTGTAAGAGTAAAATGGGAGGGGCGAGTAAAAGTGAAAAAGAGAATAGTAGTGAGAGAGGAAAGAGTAATGTGGAATGGGGAAGTGGGGTAAGAGTAGAGTGGGAATGAGAAGGGGAGAGTAAAAGTGTGAAAAGAAGAGAGTGGTAGTGAGAGAATAATGAGTAATGTTGATGGGGGAGTAAGAGTAGATGTGATAATAGAGAGTAATGCACCGGACGTGGGCACGGTGATGGCCCCCTCTGTTACTCTGGCAACGGAGCATCTGCACAGGAATCGTAGGCATTGAGAATGGAGTGGAGCAGGCCAGGGAATTTTTCCTCTAACTCATTCTTGCGTAAAGACAAGAAACGCTGAGTTCCTTGCACGCGGACGTGGACAACGCCAGCTTCACGCATCGTGCGAACATGATGAGACATTGTAGATTTCACGACACTAACTTCAATGCCACCACATGTACATTCCCCTAGTTTGTGGAGCTCGGAGACGATAGATAATCGAACGGGATCGCTTAACGCATAGAGGACGGATGAGAGATGAATATCCGCTTTGTCTGGGTGAAATAGTACTTTCATGATGCTTCCTCCTTGTTAGAGCTTAGTGATTGCATTTTACCATATTGCATGCTATATTTCTATTGTTCGATAACAATCGAACTTGTTGATCTTATACTTAGAATTCGTAACACGTCAGTAGCTAACGATATAGAAAAATATGGAGTGGAGGAAAGACCATGACAAAAACCAATCAAGAGACGCACGCTGCCGCGGCATTGTTTAAACCTTTTACACATGGAAATCTTAGTTTAGCGAATCGAATCGTAATGGCACCTATGACGCGAGCCTTCTCGCCAGGAGCTGTTCCTGGGCAGGATGTGGTGGATTATTACCGTCGCCGCGCGGAGAATGGCGTGGGTCTTATTATTACTGAAGGTACGCTGATTAATCATCCAGCCGCAACGGATAATCCCAATATCCCTAACATTCATGGTGAAGAGGCGCTGGCAGGCTGGAAACGCGTCGTTGACGCTGTTCACGAAGCAGGAGGGCGCATTGTGCCGCAGCTCTGGCATGTCGGGATGACTCGTCCGAACGGTTCGCTTCCTCATCCAGAAGCACTTTCGATTGGACCATCAGGTCTCACGTTAACAGGTGAGAAAGTGAATGAACCTATGACGCAAGCGGAGATCGATCAAGTTGTGCAAGCTTTTGCACAATCGGCCGCAGATGCGAAGCGGATTGGTTTCGATGGCATTGAGATCCATGGGGCTCATGGTTACTTGATTGATCAGTTCCTATGGGAGAAAACCAATCACCGCACGGATAAGTACGGCGGCAGTATGTTGGCTCGCACACGATTTGCCGTTGAAATCATTGAAGCGTGCCGCCGCGCAGTAGGACCAGATTTCCCAATTATCATTAGGCTGTCGCAATGGAAATCGGCTGAGTATACAGCCAAACTCGCCGCTACGCCAGAGTTGCTTGGTGAATTGCTTGCGCCACTCGTCGAAGCTGGTGTTGATATATTCCACTGCTCGACTCGCAGGTTCTGGGAACCCGAGTTCGAAGGGTCTACTTTGAATTTTGCTGGATGGGTGAAAAAATTAACAGGCAAGCCTACGATCACAGTAGGATCCGTTGGTTTAGATGATGAATTCTTGGGTTCTTTCAGAGGGAAGAGCGCAGGCACAGCTGATATCAACGAACTGCTTGTTCGCCTGGAGCAGAACGAGTTCGATCTCGTTGCCATTGGACGGGCGCTGTTGGTTGACCCTGCCTGGGCCGACAAAGTGCGAGGCGGTCGGTTCGACGAATTGCTGCCATTCACGGCTGATGCTCTACAACGTTTATATTAAGCTGTCAGACTCGTGGAACGCGCTGTCTGGCTATAAGGAAACAAGGCAACCGGGGAACCGGTTGCCTTGTTTTTTTTCACTCAGCAGGGGCTGCGATGTTCATAAACAATGTTTCTGAGCGGCATGTGAAGGTTGTGAAGAATATTCCAAATAACTGGAAAAACTCCATCTATTTTCGTGAATTTCGAGGAATTTGATGAACTAACTGGAAAATATCCAGCTAAATTTGGCCGTAATCGCCATTTTAACTGGATAGCGATGAATTACCTGTACTTTTTCCATCTAAATCTAATTTATAGGGATAATTGCTTGAAATAACTGTATAAATTCCATTTAACTGTCGGAGGAGGAAGCTGATGATGGGAATGAGTGAGGGGCAGAGCAGGTGGACGACGCAGATAGTATCTAAAAATTTTGGATTTATTTGGATTTGGGCACAAAATTACATGTCTTTACAATAAAATAGCAAATTTCGCAATTATCCTATGGTAAAATAAGGTGGTTCTTAGATAGCTTGTCTATCCGATAAGTTAGTCGCTTATGTAGAAAAGATTTTGACTCAGCCTATTAGCTAAGGAGGAATTGTAATGAGTAAGCTCAAAGGATGGAAGACGAAGTTATGGAAGACAACGTTGGCGTTGACAGTAGCAATCCCGTTCCAAGTGCTGGCGACAAGCAGCTGGCAGGCGGTGATGGCGGAGGGACCGTCAGATCCGGCACCGTTCATCGAAGCCAAAGTCGTCAACGGGAATGCAGGGAAGAAAGTGCTCTTCGACAATACACACGAGCAGACAGCTGGTGCAGCGGATTGGGTCATTGATGGGGCTTTCTCAGATTTCGGCAATGCGTTAGCGAATAATGGTTATTATGTCAAAGAACTGCGCAAAACGACACCTATCACACTAGCCGATTTGAGCGGTTATGATGTGTTCGTGGTAGCGGAGTCCAATGTTCCGTACAAAACAAGTGAGCAAAACGCCCTAGCCCAATACGTGGCGGGGGGCGGCAGTATATTCTTCATCGGCGATCATTATAATGCCGACCGCAACAAAAACCGCTGGGATGGCTCCGAGGTATTCAACGGCTACCGCCGTGGTGCCTGGACGAACCCAGCAGCGGGGATGAACGCGGAAGAGACAGCCTCCTTCGCGATGCAAGATGTAGCTAGCTCCGACTGGCTGGCGACGCAGTTCGGTCTACGCTTCCGCTATAATGCCCTCGGCGACATTAATGCGAATAACATCGTAGCGCCTGCGCAAGCTTTTGGGATCACGACAGGTGTCTCCAGTGTGGCGATGCACGCAGGATCTACGCTGGCGATTATTGATCCCACGAAGGCGAAAGGCATTGTGTATTTACCGCAAACGAATGAAGCTTGGGCGAATGCGGTGGATCAAGGTGTGTATAACGGAGGCGGAATCGCAGAGGGGCCATATGTGGCGATCTCCAAAGCAGGCGCAGGCAAGGCGGCCTTCATCGGGGATTCCTCGCCAGTCGAGGATGCAACGCCGAAATATGTGCGCGAGGATACAGGCGCGAAGAAGACGACGTATGATGGGTTTAAAGAAGTGGACGACGGTAAGCTGCTCGTCAATATGGTGAACTGGCTTTCGACCAAAGAAAGCTACACCAGCTTCGCCGATGTCAGCGGCTTGCAGTTGGATCAGCCGACGGCTTTGTTGCCTTTTGAAGCGCCAGCGGCATCGACGGAACCGCAGCCAGAGCCGTGGGCAGCACCGAATGCTGGCTACAAATGGTACGACCGCAGCACATTCAAGCCTGGCTCGTATGGCGGACCTGCGGCTACAGCGAACACGACGTACAGCTTCGTGAAACAAGCGGTATTGCCGAATGCGGCGGACTTCCCGATCAGAGTCGTTGTGGATAACTTACCGCCTTCGACAACTGTAACGGGCTTCTCCCTCGGCATTTATCTGGTCACGGGTGGATCACAAATCGCCAAGATTCAGAACGCAGACGGCACATGGCCGACAGCTTACGCGTATAGCTCCGCATTTAGCGTAACCTCAGACATCAACGGACACGCGACGAAGGATCTGAATGTACGTGTTGTTCCAGGAACGACTGCACCTGCAAATCTCAGATTGCGCCAGAATGGCACGAATCTGAAAACCGAAGCTGTCACCCTCGGCAACGTTCCACCAGAAAACTTGCCGGAAGAGGAGAATCCGATTCCTGCCAAGATCGTCATCTCCGAAGCACGTACGAAAGCAGCCGGTACGTTGGTGACAGTGGAGGGGGTTGTTACGACAGAGCCGGGTGCTTTTGGCGGGCAGGCTTTCTACTTGCAAGATGCGACAGGCGGCTTGTATGTATTTCAAAGCTTGAGTGGCTTCCACCAAGGGGATACGGTCAAAGTCACGGCAGCTACTGCGCTGTTCAACACGGAGTTTGAGTTGGCAGACCCCGTTGAAATTACCAAAACAGGTGTCGCTGCGCTCCCAACACCTACGCCAGTATCCGCTGTGACAGCGGACAATCAAGGTCAGCTGCTTTCACTGAGCGATGTGACCATCAACAACATCATCACGGCGACGCCGGCGGGTTCTTTTGAATTCGACGCTGTCAAAGACGGTGTAAGCAATCACGTTCGTGTCGATACGAGAACAGGCCTATCCTTAAGCACCTTCCCCTACACAGCTGGGCAAAAGGTGACGATTCAAGGTGTTGGTGCGATTTTCAAAAGTGTATTCCAATTGAAGCCTCGGGGCTTGAGCGATTTCAGCGCAGCTGCTGATTCCATAGCGCCAGTAACAACGGCAACTTTATCCAGTACACCGAATGGAGCGGGTTGGTTCAATCAAGATGTAACGGCAACGTTAACTGCTGTAGATGATGGAGCGGGAGCGGTGACTACCGAATATGCCATCAATGGCGGAACACCAACTGCCTACACAGCGCCTATCGCGATTAGTACGGAGGGCACAACAACGGTGAGCTACGGCTCGAAGGATGCTGCAGGCAATGTCGAAGTGGCTAAGTCGTTGGGAGTGAAGCTGGATAAAACAGCGCCAACAGCGACCCTTACAGAGTCAGGTCATGCCGTCAAGGATGTGACGAATACAGCAGCGGTAACATTCGATTTGTTAGCTAACGATGCGATTTCAGGTGTTGTCGAGCAATCCCTGACGTTGGATGGTCATGCGATTACTAGTGGTCAAACGATTGCCGCAGGCAGTTTAGCCGTAGGTGCACACACAGTGGCCTACCAAGTCGTGGATGCTGCAGGGAACACAACGAGTTCATCGCAGACTTTTAACGTGGTGAAGCCATTATCCGTCGGCGCGCCTGGCCAACCTGTTTTGACCTCAAATAACGGCTATACGGGTTTAAAAGATGGCAACTACACGATCACCATGAACATGTGGTGGGGAAATAACGGTTCCACTTTCAAACTATATGAGAACGGTGTGCTTATCTCGACCCAAACACTTACGGATGCTTCCCCAGCGGCTCAAATCGCCAAAGTGGATGTAACCGGTAAACCAAACGGCACTTATACGTATACTAGTGAACTTATTAATGGATTCGGTACGACAACTAGTCAGTCTATCGTTGTTACGATCACAGAGGCATCCCCTGGTAAGCCTGTTCTATCCCAGAATAATTGGGATGGGGACGGCAACTACAATGTGACCATGAACATGTGGTGGGGCACCAACGCAACGGGATATCGCCTCTACGAAAATGACGTGCTTATTGATGAGAAAAGTTTGCAAGCTGCATCGCCAAGTGCACAAAGTGCTGTCACAGCTATCGCTAGTCGCGCAATCGGCGTGTATAAGTATCGCGCTGAGCTATTCAACGCAGCCGGTGTAACGTCGAGCGACGTGGTGAGTGTCACGGTTTCGAAGTAGCCGGAAGCGCGGAGAGACGTAGAGCTTGAAGGACAGCCCTTCTGGTCTTAGACCGGAGGGGCTGTTATTTGGTGCGCTTGGCAGCGCATCGTACTAACAGGTGAAAGTCCTGAGTACACCGCGAGATGGCGGAAGTACATAGTTGACCCATAGTGCTCTGTCCGTGAGGAAGGGTGCG
>NZ_JCAUAM010000033.1:0-50834 GCF_059691955.1 Paenibacillus sp. J22FR83
TTAATGGTTGATTGCTCAACCGATTTGCTTACTCACTCGTTGTTCAGTTTTCAAAGATCAATGTCTTTCGTCCGCTACCGTGTTACCGAAGCAGCGAGAAGTAATATACCACAGAACGTTTCTCAATTGCAAGCACTTTTTTCTTGTCAATTATTGTCGGCGTCTGTCGGAAAGTCATCTTACCATACCTTATTGCTTGAAAGCAAGTCCACTACAATTTCGCTTGTCATGGTTGTTTGCTTCCGAACAACGAGGACTAATGTACCATGCCTAGATATCAATTACAACCCCTTTGGAAAAGTTCCACTATTGCAATTGTTTCGAATTGTTCCTACAAAAAAAGGAATGCATTAAGCACCCTTTTCCCGCGTTTAGTATTCCATTGTAATAATCGGTGTTCCTATCGTTAAGCGCCAAAGGCCCGAAGTCGTATCTTGATGAAGTGCGATTTGGACATTCACCTTTTGATCGCCGCTTTGTATAGAAGACTCAAATTCAGATGCTACCAACGATGCACTGAAGGTCGTGCCATCTTCGTATCTTTCAACAACTGTTCCTTTATAAGCTCGAACTAACTCACCTAGGTATTCCTTGGGATCATTCGATAAGCCGAAGTCTTCATCAACAGCATTTCCTTGTATCATCACGTTCCACATACCTTGAATGCCTTGGCCGGTTAATTGCGTGGTCATTTGCTCCTGCCATTTAAGAAGTTGGGCTTGATCCGCACTCCCTGGCGCATCTAATCGTAATACAGCATAACAAGCCGTTTGTCCTACTGGACTAGCAACAGTTAATGTCGCAACTGCACTTCCAGCAACTTCGGACTTATTCGTATAAATACCGTTTTTCAAGGAAATCGGTTCATTGGCGTTAGTTGTAAACCCTAGTTTTTGGGACAAACGTTCACTTGCACCCATCACTTTGGCATCCACACCATCACATGTGCCGAAATACCCTGTATATTTGAAGGTAATATGTTCATTGGATTGCATAAAAGGGTTTGCCACACGGAGTAATAGCTGTGCATCTTGTTCAGCCCGTGCATCCACATGACGAATCCACCCGAAGAATAAGCCAAGAATAGTTAAGCCTATTAGCATTTGTGTCCAACGCTTTGACATGAAAAAAGCACCTCTTCGCTAGAATCTATCACTCTAGTAAAAGGATGCCCGTATCTAGCAAATGTTAAACCTATCCACGTGTCGATTGAAAGAATTCTATTCGCTCGCCATCTAGCCCGTTAAAGAAGAAGTACTTAGAACCGTTCGGAAGTGTTGTGATTTCCGTGTCCAACTGCTTAACCTCTAAAGCTTGAATTCTTGCGAACTCAACATCGATATCATCTACGGTAAAAGCCAAATGATGCACTTTACCTTCCTGCGGCAGGTTCGCATTATAACCTTCAATTAATTCAACTTCTGTTTCATTCGCAGCTTCAAAGCCAAGAAAACCAAGCCGAATGACACCATTCGTGTGAAGCAGCGTTCCTTTGTGCTTAAGCCCGATCACTTTTTCATAGAATGCTATTGATGCTTCTAAGTTTGCTACCATAACCCCTACATGTTCTAATTTCATAACGGTCATATGTATCTGCCTCCTTGTTCTAACCCCTTCATTTTAGCTAAAAACAATAGAAAGAGCTAGCCCGATCAAGACATAGGGATTGTCTCCATCTCCCCGTTCAAAGAGAACAGCGTTACCTCTGTATTCGTGGCATGCACTAATCCCAGATTATCGAACACTTCTCTTATCTGAGCATGATTTAAATACTTAGTAATCGTTTCAATGGCTCGAGTGGAATACTCCTGATACATGGATTCGAAAAAAATAAGAACTTCTTTATCCCCAATGATTACTTTCGTGTGCAGCATGCGCAACACCCCCGGTTCAGATAGAACAATTGTATATTTTGGAAGCTAGGAAAGTATGAAGACTTCTTTAGGTTTATGTTAGGTTTGTAGATTTCGCATAAGATGAAATGTGCGTGTATAATAAAAACGAAAACCACGGACAGGAGGGGCCAGAATGAGGTTGTTAAAGCTATTGCAAATCTATGAGGTGGACGGGATTACCCCGAAGCATCGGTCAGATCGATTCGATTTCGATGAGATTCAAGGGCAAACATTTCGTGAAGTGAACCCAACCGAGGTAGGATGTCCAATGACTTTATCAGGGGTTCAACAACATACACCATTCAAAACAACACGCGTGCAAGCGATTGATCAAGACGGACTGGATTTCCGAGTATTGACGCGCAACACGATTTATCATTTTGAAGTATATACAGAACGTAGTGTTCATTAAGACAAAAGACCTTTGACCCCTTCCACATTCGGGAGGTAGTTAAAGGTCTTTCTGGTTTATTTACTTAGCCAAACTTGCATAAGCGAGAGCAGTTGGCTCATATGCAGCGGCTTGCTAATATAGTCGGATGCACCTGCCTGCAAACAGATCTCTCTATCCTGTTTCATAGCTTTGGCTGTAAGTGCAATAATCGGAACAGCAGCATAATGATTATTTTTCCTAATGAGACGCATCGCTTCATAGCCATCCATCACCGGCATCATGATATCCATAAGAATAAGTTCAATGCTAGGATCTTTGGCCAACAACTCTAAGCATTCTTGTCCATTCTGAGCAACACTCACGATAAACCCCTCTTGCTCAAAGGCATTACAAAGTGCAAAAACATTACGCACATCATCATCAACAACCAGTACTTTTCTACCCTTAAATGGATTGTTACTGCCATCCTCGTGTGTAAGTATATTTTCACCGTATTCACGGATGAAATAGTCATTGCTCGTGCTTGCAATTGCCGCCGCCGCTTCTTTATGCCCTGTGTTAATCCCCTCTGGCAGCGAAGGTATGTATAATGTAAATGTACTTCCTTTACCTTCTACGCTCTGCATCTTGATACAACCCCCAAGAAGTCTCGCCAACTCCCGACTGATCGATAATCCCAGCCCTGTTCCTCCATATTTCCGATTCGTTGTGCCATCAGCTTGGAGGAAAGGCTCGAAGATGATTTCTTGCTTGTCGGTTGGTATACCTATACCAGTATCCCTAACGGAAACCGCCATAACTTGCATATGCACAGCAGAAGGCAGCAATTCCACAATTTGTTCCACGCTGCACATGCGAAAATCCACCTGAATTGAACCTTGATGCGTGAATTTGAATGCATTGGAAAGCAAATTTTTGAGAATTTGACTAAGCCTCTGCTCATCCGTATAGAAGATCTTCGGCACTTGCGTATCCATCTCAATTCGAAATGTCAGCTTTCGTTGTTCAGCCACCTTCTCGAAATGACCTAATAAGAGCTCGGGTAGCCAGTCTGCACGCAACTCTCCGATGTGAATATCTAATTTTCCCGCTTCCACCTTGGATAAATCCAAAATATCGTTAATGAGGAGCAATAAATCATTTCCCGAAGAATGAATAACACGGGCATACTCTTGCTGATCATGCGTTAAGGTTTGGCTATTGTTTTCCTGAAGCATCTGAGAAAGAATCAATATACTGTTAAGAGGCGTTCGGAGTTCGTGAGACATGTTCGCCAAGAACTCTGATTTATACCGCGAACTCAGCTCCAGTTGAATGGCATGCTCTTCAAAGGAGACTTTCATATGTTCGAGCTCTCTCGACCTTTCATCCGCGTAGCGATTCCTTTCCTCTAGCCGTTCATTGGTCAGATGCAATTCTTCCTGTTGAATTTGAAGTTCCTCCGTCATAGCCTGATACTCTCGAAGAAGGCGCTCGACCTCGACACGCGTTTGCACACTGTGGACGATTGTTCCTAAGACCTCTAGGATATCATCCATCAGACTCAGCTGAAGCGACGTAAATTTATCAAAAGAAGCCAACTCCATGATAGCGATAACCTCTTGATTATGGATGATCGGTACGATCATAATACTTTGTGCCGTTGCTGAGCCAAGTCCTGATTTCAAACGAATATACGTTTCAGGGACATGTGTGAGATGTACAATTCTTTTCTCAATCGCACATTGGCCAATCAACCCTTCTCCAAGGCGGAAGAATGTTTTCCCAGCTTCAGCTCCTTCCTCCATCGCCGCATAATCTGCCATCCTCATCATGCCAACCCTAGATTCGTGTACACTTCTTATGTAAAAAACCCCGAATGAAGCTCCGAACAACTCCGCTGCTTTACGAATAAAGGAGGTCCCCAACATTTCCAAATTAGAAATGCCTTGCAGCATATGCACAACTTCCGTCAGCTTTCGCTGCTGCCACTCGATTTCTTCTTGACTCTCCAGCAACATATTGGTTGCGTCAGCCAAATCCTTCACTTCATCATTCATAGTGACATGAATGCGCTTCGAACGATCTCGCTTCATAGAGCTCAGCTTCATGATGCTCTTCGTCACCTGTTTGATCGTCCCGACAATGGATCTCGAAATAAGTAGTGCTGCTAGCAACGAAAAGATGATCACCACCCCCAACATAACAAATAAGGAGTTGATCAACATTTCATTTTGTGCATCCAGGTGTGCCGCTCGCTCCTTCACAAATCCCATTTCAAGGCCGCGAAATCGATTTAATTGCGAGCGAATATCCAGAATACTTTGATGCGTAATAAAGAAGGTGAAATTAAAATAACTTTCATTCTCAAGACCATTCCTCATCGTCGGTAAGGTCCCGCCTGTTTGTATTAGCCAATTTTCGATAGATTCTTTGAGCGCGATTAAATTTTTCTCTTGGACTGGCGTATCACTCGTCAACTCTCTCAGTTGATTAAAGGAGTCTCTCCACTTGGTCTGCCCGGTCGTATAAGGCTCTAAATATTTAGCTTCCCCGGTGAGTAAATACCCTCTTTGCCCATTTTCCATATCCATGACATATTTCTCAAGAAGATTCGACTCTCTATTGACGGCAAAATCATGCTCGATTACATAATTGCGATCTCGCTGCATGGCAGCTAACTGTTGAATAACAAGCACAAAAGAAAGAGTTAAGCAGAAAATGATGAACGCATATCCAATCATAATTTTGGCACGAATACCGAATCTCATTTTCTTCACTTCACTGCCACCCTTCAAGCAAATCAATTTCCAATACCTGTATCATATACCAAACAACTCTATGCTGAAATGCAAATTTTATACTTTACTACTTTACCGAGTTAATGTATTATCTAGATAAAGTAATAATCATTATAAGGAGTGTTGCACATGAAAGGTCCAGGTGTCGAAAACATTAATCCACGAAGCATTTTATCCCGTATGCAGCCCTACACGCCAGGAAAACCCATTTGGGAGGTCCAGCAAGAATTCGGGCTCACTTCGGTCACTAAATTAGCTTCCAATGAAAATCCATTAGGCCCTTCCCCTCTTGCTCTTGAGGCTATTAGAGCTTATGTATCCGACATTCACCGTTACCCAGATGCTGAGACCGTAACCCTTAGAGAAGCCATTGCGGAGAAGCGCGGATTCTCCCCTGATCAAGTCCTTGTTACGAACGGCGGCGATGAACTAATTACACTGCTCTCCGAAACCTACTTAGAGCCAGGCGATGAAGTCATTGTGCCTTCCCCCACCTTCAGTGAGTACGAATTCGGAGCCAACTTACTTGGAGCCAGCATCATTCGCGTACCGCTTGGAGAGAACTATCGCTATGAAGTAGACGCTATTCTCGAAGCAGTCACAGAACGCACGAAGATGCTCTATATTTGTTCACCAAATAATCCCACGGGCACTTATATCACCAAAACAGACCTACACCGACTTGTAAAAAGTCTCCCGTCACACGTACTTGTGATCTTCGATGGTGCTTATAGCCATTTCGTTACAGCTGACGATTACTGCGATGGTCTTGCGTTAGTACGAGAAGGCTACCCTGTTGTCGTGCTGCAAACTTTTTCTAAAATCTACGGATTAGCAGGGATACGCGTCGGATATGGCATCGCTGATACGGGTATTCTGCAACGGATTCGTCAGGTCAAAGAACCTTTTAATGTGAACACACTCGCCCAAGTTGCTGCTGCAGCCGCACTCAAGGATGATCAACATCTTGAAGCAACGCGTACGAATAACGTTAAGGTGCGAGAAGAGCTGTACGCTGAATTACGGATACTGGCAATTCCGTTCACGCCAAGCATGAGTAATTTTGTATTGGTCGAATTAGGCGCACAAGCGAAATCGATTTATGATAATTTGATGAGTCGCGGGGTTATCGTTCGTTATGGCGGAGGTTGGAATCTTCCTAATCATGTTCGAATTTCAATTGGAACTTCCGAAGAGAATGCAGTGCTTGTTCAAGCTTTGAAAGAAATTACCGCTGTAAAAGCATAGGATAAGCTCGGATAAGCCCCCTACTTCAGAGTAAAACACCCCCATTAGGGATCGAAGCTTATTTGTTTGGGCTCTATTAATTATGGTACAATGCTATGATACAATGCTATGAATCAAGTCTCATGGGGGTACATCATGCTAAAAGAATTCAAGGAATTTGCATTCAAAGGAAACATGCTCGACCTTGCAGTCGGGGTTATTATCGGAGGAGCTTTCGGTAAAGTCATTACGTCCATTGTGAATGATTTGGTTATGCCGCTCGTTGGTTTACTGATTGGAAAAGTGAATTTCAATGATTTGTATGTTGCCTTGGACGGGAAACATTACGCAACATTTGATGAAGCTGCTAAGAGCACTGCTGTCTTTAGATACGGACAATTCCTATCCACTTTTTTAGATTTCTTAATCGTGGCATTCGTCATCTTCATGGTCGTTCGCCAAATCGGTAAATTCCGCAAGAAAGAAGCACCTAAGGAAAAAGCGGTAACCACCAAAAACTGTCCTCATTGCTTATCTGAAATTCCCGCGCAAGCTTCACGATGCAAGTTCTGTACTTCTGAGCTTTCATCTGGCGGTACGGTTAGTGGCAGTATTCAATAGATCATTGCGATAGAAAGAGCCCGTGTCGGATTACGATACGGGCTTTTGGTGTGTAAGTTGGGTTAAGGCAGGAGCTATTTTGTGCGTATTGCGGCTTAATGCAAAGGCAAAGACTATTTCGTGCGCGCAAGTTAGATCAGGACAAGAGCCATTTCGTGCGTAAGTTGGGTTAAGACAAGAGCTATTTTGTGCGTAAGTCTGCGACCTCGCCTTGTTCGAATGCATTCGCGTGCAGCAAGTGCAACAGCTGCTTCGCGGTATCTTCAGGGGAGCGCAGCTCCCCCTGCTCTTGGAGCTGGACGAACCGGCTCACCTGCGGGAAGTCCTCTTCCGAGGCAGCGCGAATCTCCCGCTGCATATCGGTGTCCACCACACCCGGTGCCACGCTGCAAATCAGCACCGGGTGTGTCTGTGTCAACTGCTCGGCGCCGACACAGCGCGTCAGCATATCCAACCCGGCTTTGGCGGTGCAGTAGGCACCCCAGCCGGGGTAGGGCTTGCGCCCCGCGCCCGAGGAGATGCCGACGACACGCTTCACGATCGGCCACGCCTGCGTGAGCCGAATGAAGCTGTTCGTCAGCACGGCGGGTGCGACGAGATTGACCTGCAGGCTGCGCTGCAGGTCGTCTGGGGTTGCTCGGCCGATCGAGACAATCGGCTCGATCATGCCCGCATTGTTGATGAGCGTGACGGAAGCCACGCCATCTGGTTGCGCGAGGATTCGCTCCATGAGCGAATCGATGCCTTCGGTTTGCGCCAAGTCGTAAGCATGGAAGGTCAGCTGACCTTCCATGCGCAGCGCCTCTTGGCGCAAGGTCTCGTTCTCGCTGCGGGAAATGCAATGAACCGCAGCGCCTTGCTCTAGCAGCTGCCGAATGATGGCAGCGCCGAGGCCTTTGGAACCGCCTGTAATGATGTAAGTATCCATATGATACACCTTTCTTTATCTAGATGAGTCCGACTAAGTTCCTGTACTTGGTTCTTTGGAAATGCAAACATCGTTTACCTTAATGCCGTTATCTCCAAGATACGTACGATTCAGCAAGGCTGATAGGAGAATGAGGAGCAATAATACCCCGTACTTTCCATTGCTATCTAGGGTGACGATAAAAGGTAAGAAAAACAGATTTAGCAATGTGATGAATATTTTTTGGTAGTCGCTATATCCAACGAGTGTAACTGTCCTAACCAGTTTCTTAGCTATATTAGCTCTGTAACTCCTATATAACATGTACAAAACATAGACAAGGACGATCACATACGAAACCATCACGATGTTCGCCTCCTAACGTTTCGAAGCACTTTGTAGATAAGCCGTTATACTATCCCTATATACTCGCCCCAGCGCTTCCGGTAGTTCGCGCACATCGAAGTATTGCAAATCTCGGGTTTCAGTCGTTTCCATCGCTAACTCACCTGTAGCTTCACGTGCCATATAGGCTGTCGTTACAGCGTAAAATTCATCTCCATTAGGAAGCGTGTAATGATATTGAGCACCAGAAAACACACCGACTAAGGTTAGTTCCACCACTGTCAAACCTGTTTCCTCCAAAAATTCGCGTCGAGCTGTATCTTCTAAAGACTCACCCAAGTCCATAAGTCCTCCTGGCAACCCCCAGGTCTCATTCGGTCTTTGTTGAAGAAGAATTTGTCCCCGTTCATTAACCAAGATCACGACTGCTCCAGGCAAAATAATAGGATGATGCCCTACGAACTGTCTAATTTGCTTATAATACTCCATGACACTTACACCTCCCGCCGTAAAGAAATGGGAATATCCCTTAATTTAACATAAAAAGTATCCCCTTTAACATAATCCGTCTTAACCGGCTTTCTTGGGGTAGCGTTCCGCTAGATAGCATTCTAATTCGCTCGTATTGTTGTTGGTACCCCTGTGTCGGTTAAAAGTGGCAGTAGTAGCTGCTAGGTTGGGTGGCTTTGGGGCATTAACTGGATTTCCTACATCTATTTCCGTGGAAAACTAGCCTCCGGGGAGATTAACTGGATTTTCTACATCTATTTTGGCCAGAAACGTCCCATTAGACGAAATCGGATTGAAATAGCAGGAGGAAATCCAGTTATTTGGTAAAATTCCGTGATTTCGCTCAAATTAGCTGGAGAAAATCCAGTTATTCAATTTGCCAGGGGGTGTGGGAGCGTTTCGAGCTCAAGCACAAACAAGAAAGAAAAATCTGTTGCGTTATCGCAACAGACTCTCTTCCACCTTCATTTAATTATACACACCTAAGCTGATAAGCTCCGCTTCCATCTCGCTTCTGAAGATCCTTTTATCGTGTTCTTCCATAAAAGCGGCCTCCACGCCGTTCATGATTAACTTCACGAGTTCTGGTGTTGTAAAAGCGAAGCGATCGGCAATCGTGCGATACTCCTTCGTAATATCGGTTCCCGACACACTAGGATTGTCTGTGTTGATCGTTACAATCAAACCTTGATCCAAGTACGCTCGGATCGGATACGCGTCCCAAGAGGCCACTGCCTTCGTTTGGATATTGGAGATCGGACACATCTCCAACGGGATGCGGCGATCTTTGATCATCTCCAGAATAGCTGCATTCTCGCCAAGCCTCACCCCATGCCCGATTCGGGTGGCACCTAGATGTGCTACAGCCTCGTAGACGTTAACCGCACCTGCCGCCTCGCCGGCATGAATGGTAACAGGAATGCCCAGCTTATGTGATCTAGCGAACACTTCCCGGAAAAACTCAGGCGGATAGTTCGCCTCATCGCCAGCCAAATCAACAGCAACAACGCCCTTCCCTACGAATTTGGCGGCCGCTTCAATAACTTCCAAATTATCTGCACAGGGGTGATTTCGCATACAAATAGCTATCACACCGAATCTCGTTCCATAATCGTGCCTCGCGCGCTTTAATCCTTGGGTGACATAGTGGAACGTCTCTTCCAAGGTTAACCCCAAGTTGCGATGCAATTGAGGCGCAAAGCGCACCTCCACATAGCGACAATTATGCTCCAAGGATTGTTCGATGACTTCATAAGCAACTCGCTCCAAGGCTGCACCTGTTTGTAGAAACTTCGTCGTAAAATCAAATTTCCCTAAATATTCTATCAGACTGCCACAATTGTCTGTCACTCGCATATGTGGAATCAGCCCATCCTTATCATAGACAGGGAGTGATATGCCTTGCTCGAGAGCGAGCTCCAAAATCGTCTCGGGCTTCACACTTCCATCCAAATGCAAATGAAGATCCACCTTCGGTAATCTCGCTAACAAATCGTTTGTTCGCATGTGAGCCATCTCCCATCTCTCCCTTGCCCCTCGTAGGCGCCAGTGCGCTAAAGAAGAATTTTTATTACTTTAATTCAATGTAATGATTATGTCAACATATATTACACTAATTCACGATATTAATATATGCGTTATATTACCTAACATTTCTTATTTTGCTTATAAAATGAGAAAAATCCACATCAGGCTACTAAGCCTACTGTGGATCTCTATGTTTGCCTTCTTACGAAGCTCTCGTTCGAACTAATAAGTACAAAAAGTATGGCGCTCCAATAACAGCGGCCACAATCCCCGTCGGAACCTCTGTTGGTTGAAACATTCCCCGAGAAATCGTATCTGCGATGATCAGCAACAGCCCTCCCGTGAGTGCCGAAGCTGGAATCAAAAATTGATGCTTTGGTCCAACTAACCTTCGTGCTAAGTGCGGCCCTATCAATCCTACGAAGCCAATCCCACCACCGACAGCGACACATGCGCCTGCCAAGGCAACAGCTGCTGCCAGCAATCCAAGTCGTTCCCGTTCCATTCTGATCCCAAGCCCAATCGACGTCATCTCTCCCAGATTCAGGACATTCAACACATTGGCTTTGTATATGACGTATGGAATAAGTATGACGATCCAAGGTAATAAAGCGACAACAAACTTCCAGTTAGTTCCCCATATACTTCCTGCTAACCAGATCTGAACGAACTGAAAATCGGTCGGATCCAAGCGAATGCTAAGTACCATCATCAAGGCAGCAATACCTGCCGAAACCGCGATACCTACAAGGAGCAAACGGGATGATGAGATTCCTTTACCTTTGACATACGAAAGCGTATAGATCAAGAAAGCAGCCAATCCGGCGCCTAGCATAGCAATCATCGGCATGAAGAATAACGGTGCCCCAACATTATTGGGATAAAAGGATACAACCAGTATGATCGCAAGTCCTGCTCCTGCATTAATACCCAGAATTCCTGGGTCAGCCAACATATTCCGCGAAATTCCTTGCAGGATCGCTCCTGAAACCGCTAAACCCGCTCCTACCAGGACCGAAATCACGATGCGAGGAAGTCGAAAATCCCATAGAATGATGCTTTGTTTCGCAGTGCCGCCTCCAAAAAATGTTCGCAGCACTTCAAGCGGGCTTAAACGGATTACGCCAGTATTCATACTTATAATAAAAACAATAATTATGAGGGCTAATAAAATTGACATCACCGCGATCGCTTTAGCCAATCTCGGCTTCTTGATGCTTCCAGGTTGCATGGATGCCACGTTCTAATCCCTCCCCTTTTTACGAGCTAGATAGAGGAAGAAGGGCACACCAATTAGGGCAATAATGGAGCCTATCGGTGTTTCAAATGGCGGATTGACCATGCGAGCTCCGATATCCGCCAGCACAACCAACAACCCGCCTAATACGGCAGAAGTCGGGATAATCCAACGATAATCAACGCCCACGAGATAACGAACAACGTGCGGAATAATAAGACCAATGAATCCAACAGCGCCTACCGTTGCCACTGCTGCACCTGCGAGGACTAGAACCAGTACAAAGGCTGCTAGCTTCACTAGCCCCGTCCGTAAACCGAGACCTGTTGCAACATCTTCTCCCATGCTTAACAGCGTAATCCAAGGCGAGATGAACATTGCACCTAATAAGGCAACGATAATCCATGGTGCCATAATATCAATTTGCATCCACTTCGTACCCGCTACTCCTCCTGCAAACCAAAAAGCGAGGTCCTGACCAATATGGTAGGAAATCGCAATCCCTTCACTGAGTGCCACAAGTAAGGCACTGACAGCAGACCCCGCCAGCACGATTCGAACAGGTGTTACGCCACCCTTGGCCAACGCACTAATGCCATAGACAAGCCCCGTTCCTACTGCAGCACCGAGGAATGAGAATAGAATGACATAATGAAATGGCAGATGCGGTAAAAAGGCAAAACACAGGGCAAGCATGAAGCCTGCACCTGCGTTGATACCGAGAATACCCGGGTCCGATAACGGATTGCGA
This sequence comes from Paenibacillus sp. J22FR83, assembly GCF_059691955.1. Classification (NCBI taxonomy): domain Bacteria; kingdom Bacillati; phylum Bacillota; class Bacilli; order Caryophanales; family Paenibacillaceae; genus Paenibacillus; species Paenibacillus sp. J22FR83. Next base: position 12,195 of record NZ_JCAUAM010000033.1, read on the forward strand.
GTAACACCTTGCATAATCGCCCCTGCCACAGCAAAAGCAGCCCCAACTAAAGCGCCAGCGATTGCTCGTGGAAGCCTTAATTGTTGGATGATCAAATGCTGAGTTGAATCACCATTAAATTGAAAGATGGCTTGCCATACCTCGCCGAAAGAGATATCCGCTGCCCCTACTGAGATAGAGGCAATCAGGCTAATAAGCAACAAAGCCAGTCCGCCAAAAATAATGGCTGATGCAGTAAATGGACGAGACTTCAAAGGAGGATGGCTTGCGGGAATTTGACTTTTTGACCCCGTCATACCCTAACCCCCAATTATTTAATAAGTTTAACGATATCGTCCATCACGCGCTCGCCAGCGATGACACCGTTGTACAACCAGCTGCTTGTTTTTTCTATTTCGAATACTTTGCCTGATTTAACTGCAGGAACGTTCTTCCATAGTGGATCTTCCAAGTTACCTGCTTGACCTTTATCGCTGTTAACCAAGAAAATATAATCTGCATCTAATTGAGCAAGTTTTTCTAGTGAAATTGGCACCCAATTGGCTTTTGCTTCCGGTAGTACAGCCAAAATATTAGGCAGTTTCAAACCAAGATCGCCGTAAGCAACCGCGCCACTGGCAACTTTACCGTTAACGACATAGAAGTTTTTATTCGTTACCCACAGAATGGCAACCTTCTTATCCCCAATAATTGGAGCAAGCTTTGCTTTGGTTTCTGTTACTTTTTGATCATATTTCTTAAGTGCTGCGTTCGCAGCATCTGTTTTATTAAGAATTTCGCCCATTTTCAAAAGCGTCTTACGGTAGTCTGCTATTACTTCGTTGCCAAGTACAAATGTCGGTACAACTTTGGAGTACTGCTCATATAGACCTTTCTCAACCGCTGACTCATTGCCAACGATCATGAAATCTGGGGTAACTTTCAAGATGGATTCCACAGGAAGAGTGGACGGAATGGTAGGAACGCCAGCTAGCTGTGTTTGCAAATAATCTTGCACGCTTGTTTCCTTAACAGACCATTGAACAATCGGTTTAATGCCTAATGTAAGAAGCGGATCTTCCAAGTAGGAGGCGATCACGGCTTTCGGGTTAGCTGGAACTTTAACTTCATGTCCCATGCTATCTTTAAGAACTTTATCAAGGGCAGGCGCAGGTGTCGCTGTCGCTGCTGCAGTAGCTGCCGGAGCAGTTGATGTCGCAGGTGTTGTTGTGCTCGCTGCTTCTTTATCGCTTCCACAAGCTGTTGCGAGTAGAGCTGCCATACACACGGAAAGAACAGTGAATGTAACTTTAGTAGTTTTAGTTGTATTGAAACGTGACAAGGTGGACCCTCCTGAGTAACTATTTATGTATGATATTGATTCTCAACTTATAATAATGAAAATGATTATCAATGTCAACAGTTTCAGCTATCTCACAGTATTTTCCTGCCCCTTGTGAATAACCTTCAGTGCCTCACGTACACTTAAGGGCGATAAGTCATGATTTGCGACAAAGGTTTGCACGGATTCCGCATCCGTCTTGGAATATTCACGCAGTGCCCATCCAATCGCTTTGCGGATGAAAAACTCCTTCGATTCAGCCATCGTTGTGATACAGTGAAACAGCAGCGGCACGTCGGTCTTCTTTTTATACTTCAACTGAAATAAAATCACTGTTCGCTGAAGCCACATATTATTAGAAGCTAACCATTTCTCAACGTAGTCTGGGATTAATGTTGGAAACCGTTGGAGATGATAGCCGATCAGGTGATCCGCCACCGTATCTACCGTGTCCCACCAGGATTGGGTTACGATGTAAGACTCCAGCTCATCAATATGCGAAGCATGTACTGTTTTTCTAATTTGCAGAAGCATCATAATAGCCGTGTAGTGAAACTCCCGCTCTGGCAATGACCACAGCTCTTGAGCAACGCGGACAGCCTCCTCCCCTTTCGGAAAGCCATGCTCCTTCGTGAATTGTTTGGTCAGCTGGGCGCGCTCCGGATTACGAATCCCGAGGAATGGAAAATGATTCTTCATATACGCTTCCATGCTTGGTGCATTTTCCGCATTTGCATGCGCTCTAAGCCATTTTTCCAAGTCATTCGTGTAGGGGGATGTCATCGTGAAAGTGCCTCCTTCTAGCTATCTCATATGCACTTATTGTAGCAATTCGCTAGCAATTCGGGTATGCTATTAGCAGAATTTTAATAGAGATGATGAATAGGATCGGTGAGAAACATGACGTATAAATTAGTTGCTGCTGACTTGGATGATACCCTATTGCGTGATGATTTGACGATTTCACAAGAGACAGTCGAAGCTATGCATCAAGCTGTTGCCAAAGGGGTAACGGTTACTATCGCCACAGGAAGAAGCTTCCCTTCTGCTGCCAAAATTGCCAATCGTATCGGACTCAACGTCCCCATCATTACGTATCAAGGGGCTTTGATCAAAAACTTGTTGGACGAGAAAGTCCTCTATGAGCGCACTGTCCCTGTAGAGAGCGCCCGCTTCCTTCTAGATTATTGTGAGAAGAACAACTATCATCTTCAGCTTTACCATGGGGATGAGCTTTATGCAGCTGAAGATAACGATAAGATCAAAAACTATGTGAGCTTGTCCAAGACCCCTTATATTATTGGCGATTTGCGTCAATGGATCCATATTCCGCAGCCGAAGCTGTTGATCGTAGATAAACCGGAGGTTTGTGATCAAATCCGTGAGGAGCTCCTCCCTCTACTGGGTGATAAACTGCATATCACGAAATCCAAACCGCATTATTTGGAGTTCATGCATAAGGAAGGTACGAAGGGTCATGCGATCACGTTCCTTGCAGAGCACATTGGATGCTCATTAGATGAAGTAATTGCACTGGGCGATGCTTGGAATGATCGGGAAATGCTGGAAGTGGCTGGCCTCGGCGTTGCCATGGAGAATGCACTGCCTGAGCTGAAGGCGTTGGCGAACTTCGTGACGAAGAGCAATAACGAGGATGGCGTGAGGCATGTGTTGGAGAAGTTTGTTTTGGTGGATTGAGAGTAGGAAAAAGAAACAGAGACCCCCAGCTGAACGCTGAGGGTCATTTTTATATGTTCGTGTGGTTGCCCTTTAAAATGATCTCATAGTTCCAACGTCATAAAAGAACTTAATGGGTCATCTGTATAATCCGCGAACGGTCCACAATAGGTAAAGCCAAACTTCTCATATAATTTCCTAGCAGGTTCGAACGCTTCCATGGAGCCTGTCTCCAAGCTAATTCGCGTATAGCCACGTTGCTTCGCTTCATTAATAATGTGATCAAGAATTTTCACCGCGACGCCCTTCCTATGATGTGCTGCGGAAGTTCGCATGGATTTTAACTCACCATGTTGACTATCCAACTCCTTGATCGCCCCGCAACCCACTAAATCTCCTTGTTCCCAACCACTCCAAAATGTGACACCAGGTTTCTTCAATCCATCCAGATTTAAGGCATGCGTACTCTCTGGCGGGGATAACGATTGCATATGTAGAAGATGCTCCATAATGAGCGCTCTTACTTCAGGACCCGATAAATCATCCACTTTAATCTCCATAATTGTTCTCCTCTGTCTCTAATTTTTAATCACTAGAATACAACATTACAATGGTTAATTACAACCACCCTTGGGATGCCGCACAACATGAAGCGTACTACTTGTGCACGGTGACAATGCACCAAGAGGTACTAGACAGTAAGGTTGCTGATATGAGAACATGAGTTATCGGCATCCGTGTAAGCGTTATCTTTTTTCGTTAAGGGCATAAAGATTTTATAAGATTAATATCCATACCCATCAGGTAGTAAAAAAGGAGCGTGTATCCTATGTTCGATGGCGCATTACTCCAGGATAAAGTCGTACTGATTACTGGCGGCGGCACAGGGCTTGGCCGCGCGATGGGTGAGAAATTCTTGTCGCTCGGCGCTAAGCTGGCTATCACTGGTCGGCGTGAAGAGGTGCTCGCGAAAGCTGCAGCTGAGATGAGCACGGCTAGCGGCGGGGATGTATTCTACCATCCCTGCGATGTCCGTGATCCGCAGCAGGTAGCTGCCATGATCACGGCCGTGGAGCAGCACTTCGGTCGCATCGACGTGCTGATCAATAATGCGGCGGGCAACTTTGCCAGCCCGACTGAGCATTTATCACCGCGAGCAGTCGATGCGGTGCTGAACATTGTGCTCCACGGGACGTTCTACACCACGTTGGAGTTGGGTAAAAGGTGGATCGAGCAAAGCGTAGGCGGTACGATGCTGAACATCGTGACCTCCTATGCCTCCACTGGATCCGCCTTTGTTGTGCCTTCCGCCGCCGCGAAGGCCGGCGTGCTTGCCCTTACCCGCTCACTCGCCGTCGAGTGGGCGCGGTACGGGATCCGGCAAGTCGCGATCGCGCCGGGGCTGTTCCCGACCGACGGCGCGTGGAGCCGACTGGCTCCCACGCCCGAGCTGTCGCAGAAGCTCTTGCACCGCGTCCCGCTGGGGCGCGTTGGGGAAAAAGATGAGCTGGCGAACCTCGCCGCTTATCTGATTTCGGACTTCGCCGGCTATATTAACGGCGAAGTGATCACGATTGACGGCGGCGAGTGGCTGCAAGGCGCCGGGCAGTTCAACGACCTGCTCGAGGTGACCCATGAGCAGTGGGTTTCCCTTGCGGAGATGACGCGCAAGGGGAAATCGTAAGATTAGTTTGCGCTCGGCTTGCCAATTAGCCAGGTTTTATCGAATTAATCTTGCTATCTACGGCAACAAACCTTGGTTAGACCGAAATAACCCAACTAAATCGACTAAAAAGTCTCCCAAGCCAGGAATATAGAGAAATAAGTGGGCAAAATCTGACTAATGGACCTTTTTATCAAGAATTCCTTTATTTAATTGGGTTTTATCGGACTAATACTGTTGCTGATGAGGATATAATGTAGCAAGTAATGATGAAGTGGCGAAATAGGATATGTAGTTGTTAGTCGTCGACTGATTCGGCGTGGATTAACAGGAAAAAATACATCTAATTCCATATATTTTATACATTTATATGAAATAAATGGAAAATATACATCTAAATTAGTGGATTAGTCGAATTTTATTGGTTATCGTTAAAATTAGATGGAGAAAATCCAGTTATCTTCCTTTTTCAGTGGAATTGGGAAGAAATAGCTGGATATTTTCCATCTATTTGGCTGATGGCGGCAGATCTATTCTACTCTTTCCACACATTCTTCATAAAAATAGACTTACAGATGTAAAACTTTCATCTGTAAGTCTATTTCTAGCTGCCGCCAGGGGTAATCCCTAACAATGACACCTTCACTGTTGGCGGTCAGCCCTCTGGTTAACCTGGCTTACCCCTTCACAGCCCCTGCCGTCATGCCCTTCATAATCTGTTCCTGGAACAGCAAGAACACGATAATCGTTGGAAGCACAGCAATCGCAAGCGCAGCCATCGTCAATTCGTAATCCGTCATGTAGCCTGTTGCAAAGGCGGATAGGCTGAGCGGTACGGTTTTGAGCGCAGGCTTACTAATGAAGACCAATGCGAAAGCGAAGTCGTTCCAGAACCGGAGAAAGCCCAGAATGGCTACGGTTGATAATGCAGGAACACTGAGCGGAAGCATCATGCGGAAGAAAATGCCCCAGTAGCCCGTGCCATCGATCAGCGCGGCCTCTTCGATTTCTTTGGGAATACTGACTAAGTACGCAGCTACGATGAAGATGGCTAATGGCAATTCAAATGCAACATAGGGCAAAATAAGTGCGCCGTACGTATTCAACAAGCCTACTTTTTTCATGATAATAAATAGAGGTACGAGTGTGCTATGAATCGGAATGAGCATGCCCAACAGGAACAAGCCAGTGAAGAATGCCTTCAATTTAAACTCAAAACGCGCGATAATAAAGGCTGCTAATGCGCCAAGAATCAGTGTTAGCACTAAGGAAGCTACCGTTACAACGGTCGAGTTCCACAAGGAGAGGCCCATTCCTGAAACTTTCCATGCGCGGACTAGGTTATCCCACTTCCAGACGGTTGGCAGCAGAAAAGGCCGGGAATAGAACTCTTCATTTGATTTAACGGCACTAATAAATAACCATATTAATGGATACAACGTGACCAATGCATACAAGGATAGAACGGTATTGATGGCGCCGCGCGTCCATACTTTACGTTGTTTAGCTCCAGCGGGAAACCCCGTCTGCATCGCTACAACCTGCTTCATAGATGTCCCTCCTACAAGAGATGAATGATGATCATGGTTAATCTGCCTAACGATAGTCTCGCTTCATAAGATATTGACTGCCCACGATCAGAAGCAAGCTAAGAATAATAATCGCTGTAGACAGCGCACTACCGAATCCGAAACGATACACATTGAAGGTACTATTGTACATATAGGAAGCTAGTAATTCCGTAGAATGCGCTGGACCGCCGCCTGTCATGACATAGATCAGATCGAAGGCTTTCAATGAGCCCGAAATACATAGGACGATTGCTACCTTCACCGTATCCCAAATCATTGGCAATGTGACGGCAAATAGTTTACGCACGGGTCCGACACCATCCAACTGGGCAGCGTCTTCAATTTCAGGTGAAATATTTTGTAAGGCAGCAATGAACATAATCATGTAGGGACCAATATAATTCCAGATGATCGGCACCATCAGCGCGAACATCGATACTTTCGGATCGGAGAGCCAAGCTTTCTTCCAACTGTCAAGACCAACGCCATCTAGCAAGAAGTTCAAAATACCGATTTGCGGGTGATAAATGTATCCCCAGATAATCCCGACGACAACAGAAGATAATACCATGGGCATAAAGACGGAAGCTCGAATGATACGTTGAAAAGGTGTGCTGCGCATCAACAGCAGCGCTAAGATCATAGCGATCGGAACCTGCCCGAAGACGGAAGCGGCAACGATAAGCATGTTATTTTTAAAAGCTTTCCAGAAGATCGGATCTGTAAATACCTCGATATAATTATCCATCCCAATAAACTTCGCTGCGCCAATGCCTTTCCAGTCAAAGAAGCCATAGTACGCCGACCAGAACAGGGGAACGATAACAAAAAACAAATAGATGACTAAGGCTGGAAGGAGCCCTATGGTGATGAATCCTCTCATTCTTGCGGACACGTTCATGATGCCCCTCCTTGTAAGCTGTTTTTGGAAAAAAGGCTCCAGCCGAGCTGAGGCTGGAGTCCTTTGGCCTTACCTTCTTATTTGCCGATAGCTTTCGCTTGGGCATCTTGCACTTTCTTCGCAATATCTTCCGGCTTACCGCCCATCAGAAGCTCTTGAAGTCCGTTGTTCACGACATCTGCACTTGAGGAGCTCAGTCTACCGTCATACACAGGCGTCATTTTCACATTGCCCATCATTTTGTAAACTTCTGCGAAAAGGGATGTTACTTTGCTTGTATCCAACGCGACCTTGTAGCTAACAAGCTGATTGCCTTCCAAGATCGCTTTCTGTGCCTCTGGACCTGATAACGCGTAGATCAATTCGTAAGCGGCAGCTTTTTGTGCGCCAGTTACTTTTTTGCTCATACCTAAACCAGTTCCAACAACACCGGAGAGTGTGTTCGGATCACCTTTCCCATTCGGTACGGATGGTAATACGGTAACGGCCATGTTCGCAAGTGCTTCTTTGGAAGCGCTCGCTGCTAGGTTCGGCAATGCCCAACCGCCATCGATCATCATCGCGGCTTTTCCTTGCGCGAACATTTGTTCCATTTGTGTGTTATCGATGCTGTTGAACCCTTCTTGGAAAGCGCCTGCTTTGCCAAGCTGTTGCAGGTACGTTAAGGATTGAACGAATTCAGGATCCGTAAACTTGGCCCCGTTTTGATCAACAGCCTTCAAGAACCACTCTGTTCCTGTTACACGGTCAGCCAAGGAGCTTAGGATACTTGATTGTGCGACCCATGCCGCTTTGTTGCCGAGCGCGATTGGCGTTACGTTATTCTTTTTGAACGTATCCACCAATTTCATCATGTCGTCCCACGTTTTCGGCGGTTGTACGTTATATTTGTTGAAGATTTCTTTGTTGTAATAAAGAATCGATGTTGGCGATAAGGCCATTGGTGCCCCATAGGTTTTGCCAGCAATTGTGAAATCATCGAAGGAACCTGGCATAAAGTTGCCCTTCCACTCCGCTTTGCTATCCAGAAGCTCGTTAATCGGTTGGATTAAGTCACCGCCGACGAACTCCTTCGTCATCACACCAGGCCACATCACGAATAGATCGGGCATTTCGTTCGCTGCTGCTACGGTTTTTAGACGCGGACGGTATCCATCGGGTGGAATCCCTTGAATATCCAACTCCACATTCGGATGGTCCTTCTTGAATTTATCCATATATTCGCGCATCGTTTTGGCACGTGTATCTTCACCTGTGTAGTTGTGCCAGATAGAAAGCTTCACTTTCTCACCAGGTTTTGCTGTCTCTGTTTTAGCTGGTGCCGTGCTGCCTTGTGCCCCATCTGTAGTTCCATTCGACCCACAACCTGCTATCAACGAAAGTGACATCGCAGCCGCCAGTGTAACGATAAATGACTTTTTCATTTGTTCGGACCTCCTAAAAGTTTCGTAGCAACTAGCTCCCCTACTTGCAAGCTCTCTTCGTTACTCCTTTAGTATAGGGGACATTGTTCTGCAGAGGTACGGGAGAGACTTCGGCGCGAAGGGGGACATTATTCAGTCTTTACCCCCTTGTCGAAATTCGGACGGCGTTCTTCCTGTGTGCTTTTTGAACTGCCCAGTAAAGTATTTGATATCCTCATAACCTACGCGCCTTGCAATATCGCTCACTTTCAATTGCGTGCTCTGCACAAGATCTGTTGCCAGCTTCATACGTTCCCGAGTCACGAATTCTAGATACGTACACCCGGTCTCCCGCTTAAACACCTCACTGAAATGATTGGGATTGATATGGACGAAACCAGCCACTTGCTGAAGCGAAATCGGCTGATGTAAATTATCTCGAATGTACGCAATGGCCTTATGGATGTACGCATATTTATTCTGATCGAGTCCCTGGTGGAAAATGCCCATAATCGCTGAGAGCACCTTGAACACCTCGTCTTCAGGACGGCCTTCGCCTTCTAGCTTAGATAGTGCACTAAGTACCGACTGATCCTGCTCGGCAGTGCTGGCTCTCTCTAACCAACGATGACCTGCTACCACGATCGATTGCAAATAACCTTGAACGGACATTGGCGTTGCCGCGGCATCCTCAAGTTGTGTACGAACCTTCAGATTCACCCAGTGTCTAAGATCCGTCGCGTTATCTTTCATAAGGATCGCTGCAAGCTCCGTTTCCTCTTTCTCGGTACAAACCGTCCGACTTCCGCTTCGATCTTGAATATCTTGCAGGGTGTACAGTCCTCTTGGGCCTAACAAACCTTGGTAGGCGAACACTTCCTTGGCGGCGCGATAGGACGCACGCAGCCCCTCATCATCGTGGGCAACAGGTCCCAGCGAAGCAAACACGGCGCATTTCAGTGTTTCAGTGACACGTTGAAGCGCTTTCTGGAGACCTGCGTCATCGGTTACCCCTGCTTCATATCGAACAACCATGACGAAATGATCCTTCTGCATCAGCGTCACACAAGGGAGAAGCTCGTACAACATATTCTCTGCGGCTCCTTGCAGCAGATTAGCGAAAGTTACCCAACCCGAACAGGATACGAGCAGCACCTGTCTGGCAATCCCCGTACCAGCTTCCACTGAGGTGTCGACGCCATTTTTACGAAACCATTGGTGCAGCTGTGTACGTGCTGCTTCATCATCGTGTAAACCACGATTCAAAGCCCTGTCCAACAATTGTGAGCGCAACGCTGCCTGCTGAAGGTTATCCTGCTTAACCGACTCCCATTTATCCATAATGTTCTGCTTCGCTTTCAGCGCTGCTTTGATAATCTCTTCCGGACGGCTTGTTTTGAGCAAATAATCAGTCACACCGCCGCGTAAAGCCTGCTGCGCATAGTTGAAATCATCGTATCCCGTGAGAATAACGATCTCCGTATCCGGCAGAATTAGCTTAATTTCACGGGCAAGTTCAATACCATCCATCCCCGACATCCGGATATCGGTCAGCACTATATGCGGCTTCTCCTGCGGAATGCGCTCTAATGCTTCTTCAGCCGATGAAGCGGCAGGCAGCAGTTCCAATCCAAGCTCTTTCCAATCAATTACGGTACACAAGCCCGTACGAATAATAACCTCATCATCCACAATAAGAATTCTCATAGGGACAACTCTCCTCTCTCATGCGGAATCAGGAATGTAATACGGGTACCTGTGCCCAGCGTACTCTCCAGAACAAGGCCCGCGCCCGCGCCATAATGCAGCAGCAACCTGCGATGCACATTGATAAGTCCATAACTGGTCACAACCTTCTTCCTCTCTTCATCCGCTTCACTTCGGATCCCTAATTTCTGATTAGCCAGAGCCAACTGCCCATGAATATCTCTGAGCTTCGCTTCATCCATCCCAATTCCCGTATCCTCCACCACGAATTTCATATCATGCTCCCGCAGCTCGCCGTGGACATAGATGTGGCCTTTGGTTTTTTTCTTCTGAATGCCGTGAATTAAACTGTTCTCAATCAAGGGCTGGAGCAACAGCTTTAACATGACACTTTGCGTCATTTCAGGATCAATAAAAAACTCAATCTCGAACTGATCCGGGAATCGAATCGCTTGAATGTACGCATAGTTCTGTGCATGGGATACCTCCTGCTGAACAACGCAGAACTCCTCCCCCTTATTTAAGCTAAAACGCAAGAAATCACTGAGCGCACCGACCATCTCGGCAATTTGTCGATCTTTATTCATCAAGGCAATCCAGTGGATAGACGACAAGGTGTTATATAAAAAGTGCGGATTAATCTGTGCTTGGAGCGCCATAATATCCGCCTCCTTCTTCATCGCTTCGTTCAGCTGAACCTGATCCTTGAGACGGCTGATGCGGTCACTAAGCTTGTTGTAGCTGTGTACGAGCAGACCGACCTCATCTGCACTCTTCACTTCAAACGTCTGAATCGTCTCGTCAGGATTCAAATCTTTGAGATATTTGGTCAATTTCATAAGCGGATTCGTGACCCATCGCAAGAAATAGATGACCAGCGCCATCGCAAGTAAGAGCGCAATGAGTATGGTGACGGCCGTTACGGTTAGGACGAAGCCATTTTGTTTTTGATAAATGTCGGTCGGAATGAATCCGACTAATTTCCAACCCACGCGTGGAAGTCCATTGTACAGAACAGTATATGGATGCATGCCTCGCAACACATTCGACACACCGCTTGTTTCTGTAAGTCCATGCAGATTGGGGAACACTTCGGACATATCCTTCATCAGCCACTTCGAATCGCCACCAGCAATAATCCGATTATCTGCGTCGACCAAGACGACAAATCCACTCGTTTCCCAGCCCGCATCCGTCAAATAATGCTCAATCTCTGATTGATCTAGGGAAAAGGATAAGGTGCCTAACGTTTTGAACAGAGAAAAATCCCGAATCGGTCTCACCAGTGAAATCACCTTACGTAAACCGTCAGAGGTTTGAATGTCATAGAGCGGCGACCACCATTTGGGAGCGGATTTATTGGTTGTTTCGTACTGTTGCAAAAGCGGCGCCAAACCTGAATTCGTAATCGTTGTTGTATATAACACGGGATTACTGTTTTTGGGGGTAATCGTAATGTTGGCAATATACTTTTTGGAATAGGATAAGTTCCATAGTGTCCCAATAAGCTGCGAGTATAGATTGATATCACTTTCTTCTTTGCCAAGGTAAGCCTGAACATCCCTCTGTCCGATTAAGAAAATCGACATGTTCTCCACGTCCTGAATAACAAAATCAAGCTTATCTGTCATCTGCCTCAGGGTATTCATCCCGGCTTCCTTCGCTTTATCCTCGGTAACCGAGGTTGCAATGCGATAGGAAACCGTTCCCATCGTAAGTAAAGGTAAGACAACTGCGAATAAAATGAGCAATGAGAGCTTGCGATTGAGTGATTTGGCAAACCACCGCTTCATGGGAAATCCTCCATTCATCTAGCGATCCTACTTCTGGCAACACTTAGCATTCCTCATACCACGATCTTTTTACCATAGTATCATGAGCGAACCTGGAAAATCATACTTTTTTTTAGTCTAACAAACTTTTTGTTTGACATTCAGAAAGTTTGTGATACCATTTTGCTCAGAATCACTTACAAGCTATGAGGGGGGATAACCGGTATGGAATCCATTCGGGATGAATTTGAATTTTTGACCGATATGGTGACTGGCCTTGCTGCTCAATTCGGTGAGAACTGTGAGGTTGTGCTGCACGATTTGACGGGATCCTATGAGAGCACCATCGTCGCCATTGCCAACGGTCATATCACGGGACGCAAAATCGGAGACCCTGGCACGAATCTTGGTCTTGAGCTGCTGCGAGGCAATCATGTAAACGGCAACAAGTTCAACTATTTGACTCAAACGAAAGAAGGCCGCATTCTGCGCTCTAGCTCGATTTATATGAAAAATAAAGCTGGCAAAATTATCGGTTCTCTCTGCATTAACACGGACATCACGGATCTCATGGTCGCTGAGAAAACACTGAAAAACCTCATTAACCCTGCTGGCGAGCAAACCGAGGTAAAGGAATCGTTCGTCACAAGTGTCAGCGATCTCCTCGATGCTCTCATTCAAGAAGCGCAGGAAATCATCGATAAACCTGTTGCCGTTATGACCAAGGAAGATAAGATGCGAATGATTCAGCTTCTCGATGCCAAAGGTGCTTTTCTGATCAAAAAAGGCGGCGAGAAAATCTGTACGTATCTCAACATATCCAAATACACCCTATACAGCCATCTGGAAGAGGGCAAAAGTAACGCGAAAGAAAGTGAGAGTGCATCCCTATGACGATCTCCCTAGAAACACCTTGCCTCCTGATTGATACAGATATCTTGAGCCGTAATATTGCAACCATGGCAGAACGTGTTCGGCAAAATGGTGTTAAACTACGTCCGCATGCGAAAACGCATAAGCTTCCTTCTGTTGCTCAACAACAAATTGACGCCGGCGCTGTTGGTATTACTGTGGCAAAGGTATCGGAAGCTGAGGTGATGGCTGCGCATGGGATTGCTAATATCTTCATCGCGTATCCGTTGGTAACCGCGAGCAAGATCGAACGTGCGATTCGCATCAGCGAGAGGATCGAGCTTATCGTTGGCGTGGACAGCTTGGCCGGCGCCAAGCTGATGGAGCAGACTGCGGCCAAGCATGGCCATACGCTGCAGGTGCGGTTAGAGATTGACACCGGGCTGCGCAGAACCGGTGTGCCGTATGAAGAGGCCGCCGCGCTGGCTGCGGAGATTGCCGGTATGCCGCATCTGCGGCTGACCGGCATCTACACGTTCCGCGGCGCGCTGCTTGCGGGCAAGCCCACGCTCGACGTGGCGGCCGCCGGCTTAGAAGAAGGCCAGCTGATGGTACAGCTGGCCGACCGCCTTAGAGCCGCTGGCATCGCTATCGCCGATGTCAGCGTGGGCTCGACGCCGACGGCTTTGTATGCCGCGGCGGTTGAAGGCGTGACGGAGGTGCGCCCCGGCACCTACGTCTATCAAGATCGGATGCAGGCGCAACTTGGCGTCTGCGAGCTCAAGGACTGCGCCGGCAGCGTGCTCGTCACCGTCGTGAGCCGGCCTTCAGTGGATCTGGCGATCGTCGACGGCGGCAGCAAGACCTTCGCAACGGATGTGCAGCCAGGCACGCATCCCTTGCAGTTGCGCGGCTTCGGCCATATTCATGGCCTCGAAGATGCACTGCTCGTGCGGATGACCGAGGAGCACGGCATGGTCGAGCTTGGGCCACTGGCGCAAGCTGCTGATTTGAAAGTCGGCGACCAGCTGCGCATCATTCCGAATCATATATGCAGTACGGTTAACCTGCACAATCATGTTGTGATGCTGCGTGGAGATACATGTGAACGCGTGCCCGTGCTTGCACGAGGCATGCTGGAATAGCTGAAGTAGCTGAAATAAATTTGGGAGGTGCCCCATCATGTTGGATCTACTACTGAAAAACGGACGCATCGTCGATGGCACTGGTAATCCTTGGTTTGCTGGCGATGTTGGCATTCAAGGCAACAAAATTGTCGCTGTCGGTCAGCTCCATGAGGATGCCTTGAAGGTCATCGATGTGAACAAGCAGGTGATCTCGCCTGGCTTCATTGATGGGCATTGCCATTCCGATTTAATGATCTTCGATTATCCACATAGTGAAATCAAAATGCGTCAAGGCGTTACCGCCGAAGTCGTCGGCAACTGCGGGCTAGCTCCCGCTCCCTTCGTCCCTACCCAAGCTGAACTTCTCCAAAGTTATGTTCAGCCAGTGTTAGGTCAAACCAAATGGCAATGGCCATGGGAAACCGTTGCCGAGTATATGGACGCCGTCGCAAATTCGCGTCCGTCTGAGCATATGGCCACCTATGTGGCACATGGGGCACTGCGTATCGCGGTGATGGGCTTCGCCAATCGTCCAGCAACTGGGTCCGAGATCGCACAGATGAAGGCAATGCTGGAAGATGGCCTGCGAGCTGGTGCAATTGGCTTCTCCATCGGGTTGCTTTATGCGCCAGGCAGCTATACGAGCAAAGAAGAAATTGCGGAGCTCTGCTCCGTTTTACCGAAATATAACGGCCTGTTCTCTACGCACATTCGCGGTGAGGGAAACAATTTGTTGCCTTCCGTCAAGGAAGTCATCTGGATTGCGGAGAAGGCCGGCGTTTCGCTGCATATCTCTCATCTCAAAGCTGCCGGCAAACGCAACTGGGGGCAAATCAATGATGCGCTGGAATTGATCGAGGATGCACGCTCTCGTGGCATGGACGTTACTTGTGATGTATATCCGTATAATGCGGGCTCTACCAGCCTAACGACGATTCTTCCTCCTTGGGTACTCGAAGGCGGAATCGACAGCGCGCTTGAGGTGCTCCGTGACCCTTCGCTTCGTGCACGTGTTCGCGAAGAATTGAGTCACGAACAGACGACATGGGACAACTTGGTGTGTTCCACAGGTTGGCAAAGTGTGTTCCTTTCCGCCATGCACACGGAACGCAATCGACATCTCGAAGGCAAACACCTTGCCGAGATCAGCGAAATACGCGGGCAGGATCCAGCGGAGTGCATGATGGATCTCCTTTTGGAAGAAGAAGGCCGTATCTCTATCGTCTACTTCCATATGTCTGACGAGGATGTGAAGCAAGTTGTTGCTTACGATAAATCGCTCATCGCGTCAGATAGTCTCACTTGTGATACCGGTAAGCCGCACCCTCGCTTATATGGGACATTCCCTCGCGTATTTGCGAAGTATGTCCGAGAGAATCGTATTTTGACCCTGGAGCAGGCGGTGCGCAAAGTGACATCGTTCCCTGTTCAGCGCTTCAAGCTGGGCAAACGGGGGCTGATTGTTCCTGGCTATATCGCTGATGTCGCGGTGTTCAATCCAGCTACCATTCAGGATCATGCAACATTCGAGAATCCGAGAGAATATCCCGATGGTATCTCGCATGTCGTCGTGAATGGCGCCCTTTCGTTGACCGGAGGTCAACACACGCAGGCGCGTGAAGGCAGTTTCATTCGCGCACAGCATTGCTGCAAGCACTAAATTTCTAAATATAACCATAACCTAACTTTGACTTGGAGGTCATTCACATGTCCGTTATTGAACAACGTTTGCAAGAGCTTGGTATCACGCTTCCCCCTTCTCCAGAGCCGCGTTTCACATATATTCCATGTAATCAAACAGGGAACTTGATCTATTTGTCCGGCCAAGATTGCCGTATCAACGGTGAGCTTATGTATGAAGGTAAACTCGGCCGTGAAGTCACGATTGAGCAAGGCCAAGAGGCAGCTCGTCAGACGATCATTAACTGCTTAGCTGTTATGAAAGGGTATCTTGGGGATTTGGACCGTGTTGTCAAAATCGTCAAAATGCTCGGCTTCGTCAACAGCGAATCCGGTTTCGGCGACCAACCTTACGTCATCAACGGTGCATCCAACTTGCTTGTTGAGATCTTTGGCGAAAACGGCAAACATGCCCGCTCCGCGATCGGTACGAGCGATCTGCCTTTCCACACGCCTGTGGAAATTGAATTGATTGTTGAGATTCGCGACTAGTCTAGGTATAGAGTCGAGCTCGCACTTGATTCCAATTAAATGGAAAATATACAGCTATTTTGGAGGAAACTCCCCGAAATTTCAGTATAGATGGAAAATAGGTAGTTAATTTATCGCTTTTTTCCTCAATTTCATAAAATCCTAGTATTTAACAGCATGAAATCCAGTTATTCGGTATTTGAAGCCCTATTTTAAAGATTTAACTACAGGAAATCCAGTTATTTCATTTCAAGCATATAAGAAAGCAAAAGGAACCTCAGACTTTACTAAGTCCAAGGTTCCTTTCCTTATAACCCCACAGCCGCGCCTCTCTCCAGCCGCAGAATCTGCTTCTCTCCCGTTTCAGCGAGCTCACGGAATTGGGTAATCGTCTCACGCATTTTGGGCAGCGCTTCTTGCTTATACGAACTGATCGCTTGCAAGGCTTCAAAGCTGTCAGCGAACGCTTTTTTGAGCGAATCTGCTGAAATGCTGGCCTCAATTGCACCTTTTTGAATTTCTACGCCTTGCTGCTTCAACATCTGCCCCGTGTGCTCAATAAACGTATTGGTCGTATTATATAGAGCATTCAGTTGCTTTAGCACCACCCGTTGGTCGGCTAGCGCACTCGCTGCCGTAACGGCGACACGCAGAGCTGCAACAGTTACTGTACTTGCACGATCCACTCCGCGGATAAGTTCCTTATTATTCCTTATAACGACTTCGAAGGTAATAAAGCCCTGCTGATTAACCGCCATCATCGCTTGCATATCGAGCGTACGCTGACGAAGTGGGAATAGCACCTCTTCCGTTATGAATTGGATCTTCTCCGGATCATCATTTCGAGCTTTGGCCAGCGCAATCTGGGCTTCAATAGACTCATCCATATAGGAAACTAGCTGGATCTCTTTACGAAGTTTTTTGGTAAGATCACGCAGCGCATGCTGTTCGAGGAGAAGTGTTGTATTGTCATCCTTGAGCCCTAACTTCCCTTTATTCAGCGTTTCGATAATCTCGGCAATGACCGTATCTGCCTTATCAAACTGATGAAAGTAGGAGCGAAGCGGATTAAAAAACTTCCCTAGAAACCCGCGTTTGACGAAGTCAATCCCGCTAGGATCGAGATCTTTCATTTGGAGTTGCAGCTCCCCGAGTCCCTTGGCCACGATTCCCCCCTCGTCCCCCGCTCTCGATAGCTGGCCTATCGTGACTTGGAGCAAAGCATTTTTCTGAGAGGACGCCCGCATCGTCTCCATACCGAAGTTTTCTACCGCAGCTAGAATATTTTTGCGTTTCTCCAGCGAGTCGAGGTCGATCTCCATGATCGTCTGCACATTCTGTTCTGCTTGTGCTTTCAGCTTTACAACTTCTTCCGGCACAGGCTTTACTTGTTCCTCAACAACGGCTTTAAGCACCTCATCACCAGCAATCTCCAACGAAAACGACATGTGATCTCCCCCTCAAAAGGTAAATTCATCCTACATCTGGACGTTAAGTAGATTACTTATTTTATAAACAACATCATCTGTGTCTGCATTAATGCTCGCTGCCTCGTTAATACTCGAAATACTCTGTAGTGCCGCAATATCGGCATTATAACCAATCGTATAGATGGGAATCTGCAATGTCTCGATCAGTCCCCGAATGTCCTTCAAGGAATGTCCTGCATTGGTTTCTCCATCGCTCAGTACGAAGATAATCGGTTTCACATTCGGATCTGTTGTCATATAGTCTTGCAGCATTTTCATAGCAACCGCAATGGCATCGAACGTCGCTGTGCCTCCACCTGCCTGGAGCGTACCCACAGTGCCCACAAAGAGCGATTGCTGATTCGTATCGTACTTGGCAATAGGGAGATTGATCGTCACTCCGTTCGAATAGGAAACAAGACCAATTCTGTTCTCCTTGCCGAGATATTTCTGACCTTTGAGCAGGGATTCTTTCAATCGACTAAGCGGTTTCCCATCCATGCTGCCTGATACATCCGTCACGAAAACAGCGGCAAGTGGCTTGCTTCCATTCTTCTTTTCTTTCCAAACCTTCTGAGCCGAAGAAAGTGTATTGCCATCTATCGCAGGGAGCTCACTTTTGTAGTTTTCAAGCCCATTAAACCCTTTATCCTTGGCTGCTTGTTGATACTTCGCCTGTGAAACAAATTCAGCCCATCGCTTAATCACATCCAGTTTCACGATGGGCATATCACCTAGAGCATAGAGTGGGCTATCATGTCTATATCCAAAAGGTGTAAATACATAGTCATTCGTAAGCTCCGCCGCATTTTGGAATGTCTGGTATTCTAACACGAAGCCATCCAGCATCCCGGACTTCGCAGCGTCTCGCATTTGTATGGTTGTCGATGCGATAAAAGGCACATTGGTTTGGAATTTCTCAAATTCTTGAAAGGCCTTCTCACTAATTGGGTTTTTATTGTCCCATGTGCTTAAAGCTGTTACGAGAAAATTAAGACCGGTTGAACTCGCAAAAGGGTCCGTATAGCCCATAGCAAATTCATTGTTTGAAATAGCTTGCGTGACAGTATTGACATTAATGGAGCCGTATTTGGCTACGAGGGCATCATATTTCTTCTTCGCTATCACAATGCCAGGAACATTTCCTACCAGACTTTTGGTGACTAGTTGTATTTTCGGACCGCCGGATTTGATCATCTCCCCCCATAACTCATTCGAAGGTGTAAAAGCATCCGGCACATATTTCCCTGACTTGATATAATCGGTCGCTGTCCCCGAAGCAATATTACGAATTTTCACAGAGGCCGTCTTCCCGTTAACCATAATCTGCGCTTTATTAAATTCATTCGCTACATCCGTAAGCCAACCATCCACCCCACTGCCAGACTTCTCTGTCGAGGAGAAAATTTCCACGAAATAATCCGTT
This sequence comes from Paenibacillus sp. J22FR83, assembly GCF_059691955.1. Taxonomy (NCBI): domain Bacteria; kingdom Bacillati; phylum Bacillota; class Bacilli; order Caryophanales; family Paenibacillaceae; genus Paenibacillus; species Paenibacillus sp. J22FR83. The sequence continues at coordinate 31,235 of NZ_JCAUAM010000033.1, forward strand.
GTATTATTCACTGTAATTGGGAATTTCGAAATATCCGGCAGCGATGAAGCGACATCGACTGGATTAATATCAATCTGTCCTTTGACGGGTGTTCCGTTCACCACGGAGATCTTGTCATACATCTTGTTCAATTGCTTAGCGGCACTCTCCACTGTCACTTGATTTTGGGATTTGCCCAAATTAGCTGTAAAAGAAACGCCAGCATACACACCGATAAACACAATAATGACGATAAGCAGCGATATGAAGAAGAACTTCATTTTATTCATGTTAAGAGCACCACCTCTACGTTTTGTAGAATTGTGTTTGCTTGATCAGAGCATCAATCTCTTGCATGCCAGGCATTTGCCCAATATCACCCATCGCCATGCTATCCAGTTGAGAAATTTCTAGCAGCAGCCTATCCAATTTGAGCAAAATTTCTTCATTAATATGTAGAGAAGACTTAACAAACGATATATGGGCCTTATACACAGTTCTTTTTTCTTGCAAAAGCTCGGGAGATAATTGGCTCGTTGACTGCTTAGATATACTTTGAAATTCTTCTTCATCGAACACATGGAGACGGTTTATCATACTCCGTATATTGTGAAAAAATAACTTCTCAACCTCTCCCGTCGTAGAAGCAAATTTCTGAAAGCTAAGTCCGCTCGGTTCAAACCTCTGGATCAGAACACTTCGTATCGTCTCTTGTTTCTTGCGCATTCGCTCCAATTGGTGCAAGCCAAGCGCAATTTCCTGTGCGAGGGATTTGATTCCTTTGAATTGTTTCAGAGCCCCCTCTAAATCTTCAGGGCTCTTCATCTGTTTGACAGGGAGTCGGAGATTTGGCTTCATGACTACGCTATAAATGCCGAATAGCAATACTAGGGTGCTTCCGAGTAGTATGGATACGGTGAATGCCGTTTGCAACGCACTGTGTCCGATTCCTATCCCTAGAAATCCCGGTGAAAGCATGACAATATCAAACAAGGCGACCCCGCTCGTTAGCACAATTAATTTCATTATTTTACGTGCAGCTTTCATCAAGGGGACTCTCTCCTCTCTTCGCAATTTCAACTCCCAAATTCAACAGGAACAGGTGATCTTTGTTCGTTTACGTTACCGAGCTAAGAATGCTGATATTGCATTATATGCAGGACATATAGGACATATCTGCTTTCTGTTGTTCAAAATGGAATGAAAGATGTACTTGATTCTCGCTAAATAACAAAGAGCTGTCCCCCGAAGTAGATACGACTACTTGGAGACAGCTCATATGGGATTATGTAACTATTCTTATTTTTGCTAATATTAATTTTTGCCCACGGAATTGAATGCTGACAGTTACAAAAAGAAGACCCATTTCTATTTGATACTTCATCTAGGCCCTCGTATTCCAACGTATCTTTCACGGGCTACTAGAGTCGATCGAGACGTATGGAAAAAGCAGTACTCACGTTGAGGATCTTGCTTGTGCAATTCACTATATCGATGCATTGCTGCCATTGAGTCATTAAACTTGTCAATTACCACAACACGCTATATTCAACAAATGAAATGTTCCCTTCTGCACCCAATATATGTGGTCGGATACTGGCTGAGGCATCACTAAATAACTTCTGCGAACAATATCCGTAAACTTCGATTGCTTCGCTAGCCTAGTGGCAACCCCCTCGGAAGCGATTGCTTCTGTTGAACGCATGACGAGTGTCTGCTTACGATTCGTGAAAGCAATGAGGAAACTCTCCGGCATGTGAGCCTGTATCCAATCTGGATTCAGAAATTGACACTCGAAAGGAAAAGGATTATCTGTAAACACATCAACCGTACAAGTTTTCCTAGCTGGACTTAACAGCTCTAAGCTTGGATTCATCCAACCCTCTGCCCTTAAATTCCGGTATCCGATTCGCTTTACCTTCTCCTCCGTTAGCTTTGGATTTGCTTCTATTAAACTCCTAGTCACAATTTTGTTATGCTCCGTCTTGATCTCAAGAAAAAGAACACACATACCTGGTATAATCTCATCTGCGACCATATGTAGTCCTTTACCCGCTTCTTCTACGAACCGTGCGTCCCTTAATATTGGATAAATATACGAAGAATCCAGTCTCATGGCTTCATCTTCGTTTCGACAATACGCCGTAGCACCTATAATCCCGTTCAAATAAGTAATTGCTGCATTCATGTCTCCTGTATTGTGATAGGTTTGGAATACACCGTGAAGACTGACAACTAACTCCTCCTCTTCTTCCTTCATAATACTTAACAAAAGTGGATTATTTGTTGGGTCCTTCTGCTGGATTAGCGTACCTACACTCTCTTCTAAATGCCTCATCATCATACATGCGAATTCTTCTGGTGTTTCATACAGTAATGCTTGTCTCATCTTTCTACTTCCTCCTTATTTCGGCAAATACATGCAAAAACCCCTGACCAGCAGCGTATCAACTACGCTTGCCTGTCAGGGGTGTGCTTCACCGCCATTTGATTACCATGATTATACTATACATGCAAAAATATGGATAGTTCTTTTTCGCACTTGAAACTATCAGCTGGGCATGTGCTATTGATCGCTAGCGAAAGCTATAGATAACGTTATGCTATCATCCTATTCGTTGAAATAATTTAAAATACACTCCTATAAGGTTATAGCATAACGTTATTGTCCTTCTACAAGCTCATATTTCAATTAAAATCACAAATAGCGATATGTCATCATTCTATTTTCTTTAAAATCACACTAGTAACCCGAATAAGGTTATGGCATACCTCTATCACACCCGAAACCGCCCAATCAACCCCTGCAGCTCCGCAGCCATGGAGCTGAGCACCGTCGCGGAGGAGACGATCTCCTCCATGCTCGCGTACTGCCCCTCGATGTTGGCGGATACGTGCTTCGCGCCTGCAGCCGTCTGCCCCGCCACCTCGTCGATGGCGCGAATCACGCGAACGGCGACGTGCGTCTTCTCGGAGATCGCCTCCGAGCTCCCCGCCACTTCCTCGATCTGCCGGGCGACCTCGTCCATCGCCGAACGAATGCGTCGGAACGTCGCTCCCGCTTCGCCGACGACCTCAAGCCCCATCTCCACCTCGCGGCTGCCCGCCGCGGTGGAGCGCATAACGTCCCTCGTCTCCTCCTGGATACTCGTGACGAGCGAAGCCACTTCCTCCGCCGCTGCGCCGGTCTGCATGGACAGCTTGCGGACTTCTTCCGCAACCACGGCAAACCCCTTGCCCGCGGCTCCTGCACGTGCCGCCTCAATCGAAGCATTGAGCGCCAGCATATTCGTCTGCCGCGCAATACCAGCGATCATCGCATTCGCGCCGACGATTTTCTCGGAACGACCGCTAAGTCGTTCGACGGAGACCGCCAATTCATTCATCTTCCGATGGATAGCCATCATTTGCCCCATCGCAGTCTCTATCGCGGCCGTGCCTTCCCCCGCCTCCTGCTGCGCAAACACAGACTGTTTATTCGCTGTCTGCGTGACACTAGCAATCTGCGTAACTGCCGCTGACATTTCCTCCATGATGGCCACGCCTTCATGCACACTTCCTACTTGTGCAGCCGTGCCTTGCGAAATGATTTGAATCGTTCCCGTGATCCGCTCGGAAAGCTCACTAACCTGATTGGAATTCGCACTAAGCTCTTCCGAAGCCGCAGCAACTTGCTCGCTGCTACTGCCCACTTGGCGAATTAACCCCTGCAGATTACCCTTCATCTGATTGAAGGCTATCGCCAAATCCTGCAGCTCGTCGCGGCTATTCACCGCAATATCGCCAACGGATAAATCGCAATTCGCGATTCGCTCTGATGCTCTCACCATGGAACGTACTGGCGCCACAATAGAACGCGAAACCAGAAGCCCTACCAGCAATGCGAAGACTAACGCTGCCCCACTCACCCAAATCAACGTTGTTATCGTCGCCGAGACGGTCTCATGATTTTGCAAAGCAGCCTCAGCTTGAATGCCTGCCTCGAGTTCTTCTATTTTAGCCGCCGCTTGCGTCAATGTTTCCGTTGTGGGAATTGCCCACTGCATGGCTTCCGCCTTAGCCAACGACGTATCCCCTTTTTCGCCGTAAGCAACTACCTTCTGAACCAGTCTAGCGAACGTTTGATTCGCCTCTAGCATAGATCTAACAGCGTATTGCTCCTCCTCATTCCCGTCCGTATCTTGCATTTTTGTAATGATCGAAGAAAGCTTCCCATTCATATCTGTTAAAAGCTTTTCCCTATCCTTCGTTGGATCCAGCACATAACCAAACATCAAACTCGTTTGCATCTGTGTTTTCTCTTTGATTTCTGCAACCTGCTGAAGCAATCTCACATTCGTATCGAACAGCTCTGTGTAGGAATTGTCGACTTTTTTTATATACATGTAAGACAACCCGCTCGTGATCCCTACTAGCAAAGAAACGAGAACAAACGCCCCCACCAGCTTCGCTTGCAGAGACATAAATAAGAGCCGTTTCTTTTTCTTGTCAGTTGTAATGTCTGGTTCTCTCTCAGGTGTGCTGCCTGCTTTATTGTCATTCATATGCATTGTTCTACTCCCCCTGCCAAATTCGCAAACGCTTTCATCCTTCTCCACTATAAAAGGCTGCCGATCATGTCGACAGCCTCTTAAGCTTACTTCGAATTCATATATTTCCGCATATCAAATGCTACCGCAGCAACGATGATCACACCTTTGATAATCAACTGCCAGTAGGGGCTAATTCCGATGAACGTCAAACCGTAGTTGATAACGCTGAAAATCAATACCCCTGCAAGAACGCCTGGTACCGTACCGATACCACCTGAAGTGGATACACCGCCGACAACGCAAGCCGCGATCGCATCAAGCTCGTACATGTTACCGTAGTTGTTCGTTGCGCCACCTGTTCTCGCTGCTTCCAATACCCCAGCAAGTCCATAAAGTGCACCAGCAATACCATAGATGTAGATCAAGTAACGGTTTACGTTAATCCCTGAAACGACAGCAGCATGAATGTTACCGCCAATAGCGTACATGTATTTGCCAAGCTTTGTTTTATTAAATACAATCCATACAATGACCGATACTACTAGTGCAAAAATAACAATGTAGGGTATCGAGTACGTCGCACTTGAACCAATGGAACCTGTTCCTAAGCTACTGAAATCAGGACGAAGACCACCGATCGGTTGTGATTGATTCGGCTTCATATCGAAGTACAATGAGTTCGCACCGTACACGGCTACCATCGTACCCAATGTTGCAATGAATGGCGGAACGCGGAGCTTAGCAACGACAATCCCGTTAATCAGTCCAATCGCAAGACCCGCGATAATCGCAATGAGAATTGGAATAGCTAAATTCAGATGCGGCAGGTCTGGGAAAAATCTTCTGCCATAATCCTGTGTTTGCAGCATAGATGCAGAGATAACGGCTGATAGACCAACAATTCGCCCTGCAGATAAATCTGTTCCGCCTGTGATTAGAATGAATGCTGCACCCAATGCGATAATGACACGTGTGGAAGACTGCAATAAGATATCACGTAGGATGCTTACGGATAGAAAGCGTGGATCATAAATCGCGATCCCAATGACTAGAACAACTAGTACGATGTAGATGGCGTATTTGGTAATGAACCCGCTAAAGTCTCTAGATTTCAATGTTTCTGTTTTGGTAGTCATGGTTCTAGGCCCCCTCCATTATGCCATATGCTGTGCAGCAAGGCGCATAATCTCTTCTTCTGTTGCTTTTTTTCCTTCTACAATGCCCGTAAGACGTCCCTCGCACATAACCATAATTCGGTCTGACATCCCTAGAAGCTCGGGCATTTCAGAAGAGATCATGATAATACTTTTCCCCTGCTTCGCAAGGTCAGCAATGATGGAGTAAATCTCAAATTTCGCTCCTACGTCAATTCCCCGAGTCGGTTCATCGAGAAGAAGAACATCAGGTTCAGTTAACAGCCATCTGGCTAGCAGAACCTTTTGTTGATTACCACCAGACAAGTTCTTAATCAGCGCATGCATATTTGGCGTCTTCACGCGTAGCATCTCGATACTTTGCTTAACTTCTTCCTTACGTTTGGCTTCCTGAATGAAGCCTAATGGATTCATGTACCGTCCCAAATTGGCAATGACCGTGTTCTCCAGGACCGATAACACAGGGAAAATACCTGTTACGCGGCGCTCTTCTGTCAGCAAGGCAATCTTCTGCTTGATCGCATCCATCGGCGATTTCAGCCTGACAGGTTTTCCGTGAATGGAGATGCTTCCTGAAGCAATACCTCTCATCCCGAACAAGGATTCAATCAACTCCGTCCGCTGTGCCCCAACAAGGCCGCCAACACCGAGAATCTCACCCTTTTTCAGCTCAAAAGACACATTCTTGAATGATTTAGGAACGACCGAAGTCAGGTCCTCTACCTTCATCAATACACCATTTGGCACATTACTGCGCTCAGGGAAACGCTCTTTCAGATCACGTCCAACCATCTTCGAGATGATCATATCTGTCGTAAGCTCGGAAGATGCCCATGTCCCAATTTTGGTACCATCGCGCATAATCGTAACTTCGTCCGAAATTTCCAGAATCTCTTCCATTTTATGTGAAATATAGATGATCGAAACACCGCGGCTCTTCAGATCGCGAATGATGCGAAACAACTGCTCAACTTCGTTACCCGTCAGCGAGGAAGTCGGCTCATCCATAACAATGACTTTCGAATTGAAAGAAACAGCCTTGGCAATTTCAATGGATTGCACTTTGGATACCGATAAGGTACCGACCAGTGTATCCGGCTTAATGTCCATTTGGAGTTGTTTGAACAAACTCTCTGTATCTGTACGCATTTTTTTGTGATCCACTAATTTCAAAGGTCCGATCCCTTTTAGCGGAAATCTGCCTAACCAGATGTTCTCCATCACATTGCGATGTGGAACGGGGTGAAGCTCTTGATGAATCATGGAAATGCCGTTCGCTAGTGCATCTTTGGAGTTCGTAATCGAAGCTAATTCACCATTCAGCTTAATTTCTCCACCATCAGGCTTGTAAATACCGAATAAGCATTTCATGAGCGTCGATTTACCCGCTCCGTTCTCTCCCATCAGCGCATGTACGCTTCCTGGGCGAACTTTGAGGGTGACATTATCCAGCGCTTTGACGCCGGGGAACTCTTTGGAGATTTGATTCATTTCCAATAAATAGTCATGTACAGTCATGGTAACTCCCCCTACAGCTCACGATAATCCCCACAAAGTGAAGCCTTTATTCGAAGCTTATGTCTCTTTATCTTCACGGGTTTCCAAAAAGGAAGGCAAAAGCGCGATTGTTGCTTGGATATCGCCTCTCTTGCCCATACTCACAATTACTTCGCTTCGTTCATGTTAGCTTTTGTGATTTTTTTGTAGGAAATCCACACGTATTTACCGTCAGTGATATCATAACCAGTCGTTTCTTTGCTTGGTACCAAACCATTCGCAAGAGCTGTTGCTACGCTAGTTGTTGCCGCACCTTGGTTTTTCGCATCGTTTAGAACAGTTCCTAGAAGCGTTCCATCGCTAAGTGCTTGTAGAGCTGGAGCTGTTGCATCTACACCAACGACTGGAAGGAATTTGTTGTCTTTGAAATAGCCTTTTGCTTTCAAAGCTTCGATTGCACCAAGCGCCATATCATCGTTGTTCGCAAGAACAGCTTCGATTTTGCTTTCGCTGGAAGCTAGGAATGCTGCCATTTTCTCTTGACCTTTAACGCGATCCCACATAGCTGTATCTTCTGCAACTTTTTCTACACCCATACCGGAATCCGTGATGGCTTGGATGGAGAACTTCGTACGAAGCTCAGCATCTTGGTGTCCTGGCTCGCCTTTAAGCATGACGTATTGGATTTTACCGTCTTTGTTTTTGTCAGCTTCTGGGTGAGCTTTGAAGTAGTCTACCAATAGTTGGCCTTCCATGGTTCCTGATTGCTCAGCTTTTGCGCCTACGTAGTAAACTTTATCCCATTTCTTCATGTCCGTATCAAGCGGCTCGCGGTTCAAGAAGACAACTGGAATGTTTGCTGTTTTTGCTTTATCGATGATAACGCCAGCTGCTGTACGGTCAACGGCGTTGATCGCAAGTGCATTTACTTTCTTCGTGATGAAAAGGTCAACTTTATCGTTTTGTGTTGGTTGGGAGTTTTGGCTGTCTACGATATCAACAGTCGCTTTATCTTTCGCTGCATCCGAAATTGCTGCACGAACGCCGGACATGAACGTATCGTCAAATTTATAGATCGCAACACCGATTGTTGGTTTTTTGCCTGCTGCTGGAGCTGTAGTTGCCGCTGCAGTTGCTGCTGCACCTGTGGAAGCTGCTGGAGCTGTGCTTGCTGCTGGTGTTTCTGTTTTATTTCCACAACCTGCAACGGTTGCAACCAAAGCGCCTGCTACGGCAAGTGTAAGTAATTTTTTCAAGATAAGACCCTCCCTAAAAGGTGTATTGTTTGTTTACATTCCTTACTATAATGGTTCAAAGGTCATAAACAAATGCAATATCCTCATGTCTTCTATCGAAATTCTCATCACTTTGGATTACTTAATGAATGGGAATAGCAATTTTTGATTGTCTGACCAGAACATATTATTCAAATCAATCGCCTTAATCCCCGTCTCCACGCGCTTTGGCACCGTTTTCCCCTTCACGGCATCAACCGCATTTTTCACGCCCAAATAACCGATACTGAACGGATTTTGAATAATCGTTGCTTGAATAACGCCCTCTTGGAGCAGTTCTAGCTCCTCAGAAGTGCTGTCAAACGTAATGATTTTCACCTTTTCATTCAAATTCCTACTCTGTACCGCACTAGCAACGCCGATCGAGGAGATTTCATTCAGCGCCACAATCCCATCCAGCTCGGGATGTTTGTCAATCACATCATGTGTGAGTTTGGCGGAAAGCTCTCGATCCGTTAAGCTATATACCGTATCAATTACCTGAACATCGGGGAACTTTGATATTTCGTCCAAAAGCCCTTTTTCCCGCAACTCCGTATTTCGCTCCCCTTTCCGGAAGCTCATAATGGCAATTTGCCCACTCGTTCCGATCAGCTTAATCAGTTGTCGCCCTGCTAATTGGCCCGCCTCATAATTATTCGCCCCAATAAAACTGCGCACATTCTTCGTCTCTACCTCAGAATCGACCGTAATGACTGGAATATGCGCTTCCCCCGCTTCATCCACGATAGGCGAAAGCTCCTTATAGTCATTAGCGGCTAACACAATCGCGTCTGGCGAGCTGGCAATCGACTGCTCCAACAAGGCAATCTGCCCCTTCACATCGGCCTCATCACCCGGTGCTCGGAAGTCGAGCGTCACATCAAACTCCTTGGCCGCGACCTCAGCCCCCAACTTGACTGTTTTCCAATAGTCGCCTTCTTGACTGCGGAGAACGACCTCTAGGTGTTTCTTTTGCTCAGTTGGCAGGGTTTCCACGCTTTCCGTGCAAGAGGAAAGCGAGATAAGCGCGACGAGAAGTGCGATCATTAGTGGCTTCCATCTCATTCTTCACTCCCCCCTTCGCCATCTAGAATGGCTGGAATCGTAATTCGGACGGTCGTTCCTTCCTCCAACTCACTACTCACATGGACTCCATAGTCCATGCCAAAATAAAGCTGAATCCGCTCATGCACATTTCGCAACCCGACACCTGAGCCTTTGTCACTTTTCACCTGACCGGTCATAATACTCTTCAGCGTCTCCTCTGACATCCCGACCCCATTATCTCGAATCTCGAAGAGAATCTTCTCTTTATCCATCGAGACAATGAGCTCTATTAACCCTTCGTCCACCATATACTCGATACCGTGATAGAGCGCATTTTCCACAAAAGGCTGCAGAATCAGCTTGAGCGTTTTGTAAGGAAGCACCTCTTCCGAGACATGGATTTCATACTCAAACTTGTCCTTATATCGCATCTTCTGGATGATCAAATAGTTACGAATATGTTCGATTTCTTCCCCGATCGTAATAATATTCTTGCCTTTGCTGAGCGATATCCGGAAAAACTTTGACAGCGATGTGATCGTCTTTACAACTTCTTCTGTCCTCCCATTGCCAACCATTCGTACAACTGAATTGAGTGTATTGTATAAAAAATGCGGATTAATCTGCGATTGGAGAACCTCCAGCTCGTTCTTCCGCTTAATTTCCTGCTCCTCGATACTCTGATCCATGAGCTCACGAACCCTGGACACCATCAGATTAAAGCGCCGCGATAGCTGCTCAACCTCATCGGCTCCACGCACATGAATATACGTATCGAAATGCCCTTTCTCCACCATTTCCATCGACTTCTTCAGACGTTTAATCGGCTGGGAAATACGCGCAGACATGAACGAGGAAATTAACAAAATGAAGAACAAGACGATCACTAACAACCAGATCATAAACTTCGAAATTTCCTTACGCGTCGTCACAATTTCATCGAGATACGATACTCCGATGATTTTCCAGCCGATGTTATTAACCGTCCGCACGACATTTAACCGCGATTCCCCTTCGCTCTCATCCATATATCGACCATATGAAAATTTAAGTGCTTGCTCTACATTCTCATACTTCAGACCAATATAAATCAGCTGTTGCTGCGGATGATACACAATGCTGCCTGCAGAATCATCAATGATATACACATAGCCCTTATTACCGAGCGAAACCGTGCGAAACACATCGTCCAATGTCTTGAAATTGATGTCCACCAAAATAACCGCATTCACCAGGTTCCCATTCTGCTCAATCGTGACCCCTTTACTCATGGAAACCACCCACTTATAGGGATCTTTGAATAGGTTCTGGATATGCGGTAAGGAAAACGTGAGATGATTCGGGTTATCGAGGGCAGACCGAAACCACGGCTGCTCGAGCAGCCGTGTATTTTTGCGCATCTCTGTCGTTGGCACACCCGTGACCAACCCGCCATCCGCGGTAAATAGGTGAATAGACACAATGTCCTCACGCGTACTTGCGATTGTATCTAGCTGTTCGAGCAGCTTGTCCGACGGGATGCCGCGGCTTTTAGCAATTTTGGCATCAACGACTTCGAATGTATCCGACATCCCCTTAATGTACTGCTCCAGATTGAATTGCACTTGCTCAATGACCTGGGCCGTACTCAGAAAGGCGCTCTCTTCGGCTGTTTTGGCAAATTTGTTATAGAGCACCAAAGAGACCACGAGCATCACGGTTACAGTAATAAAAATGAATGACATTGTTATGGTGAATTGAATACTTTTTACCCGCATCGTATCGAGCATAACGTTATATAAAGCTTTCAGCAGCGTACTGACTCTGCGTTTCAAGCAACTCTACCCCCTTTCTAGTCCCTACAGTCCCTTGACGCTGTTATTGCGATACTCCTTCGGGGAAACGCCAACATTTTTGCGAAAGGAGAAGGAGAAATAATTCGCATCCGCATAGCCCACCTTCTCGGCGATTTCCAATGCTTTCATGTCCGTAGAGCGCAAAAGCTCTTTCGCTGCTTCCATCCGAATGTGGTTTAAATAGTTCACGAAGGTCATTTTGGTTTCTTTTTTGAAAATGGAACTGAAATAACCCGCGCTAATATGCAGATGTCCGCATACTTTATTAATCGTAATATCGCCTTCGTGATAGTGGCTTTTCGTATAGTCTTTCGCCATCTCAACCAGATTCTTATACGTATACTGACGGTCAGTTGCAATATGACTCATCATATTCGCGCAGAGCTCAGCCAACCAATGCTTCGCTTCCTCCAAGGAAGTGAATTTATTAATCTCCGTAAAAGGGATGAAACTCTCGCCAAATACCTCGTCAACATTCAGGTTTGAGTCCTTGGCTGCTTTGAGAATACAAGTAAGAATTTCAAGCAAATAGATCTGATAATCCTTCACCGACACACCGGCCTCGATGCCTTGAAACAGCTCATCAATCGTCTCCCGGATCTCTTGCGATGTGCCTACCTTAATACAGCGAGTCAAGGCATGTTCCTTCACATCATCAAATCGAACCTTATCCACGCTGCGCTTCTCCACATCATCAATGTAAATCATGCGATTACTGCCTAGAATCAGTCTATAGTCGAGAGAAAGCACAGCATCTTCATATGAATAGCTGATTTTCGTGACGTCCTTCATCACACTGCCGATCCCAACTGTAAGGGTGAATTTCAAATATTTTTCCACACTCTGCCGAATTTCTTCCAGCACTCTCATTGTCTCCTGCAGCGCCGCTTCCTTGTCCCTATTCTCGCTCGCCGCTAACACAACCACCTGATCTTCATGCATGAAAACGAGCCCGAGGCCCCGCTTATTGGCGATCTCTTCCGTAATATTTAAGAGGGCGAAATATTTGAGCGCCTGATCCTCCGAATACTTCAACGAGATCGACTTCGACAGTTCCTCCCGGTTCTCCACATCATCTTCCGAAATAAACACACCATCGATGCTCAAAACGGCCACCACATAGCTATTCCCGCTGAGCTCAATGCCATAGTTGGCTGCCTTCTCAAACACCTCGTCTCGAGGAAGCTTCCGATTCATTAATGTCGCTAAGAAATTCTCCTTCAGTACCGGCATACTCTTGCGGTAATGCTCCTTAAGCAACTGCACATCCTTCCGATGCGCAACCTCTTCTTGCACCTGAGCCTTCACCTTCAGCAAAGCATTCACCAGCTCTTGTGCGGAAAAAGGTTTCAGCACATATTCATCAATATGCAGCTTAATCGCCCGTTGGGCGTACTCAAATTCATCATGTCCTGTCAGGATGATGAGCTTAATCGTGGGAAAGCGCTCTCTAATTGCTTCAGCAAGCTGCAAGCCATTCATAAAAGGCATCTGAATATCCGTCACAACCACATCCGGCTGCAGACGCTCAACCATTTCCAGCGCTTCTTTCCCGTTCTCCGCCTTGTCGACAACTTCAAAGCCAATGGCTTCCCAATTTATTTCACGGACGACACCTTCGCGTACATCCTCTTCGTCATCCACTAACAGCAGCTTGTACATGCCTGACCTCCCAGGACTCCCCATATTAGAAGCATCCACTTAACGTTACTAATGATCACCATCATTGTACTCACTGGCTATCCAATATACAAATAGAATAAATCTCCCCAACTAACCTCCTCCCGCAAAAAGTAGACATGTAGATCGGTGGAATGGGACTATTTACAACCGCAAATGTATTGTTGGTAAATATCACCTGTTGGATGGTAAAATTAGATAGCGTATATGTAAATACTGACACTTCAGTTACTCGTGCGAATCAACACAGCATTCCTTCACATCATTTATTATTCAGGAGGTTAACAACTTGAACATTGCACCCCTTTCACGCATCGCATCTCGCATTCAAGAAAACGTTGGTCACGTTATAATAGGCAAAAACGATACCATCGAGCTCCTCGTCATCGCGCTCATCGCATCCGGTCACGTGCTGCTCGAAGATGTGCCCGGCACTGGTAAAACCCAGCTGGCCAAAGCATTAGCCCGCTCCCTCGATGGCTCCATGAAGCGCATCCAGTTCACGCCTGACTTGCTGCCGTCCGATGTAAGCGGCATCAATTTCTTCAACCAGAAGCTGGGCGAGTTCGAGTTCCGCCCAGGGCCGCTCTTCGCGCACATCGTGCTCGCCGATGAAATTAACCGCGCGACGCCGCGCACACAATCCAGCTTGCTGGAGAGCATGGAGGAGCGCCAAGTCAGCATCGACGGGGAAACGCGCAAGCTTGAAGCACCTTTCCTCGTCATTGCCACACAGAACCCTGTCGAGAATCAGGGGACCTTTCCTTTGCCGGAAGCGCAGCTGGACCGCTTCTTGATGAAGCTGTCCCTCGGCTACCCGACGGCAGCCGAGCAGGTCTCGATCTTGCAGCGCTACCAGCAGCAAGATCCGCTGGATGCGCTGCTGCCGGTTGTGAGCCGCACGGAGCTGCTCGAAGCGCAGCTGCTGTTCCCGCAGGTGCGCGTCAGCGACGAGCTGCTGCACTACATCGTGCAGCTCGCGGAAGCGACGCGCACGCATGCGGATGCCGCGCTCGGCGTCAGCCCGCGCGGCGTGCGCGCCTTGATGAAGGCGGCGCAGGTGTATGCGGCGCTGCGCGGCCGCGATTACGTGCTGCCGGACGACGTCAAGGCGCTGGCTGCGCCCGTCTGGGCGCATCGCATTCTGCTGCGCACGCGCTCGCGCCAGCAGGATCAGCAAGTGCTTGCGCTGCTGAAGAGCGTCCTTGCCGCTACCCCCGTTCCTACGGAAGTGAAGATGGGGTAGCGGACGGATGAGCATAAGCTGGATAGTCATTATCGCTGCCGCTCTCTTCTTTCTCCAGTTTCAGTTTTTCGCCCGCTGGGGGTTTCGTGGACTTCGCATAGAACGAACCTTTGATACCACACATTGCCATGTCGGCGATGATATTCTCATGATCGAAACCATCGTGAATCGTAAGCTTGCGCCGATTCCCTGGTTGCGCTTGGAGTCAACCATTCACGCCGGACTCCATTTCACGCAAATGAATAATCTGGAAGTCAGCAGCGGCTCCCTTTTTCAAAACCATCGCAGTCTATTCAGCCTCATGCCCTATACCCGCATCGTGCGGCGCCATGGTGTACATGCAGCGAAACGCGGTTGGTACAAGCTCGAAACCATCGCTGCAACGATGGGGGATTTCGTTGGTTTACAAGCAGCCTCTACTACGCACCGCATACATGTGGAGCTTCTAGTTTACCCGCGTCTGGTGAATCGCGATGACATTCCGCTCCTCTCCAGCCGGTGGCAAGGCGATGTAACAGTTCAGCGCTGGATTATGCCTGATCCATTTCTCGTTTCCGGTGCAAGGGAATATCGCTATGGTGACACGATGAACAGCATTCATTGGAAAGCAACGGCACGCAGCCAGCGGCTTCAGGTGTACAACCGTGAATTCACGGCAGATCCCCGATTGCTTATTGTCGTTAACAGTCAAGTCACCGAAACGATGTGGGACGCGGTAACCGACCCTGAACTTGTCGAGAAAGCCCTCTCCTACGCGGCAACATTAGCTGAACATGCGGTTAGCCGAGGCGTTCCTGTCGGTTTTGGCTATAACGGTTGGCTGCTGAATGAACCGGGTGTTCCCGTGTACTGTGCTCCTGAAGGCGGCTGGGGACAGCTCACACATCTTTTTGAAACGATGGCAAAGCTCGCGATCTCTTGTGCCCGTTCCTGTGAGGATTTCCTCGATTATGGCATCGAGGTGGAAGGTGAGGCGTTGGATATCATCCTGCTAACGGCTTTCGTTTCTGAAGGAATGGCGCGCAGCATCGAACGACTTGAAGCAGCTGGACATTCGGTCTTCCTTGTTCCCTTACAACATAAATTGCTGGACCTCAGTGAGAAGGAGGCGGCTCCATCTGATGCTCAAGCCCCTGCTTAATCAAACGAATTCCCCGTCTTCTCGTCTATCCTACATGCTGCGAGGAAGCGGCATTGCACTTTTATTTGGTATCATCGAGCTGGTTATCTTTGCTCCACTAGTTACGTTATCTCAAGTTTATGTCCTCGATAGCATGCTCGCGCTAACTTGTATGCAATTGTTACTCTGCTTCCTGATTGGTGCTTATGTGGGACAATTCAAGTGGCTCTCTCGCACAGGCTACGAAGTCCTTGTCTGCTTAGCCACAGGGTACGGATTATCTTATGTTGTTCAGATGGAACCCTTGCACGTTGCATTAAGTGCGGCTATTAGCGCACTACTCGTCTATCGGGGGATTCGGTATACCAAAGACGGCTGGTTCTCCCTTTATCCAGCTGGGGTATTCGTGATCTCTGGCGTGATGTACTTCATTGGTGTTCCCATTATGACCCGCGTAGCGATTATGCTCCCTTACAAAATAGCCCTAAACGGGCTTGGATTCGCTACACTCATTCTCTTCTTCTTTATCACGAATCGTACACAGCTTCTTGTCGCTACTTTAGCCGGGAATGATCGCGCTGCAGCTTCGTCGTTATCTCAAACCGTGAAACGTTCCAGTCGTATCTGGCTAATCAGCTTTATTGCGGTTATCGCTGCCGTCGCTTACTTTCAGCAAGTTAAGCAAGCGCTCTTGCAGCTTATGCGAGCTATTCTAGTCTGGCTGCTGGGACTTATATCATCGGAAGAACCACCTGCTGTACCTGAACCCAGCCCTTCTGCACCGCCTCCCATGGAACTTCCGCCAGCCGCACCGCACGAACCTGGTTGGTTTGGAATTCTCATGCAATATCTTGTGCAAATTGTTGGCTATGTGTTGATCATTGCTCTCATCCTAGGCTGCCTCTATCTCATACTGATGAAGCTTGTACCCATCCTTCTCTCGTTCATCCGACGCTTTTGGAAGCAATCGCTGCAACGCGAATATGGTGAGTCAACTGACGGGTATACCGATGAGAAAGAAGCCCTTCTCAATTGGCGAGAACTTCCTAACTTATGGTGGCGCAAAGCAAGCTCTAAGCTATGGTCAACATCCAATCGCGAGCCATCTTGGTCACAACTAGCGAACAATCAGGAGCGTATCCGCTATCTATACCGTGTGTTAATTGGGCAGGCGAGTAAGGGCGGCTACACATTCAAACGCGCATTAACACCCAACGAAACAGGTTGGGAGCTCACGCATCAAACACAGCTTGCAGAAGCTTCCGTTCATGCGCTTACTACGGCTTATAATCGGGTGCGATACGGACGAGAGACGATTTCAGATGAGGAACTTGCTCAGGTACTTCAAACCATTGATCCAAGCATTCGGAATGGGTTGAAATGAGATAAGCCTAACCTAAATGACAACTCTTTATTTCCAAATGGTACAAAGAACAAGCTTCCTCCTAGGCTTGCTTACTCTCGTTTTGAAAATAACCGTCACATATTTTCAGAAATTGGCATATACATAATTGTTTGAATACATTCGATTGAGGTGGTTTTGAGATGTTAGCATTAAAAACCGGATCAGAAAAAGAAGAAGTGCTTCACACGCTTAATGAAATGGGCTTGGATCAAATCGCGAGATGGATCCTCGTATTACCTGAAGACAGGTGGGAAAGCATGTTTCTCTCGACATGGCCAACACTTGCCAAAAAATGCGGCTTTCACAGATAGCTGCTTTTACATACAGAGAAGTGGATCAAGGCAAGATTTAACTTATAAAACGCTCTACACCATCTCGGTGCAGAGCGTTATTTTTTCACTTATTGGAAGAGCACTTTTAGTTTTGGTGTATTCCTTGTGAACATCGCCTTTTTAGCGTGCACTTTCACCATTATTTAAAGGATTGTTCCTATAGGAAAGAGAATCTAATAGAGAACGATCTCATGATCAACTCGAAGGAGGATCACCCGTTTGAAGTCCGTCACTGTCAAAGATTTAGTTGAACGCTTTTCGCTCGAGATTCTCGCTGGTCATTCGGAGCTCCACCGTCCTATTACCAAAACGAAGGCACACCGCCCCGGTCTGGAATTCGTCGGCTATTTCGAATATTTCCCACAAGCGCATGTGCAGCTATTAGGTCGCAAAGAAATTACCTACCTGCATAAGCTCAGCGAAAATGAAAGAAATTTGCACATCGGTAATATTGTCAAATATCACCCGCCTTGTTTCGTCGTAACGAGAAACCAAGAGGGCTTGAAATACTTAAAGAAATACTGTGAAGAGGAGCGAATCCCTCTCCTTCGCACGAGCGCTCCTACAAGCAAATTCCAAGACTTAGTTGATTTGTTTTTAAGCAAATCGCTTGCTCAAGAGATCGCCGTCCACGGGGTCTGCGTCAACGTTTCGGGAATCGGCATCCTGCTGCGCGGGAAGTCCGGGGTTGGCAAGAGCGAAACCGCACACACGCTGATCCGCAGAGGCCATCGCCTAGTCGCCGATGATATCGTGGTGCTCAAGAAGATTAGCCCCGAAACGCTGCTCGGCACGCACAACGGCAAAACGAAGGAATTCCTCGCGCTGCGCAGCGTTGGACTCATCAATGTTTCACGGCTGTATGGCCGCAAAGCATTTCAAGATGAAACACGCATCGTGCTCGATATCGAGCTAACGAAGTGGCAAGAACATGCGCTGAACAATGACTTAGAGTTAGCGCCTAAATTCACCGATTATATGGATATTTCTATTCCCCATATTGAGATCCAATTACAGCCCGGACGTGATGTCGCTGGTCTGATCGAAGCTGCCGCCAATAGCTGGTATCTGCGTCAACAAGGCTACAGCGCAGCCGAAGAATTCATGCAGCGCCTGCAATCCGACACAGACTAGACTAGACTACTGCGCTTCCCTATATGGCTTTTACCACATACCGTCCCAAAACCTCCCTTCGGCTCGAAAGCTGTTAGTGGAGGTGTTTTTATGTTCTCAAAAATGAAAATAACAATTATGGCTTTTGGACTAGCTATCCTGATGTTCTGTGGTTGGACTACGTATGCGGCAACTTCATCCAATGTGGCAACTTCTACATCCATCCAAGGTAAGCTAGCAGCCCTGACGGCAGATACGATTACTTTACATACAGATACGGGTGATCGAACCGTCACTTTGGCTTCTTCCGTCTGGGTGTACCTGAATGATGAGAAGGCTCAACTGAGTGAGTTAAAGACGGGGAGCGAAATTGAAGTCATCCTGAATAACAAGAAACAGGCTGCTTATGTAAAAGGCTCTACAGAGAGCGCAATCGCTTCTGGAACTGAACAGTCTGTATCTCCCGTTCCGACGGAATCACCTGTACCGGATCAAGTGTCTGTCCCTGCTACAGAAGCTCCAAGTCCATCTGCAAGTCCAACCTCTTCACCTACGGTGGTGGATAAGCAGCCAAAAGCTTCCCCAACTGGTCAACGTTCTGACCTCGAGGATGTCGATTTAAGTGTAGATGGGCAGCATTTCAACTTTCATTTAAAGCAATCCAAAGGAGCACAAGGTTCACAATATGACCTGAGTATCCAGTCTCCACATGCCGGCAGAATTCATCTCACAGGCGCGCAGGCTCAAGCTTGGGTATCCAAACTGCTTGGTTCCATTGATCTCACTGCCGCCGATGCTCGGCAAGTACTAAGCGAACGACTCGCCAAACAATACAACCTCGAAGCCGGCAAAATGAATGTTCATTTAAACCTGCATGCCGATGACAAAGATAACAAAGATGACAGCAAAGAAAAGGACAAGAAGGATCACAAGCAACCACAAAAAGACAAAAACAATGATAAGAAACCCGGCAACAACAATAAACATGACGAATAGAAAAAACCAGTTAACTTCCGATTTTCGGATGTTAGCTGGTTTTTTTGCAGGTGCATCCCAACGCTGAATTGCTAAGTTAAGCTCAGCGAATTGCGGCCCTGGCGCATTTGTATTAACTGGAAAATATACAGTTATTTACGAGAATCTTCCTCGAAATTTCGAATTAACTGTAAAATATGCAGGTAAAACTGCCTCTAGTGCCCAAATTGGCCTAATTGGTTAAAATTAACTGTAGTTTCTCCAGCTATTCAACGTTTGATCGAAGAATCCGCAAATTTGTAGAGTGAAAGGCTGGGTTTACCAGCCTCTCCTCATCAAACCGTGCGTGAGGTTTTCCCTCACACGGCTTTCCGACGTTCTTCACCTTGGATATTACGGTAATTTCCA
>NZ_JCAUAM010000034.1:0-40291 GCF_059691955.1 Paenibacillus sp. J22FR83
CTGTCATTAGCAGGGTCTAGTTCAGTATTGCCTTTTTAAGGGATACACGACAAACAGCCCATGAAAAGCGGTGCGTTAAAGCAACTTCCTGCTGGGAGATTTTCAGGGTAGACAATACTACTATGCTGGTGCTGCATGGCATGTGTCAATGTATATGCAAAGTCACCGATGACGGTCTTCTTCATGAGGGGCATGACATGCTCTAGATCGCCTGGTTCGTTCGGTCTGACAGGATAATTCTCATTCAGACTATTAAGCAGCCAGTTGATTTGGGGAATTTCAATACCGAATCGCGTTGACCATTCTTGGAGGACTTCCCTTTGTGGGTAGAATCGTCTGCCTTTCGCAAGGGATTTGCGCTCTGTTAGCAGTTGTAGAAGCGATTCATCAATCCGTTTCATTTCATCATTGTATTCATTGGGCACCATTTGTAATTCGGACCAACCCATCATCAAGTACCTCCATTTTCCATTTGTATCCATCTAGTATAACGGCTAATGAGTCGTAGGAAAAGTTTTGTGATTAGTCTTTCTACTTTTCTGGACGATTCCCCATGTTTTCGGGACGGAAGCCCAAGCAACATAGGTGCGATTGATGCTACTCTTTAGGTAATCTTTTTATAAAAAGGAGCTGCCTAAACATAATGAATTCAACATATGCAAATCACGCACATCAGATTTGGCAAGCAATGATAAGGGATCATTCGGGCGAATGGGGAATGGACATTCATCACTGGGACTGGGTGCCTGGTGTTGGCGTCATTGCCATGCTTGAGTACTATGAAGCCACTCGCAATC
This sequence comes from Paenibacillus sp. J22FR83, assembly GCF_059691955.1. Classification (NCBI taxonomy): domain Bacteria; kingdom Bacillati; phylum Bacillota; class Bacilli; order Caryophanales; family Paenibacillaceae; genus Paenibacillus; species Paenibacillus sp. J22FR83. Next base: position 798 of record NZ_JCAUAM010000034.1, read on the forward strand.
CTGAGGTATTAGCCTACCTACAGGAATGGGTGAAGCAGAATTGCGAGAAAGCGAAAGGCACGAAGGTGATCAATTCAATCGCTCCTTATGCGATTTTCCCAGCTTTATATCGGTTTACGGATGACACTTGGTTCCGAGATGAAGCCGTTCGGATAGCGGAGTGGCTGATTAAGGACACACCGCGAACGCGAGAGAATGCCTTTGAGCATACAGTCACGGAAAATGTAGCATTCCCTGAGCAGGTATGGGCGGATACGATTTATATGGCTGTGTTGTTCCTAGCACGCACAGCGTCGTTAGTCGGCAGTACGGTTTATGCGGAGGAAGCGTTGAAACAAGTGCTAATCCATCTTCGTCTGTTGCAGGATGAGGAGACGAATGTGCTATTCCACGGTTGGAATTGCGGGTCGGCTGATCATATGTCAGCAGCACGCTGGACGAGAGCGAATGCCTGGATCGCTGCAGGAATTCCAATGATCGTAAAGGAAATTGATCAACTTGTTGCTATTCCGGAAGAGCTTAAGGAACGATACGGACGCTTAATGTCAGGGCTGCTAGCCTATCAACAAGAGGACGGACTTTGGAGCACGGTGATGGATCAACCTCATTTTTATCGGGAAGTGTCGGGCAGTGCGGGAATAGCTTATGGCCTGTTAAAGGGCATGGAGCAGGGTTTAATTCCTTCTAAGGATGAAACATATGCTGCAGTGGAGCTAGTATTTCATGCGATTGTCCCCTATATTACGGAGGAGGGTATCGTGAATGGGGTATCGGGCGGGACACCCGTGATGCCAACTATTCAGGCTTATCAGGACGATATTTCAACGTATCCAACGTTATATGGACAAGGTCTAGTGTTGATGTTATTGGCAAAAGTAGCTCAAGTGGAGACGATGAATCATGAACAGAGATGAACGATTGCTAGCTATTCAAACAAGTGAGAAGCAGTATCATGCTAATGTCAAATTAATTCAAATACCGCTCACGTCAACCTATCATACAGCGCTTAAGCCTCAGAAGCACCCTTATGTATACGCGCTGTATCCTTCCACTTGTTATGCGTATGATTTACTTTGTTACGGTGGAGAAGACTTCACACAAAGAGCGGCAGAGATTCTTGAGGTTGTCTTAGCACAACAGGATAAAGTCCCAACTAGCGAATCGTATGGGATTTGGCCTTACTTTTTCGAAGAATCACTGGAAGCCATGGATCGTCCAGATTGGAATATGGCGGATTTTCATGGGAAGAAATTAGTGCTTATCTTGAAAAATCACGCGGATTCCCTCTCTGAGGCATTAATTGAACAAATTCGTGAAGCGATTTATCACGCTTGCCAAGCGATTATCCGACGAGATGTGGGACCGCATTATACGAACATTGCGCTTATGGGTGCATTTGTAACGCTGGTGGGCGGCGAAGTACTTGGTGATCCTGAGATTCGCAGCTACGGGGAGCAGCGTCTGAAACGATTTCATGCATTTACGTCAGGGATCGGCACTTTCAGCGAGTATAACAGTCCTTGTTATTCGCCAATTGCGATTGAAGAATTGGATAGCATTTATCAAGAATCGACGACAAGTGCAGCGGTAACGCTTGCTGAGCAATTGCTAGACATCGCTTGGGGAATGATTGCGAAGCATTTCCACCCCGCGACGGGGGAATGGGGAGGTCCATACAGTCGGACGTATTACACATTGATGACGGATCGCGAGAAGCATTTCCTGGGAAATGCGCTTAGGGGAGACTCGTCTGCAATACGTTGCCCTGAGAAGTACCACGCTTTTTTTAGCGCTAATGAAGAAAGGTATTTCATTGAGCCGACAATGATGACAGCAGAAACCGGCTATCAGAATTATGCGACGACGTATCAAAATGAGAAACTTTCGCTCGGAAGCTACACGATCGGCAGCATGTGGAATCAACGCCGCAACTTGCTAGGCTTCGTGGATCTTGGTGGGAAGAGAGCATTCATACAGTTGCAATTTCTGAAGGATGGGAAGGATTTCTGTTCCGCGATTTATACAGGTGTGCAGTCACGTAAACAGGTGCTGTTTGGCTTCAATTTGGCGACAGATAATGGGGCATGGCATCAGGAGTTGGATGTTATCAACGGCAAGTTCCAAGCGGAGGATTTGCGGATTCGCCTGCTGATTGGCGGTGATACAGATGAGCTCGAACTGCCTTCTGCTGAGAAAGGCAAATGTCTGACAATGATGCTTGGAGATACGCCGCTTCGGATCGAAGCTGTGCTGGAGGAGTCGGATTACGGCGCACTTGAGGTGGCAGTTGAGCGTCGTGATGATGAGCTTCATTTGGATTATGTCATCTATGCGGGCGAAGTGAGAGAATTTGATTTCCATGTTATTCAGAAAGCTGTGTGGATCTTCACATTGTCCCTCAGTGAGGGGCCGCTTCCGGAGGTTGATATTCAGCTGGGGGCAAATTCTGTGACATCTACAATAGGTGATCGTGAGGAGCAGATGTCAATTACGGTTCCAACAGCACCGGGGAAAACGCTGGATTTCTATCGAAACAAACGGGTGCAGCTGCCGCAAAATTTGATCGAACACGTACGGTAAGTAGTGCTGGATATGAGGTGCAGGATGTTTCCTGCGCCTCTTTTTGTTGTTCTCACTAATTTTAACTGGAAAATACGTAGTTAATTTCTCTGAAATCGCGTTCAAATTCAGAATAGATGGATTTTATACAGGTAATCTAGCCGATTCTGGCGATATTGGAGCATTTGCTGAGGAATAGCTGTAGGAAATCCAGTTATTTTCAAATCGTAGGGAAATTAGATAAAATTAGCTACATAAAATCCAGTTATTTGGCAGAAGGGGGTGAATGGTGGGGGAGTGCAGTGTAGTGGTGAGGAGTACGTAAAGGTGTGGAAGGGTGCAGCGTAGTGGCGAGGAGTGCGTAATGTTGAAGAGAGCAGTGTTGAGGCGGGGAGATCGTTAGGATGGGAACACGTTTATTTTCTTAGTTGTGGGTGCATTTTGGTCGAAAAAGGATTATTGAGAACGTACGTTCCTTTATCGAGTGCTCCCCTTTATGGGGGAGTTTAGTCAGTTAGGTTTTCAAAAGTCGTTTAAAAGCTTCAACCCGGTACTGCTTTGGCGTCAAGCCAGTTTCCTTTTTGAACACGTGGAAGAAATGCGACATGTCGCCAAACCCAACAGCAGCTGAAACCTCTGAGATGGCCAAATCGCTCTCCATCAGCAGCCGCTTCGCCTTATTCAGCCGATACTCGATGAGGAACTGTTTAATGGTAGTGCCAGTGGTTTCTTTAAACAAGGTAAAAAGCTGTGATCGCGAGACTGGGAATCGTGACACAAGATCTTCAATTAGCAAAGGTTCTTGATGATGACCAATTAAGTAAGAAAGAACATCGCTAATGAGGTGCTGATCGCCAGTATGTTTCAGCGTATGTTCGTCTTGCAGGCCAAATAGGATTAGAAAAAAGTCGGCAATGCATCTCAGCACAGCCAATTCATAGCCCATCTCTCGCCCATCTAGTGCCTGAGTCAGCTCAGCGAACAGCATTTGGACACGATCAAGCTGCTGGGTATTCAGGAAAAAATGGTTGGAATCCGGATGACGCTCAGCAAGCAGTCGAGAGATAGAGAGGTCCGACATTTTGCAAATAGTATGTAGTTGTTCTAAATATGACTCATCTATGGAAAAAACATAACGATGGAATTCCTTGCACTGTCCATGATAAGACCGATGAATGACATTCGGATGAATAATAGTAAGGCTCCCCGCGTGTAGGGGGTAAATGCGATCACCTACGAGATAGGTGCCGGTTCCCTGCAAGACGAGATAGATCTCGTATCCGTTATGTGAATGCAGGAGTTGCTGCTCAAGCGGAATCGTCCGAAATTCACAGTGAACGGGATAGGTAGCCAGAAAATGATTCGTATAATCATCGATAGCAAAGCTTACCGGTTCATTGCGCATCCTTATTTAAACCAGCCCTTCTTCTGGAACCAGGCGAACATGCCTATGCCGATCCCAATCATAATCGCGAGTATGGCGAAATATCCCCAATGCCATTCTAATTCAGGCATATAAGTAAAATTCATCCCATACAGCCCAGCAATAAACGTCAATGGCATGAAAATCGTCGTAATGACCGTCAATGTTTTCATAATAGTATTCATTCGATTGGCGTTGAGCGAGATGAAGCTATCTCGAATATCTGCTGTAATCTCACGATTCGAGTCTATCATTTCAGAGAGCTTGAGTAGATGATCATGAATATCCGTGAAGAAAACGAGATGCTCACGCACCTGTTCAATGCGATCTGTACTTATAATTCGATACAGCAAGTCACGCATCGGGACGATGGTACGGCGCAATTTCAACAGTTGGGAACGAATTTCAAAAACCTGATTCATTAACACATCAATGGCTTCCGCATTCATTTTGTTCTCCATGTCATCAAGCAGGTCCTCAATTTGATAGACGCTAGGGAAATACTGATCGACAAGATTGTCTAGAATTAAATACGCGGCATAGATCTGCCCTTGATTTCGCAGACTTTCTTGCTGGGACACGCGGGTCCAAGCATCCTCAATTTCTCTGGACTCATGCAAATGGAAAGTAACAATATAGTTGCTCCCAAGGAACATATCGACCTCTTCCGCATCCAACGTTTTCGCATTAATGGCGTGCATGACGAAGAAATGAACATCGTGATAATGATCGATTTTTGGCCGTTGCATGAAATGAAAACAATCCTCAATAGAGAGGGGATGGAAGTGGAAATGATCCTTCAGGTTGGAAGCTTCTTGTTCATCAGGATTATAGAAATCAACCCAATACCACCGAATCGTTGGGGCTGATAATTCTTCAAGAGAGAGATCGTGAATAACCGAATAATCGGTTGTAACGGCAAGCGTTCGTATCATATAGGGCTCCTAGCATATCATATTATCATAGGCATTTGCTTCATTTTACCATACAATGGAGAAAGATCAGAATGGAAAGAGGGATTGAGATGAAGCTGTCGGTTTGCATGGATGCGCTCTATAAGGGGCGTGATTTTAGGGAAAGTGTGAACGAACTGAAGGAGATTGGTTACGATACAATTGAGTTCTGGTCCTGGTGGCAAAAGGATATCGACGTCGTCGCGGATGCCGTTGCTGAAGCGGGAGTTTCTATTTCGACGTTTTGCACGAAGTTCGCGAGCCTAGTAGATCCATCTCAGCGCAGTGTCTACCTGGAGGGACTTATCGAATCAATTGCCGTTGCCAAGCGTCTGAATTGCACCAAGCTCATTTCCCAAGTAGGACAAGAACGCGAAGGCGTGTCACGAGAAGTGCAGACACAATCACTGATTGAGGGGCTGCAGGCGTGTGTGCCTATTTTGGAAAAAGAGGGCATAACGCTGCTCATTGAACCGCTGAATACACGTGTGAATCATCAAGGATACTTCTTAGCTTCCTCAGAAGAAGCCTTCCATATCATTAAACAAGTAGACAGTCCCTATGTGAAGGTTTTGTTCGATATCTACCATCAACAAATTACCGAAGGACATGTGATCGCTAATATTCGCGAGAATATCACATGGATCGGCCATTTCCATGCTGCGGGCAATCCTGGTAGACATGAGCTTGACAATGGTGAGCTGAATTATGAACAGATTTTCAAAGCTATCGATGAAACCGATTTTGAGGGGTACATGGGGCTAGAATATTTCCCATTGGAGGCACCGGGGGTTGGGCTCCGCAAGCTGCTGAAGTAAAGTAGGATGACAAACGTGGCTGTTAGAAACATTTGTAACACAATTGGAATATTTCTGTTACAGTCCTCTAACATAGAAAGGGTATTATAATAAACAAGACCCCCTTTTTTTATATAAACTTTGGACCCAGCCCCGTTGGCTAGGTCCCTTTTTTTCTTATGATTGCACCCGAAAACGTTGCAGTAAGATATACCCGCTTATCCATTTGTTGCCAATGTGAATCGACAAGGTTGTGAACTGCCAATTACACGTGCAGCCGTAATCCTTCGCGGGGAGCCGGCAATCAGAGGGTTTCTAGACCAACGGATCAAAACCAAATCAGGTTGACGAACAGCTTTTACTTTTACACAAGCCATTCCAATCACCTCGTTGCTAGTTAGTATCTGCAACTATAAATAGAATGCATGCTAGATTGACTGTGTGCGGGACAAGGGCGGAAATCGGAACAATTGATAAATTCTCTGCATGTTGGATACGATAACCTGAATGCATATCGTTGAAGGAGGATACAGGGTGAGTGGAACAACGCTATACGAAAAGCTAGGTGGAGAAGGGGCAATTACAGCCGTAGTGGATTACTTCTATCAGCTGGTTTTGGCGGATGAGACCGTCAATCACTTTTTCAACAACACGGACATGGATAAGCAACGTAAGCATCAGGCGAAATTTTTTAGTTTTGCGTTAGGGGGACCGAATCAATACACCGGGGCATCCATGGCCAAGGCACATGCAGGGATGAATCTGCAGGAAGAGCATTTCAACGCGATTGCGACGCATCTTCATGATGCGCTTGCTCATTTCGACGTGGGAGCAGACGAAATCAATCAAGTGTTGGCGAAGGTGTTGACGTTGAAGGACGATATTTTACATAAATAGAAAAAGAGGGTCCCCATCCACCATCGAAGTGGTAGGGGATCCTCTTTTTTATGAGTTAATCGACTTGGGGGCGGCCGGATTCGCCGATATAGCTGTGAAAGATGCAAAAAGGCATCCTTTTTCATCAGAATGAGCCTCTCTAGTTGAAATAAGTGCGAAAGTGCAACTATTTTCGCCGTTTTCCCACATAGTAGGGGAATTCGCTCCGAAAGGTTGCCTTTTTGCACGTATTTACCTCCACTGGGCCGTTATCAGCAAAAATAAGTGACTATTTGCATCTTTGAGCTAGCTCGTCCAGCCTTTCCCTTACCGTTCCGAGCGATAAATCTCCTTCACTAAGCGATAGGCCAATTTCGGCTTGCGATACTCGCTGAGCAAGCCTTTATTGTTGAAGCTCCGCGCGCGATCGCGGAAGTAAGGTCGGTCACTCCGCACGTCGACGCGAATGTCGGCGAAGTGCCAGATGAGCGTCCCGACGATACGAGGGTCGTCGCGGAAGATTTTCAAAGCGCGCGTGACGACATCCGCTTGGTAGTCTTCACTGAACAGGCGTGGCTCCCAGCCTGCATCGCCAAAAATCCCTGCCGCGCCGAACTCGCTCATGATCACAGGCTTGCCAGCAGCGCCATGCTTCTCCGCATTAGCGAAGTAGTCCTGCAGCATGGTACTAAATCCATCTACGCTGCCTTCGTACCAACCGTAATATTTGTTGATTCCGATGACATCAAAGTAAGAGAGTACGATGTCTTCAGTAGGCTGCATCGTGGCATACGTGACGAGCCGGCTCGCATCCATGCTACGGATTTTGCTCACGAAAGCTTTCGTAAGCTCAAGCGCTTCCTGGGTACGTGTGTCGATTTCATTGTGCGCTCCCCAGAAAATGATGGACGGATGATGGTAGTCGCGGCTGATCATTTCGCCTAGCATGTGAACGCCGCGCTCTCGGAAGATCGGGCTTGCCAACGTTTCCACACTCATGAAACAACCCCACATCGGAATCTCGCTCCAGAGCAGCATCCCGTGCTCATCCAGCAGGTCGATCCAGAACTGGCTTTGCGGATAGTGGGAACCACGCACGATGTTGCAGCCCATGTCGGTCAAAATGTCCAAATCCTTCAACATCAGCTTCGGCGGGAAAGCAAATCCCCATTCCGGATGTTCCTCATGGCGATTCACGCCTTGGAGGTAAAGCTTTTTGCCATTCAGCAGAATGTCGCTGCCCTGAACCTCAACCGTACGGAAGCCGGTCCGATCAATAAGATCATCTTCACTAGTTGTAACTGTGAAGGTATAAAGTGCAGGTTGTCCAACATCCCAGCGTTTAATATTCGCCAGACTTCCGCTTAGTGTGAGACTAGTCGTTTGACCCGCAGGGACCACAACCTGATTAGCTGCAAGAGAAAGTCCTTCCGTACCAGCACTTACTTCAATCTGAGAGTCCTCTTGGCTTAAGGAACTAACTTGAATGTGCAGCTGAACATCGGCGATATCGTCTTTCAGTTGATAATCAATTTTCATGGAGTCAATGTAGACATCCGGCAGCTCTTGAAGTTCAACAGAACGAATGATGCCTCCGTAGGAGTGCCAATCAGCAATATCCGTGGGCAAAGTTTGCCAATCCACCGTATTATCAACGCGAATGACGAGTTCATGTTTGCCAGCAATTAAGTGAGGGAGAATCATCGAGAACTGAGTAAACCCGCCAAAATGGTAGCCAATATGCTGGCCATCCACATACACATCCGCATGGTGCAGAACGCCTTCAAAAACGAGCCGAATGTTCGCGTCTTGTAGCGTATCGAAATAGGTGCGATACCAAGCCGCACCAAAATAATCGTAAGTACCTAATTCGTTGTTCCAACAAGAAGGGACGACGGACTTTTTGGAACTGGCAGGGAATAGGGTAGCCCACCCCTCGGAAACACCTTTATTGTCAGGATCCGTAATGAAATCCCATAAGCCATCCAAAATTCGAGTAGGTCGTAAGTTATGCTGCTGAAAAGTACGTATCACGAGCATTAAGCCCCTTTCATGTATGTTTCGTAAAGCGTATCATAGAAGAAGAGTGTATTTGAATGGATAAACCTTATCTCTATTTGTCAAAATCGCTACAGGATTGGTGAACATAATCAATGAATAACCACCGTATTTATCATCATCGGCTCTCGTATGAGAAGCCGCCCGAACCTGGCTGGAAAGATATTCGTAATACAACCGATGTTCACTCCCTGTATTGGATTCGCAGTGGCGAAGGGGAATTTCACGATGAAATGAATGACATTCCGCTGCATGTACAGGCCGGGAGTTTGTTTTATTTGAGGCCCGGGTTTAAACTGAACATGACGTCGTCTACAGACAATCCGTTATGTATTAGGATGCTCCTTTTTGATGCTTTTGATATCCCCTACGAGCATCTCAATTGGCTAAAGCCAGTTCCTGTGGAGGAACTGCGGATTCCTTTTTATAAACCGCACACGGTAGAGCAGTCTGATTGGTTAGAAGCACAGTTTACTCGTTTGTGGTCAATGAGAGGAACGGACCCGCATGAACGTCAAGCGGAATTCCAATATGCGCTATCTCGATTAATCCAATTTATGAAGGATACGGATACGTCGAGTGATCCCTATATGAAAGCTTTTCAGCAAGCCAAGCTGTGGCTCGAAACCTGCTATCATCAACCCATTCGATTGGAAGAACTGGCGAAAACGTACCATATCTCGGTGTCGCAATTACGTAAGATGTTCATGAAGCATGTGGGCATATCGCCCAAAGCGTATTTAAATCAGATTCGAAATGAGCAGGCGAAGACGATGTTGTTACTAACCGATGAGCCTATGAAGGCGATTGCGGACGTTTGTGGATTTGCAGATGAGTTTCATTTTGGTAAAATGTTTCGAGTATGGAACGAGATTTCACCAGTTCGTTATCGAACTATGAACAAATAGAGAGGGGCTTACCGAATTATGGGTGCCGAAATTGAAAGAAAGTATAGATTGCCCGCATTTCCGGAGGCTGAACTAGCCAATAGCGAATTGACTCAAGTATCCAAGCAATATATCTACCAAACCTACCTGGCCTTCTCTGACGACCAAGAAATTCGCGTGCGCCAGCTAGTAGACAGCTCAGGAGCATCCTCTTTTACACATACGTTCAAGTCAGGACATGGGATGGTTCGCGAAGAAATCGAATACAACATCACGGAGCCTATTTATCAACAACTGCTAGAGCGCACAGGCTTAATTCCACTAGAGAAGATTCGTACGACCCTTGAAGCGGGCGGGGTTACTTATGAAATCGATGAGTACAAACAAATTGACCTGCTTGTTGTTGAAGTGGAATTTCCTGATTTGCAGGCTGCACAGCAGTTTGAACCACCGGCATGGTTCGGCAGAGAGTTGGGCTCGGAAGAAGAGTTCCGCAATAAGTCGATGTGGGTAGCTTTACAGAAACGCTAACCCCCTCCCGGATTCATTAGTGAAGTATGAGTAAAAAACATGTTTACCTAAAATTCTAGATAGAAGTTTTACAACACTTATTAGGTATCATCTAAGTATTGTAAAATTTCTAAATGGAATTGTGAGGGCGATTCATGAATCTAATCCACTATTATCGTCAACAGTTTGTCGAGTTAACAGCCCAGTTTGAGAAAGTGTGGGAGGAAGATTCGGATTATAAATTTGGGTTTCTGTGGCGCTCGCAGGTGAGTTCGTCGTATAAAGAAATGTTCCAAATAACACAGACGAGCCAGGAACCGCTTAGTTTGATGTATGTGATGGAGCTTCCCGAGTCGTACAAAAGAACGAATATTAGCGAGGTTATCAAACATGTAACTTCAGCCTATAAGTTGTCCATGTATGTATTTTCGAACAAAATCATGCTGACCTCATGCATATCCATTGAAAGTTTACAGCAAACTTCATTAGGCTTCATTCATCATGCTCGTGCAGAGATGATTGATTTAGTCTTCTCTGCGATTAGACAAGTCGATTATGAAACCGTATAGACCTTACACAATTCGACATTTATAATAGAGGTAGATGGCCGAGAACGTATTTTGATGGGGTGAGCACGATGTTGAAAGACCTGCTAAACAATTTCTCCCTTGTAGCTGTATTTGTTTTTATATGTATTCAAATTTTTTACTATCCCAAATTACAAAAGGCAGCACAATGGAAATTTAAAATCGGAGCAGGCATAGCGCACGGATTTTTCGGGGTTATGCTTGCTTATACGGGTGTTCATGTCAGTGAACGGCACCTCTTAGATTTGAAAGCGATTGCAATTGTGATGGCTACCTTCATTGGCGGCGGTGTATCTGGTTTTATTACGACAGTTATTATCATAATTGGTCGTACGGTGATGGATCCAACGGTTTTGTTTCGCGTATCGGTAATAGGCTTCCTTATTTATGCGGGTTGTTTGCTTGTTCATATCTACATCCAAGACTATTGGAAGAAATGGATGTTGCTTATATTATTATGTCCTGTAAGCGTATTATTCGTTGATATGGTGCTAGTTTATAGGCTGCCTGCGATGGAGCTTGTTATTCCGAATTTAATTTTGCATGTAGGGGCGGGCATGTTTGTTGCTGGACTTTTTCGCTATTTCTTGCGTTCCGAAGAGCTTAAGAGGCAAGTACGGCACATACAGCAGGAGCTTTCCGATATTCTTCGTTTCCAGCCAGGTCTTACATTTAAGCTCCAAAAAGTAGAGAATTCCTTGGTGTACACGATTATTGAAGGGCAATTATTGCACCAGCTTGGGCTTAAGGCAGATGACTATATCGGTAAGTGTATTCAAACGGCTCCGTATTCTTCCAGGGAAGTGGCACAATTCCTGCAAGCCAAATATAAAGAGGCCTATAGTGGGAATTCAGTTGCTTACGAGTTAGAATTACGTGGGAAAATTATTTTCACGACGTTGCAGCCTGTTTTTGATGGCGATGAGGTTGTTGCAGTCATTGGCTCAGCGACAGATGTTACAGAGAAGAGTCTAGCAGAGCGTCGTATCCAAGAGAGCGAAGAACGAAATAGGATTCTTGTCGAGAACTCGCAAGAGGGCATTGTGGGTTTCACAACGGACGGCGTAATTACGTCGGTGAATCAAGCGGGGAGTCAACTGGCACAAACCAAAGCTGAGGATATGCTGGGACTTAGCATGACCGCTTTTATTCCCCAATCAGAGCAGGTCATGTGGGAGCAGCACTTTCAAGAAGTACTTACAAATGAAGATAATGTGAGGTTTGAAATTGCGATTCCTTCACTAGAAGGGTGCAGAAGGGACTATCGTGTTACCCTTTCAGCTTATCATCATGCCACTGGAGAAGTGAAAGGGATTGTAGGCACCATCCATGATTTTACCGAAGCCTCCATGCGCCATGCAGCCGATCAAGCGAATCAAGCGAAGAGTCATTTTATTGCCAAAATGAGTCATGAAATTCGAACGCCTCTGAATGGGATTATTGGACTATCTCAACTGCTAGGGAAGACACCGCTCTCTGAGCATCAGAAAGATTACTTAACGAATATTACCTCTTCTTCCCATACGTTGTTAGGTATTATTAATGATGTGCTGGATTTCTCCAAAGTGGAAGCAGGTAAATTAGAGGTCGAACGAACGAGTTTCTATATGGACGAGCTCTTGAAGGAGCTTTCCAGTATTTGCAGTGTACTTTCGAAGAGCCAGCCGATCGAGTTAATTTTCAGCACACCTGCCGGATTGCCAAGACGACTTCTCGGAGATCCTCTTCGTTTGAAGCAAGTGTTACTCAACCTCTGCAGCAATGCGATTAAATTTACGAGTGCAGGCTATGTGATGCTTCATATAGAGGTGGGCCCGCAGACATCGGCTGAGGAAATCATGCTGCAATTTAGCGTCGAAGACTCGGGGATTGGTATTTCGGCAGATCGGCTTTCTTATATTTTTGAACCGTTCTCTCAGGCAGATGGATCAACGAGCCGCGAGTATGGAGGAACTGGCTTGGGATTGCCGATTAGCCAACATTTGATTACATTGATGGGCGGTGCCCTCCAAGCAGAGAGTCGTATGGGAAGCGGGAGCCGTTTCGCATTTACGTTACCTTTTCAAATCATAGAGCAGGGTGATCCTGCTCAGTGGGATATTGGCGAGGCGAATGAGCCGTATCGTGTAATGGTTGTTGAAGATCATCCTCTCATGCGACATAGCTTGCAGGAAACGTTAGAATCTTATGCACTTATCGTAACGATGGTTCCCTCTTGGGGGTCGCTGTTTCAACGGATAGATCAAGATGACTTTCATTGTTTCATCCTAGATATGGAATGTGATGATATGTATGGATTGGAAACGTGGGATACTCTCCTTGCTACAATTCGCAGAGATCGCACGCGCCTAGTTTGTCTGACATCTTCCATGGGGAAGGAAGAGCTGCATAAGCTCCCAGAGGATGTTAGGCCAGATGCAGTGCTTGTCAAACCGGTTAGTCGACTAGAGTTGTTTCAGACTTTGGACTATTTGTTTCATCCTAAGCATGAGCCACGGGTGATTGAGCAAGGCACGATGGAGAATCCTTCTGAAATAGGGGAGGAATGGGGACACATTCTACTCGTTGAAGACAATGAAATTAATCAACAAGTGGCCATGGGGCTGCTCGAGGAACGGGGTTACAGGGTTACGTTAGCGACGAATGGGCAAAAAGCGCTGGACACCATGGATCAAGGTGAATTTGCACTGGTTCTCATGGATATTCATATGCCAGTTATGGACGGTATTGAGGCGACAAGACTTCTACGCTTGAATCCAAGATTCCGTGAAGTACCGATTATCGGGCTTACGGCAAATGTAGTTAAACAAGACCAAGAAGCTTACGTTCGGATGGGCATGAATGATGTGATAAGCAAACCGCTGGATGTAAAGCTGCTCTTTGAGGTTATTGATACATGGATGAAACCTGGGAAGAGGAATGATCGGGGCCCCAAGGAACCGCTACCAGTTGACGGAGAAAGCCTTCCTTATTATCAAAGTATTACCGCGATAGACTGGAAGGGAGCTTTGGCCCGCGTGGAGGGTAAAGAGAGTATTTTGCTCGTCATGCTGCAGCTATTCAAGAAAAATTATAGTGATTTCGCAGCTCAACTCTGGGTTCATTACCATGAGGGCGATTGGGTCGCAGCCAAACGAGCTGCGCATACACTGATCGGTGTAGCCGGTAGTTTATCGGCAGAAGCGCTGCATGCGGGAGCCGTGAAACTCCAATCCACCATTGTTCAGAATGAGAACTATGAGAATCAAATTGCCGAGATCGCGGCAGAAATTGAACGCATTATCGTTTGCATTCCAGATGACATGTAAACGGTGCCCATAGACCGACAAAAACCGTTCCGCCACCATAGCTCACAATGAGCGTTATGTGGTGGAACGGTGTATGCTAAACGGACTTTATCTAAACGCCTGAATAAGCCATGAACCCGCCATCCACAGGGATGGTCGTCCCCGTAACGAAGCGGGACATGTCGGAATCGGCAAGCCACAGTAAAGTGCCTAATAAATCTTCCGGTTTGCCGAATCGGCGCATCGGGGTATGAGCAATGATTTTATGAGAGCGGTCTGTCAGACTGCCATCCTCTTTCATTAGTAATTTGGCATTCTGCTCTGTCAAAAAGAACCCAGGTGCAATCGCATTCACACGAATGCCGCTTTCTGCCAAATGAACAGCTAACCATTTCGTAAAGTTATCGATTGCCGCTTTGGCCGCGCTGTAAGCAGGTACTTTCGTCATTGGTGAAGGTGCGCTCATGGAAGAGATATTGATGACGGTTGCACCCGTCTTGCCATGCATATGTTTAGTGAACACTTGTGTAGGAATTAAGGTGCCCACAAAATTAAGATCGAGCACGTTGCGGAATCCTGAGATACTTAGGTCATAGAAGGATTGTACATCCGGATTTATCATATCCTCCATTGTGAAAATCTCATTCGTCGTATTCGCGCTGGCATGGTTGCCACCTGCACCATTAATGAGAATATCACAAGTACCCAACTGCTCCGTAACGGAGGCTGCAGCCTGTACTACACTTTCCGCTACTGTGACATCGCAGGCAACGGCAATCGCTTCGCCACCAGCGGCTTCAATCTCACGTACCACAGCTAAGCCTTTCTCATGCGTACGGTTCAGAATAGCAAGGCGTGCGCCTTGTCTAGCAAGCTCCACAGCCATGACGCGGCACAGAACGCCAGCGCCCCCCGTAATGACAACGACCTTCCCTTGCAGGGAAGGGAAATTAGTTAGTCCGCTCATATCCAGCGACAGCTCCTTCTCGTAAAGTAGCGCCTTGGCGACACAGCATGTCCCAAAGTCCCCATAAATACATAATTCCTAAGGCCCGATCGTATAGCCCGTACCCGGGTCTGCAACGCTCATCCCAAATATGTCGACCATGGTCTGGTCGGCAAAATCCTTCATAATCGTTCGCATGCAGCGCCTGCACGATGCCTGACATATCTACCGTGCCATCTTGCGTACGATGAGAGGTCTCGATGAAATCCCCATTCTCATACACGCGAACATTCCGCAGATGGGCAAAAGGGATCCGATCGGCGAATTCATGCACGATAGAGACAATATCATTACCCGGGTTCGCACCGAGTGAACCGCTGCACATCGTGAGCCCGTTATACGGGCTGTCATGCAAGGCTAGAAAGCGGCGAATATTCGCCTGGCTCGTCATCAGTCTTGGTAAGCCAAAGACAGACCAAGGTGGATCATCCGGGTGAATGGCCATGCGGATACCGTGCTCAGCGGCCACGGGAATTATCTCATCCAAGAAATATTTGAGGTTAGCCCAGAGCTGCTCTTCATTGACATTCTTATATGCGTCAAAAAGCTCTGTCAGATGTGCAAGGCGCTCTGGCTCCCAACCAGGCATGCTGAAATCAGGGTTGGCATTAATTCGCCCGACATGTTCAGTAAGGTCGAGGTTGGCTATCCTACTTTGTTCATAAAATAAAGCTGTCGAACCGTCTTCCAGTTCCTTATGTAAATCCGTCCGTACCCAGTCGAAGACAGGCATGAAGTTGTAGCAGATGACTTTGACCCCAACTTGCGCTAAGGTTGCGATCGTTTTCTTATAATTAGCGATGTACGTTTCGCGACTCGGTAGTCCTAGTTTAATGTCCTCATGGATATTGACGCTCTCAACAACCTGCATATGCAGCCCCGCACGGTCAGCCTCGGCTTTGATCTTCTGAATCTTATCCATCGGCCATTCTTCACCAGCAGGAACATCATGCAATGCCCAAACGATTCCTTCAACACCGGGAATTTGTTTAATTTGCTTCAGCGTGACCGTATCGTTGCCTTCTCCAAACCAGCGAAATACCATTTTCATAGATGCACACTCGCCTCCCATATCATCAACTTATTTGAAATACGTAGGAAACTTCTCTTTCAATAGAGCTTGATCAGCAATTCCTACTTGTAGATGCGCGTGAATGACGTGCTCTGCCTGATCAGGTTGGTGCTCCTTGATGGCATCCACAATCTGCCTGTGCTGGGCGTAGAGCTCATCCCAATGATGATCAGTCGCCAAGCGAAGCATGCGGGCTCGATTCAAATGCACATTAATTTGCCCAATGACTGCCCAAGTGTTCATTTTTTTGCAACCTTCAAATATCGTCTGATGAAACGCTTCATCAAGCTCAAACATTTTCTTGTAATCTTGTTGGTCCATACATACTTGCTGGGAAGCTAGATTCATTTGAAGTAAACGCAAGGACTCTTCCGGAAAAGAGTGACAGGCCAAGCGAATGACGGCGCTTTCCAGATGTTCGCGAATGAAGCGTGCTTCATCGACTAGCTCCAGATCAATGCGGGAAACAACTGTGCCGCGTTGTGGATAGATATCCAACAAGCCTTCTTGTGCGAGTTGCACGAAACTTTCTCGAACAGGTGTCCGACTCACACCAAAGCTGACCGACATTTCTTTCTCGGAAATGGTGGTACCTGGCAGCAAGGTTAAACTCAGAATTTGAGCCTTGAGCGTGTGGTAGACCGCATCTCGCGTTGAACTTATCAGAGGTTTTTTGAAGTGATCCATAGGAATCTCCTTTGTAAAATGATGCCTAAACTCATACTACCATACTTGTATGGTAGTATGGAAGTGTAAAATAAGGAGTGAATGATCGCTGATCCGGATCACCTTTCTAGGAAAAAAAACACCGCATGCAGTCCATGTTCTCCCGCAATAGGAGCAACAAGAATTACATGCGGTGTAGGTTCATTTTATCGAGAGAGCGCTAAGTTTTGGACCGTTCTCCAAGCTTCCAGTTGCTTCTCCAACTGCTCCACTAACGTCGAGACATCTTGGGAGAACTGTTCTCGTTGTTGATCGTTCATGCTATCCTGCTCTTGCTGAAGCTCACCAGAAGTAGGTGCAGTTGGCATGGTTTGAAGGAATTGCTGCAGCTTAGACTGTAACAGCGAGCGGGCAGCATCAGTTACAATCGCATGAGGTACAGCTAATTGAGCTTCATCGGGTAGCTTTACATTAGCAACATCTTTATCCTGCGCAGGAGCCTCAACGGCTTGCACTTCAACGGCTTGAACCTCAACTTTCACCTTCTCAGCTTTTGCAGTTGCCTTGGCTGTGATCGGTTTCGCTCGTTCAGCCCGATTGTTCTGGAAAGTAGACCAGGTTTCAATTAATTCAGGCCCTGTTTTATAGAGCAGTTGACCTTTAATTCTGTCTGAGATGTCTTTATCCTTAAACATTTTGGCAATTTTCTTACAGTCACTGACAGGCATCTCATCCCGTGCCATGATTAAGGCTAGTGGATCCCGATGCTCCAAAGGTAGATCCTTCAGAGGCAACAATTGATCCTCCGTCAGTTTATCTTTACGAATCTCTGTACCGCCAACGATAAGCTTCTTAACAGAGTTACCAAATTTCAGCAGCTCACACTTGTTTTTGATATAGGTTTCAGGTTTGCCAAGCTTGCCAGACAGATACTTAATCGATGAGCTGAATTTCGCATCATGCATAAGTTTATGAAAGGCCTCGGCTTCCTCGATAGGGGAGAAGCCCTCTCGTGTCAGATTTTCAGCAATCTGCTCTAGATAAATTTCCATCTCATCCGTAACCGTTGACACGATGCATGAGATGGTTGGAAGCCCGAGCATTTTGGTAGCTTTATATCTGCGATTGCCATAGATGATCTTGTATCTGTTGTTGGCGGTTGTGCGTACTTTGATCGGAGAGAGTAAGCCAATTTCGCCAATGCTTTTCATTAATTCTTGAAGTGCCTCTTCATCGAATTGGTAGCGGGGTTGGTCCGTATCCTCGTCAATGAGATGCATTGAAATGTTATGTATGTCCATCTTCATATCTCCATTCGTTCTGGGTCATATAGCTAATTATATAACAAGGATGAAAGTGTGGGAACGCCAATTCAATAGAAACGATTTGGAAGGGATTAGTAGAGGAGGCAACATTCAAGCTCGGAGGCAAATAAATGTATTGCCAGTAGGGGAGAGGAAATGAAATAATAGAGAAAGATGTCGAATAATGTTTCTTTTCAAGTCGTATTTGGGAGTATAGACCTATGAATAAAGTGCAGTATTTCTTCCTATCCCTCATTTTTGTCCTTCTGTTTACTTCGTCCGAATCGGTTCTAACGACCTACAAAACATCGCTGCTAAATGAGCTGCAAAGCACGGAGTCCGCCCAGTTGTCTGCCAAAGCCGTTGCTTTACAGTCCGTCATTGATCGGAATTTTAATATCATGGTAAGTCTTGAAGCGTACGTTAGCACCAGTTATTTGAAAGACCAAAGTGAGCAAGAAGTACAATCCTATATAGAAGCGTTGTATACAGGTTCGCAAGCTTCTGCCTTTAATGTTGTTATAGCACCAGATGGGATTATGAAGTTCGTTTATCCCACCCAAGGGAATGAAGATATTCTCAATTGGAATCTCCTGAAGGATCCTCGGGAGAATATCCAGATACAAGTCTATCACGCTTTGCAATCGAAAAAAATGACGACGGACGGTCCGTTTACCCTACTTCAAGGTGTGAAGGGGTTGGTAGCTCGTAAAGCACTTTTTGAAGACGGTGTTTTCTGGGGGTTCGTGTCGGTTGCTATTAATGTGGATCATTTACTAGTAGAGGCAGGGATTCAAAATGATGACTCTGAAGGGCAGCGAATGGCTATCCGAAGTCTAGGTTTGCCGGCATTCTACGGAGAAAATGAATTGTTCAGTCAATCGCCAATGATCTCGGTTGTTAATCTTCAGGATATGAAATGGGAAATTGCAGCTGCACCTCCCGATAACGCGGTTCAAACGATTAATAATCAAATACTCATCATCCGCTGTGCACTGCTGCTCGTTTTATTTCTAGGTTTATTCTTCATTATTTATATCATTCGGCAACGGGATCGACTCAGTCAAGCGGTGAACGAACGTACGCAGGAGCTGCAGATCGCGAATGAAGACTTGACCGCAATGAATGAAGAACTAATTGCAGGTCAGGATGAACTTCAGCAGTCTACGAAGAGGATGCAGGAATCTGAGGGGATGCTGTCTTACATGGCTTACCATGATGTATTGACAGGAATACATAATCGGGCACATTTTCAAATGATTTTGAAAGAACAAATTACTCACAATCAGATGAAAGGCTCTTCGCTAGTCGTCTTATTCTTTGATTTGGATAATTTTAAAATGGTCAATGATTCACATGGACATCATATGGGCGACTATATGCTGCAAGAAGTCGTTCATCGTATACAGCAATCGAATTTGGTTTTCCACACTTTTGCTAGGTTTGGTGGAGATGAATTTGCGATTTTGTTAGAAAATTGCCCAAGCGAGCAGGAAATTCAAGCCTTCTGTGGACAACTCATTGCTGTTCTGAAACCTCCTTGTTTCTTGGCGAATCGTGCATTCTTTATTAATGCGAGCATAGGCATTGTCCAGTATCCGAGTGGCGGTGAGACGTGGGATATCCTGCTCAAGAATGCCGACATTGCTATGTATATGGCTAAAAAAGAAAGTGGCAGCTCCTTTTGTTTCTTCAATCAACAGATGGAGATGTTATCGATTACGAAGCTGGAAATGGAGAATCATCTCCGTCAGTCACTGGATCGGAATGAGCTTGAAATTGTTTATCAGCCGCAGGTGGATTGCATGAAAGGGGCAATTACAGGCGTTGAAGCACTTATACGTTGGAATCACACGACGAAAGGTTACATATCACCATCCGATTTTATTCCCGTGTCTGAGGAAATTGGATTGATTGATGTGATTGGTGAATGGGTGCTCCGCGGCGCATGCGCTCAGATGAAAGCGTGGCATCGTCAAACAGGTGAACTACTCACGATGTCCGTTAATATTTCTGTCAAACAATTGCAAGATGTTCGCTTCGTGGATAAGGTTATAGCTATTCTGGAAGAGACCGGACTGGAAGCGCGATACTTGGAGATGGAAATTACGGAGAATGTAGCGATGCAGGACGAGCAGATGGCCATTCTGCATAGGCTTCGCCAACTAGGAATCGCTATTTCTGTAGATGATTTCGGTACACATTATTCGTCGCTAAGCTATCTGAAAAGGTTCCCGGTTACGAAAATTAAACTGGATCAATCCTTTGTTCGAGGTGTTCAAACCGATGGCAAAGATCGCGCGATGATTAAAGCAATCATTTCTGTGGCGAACGCTTTTCAATTGCGAATCATTGCTGAAGGCGTCGAGACCGAGGAACAGGCGGACTTCTTGGTGGCCAATGGATGCCATCACATCCAGGGCTTTTATTTCTATAAACCAATGAAACCTGAGCAGCTGGAAGCGACTTTGAAAGAGGAGTTGCATGATAAATTAGCATTCGTTCGCCGAATTTCTATCCAATCCTATGATATATGAATACAAAAAGGTGCCCTTTACTGAAGGCACCTTTTTGGTATGGGAAATGAAAAAGTCCACTATAGCGCGACAATTTGTTTCTGTTTCTTTTCGAAATAGACCCAATGCTGGAAGCCAATTTCTTTCAATGTCTTCTGAACGTCTTCCCAATCGTCAGCAACTCGGCTAGGAATATGGGCGTCAGATCCGAAAGTGACTTCAACCCCGTAATGCAGCGCACGTTCAAGAATGTCGTGGGAGGGATACCAACCGCCAACATCTTTCGTTTTTCCTGATGTATTAATCTCAATCGCAACACCAGATTCACCGATGATTTTCAGTGTCTCATCGACTTTAGGGGTGGCAATATCGGAGAATGCCGGGTAGAAGCCTTTCATTGCATCAATATGTCCAAGAATCTGGAACATACCTGAACGCGCGGATTCGGCAATCAGACGATAATACTCTTCCTTGTGCTCAATATGCTCAGTTTCGTTTAGCTTCTTCCAGCGGTTGCGATTGAAGATGCTTACACCCCCGGATAGGTGAACGGAGCCAATGATGTAATCGAATGGATACTTGGCGTATTCTTGCTTATAAATCTCCACGTGCTCAGGGAAATAATCAGACTCTACGCCTAAGAGTACATTAATTTTGCCTGCATACGCTTGTTTGAGGTGGAGTACTTCCTCGATATAGCGAGGAAATTCGCTTTTCGCCATGGCGATGGCGGGTTGTGCATGATCTTCGGAGCTTCCAAAGTAGGGGGAATGATCTGAGATGCCAATTACTTGAAGGCCCGCTGCAATGGCTGCCTCGATATAGTCACGTATGGTATCTTGCGCATGTCCGCATCGCTCATGATGCGTATGTAAGTCGAATTTCACGACAAGTCCTCCTAAAAATATTGATAGTTCCGGGGTACCCGCAAAGTAATGGGAATAACCTTCGGAGTTTAAGCTATTCTGAACCGATAAATTGCGTTTCTGGCATTCCTTTGAGATCGCGTAGAAATTGTTGCATGGCGGAATTCAAATATCTTCCTGACTTATATACTACGCCTACTGGATGCGTAATATCCAGTTCATTTACTTTAACCATCTTGAGTGAGCCATGACGCAGTTCATCTGCAACAGACATTTTGGATATGATCGCTACACCTAGATTCAGTTCAACCATGCGTTTGACTTCCTCACTGCTGGATAACTCCATAACAATATGAGGAGCTACATCATAATTTTTGAAGATTTGATCAACGAAGCGGCGCCCCCATGTCTCTGGGGAAAGCATGATAAAGGAAATATTTTTGAGTTTTTCAATCGATAAATGAGTGAAACGACTCAGTGGATGGTGTTTGGAGACGATGAGTTCGAAATTATCATAGTAAAGCACGGAGGTTTCCAAAGCGGGATTCTTCTCAAACAAATACGTGATCCCAATATCGATATGACCGCTTTCCACGGATGTCATGATCTGAGAAGAGGTCATGGAATGAATGGTCGTTTTAATCAGTGGGAATTGATCTTGGAAATAGGAAAGAACCCTCGGCAAGATCTGCATGGCAATGGAAGTCGTTGTGCCAATATGGATATGACCTTGAGGGGTTTGGCTCAGATCGGAAAGACGCTGTTTCAGGTCACTGGTGATCCGTAATATTTTTTCCGCATGTTCCAAGAAAAGCTTACCACTATCTGTTAAAGTAACAGGCTGATTACGATCAATGAGAATCGTACCGAATTCATCCTCAAGACTTTTTATTTGCGCGGAAACGGCAGGTTGGGTCAAGTTTAGAATTTCACCAGCTTTACGAAAGCTCATCGTCTTGGAAATCGTGAGCAGGGTTTCTAACTGGTTCATATTCATGGGACTACCTCCTGCAAGTTAGATATTAAATCCATAGGTACAAATAAAATTTATCGGAATTGTAAAGGACATAAAAACCTTTTCTGACTTCATTATATGATACGAAGTGCTAACTAGGCAACAAGACGGGATAATGGGGGGATTCTGAGCGCAAAATACAGTGGTAGGGCAGACTGTGTCCACTAGAAAATTACCTTTGCAAACTACTCAAATTTGAATATAATAATTGATGTAATTTAAATCATAACAACAATTAAGGAGACGCTACGTATGTCTTTAACACGTAAATCAAATCCAACTTGGACGGTTGTAGGTCTGATGCTCGGGCTCTTGCTTGCTTCTTTGGACCAAACCATCGTATCGACGGCAATGCCAACGATTGTATCCAAGCTAGGCGGATTCAGCCAATTCGTTTGGGTATTCTCGGCCTATCTCATTGCCAATGTGGCAGCAATGCCCATCTTCGGCAAGCTTTCTGATATGTATGGGCGCAAATTATTTTTCATCATCGGTATCATTGTATTTATGATTGGATCCGCATTATGTGGAACGGCTTCGTCCATGACACAGTTGATCATCTATCGCGCGATTCAAGGAATTGGTGGCGGTGCGTTGATGCCGATTACGTTTGCTATTATTTTTGACATTTTTCCTCCAGAGAAAAGGGGTAAAATGCAGGGCTTATTCGGCGCCGTATTCGGGTTATCTAGTGTACTTGGGCCTATTATCGGGGCTTACTTTACAGATCATGTGACCTGGGAATGGATTTTCTTTATCAATTTACCTCTTGGTATTATTTCACTGATTATGATTATTTTCTCGTATCACGAGTCTGTGGAGCACAGTAAGGCCAAGATTGATTGGGGCGGCACCGTTGTATTAACGGCTGCTATCGTTTCACTCATGTTCGCATTAGAGTTTGGTGGGAAAGAATATGCTTGGAGCTCTATGCTCATTATCAGCTTATTTGCAGGGTTTGTCGTGTTGTTAGCAGGATTTATTTGGATTGAGAAAAACGCTGCTGAGCCCATTGTCCCATTAGATCTGTTCAAAAACAGGCTATTCACATCCAGTATGGGAGTTAGCTTTGCATATGGAGCGGTTCTCATTTCGGCGGGGACGTACATTCCACTGTTTATCCAAGGCGTATTCGAAGGCTCTGCCACATCGGCAGGTTCAACATTAACGCCTATGATGTTAGGTGTCGTTGTAAGTAGTGCCTTAGGCGGCCGCTTCATCGGTAAATTCTCTTATCGGAATGTGCTTCTTGTATCCGTCGCACTTCTACTACTGGCGACATCGCTGCTTGGCGGTATTTCCATCGATTCAGAGAGATGGGTTATCACGACCTACATGATCATTCTCGGACTAGGGATTGGCGCTTGCTTCCCAATTACGTCGATGTCTGCCCTTCATAAAGTTGATTTCCGTCGCCGGGGTACGGTAACATCGTTGGTTGCATTCTTCCGTTCCGTTGGTTCCGCGATTGGGGTAGCGATATTCGGAAGCATTCAAGTCAATGCCTTGAAAGACAAGATCACAACTTCACTTAATGACCCAGCTATGGCAGAGAAATTTCAAGATGCCCGTATGCTGCTTCAACCAGAAGTGAGAGCGAATATTCCCAAAGAGGTTTTGCATAAGCTACTAACAGCTTTGGCAGATTCAATTGCCGTTGTTTTCCAAACTACGATTGTCTTAGCGATACTAGGTCTTGCGTTCATTTTATTGATGGGAAATGCTAAACTAGAAGTTGGTAAAGCGCCTGTTAAAGGAGATGTACCTGTAGGACACTAGGAGGTTAACATATATGTCGATGAAGCTGGTCATTCTCGGACTATTAATGGAAGCCAATCGGCATACCTATGAGATTCGTCAAACGATGAAAGAGCGCGGCATGACGAATTATATGAAGCTGCAAGACGGTTCACTCTACTATGCCATGGATCAACTGCATAAGGATGGTCATGTAGAAGCGTTAGAAGTCGTGCGCGATACGAATCGACCCGAGAAAACCATTTATCAAATCACAGAAGCAGGCAAGGCCAAATTTCAAGAACTGTTGTCTCATCAATTGCATGAAGAGATCAAACATTATCATCCGCTTTATGTAGCACTGCCATTTACCGTTCATGGCGACCAAGCCAAGATCGCAGATATTCTTGAACATAAAATTCTAGAACAGAAAATGATCATGAATAAGATGAAAAGTTTGTACAACGAGCATTTGAACATTGTTCCACGCGTTGTTTTACAAATGATGGTTGGCAGTTACAAACGAGCTTTCACCGAATTGAAATGGCTAGAGGAGCTGCAGCGAGATGCCCGAGACGGCAGGCTGCAGGAAAGAAACACAGAGCTCGATGTGGATTGGGATCGGATCGAATGAATAGACGGATAGAAGCCCTACCTTGGTTAACAAGGTAGGGCTTTTTCTTACGACAGAGGGGACTGTCGCTATCCGATCTCAGGCCAATTCAATAAGGGTCTGATATAACGCTATTTGTTCCATATGCACGCTTTGCAGAAAATTAGCATTACCAGATAACGTTATCTCAATAATATGAGGGCTATTTAGGTGTTTTGCCTTAAGTAACGCTATTGCATAACGCTATTCTTACGATTTTTCTGCCAGACGAGCAAATAAGGTGGTTTCATAACGCTACATACGCGATCGAGCTTCGGTTTCCTGTCTCCTTAGTTCGATAAACCACGCAGCTGCGCAATGAAATGAGGCAAATCCGTGCAGACCAAGTCTGGCGTCAAGCCCGCCGACGCCAGCTGTTCGTGCACATTATCTGGCGTCGCGACGCCCGTCAAGACAAGGGCTGTGCGGCACCCCGCCATCGCGCCTCCGCGGATGTCGGTGTGCACGTTATCGCCGATGACCCAGACATCGGCGGAGGGCAGACCAAGCCGATCGATGGCATACGCCATGATGATCGGCGACGGCTTCCCGATCACCACCGGCTCCACGCCGGAGGCGGCGGTGATCGAAGCTGCCAGGGAGCCAGCCCCTGGCATAAGCCCGCCATCCGACGGCAGCAGCCGGTCGGGATTGGTTAAGACATAGGTCGCGCCATGTTTCAGATGGCGGACCGCTTCGGTCAGCTTCCCGTAGGTGAAGCTGCGATCAATGCCTTGGACGACGTAATCTGGCGTCGTCGTCCCGTCCATGGCGAAGCCGGCAGCGTCCAGCGCAATCCGCAGGCCGTCTTCGCCGATCATATGCACGCGCTGGCCAGCGCGCTGCTCCGTCAAGTACTGGGCAGCCGCCTGCGAGGACGTATAGACGGCTGCCGCGGGTACCTCCATGCCGAGCGATTGCAGGTGCTCGGCAACTTGCTCGGGGGTACGGGACGAATTGTTCGTCACCAAGAGATAGGGCAATTGCTCTTGCTGCAGCCATTGCAGGAAAGCTGCGGCGCCAGGAATAGGTTCATGTCCTCTGTAAAGTGTACCATCTAAATCAATTAGAAATCCGTTCATCCTGTTGCTTCTCCTTTAGATAGGTAAGTTGTAGTCGGGAGCGTGATCTCAACGATCGTTCCCTCTGTCAGTTTCGAGCTAATCTCCATGAATCCACCGTGAGCTTCAATGATGCGGTAACAAACCATTAGGCCTAGTCCTGTTCCTTTCTCCTTCGTGCTGTAGAAAGGCTCTCCGAGCTTCGGAAGTCGTTCTGGCGCAATGCCGCAGCCCTCATCAACGAAACGAACAAGAATTTGATTGCTTGAGCTCTTCAGTTCGGCATGTATGCGCAAATTCCCACCTTGTGACATCGATTCTATTGCATTTTTCATAATATTAATAAAGACCTGCTTGATTTGATTCACATCACATGTCACGGGTGGAAGCCCGGCGTCAATCTCTGTTTCAATTTCGATATTAGAAAGCAGGGCTTGAGGTTGAAGCAACTCTACGGTACTCATGATAATGTTATTTAACGTGCTAGTAACGAAATGGGTAGCTTGTGGTTTGGATACAAACAAAAACTCATTCACAATGAATTCTATACGCTGCAGTTCATTTTGCATAATTTCAATGTAATATTGCTCTTTGGAGGAATTCGTTTTGAGCAGCTGGAGGAATCCTTTTAACGACGTCAACGGATTGCGAATTTCATGTGCAACACCAGCAGCCAACTGTCCAACGGCAGATAGCTTGTCCGATTTAATAAGCAGTTCTTGCGTTTTCTTCAATTCGGTAATATCGCTGAATGTAAGCACGGTACCTAGCAGCTGACCACCGCCATCCAACATCGGACTAGACATGTACTCAACCGGAAAGCTGGTGCCATCCTTTTTCCAAAACAAATCTTCATTCATTATCGCGCTTTCACGTTGAAGCATCGTATTTACTGTCGCGTTTTCCTCTGGTATGACAACTGTGCCATCCGCATGAAGAGGCCGAATGAGGTTATGAATGCGTCTACCTAGCATTTCGTCCACTTTCCACCCAGTGATGGCTTCCGCGGCTTTGTTCCAAAAAATAGTACGACCATTGGTATCAATACCATAAATGCCTTCTGAAACCGAGTTGAGAATAAGTTGATTCTGTTTATAGAGTTTATCAATCTCTTTCTTCTGTTCCCTGATCTCGGTCAAATCTTTCAGAATTGCATAAACCCCAATGATTTGGTTGCCCACTTTGGTAGGAACAAAAGTTACATTAGAAGGGATAGGGAATCCATTTTGATGCAGGAAAGAAGCATCAAAATTTTGAGGCATTCCTTCTGAAGCCACTTGGAAATGGTGTAATGTTTTGAGCAGATCAGGAGGGTGGATCATGGGAAGAATTGAGGCGGATTTGGATGATTCTTCACCTAGTCCGAGCAAGCTTTCAAGCCCATGATTGGAAGAAAGGATATCCCCATCCAAACTAAAGGAAATGATAGAATCAGGATGGTTATCGAAAAGTGATTTGTATCGCTCCGCCATTTCCGAAATACTAGTTTCACGTCGTTTAAGTAACCTTAATATGAATAAGGCAAGTACCATAAATACGACTAACATACCACAGTCGAGTGCAATACTGGCCATGCGGTTATGTTGAAAAAAAGATAGATGGTGCAAAGAAGATAAAAGAATACTGAAGATTGCTATGCTGCCTATCAGATAGATCTTGAATTTGCGTGTATTTACAGGAGGGGGGTTCATCGTCATTGACTCTCATCTCTCCTCTTAGAGGTTCTCTTACATAGTTTAACAGGATTGGCTATTATTTTGTATAATTTACCATTCATTTTGCATTTTTATTATTTTTTGTCGTTTCAAATGTAGGATTCGACAATTTAAGTATGGAGGCAGAAGTGTGACGTGTATCTGAGTAGTTGGAACTATTTTTGTTAAATTGACAGTATACTTGTCCTAAAATTTTATGTATAATGTTGAAAAAGGTCGTTTTTCTGTGGAACTTATTCACAAATGAGATCGGAGCGGAGCTATGAAGGCTGAGTACATTAATCCCTTTTTGGAGTCGGCTAGAATCGTCATCGAGCAAGTTGCTAACATTCGCCCAACGACAGGGCAACTCGGCATTAAAGACGTCAAATTTGTGGAAAAGTATATCTGGATTCAAATTGGTATGACGGGGCAAATGGAAGGTGACGTCGTTTTCGGCTTGGCTGAGGATGTTGCTTTGAAGATGGTTTCTGCCATGATGGGTGGATTCGTCATTACTGAGATGGATGAAATGGGCAAAAGTGCCATTTCTGAACTTGGCAACATGATTAGTGGTAATGCAAGTACGATGCTCTTTAACCAAGGCGTGCGGGTAGATATTACACCGCCTAAGTTAGTACAATCTGCGACGGCAGCGGGATTTATTCCGAAGCGAGCATTGACGATTCCTTTAATCATGGATGGTATTGGTGAACTAGACATTCAAGTGTTAATTACGTAATATAAGTAAGAGCGTTGGAGTACCAGTAGGATGGTAGCTCCATTTTTTTTGTGCGGAGAAGGGAGTGGAATGGATTGCAAATCAAGAATAAGGTCGTCTTGATTACAGGCGCTTCTAGTGGGATTGGAGCTGGGATGGCGCAACAACTCGCAGCCAAGGGAGCTATTCCTGTGTTGACAGCACGGCGCACGGATATGTTGAAACAGATTGCATCAAGCTTGCCCGGACAACATGCTGTCTACGATATGGACGTAACGAATACAGCCCAAGTAAACGAAGTTGTGAGTCGGATTATCGCTGAGTTTGGGCGAATTGATATACTGATTAATAATGCTGGATATGGCATATTCGAGACATTTACCAAGGCACCGTTAGCACATTTCGAAGAGATGATGGATGTGAATTATCTAGGAATTGTACGATGCACTCAAGCTGTACTCCCGCATATGTTGGCGGCAAGAAGTGGGCATATTGTCAATATTGCCTCTATGGCAGGTAAGATTGGCTCTGCCAAATCAACGGCCTATTCAGCAACCAAGCATGCCGTATTAGGATTTACGAATAGTTTGCGGATGGAATTAGCGGGATCAGGGGTTTTCGTGACAGCCATTAATCCAGGCCCTATTGCGACACCATTTTTCGACAAGGCTGATCCGAGCGGCAATTACGTCAAGAACATCGCTTGGTTTATGTTGAAGCCCGAGAAAGTAGTCAAAGAGCTCATTCATGCCATTGAGAAAAACATTCCGGAGAAAAACTTGCCCTTCGTAGCTGGAATGGGGATTACCTTATTTCATTTGTTTCCTCGCCTATTTAACAAGCTGGCCACCCGGATCATGGATAAAAAATAAAGCGGCTCCCGATCACTGGGGTCGCTTTTTTACTTCATCCTACGTTTCTGATTGATCAGACTTCGCGGCTTGCTTCGATTGATTCAGATCGCGGATTTCTTCGAAAATCTTTCGCATTTCTGCTTTGCCCTCAGGATGTGATTGATTCCAATGGGAGGCAAGTGCGGGCAGTGCCTTATGAACATGATTAAAGAAAGCCCATTTCTTGATTTTCTCAATCATTTCTGGGGAAGTATCACCTGTAATAAGTTCTGCGGTCTTGGCGACCAACGTGTTAAAATCGTTTTCGAAATCAGTAGACATGCACGTCATCCCTTCGGATGGAAATAGAGTAGTTTGAGCACTTTTAGTTTACCACATAGGAAAGCAAAAGTATTCGGAAACCGAATACAGCTTTCATATTGGCGATAAAACCTACATCTGAACGCGGTCGCTCATCCTTGGATGGCTTCGATAGAGGTTTTCTCAATGGGAAATTATTTCCTATTATTTTAGCGGTAATGATTGTTTACTCCTCCTTTTTAACCTAAAATAGGTAGATACACTTTAGGTCTTTTTTTACCTGTAGGCTAGGGGGGATATGATGAAGTCACTGAGAGAAATTTTTAACAGCGACTTTAACACATTAGATACGAGCATGCAGGAACAGATTTATAAGGAATTTTACTTGCTCGTTTATCCGATGATTAATTTTATTTTAAGAGATCATTCTGCTGCTGAAGATATTATCCAGGAAGCCTTTCTCCGGGCTGTTCACAAAGCCCCTTTGTTAACGGAAATTGATAAATATGAAGGCTGGCTCAAACGACTAACGCGGAACGTAACGTTGAATCATTTGCGCAAGCATAGACGCAACCGTGATGAACTTGAGACAGAGGTACTATTTTCCCTAAAAGAGTCAGCCCCAACTTCGGAATATTCGGCTTCGCCTGATGTAGAGGTTGAAATGAAAGTCATGAGAGAGGCTGTAATTGCTTATATTAATCAACTAAATCCTTCCTATAGACAGATTATCGCCATGAAATGGATACATAATTTATCGTATAAAGATATGGCTAGTGAACTTTGCGTAACTGAAGGCGTAGTACGTCAAAGGCTTTTTCGGGCACGGGATGCCATTAAACAGAAGTTTTTGAATGACTGGGGATCGGACAGATAGAAGGGCGGTGTCTACATATTTGTTTGCTGAAGCACTCTAGCATATAATATGGGCATGAGGATGGAAGAGAAAAGGGGTATATCGTATTGAGCACGAGTTTTGAAGGGTTGCAGATTGCACAGACGTATTTAGATAAATTACAAGAATTAGGGATTGGTGAGCCAACACCGATTCAAGCGGAAGGTATTCCAGTTCTCTTGCAAGGTAAAGATGCGATTATTCAATCTCAGACGGGAACGGGTAAAACACTAGCTTATCTACTGCCTGCCTTGGAACGAATCGATCCAGCACAGAAACAATTGCAAGTCATGATCATTGTACCTACACGAGAGTTGGGCATGCAGATCATGCAAGAAATTGAGAAATTGACGAGCGGGGGACCGATTCGTTCACAGTCCTTAATTGGTGGAGCGGCAGTAGCTAGACAGATCGAAAAGCTGCGCCTTCATCCGCATATCGTTGTTGGAACGCCTGGACGATTGCTGGAGTTAATGAAAGTTCGCAAGCTTACGCTGCATCATGTGAAAATGGGGATTGTCGATGAAGTTGACCAAGTGTTTGAACTTGGCTCTATGCAGGATGTAGAAGCGGTACTCAAAGGAATGCTTCGCACGAGTCAAATGGTGTTTGTCTCAGCGACAATTCCGCAAAGTACAGAACAAGCTGCTGGCAGATGGTTGAAGGAACCGGTTATTATCAAAATTAACCCCTCACAGCGTACGGCTGAAACGTTGGAGCATCACTATGTCGTGTGTCAGGAACGTGAGAAGATTGACACCCTCCGCAGACTAGTTAGGATGATTAAGCCAACTTCAGCGATTGTCTTCATTAATGTGACGGATGATATTGCACAAGTTGTAGGAAAGCTGCAATATGTGGGGCTTTCCGTTGAAGCGCTATACGGCGAAGCGAGTAAGCAGGATCGTGCCAAAGTCATGGGCAATTTCCGTGATGGGAAATTCCAACTATTGTTGGCGACGGACGTTGCTGCCAGAGGGCTTGATATTGAAGGCGTGACGCATGTCTTCCATTTGGATGTAGCGACGAATGCGGAATATTACCTTCATCGTGTAGGTCGGACAGGCCGGATGGGGCGTGAGGGGACTTCGATCTCTATCGTGACATCGAAGGAGCTCTTCATCATCGAGAAATTCGAGAAGCAGCTCGGCATCACGATTGAGCCGAAGGCTATGTACGAGGGCCGGTTGGTTGACCCGGCCCAAGACCGTAGTGCGGCTACGATGCGCAGCCGCCGTGAAGCTGCGCGCCCAAGCGGCGCACCATCGCGCAGCGGCTCCGCCGGCGCGCGTGAGGCTGCCGCGCCTGTGGGCGCGGTGCGTGGAAGTGCCGCGACGCTAGACGCGCGCGGCCAACAGGGCGCTGCTCCGGCGAAGCCGGCAGCGCAAGGGAAGACGGCCGCCGCAGGCAAGGCCGTCAGCAAAGCCCAACGCGAGCGCGATCGCAAGAGCAAGGGAGCTCCGCGCTGGCTCAAAGAGAAGCAGCAGAATAAAGAAGAGTAGCGCGCACGTTTCATTGCGACGCTTGCTCATGATCTGCGGGGTGTAGAAGCATGCTGAAGAAAGTTACGTTCACACTCTTGATGCTGGTTGTCATCGCCGCGGTGATGATATTCATCATCATTCTGTATGTGAAACCAACGAAGTCGTTGGATCTACAATATAAAGAGATTTCTATAAGCAGCAAAATTGCAGAAATGATTCTCTCCCGAAAGCTGGACGTACGGCTTTCGGAAGAGGAAGTAAATCAATTACTCAAGAAACAGTTGGCCTCGCACAGCACATTGCCGCATGATTTTCGGATGGAAGGCGCAGAGTTGAATCTGCAGGGTTCCACGGTTGAGGCGGATGTCAATGTCAGGTGGCATGATAGGGTTCCGATCGGCGCTCATACGACACTCACTCTGGCATGGGATCCGCCTAACTTGGTTATCCAGCATGTGAATACGCAAATCCGGAATTGGCAACTGCCTAGTACTTGGCTTCAACTCGCACCTATTGAAGTTCCACTGCAATCGTACTTGCCTAAATTAATCGGCATTAAAAATGTGGTCTTTGAAGACAAGGCTATTCTTATTCAACTAAAGCCATTCCAGTAAAACGAAAAACCCTTCCTACCACTTTAGTGGATTCGAAGGGTTTTTTGCTTGTATTTTATCAAATACGCTGCGGCCGCGTTTTAACTGTATTTTCTACAGCTAATTCCACTGGTTTAATGGAAAATTAGCAATTAAATGGATTTTATACAGCTATTTTAAGACGAAATGCCAAGATTGGTCGTTTTGACTGATATTAACTACATATTTTCCATCTAATCTTAATTTATATCAAATTTTTGAAGAATTAACTGTAGTTTTTACAGTTAATCTTTTCTTGCATATACTTTCCACACACACACACAATTCAACTCTACTCACGCAACAGCTCGCACCACACACTATCCAACTTTTGCCCCCAACAGAGGAGCCCGCCATCTGCGTGTATACAGAATGATACCAAAAACCACACACATACTTATCAACACAAACCAGATCGAGACACCTACATGGATGTGATCCATGCCCCAACCGACACCAAGCGGCAAGATGGCTCCGCCTAGTCCGCCAGAGGCAATAAGAGCGCTCGTCGTTTGTTCCGTTCGTCCAGGCAATAGTTGGTTTGCATAAATAAGCGCCACCGCAAACATACCTGACATGAATAGACCAAGCAAAAGGATCACAGCAAAGCTGCTCCAAAGATTCGTGCTGAACACCCATGCAATTACTGTGATCAAGCTCAAAGCGAATGAGACAGCTAAATATTTGAAATAAGTCATCTTTTCTGCTAATGCGCCTGCGAATAACCGACCAACAACCATGGTTAACCAATAAGCAGTCACACCGAGTGTAGAGACGGAACTTGAAGCCTGTAACTGGTCCTTAAAGATCGAAGGTAAGAAATTAACGATTGTATTTTCCATACCACAATATAAGAAGAAGACGGTCATAAGTAGGCTTAGAAAAATAAACGATTTTTTAGAGAGCACAGGAACTTGATCCACTTTCTGCGAACGATTCGCTTTATGTGCGAGTAGTTCATCGTGTTCACCTAAAGAAAGTTTCGACCATATGATGCCCGTTGCAAGAGCGCTTAGTCCGAGCAGCATAAAGGCAAGTTTCCATAGCCCATTGGCGATGAGTAGACTGGAGACAAGGGGCATGAATAATGCACCAAGTCCAAAGAAAACTTCAAGCTTGCTAAAGGCAACTGCTTGCTGATCTTTGGCAGCCATGAGGACGAAAGTGCTGATACTGGACTCTACGAGTCCGAAGGAGATACCTGCAAGGAAAGTCAACCCGATAACCATCGGCCAGGGTGGCAATAAGCCTATAGCAAGCATAGCCACAAACAAGAAGCAAAAAGCCATGGTAATCGTACTTCGACGAGAGATGCGACGAATGAGGGTAGGCATTGCAAGCACACCTAACATGAACCCTCCGAACTGCAAGAAGACCAGCAATCCGCCGCCGCTGTAGCTTCGACCATAATGGGCTAGTAGTTCAGGCAACACGGCACCGAAAATAACGTGCGTACAGCCTGTTAATAAGTAGGAGAGACAGCCCATAATTAATAATCTTTTCATAACGCGGAGCTTCCTTTACGTTCAGTCATCAACTCGTCATTATAGGCCAATACATGTGAAATGGCTTCAGAAACAGAATTCACAGTTTTCGAAGCGTGTTTCTTCACATCTGAATGCGCAGTGTGCATGGCAAAACTATGCGGAGTAATCCCGAACATTGATACATCATTAAAGGAATCTCCGAAACAAGCGATCTCCTCGGGCTTTAATCCCAAATGTGCCGCAAGAATTAGCAGGGAACTGCCCTTGGATACTTGGTGTGGCATGATATCAAGACAATCGTGATCGGCCAAATAAATATCCAAGAGATCAGGGAGCTCTTTTTCAAGCAGCGTTTTAATCTCCAGTAAATGGTCTACACGTCCGAAAAGTGAATATTTACATATCGGAAATGCATCCTTTAAGGATTGCTCGATTTCGCTTTGGACTATGAAGGGTTCGAACATTCTAGCTTGAATCGCATCGGAGGCAGGGCTCAACTTCTCAATATAATTGGCATTCCCGGAGCAAATTAGTTTAACCACATCGTAAGCTTCAATGAGCCGATAAACCTGATGTGCGATGGAAGGCTCGAATAGCTTCGCTTGAAGAAGTGTGCCATCCATTAAATGGATGAAGGCGCCATTTTGGGAAACGGAATAGGCTTGGTGTTGAATGTCCGCTAGTACTTTCTGCATCTCCAAATTCATTCTCCCAGAGGCTAGACAAAGTGTGATTCCCTTATCTTTCACTAGTTGTAGAGCCTCAAGTTCCCGTTCAGAGACTTTCTTATGATGGTCAAGCAGCGTGCCGTCTAGATCGCTAACGATTAGTTTAATCATGTTGTTCTTCTCCTCCTGCTAGTACAATTTCAACCTCATTGGTCAATAAACGCTCTTTCATTTCCTCGCTCAATGCTTGATCCGTTATCAGAATATCTATACTTTCAAATCCCACGACATGATGGAACAGTCGCTTGCCGAATTTCGAATGATCAGCGAGAACGATCACTTGATCAGCATGTTCCATCATCGCTCTTACCAAATAACAATCTTCTTCATTGGGGGCAGACAGCCCATTTTCAGAAATACCGCACGTGCCTATGAAAAGTTTATCAACGTGATACTCGTTCAACATTTCAATCGCCTTAGCCCCGTAGACACTATGGTGTTTATTATCTAGCACCCCGCCAAGCATATGAATCGTAATGCCATCCTTGCGGGTGAGAATTGCGGCAGTTTCAATCGAACTCGTGATGACAATGTTGTTTTTGGTCGTAAGGGCAGTAGCTGCATGCAAAACTGTAGTTGAAGCATCCATCATCAGATAATCGCCATCTTGAACGAGTGCAGCTGCTCGCTTGCCTATCGTTAGCTTAGATGAGGATTCTTCTTGAAGACGTTGATCATAATTGCCGACGTCTTTAGAAAGCGTAGGGAGAATGGCTCCGCCTCTCGTACGAACGATTGAGCCTTGTTCCTCTAATTTGACCATATCTCGCCTAGCCGTATCGCGCGAAACTTCATAGAGCTCACAGATCAGATCTACGGATATTCGCTTATTTGATTTTAAGTATTCAAGGATGGAAAGAAGACGTTCTTCCTGAAACAAGATTAATTACCTCCTTTACTTAAGTGTTAGTAAGCATTTATAAGTATAATACTTATTGTATACGTAAGTTGGTTTGCTTTCAATCCCTTTCTGAAAAGAAAAAAACCGTGCCTCACTCGTTACTTGAACGAGGGCACGGTTAGAGGATTTCTCATTTAACGGCTGGTTTTTTACGTGTTTGCACATAGCTCGGATACGTGATCTCGCCAGTATCCAGTTTGCGAATTTCTTCTTCATTCCAACCTGTAATCTTGTTGGTTCCTGTTACGCCAGTCAACTTGATTTGATAACGAGTAGCCAAGTATGTTTGGAGCTTCAACATGTCTTCGGGTTTAATTTCCCGAAGTTTCTGCTTGCCATGAAGCTGGCCTAAGATAACTCCAATGGATTCTGCGGCCAAACTCGTATTTGGCTGGATACGTGTGCTTCCATATGCGATTGCGGAAGAACCTACATTTTTGCCTGCTGCGATGACATTTTCATAATTTTTAAGTAAAAAGCTGCGCAGCGGCATGCCGTATTTATCAGGGCGTCCCATCTCAATCCCCCATTTGTTGGCACTCGTACCTTGGAGATCAAGTGGATAACCGCCAATACTTACATTGTCCCAGAACATCGTACCCCCAAGGAGATCAGATGGTTTGAGGGTGTAATCCATTTCGTAGTGATTATATTCTCTAATGTACGGGTAAGTTGGCAGTTCGCCAAGTTCAGCTTTCTCCCAGCCTGGTAATGTTTTACGGAAATGCTGTAAGATCAGGGCTGTTTCCTTATTTCCTAAATAGACCGCTTCTTGTACAGACGCTGGCTTGGCAGGATCCACGGTATAGACGAGCAACGCATTAATGAGGACTTCGCCATCCCGTTGATTCACGGCATTCAACCCTCTTAGGAAAACACGATCATTAGAAGGATGATACGCCTTGGTCATTCCGCTTAATCCAATTGCGAAACTATCACTGACATTGCCGCCACCGAATTGCTTCGATCTATCCTCAGGTTTCAATGCGTTGAAGGTTGTATTGAATTTCTTCCAATCCACATGTTTGAATTTCATCATCATGCCTGCGCTCATGTACTCAATATCTTTTTGGCCATAGAATTTCTCAAGACCTGGTAGACGTTTGGTTTCTAAGCGGCTCATTAATGCGGCAAAATCACTATTGTCGACCCAATAGGAAGCTGTGATTTTCTTTACTTCATTTTGGTTCGTTTTATATAGGATGGATGGAATTTTGTGCATATGGTCAGGGGTTTGGATTTGTTCAACCTCTTGAATCGTAATCCCGGACTCGATGGGGATATCTTTACTCAACTTGTCCATATAAGTCGTGAATTCAGAAAGCTTTCGAATCTTCGCATTGCGAAATCCATCGAATAATTCCTTAGCGCGGCCCTGTACAAGCAAATGTCCTTGTTCATCTCGTGTTTCATCTAGAAAAAGCATTTGACTTTGGAGGATCTGACCACCAAAAGCTTGATGCGGATCTAATATTTTCACTTTGAGGCCTTCATCCATCGCGGCTCGGGCCAAATAGAGACCTTCAAGCTCACTTCCAATGACAACAACATCGACGTTATCAGTTGGATATGTGGAGGCGCTCTCTTGCTTCGTATCTTGGTTAGGCGTGGATGCCGGTACTTCGCTCACTTGCGGAGGTGCAGGATGTGTAACAACTGGAGCTATGGCAGTCATATTCATGCTGCCTTGATTGAACCAAATCTTGCCGAGTGAGAAGGCTGCTACAAGAATTAGAAGTACAGCCAGAGCAATAACGAGCAAGACTCGCGGATTTCGTAAGCGCATACATAAGCTCCTTTAGCGTTAAACTATATGGTCTTCATTTTAGCAGTTTCAGGGTGGATTTAATAGACTTTGAGAATTGATTTTAAAAGATTTACAAGCTCCACCCCCAAAAAATGATAAGCCTTGGCGAATCCTTGTAGCATAACCAGGAACCCTTCGCGAAGGCTCCATCTTATGTATACAAACACATAAAATTGAGTTAAGGGAGAGATTTTACAATGAAAAAAAACCTAATGAAAAAATTCGTAGCCACAGGTCTTGTTCTAACAATGGTAGCAGGTGGCGGTACTGCCGCATTTGCAAATGGAAATAAAAACGATGATCGTGGCAGAGGTAATGACAACAACAAGAATAATAGTTACACGCAAAAATATGATAACAATAAATTTGATTCCAAAGGCAATTCAAACATTACTATAAATATTAATTTCAACGATATGAAAAATGCGCAGTGGGCTATGCGTTACATTGCAAGTCTAGCATCGAAGCGCGTTTTTGAAGGATATGAAGATGGAAGCTTCAAACCTGAGAAAACAGTAACTCGTATTGAAGCGATTACAGCTGCAGTTCGTTTGATGGGCTTGCGTGAACAAGCGGAGTCTGATGCTGAAAAACAAACGAAATTGAATTTTAAAGATGCCGACAAAGTCCCTGCATGGGCAGTAGGTTATGTTGCGGTAGCTCTTGAGAACGACCTGTTCACAGAGAGTGACGACAGTGTTAAGCCTAATGAAGAAGCAAACCGTCTATGGGCGACTACACTTCTTGTGAAAGCACTTAAATTAGAAGCGGAAGCAAAAGCAAACATGACGAGCACACTACAGTTTAAGGATGCTAAGCAAATTCCAGCTGGATCCGTTGGTTATGTGAAAGTCGCGGTTGATAAAGGTTTAATCGATGGTTTTGAAGACAATACGTTCAAACCAAATCAAAGCGTAACACGTGCTCAATTGGCGGCTCTTCTAGATCGTACTAACGAACAATTACCAGGCGAAGATCAAAACTCGAATTCTGGAACTGTAAACTCAGTTGTGTACAACAATGTTCTTTCCCTAACTAAAAATGGGACAACGACTGTATATAACTTGCACCCGGATGTTTTCGTTTTGCGTAACGGTGTAAAAGTTGCTCCGACTGAAATTGCTGTTGGTGATACAGTTAAAGTACGTACATTCAACAACACGGTTGTCTTCGTAGAAGTAACAGGAAATGCACCTGTAAACAATTCTTTCGACATCTTGGGTACATTGTCTTCAACAACAATTAATGCTCAAGGTAAAATTGCAACAATCACAATCACGCAAAATATCAATGGTGTAGATCAATCGACTACATATAATGTATCTTCCAATTTCGCATTGACAGGCAACCTAGCTAACTTCTCTGCAGGACATGTGATTCAGCTTAAAGGCCAAAATCAATCCGTTACTACAATTGACGTTAAATAAAGTTAATAAGTTGCATTCCTACTATAAATATATAGAAAAAGGTTAGATTCACACAACAAGCTCCCTGCATAATTCGCACGGGGCTTGTTGCCCGTTAAATTGTATAAATTGGTAAAGGTATTGGGAAACTATGCTATATCAAGAGAGGAGATGGATAGGATGGAAGAAAGTTTAATGGATACGTTCAAAAGATATTATGCGGATTATCGAGGTGCAGAAGGTGTTGATCAAAGCTTTACAGATGCGTATCAGGCAATAGCATTTCATGTCATTAATCAGACAGAGCATTATGTGCAACAAGGCAACCTTCATGAAATTCAGAATCTAATTCGAGAGTTCAAAGAAATTGGACTTTCCACTTCTCCGAGCAACGATTCATTAAAGGAACAGTTTGAGCAAGAGCTTGTCGTGCAAGAATTAAATCGATATTCTTTTTGAAAAGTGTTGCATAATCCCAATGCCCGTGGTATATTACTGGTCCGGCCAAAACGGGCAGCAAATTTCGACGAAATATGTAGAAAAAAAGCTTGCATTCGGTTGGGTGAATATGCTATATTATAATTCCTGTTCACGACAGCGGAATGGGAAAAGAAAGAAATTGATCTTTGAAAACTGAACAATGAGTGAGTAAGCACAGTCGAGTAATCGACTATAAATGAGATTGCAAAATCTCGCTAGCTTCAAATGAGTACAATTAAGCTTTTCTATTATGGAGAGTTTGATCCTGGCTCA
>NZ_JCAUAM010000035.1:0-39255 GCF_059691955.1 Paenibacillus sp. J22FR83
AAATTACCGTAATATCCAAGGTGAAGAACGTCGGAAAGCCGTGTGAGGGAAAACCTCACGCACGGTTTGATGAGGAGAGGCTGGTAAACCCAGCCTTTCACTCTACAAATTGGATGATTTTAGAATATGGCGAGCAATAACTGGATTTCCTGTAGTTAATTTTCTCTGTTTAGCTCAAATGGAGCGTATTTGGGAAAATTAGCTACATGTTTTCCAGTTATTTTGATTTTGGAGGGGGAAATGGCCGAAATAACTGGAGTTTATACAGTTACTGGTCGTAACGGCAGCTGCGACGGCAACTGCGAACCCGAACCCGAACCCGAACCCCACCCCCGACCCGCAACAAAGGCCCTATCTCCACACGTGTGGAAATAGGGCCTTTATGCGTTCGATCGAATTATTTGACAGGCGTGGTTGGTGCGATGTCGTTCCGCAAGACAATGATTTCTACGCGGCGGTTCTTGCTGCGATTTGCATCGCTAGAGTTGGCTACTTGGGGCATGGTGTCTGCATACGCAGTGGCGATGAATTTATTATCATCCAAATTAGCCGTATCGCTGAAATAGCGTAGTACAGAAAGGGAACGGGCAAATGATAATCCCCAGTTATCCTTATAAGGGGAGCCTGGTGCAAGAGGCAAGTCGTCTGTATGTCCTTCGATGCTAACTTTGCTCTTCAAGGTTGGGAAGAGGGACGCTAGCTTTTGCAGAATCGGGAAGGAAGGTGCCTTCAGATCAGCTTTTCCTAAATCGAATAGGAATAGGTCATTGAGCGTAATCGCAACACCGCGTTCCGTATCACTAGCAGACACTTGCGCCTCTAAGTTCTGATCTTTAATATAGGCTTGCACTTGTTTCAGAAGATCCTGAAGTTCCTTCTCACGCTTTTCTTTCTCGCTGTCTTCCGTCTTCGTTTTGTCGTGCTCTTCCTTCTGATTATCCTGATTCTGTTGTGTTAAATCTTTATCCTTGCTGTCCGCATCCCCTTGCTTCGGGGTCATTGAGCCGCTGATGCCATGATTTTTATCTAAAATAGAGTCAGCTTTTTGGAATTGTAGGTTTAAGGCTTGCGCCAAAACGGTATACTTTTGAACATCTACTTTACTCATTGCATACATAATGATGAAAAATACGAGCAGCAGCGTAATTAAGTCCGCATACGTAATGAGCCATCTTTCATGATTAACATGTTCTTCTTGTTTCTTACGGCGTCTCGTCATTCCTGTCATCCTCCTCTACGGCTTTTTGCGACTTGTCATGGAGGAAGGAGTTCAGTTTTTTCTTAATCAATTGCGGGTTCTCACCAGCTTGTAAAGCAAGGATACCTTCTAGCATGAGTTCCATTTCATTGGCCATTTCTTTGCCACGAACCTTAATTTTGTTAGCGATGGGTAAATAAATTAAGTTGGCGCTCATAACACCATAGAGAGTAGCTGTGAACGCAACGGCGATAGCTGGACCAAGAGAAGATGGATCTTCTAGATTACCGAGAACGTGGATAAGTCCCATAACCGTACCGATAATCCCCATGGTTGGTGCATAGCCGCCTCCAGCTTCGAATACCTTCGACATATTGCTAACTTGATGTTCGATGGCGTCCATTTCGAGTTCAAGAATTTGTCTGGTAAGTTCGGGATCGGTGCCGTCTACGACCATAAGCAATCCGTCTTTGAGGAACGGGTTCTCGTGCTCCTGAGCACGTTGTTCTAGGGCAAGTACACCTTCTCGACGAGCGATAGACGCCATATCGACAAGTTCATTAATGGTTGCTGCAGGATCTCTTTTGACTTGCATGAAGGCAATGCTGAGAGCTTTAGGGATTTTGGCTAAAATAGAGCCCGGGAAACTTACGGCGACTGCACCGAAGGTTCCACCGAAAACGATGAGCATTGCACTAGGAATGATCAATGAATTGATATGACCGCCATCCCACATGTACCCGCCGATTAAACCTGCAAGTCCTAATAGTAATCCTAATACTGTTGTCAAATCCATGACTGTACCACTCCTAATTATCATAAAAAGAATAGGGTCCAAAAACGCAGGAAAACCGCCTTGCATAAGGCTCTAACAGATAAAGCAGTTTGCATCCATGATTCAAAAATAGTATAATGGAAAAACGAGAACAAACATTCTTATGTTGGATAGTTATAACAATCCTTCATATATGTACGTAAAACTTCCATAGACTTCTTTATCGGAATGTCTATTGGGAAAGTTTATAGGATAAAAGTTCGATTTATTTCGACAATGAGGGTGATAATGGAATGAATGAAATTGTCATGAGCTCTAAGAAATTTGAGCTTGTATCCGATTTTCTTCCGCAGGGAGACCAGCCTCAAGCAATTGAGGAGATCGTTCAGAGCATACAAGCCGGCAACAAGCATCAGACGCTGCTCGGTGCAACGGGAACAGGTAAAACGTTCACAGCAGCACAAGTAATAGCGAAACTAAACCGACCAACTTTGATTATTGCCCACAATAAAACTTTGGCTGCACAGTTGTGCAGTGAATTCAAAGAGTTTTTTCCTCATAATGCTGTTTCCTACTTCGTTAGTTACTATGACTACTACCAACCCGAAGCCTACATCGCCTCCTCCGACAC
This sequence comes from Paenibacillus sp. J22FR83, assembly GCF_059691955.1. Classification (NCBI taxonomy): domain Bacteria; kingdom Bacillati; phylum Bacillota; class Bacilli; order Caryophanales; family Paenibacillaceae; genus Paenibacillus; species Paenibacillus sp. J22FR83. Next base: position 2,605 of record NZ_JCAUAM010000035.1, read on the forward strand.
TTACATCGAGAAAGATTCCAGCATCAATGAAGAAATCGATAAACTTCGTCACTCGGCGACAAGTTCTTTGTTCGAACGCCGCGACGTCATTGTTGTTGCCAGCGTGTCGTGTATTTACGGCTTGGGGTCACCGATCGAATACGGTAATTTACTGTTATCGTTACGAGTGGGTATGGAGAAGTCTCGGACGGAGATCTTGCATCGACTCGTGGATATTCAGTATCAGCGCAATGATCTGAACTTTGTTCGCGGCACGTTCCGTGTGCGTGGTGATGTTGTCGAGATTTTCCCAGCTTCGCACAGTGAGCATGCAGTACGTGTTGAGCTGTTTGGGGATGAGATTGAGCGGATTACGGAGATTAATGTGCTAACGGGTGAAATTATTGGGCAACGCGACCATATTGCGATTTTTCCGGCCTCTCACTTCGTAACAGGCGAGGATACCATGAAGCGCGCGCTCGTGAACATTGGTCAAGAGCTCGAGGAGCGTTTGGCTGAGTTGAGGGAACAAGGTAAGCTGCTAGAAGCACAGCGATTAGAGCAGCGTACGCGCTATGATATGGAAATGATGGAAGAGATGGGCTTCTGCTCAGGTATCGAGAATTACTCGGGGCCACTGACATTCCGTGAGCGAGGGGCAACGCCGTATACGTTGATGGATTATTTCCCAGACGACATGCTGTTCATGGTGGATGAGTCCCACGTGACGTTACCGCAAATTCGCGCAATGTTTAATGGAGACAAAGCACGGAAAGATGTATTGGTTGATCATGGTTTCCGCCTGCCTTCTGCACTTGATAACCGTCCGCTGCGTTTCGAGGAATTTGAAGACAAAATCAGTCAGATTTTATATATATCAGCAACGCCAGGGCCTTATGAGTTAGAACATTGCCCTACGATGATTCAACAAATTATTCGGCCAACAGGGTTGTTGGATCCGATTATTGAGGTTCGACCAACCAAAGGTCAAATTGATGATCTCATCGCCGAAATCCAAGATCGTGTTCGTAAAGACGAGCGCGTGCTTGTGACCACCTTAACGAAGAAGATGTCGGAGGATTTAACCGATTACTTCAAGGAAATTGGTATTAAAGTGCGTTACTTGCATTCCGATATTAAGACTTTTGAACGTATGCAGATCTTGCGGGACTTGCGCTTGGGAACATTCCATGTGCTAATTGGGATCAATCTTCTCAGGGAAGGTCTCGACTTGCCAGAAGTTTCACTGGTTGCTATTTTAGATGCGGATAAGGAAGGCTTCCTACGTTCGGAGCGTTCGTTGATTCAAACCATTGGCCGTGCTGCGCGGAACTCGGATGGCCGAGTCATCATGTACGGGGATAAAATCACGGATTCCATGGAGAAAGCGATCTCGGAGACCAATCGACGCCGCGCCCTACAGGAAGCTAACAATGAGAAATTAGGCATCACACCACAGACGATTGCCAAGAAAATTCGCGATGTGATCGAAGCAACCAAGGTTGCCGAGCAGAAATCCGACTATCTGGCAGATGTGAAGGGTGCGAAGATGTCGAAGAAAGATCGTGCATCTCTGATCGAGCGCTTAGAAGTCGAGATGAAAGAGGCGGCGAAGAACCTACAGTTCGAACGTGCAGCGCAACTGCGTGACGCGATTATGGAAATGAAAGCTGACGCCTAAATAAGAGGGTTTCGGCTTCACATAGGAGAGGAAGGTTATCTGTGTCTAGAGATCAGATCGTTATTAAAGGAGCTAGAGCTCACAATCTTAAAAATATTGATGTCACCATTCCACGTGACAAGTTCGTCGTACTCACGGGCTTGAGTGGATCGGGGAAATCATCGCTGGCCTTTGATACGATTTATGCAGAAGGACAGCGGAGATACGTAGAGTCACTGTCTGCCTATGCACGTCAGTTTCTTGGGAATATGGATAAACCAGATGTCGATTCCATTGATGGTTTGTCACCAGCTATATCCATTGACCAGAAGACCACGAGCCGTAATCCACGTTCCACGGTTGGAACGGTAACGGAGATATACGACTATTTAAGGCTATTGTTCGCTCGTATCGGACGGCCTCATTGTCCTACACATGGTATCGAGATTACTTCGCAAACCGTGGAACAAATGGTAGACAGGATTATGGAGTATCCGGAGCGCACGAAGATTCAGATTCTAGCACCGCTTATTTCGGGGCGCAAAGGTGAGCACACCAAGTTATTCGTGGATGTTCAGAAGCAAGGATTTGTTCGGGTTCGCGTCAACGGGGAGACCGTAGACCTTTCCGAGAAAATCGAGCTCGACAAAAATAAAAAACACACCATTGATGTGGTCGTTGACCGTATCGTGGTCAAAGATGATGTTCAGACACGTTTGGCAGATTCCTTGGAAACTGCACTTAAATTGGCGAATGGTCGTGTCATCGTTGATGTCATGGAGAAGGAAGAGCTTCTGTTCAGCCAGAACTTAGCATGCCCAGAGTGCGGATTCAGCGTTGAAGAGCTGGCGCCGAGAATGTTTTCTTTCAACAGTCCTTTCGGAGCTTGTCCAGATTGTGATGGCTTAGGCAGTCAAATGATCGTGGATCCAGATCTGCTTGTTCCCGATAGAAAGCTAACGATTGAAGAAGGCGCATTTGAAGCGTGGGCAGGAAGCACGTCCAATTATTATCCGCAGTTTCTTGCTGCTGTCTGTGAGCACTATGGGATTCCACGTAATGTCCCTGTGTCGGAGATTAGCGCCGAACAGTTGAAGGTAATTCTTTATGGAACGGGCGGCGAGAAGATCCGATTCCGCTATGAGAATGATATGGGAGCTTCCAAGGAAGCGTTAGTTCCCTTTGAGGGGATTATTCGGAACTTGGAACGCCGATTCAAAGATACTTTCTCTGAGGGCATTCGAGAGCATATTCAAACTTATATGAGCACCAAGCCGTGTCCGAAATGTAAAGGACAGCGTTTGAAGCCTGAAACATTGGCTGTAACGATCAATGGCAAGAATATTGCCCACGCCACTTCCCTTTCCATTGGAGATGCGGAGGAATGGTTTAAAGGCTTGCAATTGAATGAGCGTGAACTGACGATTTCCAATTTGATCCTGAAGGAAATTAGAGCTCGTTTAGGCTTCCTTGTCAACGTTGGTCTTGATTACTTGACCATGCATCGTGCCGCAGGCACGTTGTCGGGTGGAGAGGCACAACGGATTCGCTTAGCCACACAAATTGGCTCCAGCTTGATGGGCGTTCTATACATTCTTGATGAGCCAAGTATCGGACTGCATCAACGAGATAATACGCGATTGATCCAGACGCTTGAGCATATGCGTGATTTGGGAAATACGTTAATCGTGGTTGAGCATGATGAAGACACGATGATGGCAGCCGATTATATCATTGATATTGGTCCTGGGGCTGGTATCCATGGTGGGCAAGTAATTGCTCAAGGTACGCCAACAGAGTTGATGAAGGATGATAACTCCTTAACAGGTCAGTATTTGAGCGGCAAGCGGTTCATTCCGATTCCTGCGGTTCGACGTAAGCCGAACGGCAAATGGATTGAAGTGAAAGGTGCCAAAGAAAATAATTTGCGAAATGTGTCGGCAAAGGTTCCTTTGGGCGTTTTCACCTGTGTAACGGGTGTATCCGGATCAGGCAAGAGTACGTTAATCAACGAAATTTTGTTTAAGACGTTATCTCGTGATTTGAATGGTGCCAAAGTTCGACCTGGTGAACATAAAGAAATTGTCGGATTAGAGCATGTTGATAAAGTTATCGATATTGATCAGTCGCCAATTGGACGTACACCTCGTTCCAATCCCGCGACATACACGGGCGTATTTGATGATATCCGTGATGTATACGCGAATACGAACGAAGCGAAGGTGCGTGGCTATAAGAAGGGGCGTTTTAGCTTTAACGTGAAGGGCGGCCGTTGTGAAGCTTGTCGTGGGGATGGCATCATCAAGATCGAGATGCATTTCTTGCCAGATGTGTACGTACCTTGCGAGATTTGCAAGGGTAAACGCTACAACCGCGAGACGATGGAAGTGAAGTATAAGGGCAAGAGTATTTCGGAAGTGCTGGAGATGACGATTGAGGACGGTTGCGAGTTCTTCAAGAACTTGCCGCGGATTCATCGTAAGCTCACCACACTTCTAGATGTCGGCCTGGGCTACATGACACTCGGTCAGCCAGCAACTACGCTGTCAGGCGGCGAAGCCCAGCGTGTGAAGCTCGCTGCGGAGTTGTACCGCCGCAGTACAGGCAAGACGATCTATATTCTGGATGAGCCCACGACGGGGCTCCACATCCATGATATCGATCGTCTGCTGAAAGTTCTTCACCGCCTCGTGGAGAGCGGTGAGACCGTCCTAGTCATCGAGCATAACCTCGATGTCATCAAGACGGCGGACCACCTCATCGATCTAGGACCCGAGGGTGGCAGCCGTGGGGGCTTGATCGTGGCGGCAGGTACGCCAGAGGATGTTGTGAAAGTGGCCGGGTCGTATACCGGCCAATACCTGAAGCCGATCCTTGAACGGGATCGCGTGCGCTCGGAAGACTATGCGAAGCGTATGGAGGTCCTAGAAGGGTCCGTTAGTTAAAGCATACAAAAAGCTTGGAATTGGTAATTTATTTACCGATTTCAAGCTTTTTTATTGTGCAAGTGACCAAAATACTTAAAAGTTTGCTAAGACTTAATAGAATGATACAGGCTTCGACAATTTAACCCTCTATCAATCGGGATAGAAGTAGGCCTATAATAATAGTAAGTAACAGTGAACATCTCCCTCTCCCTAACCGTTAACTTGATAATTGAGAGATATAGCAGTTCTAATCTAATTCATGTTGTGGAGGCTAATAATGAAACCGACGTTAGAGCTTCAGGAAATTGTATCTGCTTTAGGAATTGATCCTTTCCGATTTCTAGCCTGGCAAGAAAAAGAGCTAACCTACACGAGGCTGACTGAACTTCCAGAAGATGAGGAACACCGAGATGTATTAGCTGTGTAAGAACCGGTGCTAAATTGCAATTGAACAGAGCCTGTACGGTTTCACTGTACGGGTATTTGTTGTTCTTGACGAGAGTAATAAATAGTCGTATGGATGGACATTTTATACAGTACAAGGGATATGAAAGAATTCTGCCTATGCAACCCCGTCAAATAGGCCTAATTCCAAACAAAAGGTGACAAACTTGTTACACATCGATGCAACTACTTGCATCTCGTGTCCAATCGAGCTAACATAGTATTAAAATAGCAGGACGTGTGCCTTGCACCGAGTTATGATAAGGAGGTTTCACCATGTTATTAGCAGAAGCAGCTGAAGCATCAACTAGCACGTATACAAGCTTTGATATCTATGTTTTGATCTTCACAGTGGTGATTGCAATTGCCGTTATCCGTCAATTGATCAACCCAAGAAGAAATCTGTTTGCACTCGGATTTGGAACTGTAGCTCTACTCGTATTTCTTTTCATGGATGTTATCATGATCAAAGGCTGGTAGTACATACAAGTAAACAAAAGCCCTCAGGACGGTAGATCGGATGATCTCGCGCCTGTGGGCTTTTTGTGTACCTTCTATTGAATTATACCCACCACATTTCACCAAGGGGTTCCTTGATGAGTACTTGTTGTAGGTTGGATACAGCTTTGGAGAAGCCTTCGTCAACGGACATCAAGCCGTCTTCGTGTTCGATACTAACGACATAGTCATAACCAACCAGACGCAATGCGGAGATGATATCTGCCCATACCTTCATATCGTGACCGAAGCCAACGGAGCGGAACTGCCAAGCACGGTCCAGCATGTTCGTGTAAGACTGCATATCCGTCACACCATGACGGTTCGTGTTGTTGTAGTCATGCGACGTATCCTTCGCGTGGAAGTGATGGATTGCGTTCGCGCGTCCAAGGATTTGGACTGCTTGAACAGGGTCAATTCCTTGCCACCACATGTGACTTGGATCTAGGTTGGCACCGATGGCTTCACCTGCAGCTTCACGAAGGCGAAGAAGCGTTGCTGGTGTATGTACGGAGAATCCGCCGTGCAGCTCTAATCCGATTTTGATATTGCGATCTGCTGCGAATTTACCAGTTTCTTTCCAGTAAGGGATGACTTTATTCGTCCACTGCCAGTCCAAGATCTCTTGGAAATCGTTCGGCCAAGGGGCTACTGGCCAGTTCGGATATTTGGCATCCTCATGGTCACCAGGGCAGCCAGAGAACGTATTAACGACGGGAACTTCAAGGCGTTCAGCCAATTCAATCGTTTGTATAATAGCATCGTGAAACTCTTTCGCGATGTGTTTTTGCGGGTGAAGAGGGTTACCGTGAGCGCTAAGTGCGCTAATTGTCAACCCGCGGGACTCTACCGCATGTTTAAAAGCTTTAAGTTTCCCTGCATCAGCAAGTAATTCTGCTGGGTTGCAATGCGCAGTACCTGGGTATCCACCAGTACCAATCTCAACAGCGTCCAAGCCTTTCGCAGCAATATAATCCAGCGCTTCCTCGAAAGGTTTTCCACCGAAAAGAACCATAAAAACGCCTAACTTCATTAGGGTTACACCTCCATATTTGTTAAAACAAATCAGTTCAAATTATACCACTATCATCCAGTAAAATGAAGCAAGCCTTTATAGATTCGAAGGACTGTATCATAATTCGAACTATAAATAATAACCGAGAACGTAACGAGTGTTTGCGTAACGAAACAGCGGAAGTAGAAGTATGCTTTGGATACCTTTTTCTTATTCACAGTCGTGAGCTTGAAAATGTTCTCGATGGCGATAATGATGCCGTGGTACAGCCCATAGAGGAAGTATAACCACGTAAAGCCATGCCATAAGCCCATCAGCACCATGATCAGGATGGATAGGCTGGCTGTGAGCGCAGTGGAGGGCGTTTTACGCGAGAAGAACATGAAGATGTGATCCCGGAAGAAATCGCCCAGCGTCGCATGCCAGTTCCGCCAAAACTGCGTCATGGATGGTGAGAAGAGCGGTTTTTTGAAGTTCTCAGGCATCGTGTACCCCATTAATCGGCCATAGCCAATCGCCATATCGGAATAGCCGGAGAAATCGAAGTAAATGAGCGCATAGAACCAGATTAATAGAAATAAAGATTCCCAAGTATGCAGCTCATGCTTCAACACACTGTCGAATACCCCAGTCATCCAGGTGACGACGACAATCTTTTTAAATAAACCTAGAATAATACGCTTCACACTGTCTTCAAAGAGCTTAGCGTCTACCGTGTAGGGCTTTTTACTATCGGCCATGAAATCCCGGAATTTCAGAATAGGCCCAGACGTGAAGGTCGGAATGAACAAGAGATAGTTCGCATAATCAATTGCCGGCACTTCGCCATCTTTTCCGAAGAAATAAGCGAAATAATACGAATCAATGACTTTCAGAACGTTGTAGATGAGTCCGAGATAAATGATGGCGTCGAACAACGGGGAGGTGAAAACCCCCATAACGAAAAAGCGAACACCGAGAAAGACACCTACGATATTCGCGGCGATGCCGAAAATAAAGGTCGCTTTCCGCCACAACGTCGTCCGGCACAGATACACAAACCCGAAATAATTAATTATCGTAAAAGCCGCATAGAAAACGACCAGTTTCTTACTAAATAACAGGAGGAAGCACAGACTGAATATGATCATCAAAATCCGCTTATTATCCGCCCACTTGCGGGTGAGCATCAGAACGGCAATCATGCCACTCATCGCGACCATCGCGTTCATGTGCATATAAAACATGGCTAAAGAACTCCTCTTCTCGCTTGCTAGATCAAGATCTTAGAACTTTTCGTAAATGAACAATCCCTTGCCTGTAAAATAAATGAAAACCAAGTAAAGCATCACGAGGTAGATGAGGATTTCGCCGGTTTTCCTAAGGAATTTAACCATGTGTCGACCTCCTTCGTAAATAGAGGTGCACCATCTTCACGGTTCAAGTGAACGAGGTCGTGGAAATAACGCGGGTCGTACGTGTGCATCAGATCAAGCGTTGGCACATTCGCAGCCTTAAGCTGCAGATTGACTGCTTCCTTCAGAGAGGCCACATAAGGCGGATCGGCGTAGCCTTTGTTCCACGGCATCCAGATCACACGCAGCGCGAGCTCATACTCGTCCGCATACTGGATCACCCACTGCAAGGCATCTAGATTGTCTTGAAAATCTTTCAAGGTCATACCACCGAACCGTTTGTCGTAGTCGTCCCATTTGAGCTTTAACGCAGCATCGTCCTTGCGACCTGGGTATAGTTCCTTATCGATCCAGCGAGGCTCATAAGCGAGACTCCCTTTGCTAAGATTACGAGCAAACTCCACACCAGAATCGCGGAAGTAATCACGGTACGTATACACATAAGGTTGGTACCAAGGTTTGAACCATTGATAAGTGGGATCTGTTTCGAGCGGGTCAAGCATCGTATGCACGTCGATCCCGATCACAAGCTCGTCCTGCACTTGATACAGGTTGTTCTTCAGGATGCCCTTCAAGTCGGTAAGCTTCCCGTAGGAAAGCCCCATCTCTATCAAAGGATGCGCGGACTTTTCTTCGATATAAGCACCCGTAACGGCCGAATTACCGAAGAAAACCGGACCCGTATGGGACCAGCTATGGTGGTAGAGCGTTTTGGTGAAGTCGTTTTTGTAAAAACGGCGTGAAGACGCCATCGGGTTCCACCAGGAAATGAGCAGGTCGGAGACGACGATGGCGAGCAATAGGCCGAGTGCAAAGCTATTTTTTTTGAGAAAAGCAGCGGTTGCTTTCAATAGAATCACTCATTATCTTCGTAGTGGTTAAAAGGAAAACCCAAGGACTCATTCGTAGGAGACGAGCGCCCTGGGAAATTGAATTAAGAATTACAAAGCCTTTTCTTGCCAAGCGTTGTATTGCTCACGGAATGTCGCAGGCCATTGCGCCTCATCTAGACCGTACTGTGCGAGGAATGCGAAAGCCCAGCGTTCGATACCGAAGCCTACACAGCCTGTGACGGCGTTGCGTTTGCCCATTTTGATATTAAACGCATTCCCGAACGTATTGCTATGGAAATTGACGGAAGAACATGCGATGGATTTCTTCACATGCGGAATGTTCAAGCGAAGCTCGTATTTCATCTCCTGGTTGCGTTGGAAAGACGCTTTCACTTGGAAATCATTCGTGAAGAACGGATCGTTCGCAATCTCCAGCAAGCTGTCTACTTCCCATTCAACGGCCAATTCTTTCAAATATTCGATAGATTTCAAGCGGTTTTCTTTGACAAAGTCAGGCTTGCCGACGAAAATAATTTCACGCATCGAGAAGTCGAGTAAACGACCGAAGTCGGAATGGTTCTTGGACTCGAAACGATGACATTTCGCAATCGCGGTCACGACAATGCCGTCGCCTTCCAAAGTCTCATTCTCAAGCCCTTCATAGCAGTGATAGCATGTGGAAGGGTTCATCATGAAGTTCGGTTTCACCATGTTATTATCGAGTGCCAAAGGCTTCTCTTGATCCCAGCCGCCTGCTTCGCGAATCGTTTGTGAGAACGCTTCAATGACATCGAGATCTTCACGCAGATGCGTTACGAAATGAATGTGCTCCGGGAACGAAGTGAAATGGTTCGTTTTGTTCAACGTATGGCTGTTGATGACCGCAGGATATTGTTCCTCTTGGACACCTTCGAAACGTCGCGCGATTTTGCTGACGAACGAGTAATCAAGGAAACGCATTAAGCTGGAGAAAGGCTCACGGAAAATGAAGAGGCCAGGCTCTAACACTTTAATCGCTTTGCGCTCAGCGAGCTCAGCAATAATATCGCCTTCATACGGCGTGTCCACTTTATTTTCGAATAAGATATTTTCTTTGAAGCCGAAATCGCCGTGGGAGAAACGCTCAATCAGACGCTCAACTCGTGAAGTAATCCCCTCATCGCCGTTTGGTGAGTTGTGCGTAATGATGATGTGGCCATCGATCAAAAGGATTTCTTGGATATGCTCATCAGCGAAAGCTGAGGCATATTTGACTTGCCCGTGCTGGCTTTCAGCTAGACCGGCTAGTGAAATTTTAACTGTATTCATGAGCTGATTACCTCGCTGTCTTCTTGGAAATAAATTCGGCAATTTCACTCACCGTGTTCATCGGATAGAGCATCAAATCTTGGTTCGTTACTTGTAGGTTGTACGTTTTCTCGATGTGAGCGATGAGTGCAGTCGCCCCAACGGAATCAATAAACCCATAATCGAACAAATGTACATCAACATCGAAATCATCATCGTCCTCGGCAATTTCGTAACGCTCGCGAATATGCTGCTCTAGCTCATCTAACAAATTAGACATGGGGAAAGCCTCCTGGTTCAAAAGAAAGTTATTGGTAATGCGGATAGGGTTACTGTGCATTCGCGACAGGGCCGGTAAAAGTAAGTGTGGTCACGTCCCCGTATCGGGTCAGTGTGTAAGTCATCGATGGTGCATCATAAACAACTTTCGTGCCATCAGTAGTACTGAACTTGAGTTCCGTAGGACTAAAGAGTTTAACTTGCTGCAAACCTGCGGATTCAAGCTGTAACTGATGCGTACTTCCTTCACTCGTAAGGGTAAAAGGAACATTCGAACGGACAACATGGAACTCTGGTGAAGATGGACCAACACGAATTTTAGCTTGTGTCGCTAATCCGAGGTATAACTTGTTTTCAATCGTCGTGTAGATGTTAGCATCACTTTGCAGAGAGTAAAGGGCTAGCCTATCGCCCTTCTCGATGATGACCCCTAAGGTGTTCGTATACTCCTCGGATAGACTAGATACAGCGGATGAATCAACCGACAGCGTAGCATGGAAATGCGGACTGCCGCCGCTTAGCTGATCTTTCAGTCTGTCCCAGAGGTAGGAACCCCAGGATTGGCTGATCTTCACATCGCTTTGCATAGCGGTTAAGAACGATTTGGCCATCTGTGTTTCGGACATAAAGTTATAATCATGCTTCGTGCGAAGCTTGTCAAAGTATTCGGCGAATTCTGTTAAGTTAGCAATTTTCTGAGGTTCAGGAAAATGGTATTCAATATGTTCGAAATAATCAATCGGCATATCTAGTTTGACCATGGATTCGAATACATCCGTGTTCGCATAATCGCCAGCAGGCCGAAGGACGGGGGTAGGCGCATGAATGAGCATCGTCGCATCGGTCTTTCCTTGTTGGTCCTGCAGAAGGAAGGGAAGCGACCAGATCGATTCCGGACGAGCGAGCACAGGTGACTCGGAAGGTAAGAATCCGAAGTTGTACCACATGCCTTGGGCTTTCTCGGTTAACAGGGTCTGATCGTGATCTTCATTGTTAATGCGCCAGGTGTGCTGGTTCGTTCCAGGATGTAACCATGGAATACCAAGCTTATCAAAGGCTTGTTGATGTAGGTTGAACTCAGCTCTCTCATCTTCCGCACTCTTAAAATTATGTACAAATGTATGCGGATTTAGTTGTAGATGCTGCTCTTTGGCATACGTAATAAATTCGTTTAATTCCGATTTATAAGGAAAATGCGGGTTATCGATCGATACAGGAGATCCGAATTCGATACCACCCACAATCAGATCGTCAGTGCCATCATGGTTGAGGTCCAGCCAAAGTGGGACGGAATAATGTCCAGCAACCAAAGCATGGTTGCCAACTTGATTCAAAGTTGTCCCTTCGAGGGGACCGGCATCTGCCCAAGCGCCACCGCTTTCTTGGGTGAACACTTGCAGATCCCCGTCGCTGCTGCCGACCACGAGATCTAGTCGGCCGTCTTGATTCATATCACGCACCGCTGGCGCGGCGTGCGTGGCCTTGTTCGGCAGCGTGATGATCGCGCTGCCTTGGTTCAGATCCAGGGCCGCTGCGCTGCGGCCCTGATACAGCCACACTCGTCCATCGGCTGCGCCTAGGACGAGGTCGAGCTTGCCATCGCCGTTCACGTCGGCGACGGCTGGCGCTGCAGGCCCTCCGGGCAGCTGCAGCGGGGTACCGCCCGCGAGCACGGCCGCGGGCTGCCCGAACCTGCCGCTAGCGAGCTGCGGCAGAAGCCACACCCCACCGGACTCGTCCGAGACGACGAGGTCCGTGCGGCCATCCCCGTTCACGTCGGCAGCGTGAACGGCACTGTAAGGGCCGAGCTGGAGCGGCGCGCCGCTCTCCAGCAGCAACTTCGCCGGCGCGCCGAACGTGTCGGGCAGCGCCATGCCCTTCGGCGGCGGCTCGCTGACGTATGCCGCCTCATCCTTGCCGAGATTCGTGTAGACATACACGAATCCATCCGCGCTGCCGACGACGAAGTCCATGCGGCCGTCGCCGTTCAAATCCGCCGCGGCAGGGTATGCGCGGTAGGGCAGTTCAATCGCGCTCGCCAGATCGCGATACGGCCCGTACGTGGCTTGCCGCAGTGGAATGCCGGCAGCCATCACATGCAAGCCGCTCGCGTAGCCGGAGCCGGGCAACTCCCCGACGAACGACGGCTTCGCGTTCGTTCCCGTGTTGAGCTGCACCGTCACGCTCTCGCGCCACTCCCCCCAGTAGAAGGCGCTGCGCACGAGTGTAAACGAGGGAACCTCGTTATATTCTTTGAGCTTCTCCGCCCAAGCGATGCCGTCCTTTTGCCCGATTGACGGCATTGCCTCGAAATGGTTCTGGAACGCCATCGCAGGCCGTCCATAAGGGCCCAAACTCTTTTTCACACTATAACCAAGTGTTTCTTTCGAGACATAAGCGAGCAGCTCACTGCGATACTGCATGTTAGCCGCCGCCCAAGCGAAGTTAAAATACGGCTCGATCGGCAACGCTTTTTTATTGAAATAAGTCGTTCCGGGCGTAGGCTTGCTTGCCGCTTGGTATTTCTCTGCAAGTTGGGCAAAGCCTAATTTCGGATCGAAGCCACTCTTCATATCGAAGCCGGTAGGGAAGTAACGATTCGGCAGGAAATTACTGCTGATCAGTACGGCACCTTCGCCGACGCGATTTTGCATGACCAGAGAGATAGGCTTATTCACATCGGATGGGTTAGCCATGCTTACAATCGTTTGACCCGTGGAAGGACTGAATCCATACCCCAGTTGAAAGCCGGGCATATCTTCCATCGTGTTATGTTTGAGATAACTGGTTGTAAATAATTGAAATGTTTGTTGGATGCCCTGTAAATTAACAGGCACTTGCGGGTAGCTGAGAGTCAGCGAATCGCCTGACAACAAAGGTGAGCCGAATTGGCTCAATTGCATCTTTTTCAAATCAACAAGTCCAGCAGCGCCAAGAAAATCTAGCGGAAACCGTTCCGCAAACTCATTTTCCAACAATAAATGTCCGCCTTGTTTCACGAATGCCATAAGCTTGTTTGATTGTTCAGTCCATATGGAAGACTGTGCTAGCCCTGGATCCAAATACAGTGCGTCATAGGAGCCTAGCTGGCGGACCGACATAGAGCTTAAGCTTTTTCTATCAATTTGAACACCAGCTTGTAAGGTTTGGTCAAAATTACTATAAGCAGCGGTATCGTAAGATTCCCCGTTCGTTGCGTATAGAAGCTTAGTTTCCTCGACTTTTGGCAAAAATAGAAGAATTAGCACGATGACTAAGAAGCCAAGAATTAACCCGATTAGTAGTGGGGTTACACGAATTTTCGACAAATTCAAAAGGATCCCTCGATTGCTAGAATGGTTAATATAGCTCACTATCCTTGCCATTATAGCATTCATTGGGTACGTTTGTTAACTTCTAAAGGCATGGAAACGGATTGGATTGTCGGATATTGGCTTTAGGCGTAGTTATTCCCCTGCCCTAGATTCCTACCTATTGTTTCTGTTACACTAAAGAGAAGAGTTTGAGGATCACCGAGGTTGATATTGAAAGGATTTGCTGCCATGCGTACGATACGCAGAGAAGATGTAGAATTATTGGCCCCTGCGGGGGATTGGGATTGTTTGCGAGCGGCGGTTGCCAATGGGGCGGATGCCGTGTTTTTTGGTGTGGAGAAATTTAATGCGAGAGCGAGAGCGCATAACTTTACGATGGCAGAATTGCCGGATATTATGTCGTTCCTTCATCTATATGGTGTTCAAGGTTTCTTGACGTTCAACATTCTCGTGTTCGAGGAAGAGTTGAATGATGCGAAGCAGCTGATTGATGCGTGTGTTGATGCTGGCGTGGATGCGGTGATTGTACAAGACTTGGGCTTGGTCAAAATGATTCGTGAAATCTCCCCGGATTTCCCGATTCATGGTTCAACGCAGATGACGATTACATCGCCAGAAGCGGTTGAGTTTACGAAGCCGTTCGACATCGAGCGCGTCGTGCTTGGTCGTGAGAATAACCTGAAACAAATTAAACAAATCGGTGATCAAGCGAAGCTTCCGATGGAAGTGTTTGTGCATGGCGCCCTTTGTGTGTCCTATTCGGGACAATGCTTAACCTCCGAAATGTGGGGAGGCCGTTCCGCGAACCGCGGAGAATGTGCGCAGGCTTGTCGTTTGCCGTATGATCTTATGGTCGATGGCGAGCATAAACCGATGGGAGACGTTACGTATCTCTTGTCGCCAAAGGATTTGGCGGCGATTGAAATCGTGCCTGAGCTGATTGAAGCGGGTGTTCGTTCTTTTAAAATTGAAGGGCGTCTCAAGACCCCTGAATATGTGGCCAATGTCGTGAGCAAGTATCGCAAAGCGATTGATCGTTATTTCGATGGGATGGACGCTCGTCCATCCAAAGAGGAAGTGCGTGAGCTTCAGCAAAGCTTCTCACGCGGATTTACCGTTGGGTTCCTGCAAGGAACCAACAACAAGCAGTTGGTTGACGGCACATTTCCGAAGAGCCGTGGGGTGTTCGTGGGCCGCATCAAGCAGATTCTGCGCGATGCCGTGATCTGTGAGTTGGAGGCGCCGCTGAAGCGCGGTGACGGGCTTGTCTTCGACGCGGGGGATCCGACGAAGAAGGAAGAAGGAGGGCGCATCTACGATTTGCGCCGCAAAGGTGAGAAACTCGAAGGCGAAGCCGAGGGTGGCTTGATCGAAATCGTCATGGGCCGCAACGATGTAGAGCTTGGCCGTTTGCACGTGGGCGATCGCATCTGGAAGACGAACGATCCTGCGCTGGACAAACGTCTGCGCCAGACGTTCGAGACGGATAAGCCTTACCGTACATTCCCGGTAAGCGTGAAAGTAACCGGCGTCCTTGGCGAGACGCTCAAGAGCTGGTGGACGGATGTACGCGGCGGTCACACCGTCTTCGTACAATCCGAGCTTCCGCTGGTTCAAGCGGAGAAAAGACCGATGGACGAACAGCTCTTCACGGAGCAGTTCGGTCGCCTTGGCGGCACGATTTATGAGCTTGCCGAGCTGGATGTCCAGCTGGACGGTGCATTGATCGTGCCGATGCGTGAGCTGAACAGCATGCGACGAGCGGCTGTTGAGCTGATGGAAGACGAGCGGCAGAAGCCGCGCGCGTACATCAAGCGCGAAGTCGGCGTGTACGACGACGTGCCGGCTGCTGTGACTGAGCATCACGCGGCTGTTACCGCCGTGAATGCACCTGTGCTTTCCCCCGCCGACCGCAGTGCGGTCGAGTTGACGGCACTATGCCGTAACCTAGATCAGGTGAAAGCTGTGCTGGCAACGACAGACGTCAACTTGATTTATGCTGATTTTGAATTTATTAAGCAGTTCCCTGCAGCCGTTGAAGCTGTTCATGCCGCTGGGCGTAAGATCGCTTTGGTGACACCGCGGATTCATATGCCAGGGGAAACGGGCTATTTTAACAATATACTCAAGCTGAAGCCAGATGCAGTTCTGATTCGTAATACCGGCGCAGCGTACTATTTCTTGAAGCATCGTTTGGAGAACCCCGATGCGCCGCAACCGCAGCTGATTGGTGACTTCTCCTTGAATATAGCCAACCACAAGGCGGCTGATTTGTTCTTGGCTGCTGGGCTTTCCAAGGTAACACCTTCCTATGACTTGAATATTCAGCAGATGGTTGATTTGCTTCGCCGTGCGGAAACTTCCAAGCTCGAAGTCGTTATTCATCAACATATGCCGATGTTCCATACGGAGCACTGTGTGTACTGTACCTTCCTCAGTGAGGGAACGGATTTCACGAACTGCGGTCGTCCTTGTGAAGAGAAGCGTGCCTCCTTGCAAGACCGTGTTGGGATGTCTCACCCTGTTCGCGTAGACGAGGGGTGCCGCAATACTGTTTACAATGCGGTAGATCAATCAGGTGCGGAGTACCTGAACCACTTCATGGATCTGGGCATCCGCTCGTTCCGTGTGGAGTTCTTGGAAGAGACACCGGAGAAAGTAACGGAAATTCTTGATTTGTATCGCCAAGCAATCGATGGCCAGATTAGTGGCACACAAGTATGGCGCTCGCTGAAGGCAACGAACCAACTTGGTGTAACCAAGGGTACTTTGGTGAAATAGGTAACTGAAGATATAGCATGGTGTGTAGACCGTCTCTCGACAATGATGTCGTGGGGCGGTTTTTCTTGTTGAATTTGTCCACACTTTATTGAAATGAACGCATAGTTTGTGAACCGCAGCAGCTGTATAATAAGCAACATCATTAATGTAAACGCTTACTAAACGAAATGAATTCATAGAAATAAGAGAGGAATGATGATTGATGTATCGGAGTAAATTCCGGCAATGGATTGCTGCATGTTTGTCGTTGTTGATGGTTTTTTCTGTGCTTGGCGTATTTCCTGCCAAGGCGCGTGCGGATTCGCCGTCTGTGCTCCTTAACAGCGGCTTCGAGCAAGTGGGTTCGAATGGAAAGCCTGTCAGCTGGACGGATTGGAACGCGACGGGGATCTCTTCGTCCACGACGACGGTACACAGCGGCGTTTACAGTGTACAGTTATTCGATCCAGACAGTACGACGACATCTGTTGACTTGCGCAGCGTGAGGATTCCGGTGACGGTCGGCAAGGAATATGAGGCCACTATCTATTCTTATAATAATCCGGGTAAAACAGGCGGTACCTATCTCTATCTCGAGTTTTTTAATGCGAGCAACGTTTCGCTCGTGGCGCCTAGAGACACGAATTCAACCGTGAGCCAGTGGAAGTCTCTCTATGTTTCTCAAGTTGCGCCTGCTACTGCCGCTTATGCCGTATTGAGGCTTTACTCCGGTAAAGCAGATGCGGGTACTTCCTATTTTGATGATGCTACGATTGGTGAGGTCATCCCTCCTAAAAACAGCGGATTTGAGCAAATCACGAATGGAAGACCTGTCGGTTGGGGTGACTGGAGCGGGGCATGGACGACAATAGCTCCGTCTACGACTACCGTACATAGCGGTGTCTACAGCGTGCAGTTAACAGACCCTGATACTACGATATCCGTTGATTTGCGCAGTCAGGTTATACCGATTACGGGTGGAAAAGAATACGAGGCCTCTATTTATTCCTATAATACCCCAGGCACGCAAGGCAGCTCGCATCTTTATTTCGATTTTCTCAATGCCGCGGGAGCTTCAATAACGAGTGTCACGCCCCGAGACACGAATTCAACCACAGGTCAGTGGAAGCAGCTCTTTGTTTCACAAGTTGCCCCGGCGGATGCGGTCTCTGTCAGATTGAGACTTTATTCAGGAAAAGCGGATGTAGGAACTTCCTATTTCGATGATGTTACCTTCAATGAAGTGATTTCCAATCCGAATATACTGCTGAAGAATGGCGACATGGAGATGTTGGCGAACAACATGCCTAGGTTTTGGACGTCCCTGTATGGCGGGAATATTGCCGCTTCACAAGTAAGGAAACGCTCGGGAGATAACAGTCTGCGAATCACGGATACGGATGCCAGCAACGGCTTTGGTGTGCGAAGCCAGCTCATTCCGGTTACGCCGGGGGTCAACTATCAAGCGGAGGCTTTTGCTTATAACGAGTCCGGCAGTCCTACGGTTTTTCTGGAATTTTGGAATGATGCCAGCACGAATGCCGCTAACAACATATCGAATGTACTTGCGTCAAGCAGTACCTTGAATGCCTGGAAGCCGGTCCGTGCTTCCGGTGTCGTGCCTGCGGGGGCGAAGTTCGCCTCAGTCAGGCTATGGTCAGGTGCTGCGAACGTGGGTACGACTTATTGGGACGATGTTAGCTTCAGCGAGACGCCTCCGGATGCAAGCGCCAACTTAAATAACGGTGCTTTTGAAAAGTTGGACAACACAAGACCGAGTCAATGGCGCGCGGTTGATGGTACTGTGGAAATAGCGAATGCACCCTTGTCCGAAGGGACACACAGCGTGAAAGTCACGAATATCACTGGCCAAAAGTCTGCGCTACGCAGCCATCTTATTTCCGTATCGCCGGGGATGACCTATACCTCGGGTGTGAGAGCCTTTGCAAGCGCGGGGACGGCCAAGCTAGAACTTGAATTCTGGGATGCAGATAAGGTATTGCTGTCATCGCAATCTCAGACTGGGGTCTCGGGTAATGTATGGGAGCCGATCACGCTTACGAGTGTAACCCCGAGTCAGGCCGCTTATGTCAGCTTGCGGTTAGGCACGTCTGAGACAACGGGAGGTACGGTTTATTTCGACAGTGCAACATTCATAAGATCCGGCACAGTCTCCAATAGCAAAACCAGGACGACGCTGTACAGCCCTGAGAAAGTTGCGGCTGCGCGCCAAAATGTTGCGCAATTGCAATGGGCGAAAAGTATGAAGGATGCGGCTGTTTCCAAAGCAGATACGTATTTGGCTAAAGGATTGGATTTTCTCTGGCATGCAATTCCGGGCCAGACGCTTCCGAGAAGCTACGCCGTCAATCAGGCGTTAGGCAGCCCTGTGACGGGCAAAGCCGTTGAACAATTCGGCAATTATCCGTATCAAGCGAATCCGCTGAACGAGCCATGGAAAATCGTAGACCCTTCCAGCGGATACAAATTTCCAACGAACGATTTCGGAGCTTTTTACAACAGCGGCTTGGATGAGCATGGCATGTTTCGGCCGGAACTCGCAGATCGAAGTCTGCTGGTCAACACCCTCTATCCCGAGAAAGGGCCGACTTGGGGCGTAGATGATGGACTTGGCTGGGTAGATGATCAAGGGAATCGCTACACCTTCATTGCTTACTATGTGCACTGGTTCGTGTGGTATCGCGAGAATTCGTTGATTACGCAGGCGTTGGTTGCCTTCCGCGACGCGTACTTATACACCGGGGATGTCAAATACGCCCGGGCAGGTACGATCATGCTAGATCGTGTGGCGGATATGTATCCGGAGATGGATGTAAGCAAGTATGACCGGGCGGCCTTCATCAATTCATGGGGCAAGTCGGTCGGTCAAGGCAAAGTCGTCGGGGGTATTTGGGAAACGGAGAATATCAAGACCTATTTAAGCGCTTATGATGCCTTCTTCCCAGCGATGGATGACCCGGCGACGATTCAATTTTTGCAGCAGAAAGCGGTTGATAAGCGGAATACCAATGCGAAAAACAGCGGGTCCGCGATCCGTCGCAACATTGAGGATGGCATTGTGAAACAAGTGTTTCCGGCCGTGAAAAAGACGCAGATTTTAGGCAATGACGGTATGCACCAAAGCGCTTTGGCCATGGCCGCCGTGGTCTACGATACGCTGCCGGATACGAAGGAGTGGCTGGACTTTATTTTCCAAACCGGAGAAGTCTTGTTTAATCCAACACGGTTGACAGGCGGGAATATTTTGAACTCCCTAGTTGCCAATGTGGATAGGGATGGGAACGGGAATGAAAGTTCACCCGGATATAATTTGCTGTGGCTCCAAACCCACCGGATGACGGCTGATATTTTGGAAGGCTACGACCTGTATCCTGGTGCCGATTTGTATCAAAATATGAAGTTTCAAAAAATGTTCTCGGCAATGAACCCTCTTTTACTGAGTGAGAAATATACAGCTAACATCGGGGATACTGGGCGCACGGGCAATCCGTTTCTCGTTTATCGCATGTCGGATCTCGTCAAAGCTTTCGATAAATACGGCGACCCGATTTATGCTCAGCTAATCTATTACATGAACAATAATACAACGGATGGCATTCATACAGACGTATTTGCGGCCAATCCGAACGCAATCGCTGATCGTATACAAGCTGCCATTGGTCAATACGGCCTTCTAGATTTAAAAAGTATAAATGTAAGTGGATATGGCTTTACGGCTTTGCGGGATGGGGAAAGCCCTGACGTTACGTATGGAACGCGGCTTGGCTTTGGCGGCATGACGGTGTCGGCGCAGAGTAAACCGCTGAAATTTGTCGAAGAGTCGGGTTCTGTTCTAATGGAAGTGGCGCAAAACGGGGAAATGGCAACATTTGAGTTCGACGTTCCCGAAACAGACGACTATGATCTCGATGTACTGGCGATCAAGGGACCGGGATCCGGCATCTACCGCATTTCGATTGATGGGCAATTTGTCAAAGACCTGGATTTCTATGGGGAAGATTCAAGTTCATACATGACATTGAAGCGGATGAATTTGACACAGGGCACACACCAGATCGCTTTTGTAGGCAACGGGAAGAATGCGTCATCCAGCGGCTATACCATGGGTATTCGCGTATTGAACTTGCTGAATGAGGATGCACGCGTCTTGCGTGATGCACAGACGGATGCGAAGAACACGCTGAGAGACGTATGGATGTTCTATGGGCGCGACTCGACTCACGGCCACCGAGATACGCTGAACATCGGCATGCATGCCTTCGGCCTTGATTTGTCGCCGGATTTGGGGTATCCGGAATACGCAGATAATGTCGATATGCACCGGGCGCAGTGGGTGGTTAACACGATCAGCCACAATACGGTAAACGTCGATGCGCGCAAACAGAATGAGAATGTAGCGGCTGCGGATCCGAATCATTTTGACAGTACGGACTTGGTGAAGCTGATTGATGTGGAATCTCCGGATGTGTATCCGCAGACAAGTTTGTACAAACGAACGACGGCCATGATTAAGGCTGATGAGGAGAATTCCTATACCGTCGACCTGTTCCGGGTAAAAGGAGGAAGTGATCACTATTTCAGCTTCCACGGCGCAGATGGAACCGTTACGACCGAAGGCTTGAATTTCACAGCACAGCCAACAGGCACCTACGCAGGACCTAATGTGGCGTATGCTCAGCGTTATGATGATATCGACGGGCCTCTTTATATGGGCAGTGGTTTTCATTATTTGAAAAATGTGGAACGTGATGCCTCGCCATCGGAACAATTCAGTATCGACTGGAACGTGAAAGATACATGGAATGTGTATGGCCAAGGCAGCGGGTCTCCAACTGATGTTCACTTGCGTTTAACCATGCTGGGAGATGTGGACGATGTCGCACTGGCCGACGGTGTGCCGCCAACGAATAAGGTAGGGAATCCGGCAACATTGCGTTACATGATTGCGCACCGTAATGGCACGAATTTGGATAGTCTATTTACTTCGATTATTGAGCCGTATAAAGGAGAACGCTTTATTACTTCGATTACGCCATTGGTTGTGAAAGATGGTGGTCAGGCTGCGCCAGACAGCGAGGTTCGGGCTGTTCGTGTGACGTTGCAGAACGGCAGAACGGATTATATCATCAGTTCTCTGGATGCAACCAAGGCTTACTCGGTTGAACTGCCGGATGCCGACTATACATTGGCGTTTAAAGGCTTTTTGGGTGTGTATTCAGTGCAAGACGACGGGAAGGTCAACACGTATTTGCATGACGGCTCGTATATCCGCAAGGGTGATGAAGAAGGGCAGGCACATGTGGGGGCTATTACCGGAACCGTTACGAGCTTTACGCAAACCCTATCGCAGCATAATGAGATTGTTGTAGAAGTTGCAGGGGTTTCTGTCCTGCCTGCCGATTTGGTTGGGAAAAGTGTGATTATCCAGAATGATGGCGTCGGCAATGCCGCATATACGGTTCAAGGTGTGACCGTGGTGGACGACACTCACATGAAGCTCGACATTGGAGATATCACATTGGTTCGGTCGTATAAGGATCCTAATGATTTTAGCAAAGGATTTATTTATAACATTGCGGCTGGCGCTTCATTCCGGATTCCACTTACGTATACGTCGAGCCAAACTCCCTCTGTTGACCCGCCAGTAGATGGCGGGTCAGGGGGCAACCCTGACGATACTCCTGATGATACACCGGGAGGTGCCCCTGGGGGTATGTCTGGTGGTGGTGTATCCAGTGGTGGACAAACGTCAGCTGGACAATCGATTCAGACTCACCCAAGTGGCGCTCAAATTACGAATATAATAGCGGGGTTTGAGAAGACGCCGGACGGACGCACCATAGCTAGTCGTGTTATTGAAGAGGCTGCCTTCTTGAAGGCAGCGGAAGCCTTGCAGGATGGGAAACAAACGATCGTAGTCGAAGTACAAGAGATGGAGGCTGGGGTGAAAATCCAGTTGCCAGCGTCGGCCGTGAGCGCAGCGCAAAGTAAGGCTCCACATGCATGGTTGCGTCTGCAGCAGGATATCCTGACAGTAAATCTGCCACTCGCATCCGTTGACATAAACGAATTATCCAAGAAGTTAGGGGCCAAAGCCGAAGACATCAAATTGAGCCTATCGGTTAGTCCGGTTGCCAGTACGACAGCTGATGCCATGCATGATTATGCAAAGCAGGCTGGCGTGAAGCCTGTCGCGGACCCTATTGAAATTACGTTGCATGCAGAAGCGGGCGGCCGTCAAACAAGTATAGGTGATTTTAACGGTGCTTATGCGATGGGCACATTCAACGTGGCGGGTGCCACCGATCCGAAGAAATTGACCGCAGTTTCTGTTGACCCGCTAACAGGGCAGCTGCGTTTTCTTCCGGCGATCATCACGGTCGCAGGAAATACGGCACAGGTGACGGTTAAAATGAAAACAGCCGGGATCATTACTGTCGTTGAATCGAGTAAATCCTTCGAAGACCTGAGTAATCACTGGGCGAAGTCAGCCGTGGAGCTATTGGCTTCAAAGCTTGTGATTCAAGGAACGACAGCGAATGAATTCGCACCGCAAGCGCAAATTTCCCGTGCTCAATTCGCGGTCTTGCTTGCTCGTGCACTCAGCTTGCCTCAGGAGGAAGCGGGCAACTATGCCGATATTCAATCGAGCGGCTGGTTCGCGGGTGAGGTCGCTGCGGCGACACAGGCAGGAATCATTGATGGTTTTGACAATGGCACCTTTCAACCAGATGCGAGTATTACGCGCGAGCAAGCGGCGGTGATGATCACGCGAGTGCTGAAACTGCTGGACAAAAAACCAACCGAGGCTAGCAAAGGACTGTCCACATTTACGGACAGTGGACAAATAAGCAGTTATGCGAAGAATGCGGTTGCTGATGCCGTAAACGCAGGTATCATGAATGGCGTAACGGACAGTGCCTTTGTGCCGGGGGCGAATGCTACTCGTGCGGAAGCGGCCGTTATGCTCATTCGACTGTTGCAGTACGTTGAGTTTATAAATAACTGATGACGAGAAGGTGCCTTTAGGCACCTTTTTCAATTTCAACAGAACACAATTAGTTCACAATTTAGACACATTATTTTAATCTATTTTTCAGATTTGCTTAAGGTTG
The DNA here is from genome assembly GCF_059691955.1 of Paenibacillus sp. J22FR83. NCBI lineage: Bacteria > Bacillati > Bacillota > Bacilli > Caryophanales > Paenibacillaceae > Paenibacillus > Paenibacillus sp. J22FR83. The sequence continues at coordinate 26,131 of NZ_JCAUAM010000035.1, forward strand.
GTTTATTGTTCCACCCGTATAGTGATGATGGATAATATGTACATAAGAAATGGGGGATCTTGGATGCTAGAGGTCAAACAAGTCAGCAAGCTGTACGGAAATGATCGCGGCGTGCATAACATCGACTTCTCGATGCAGCGCGGTGAGATCGTCGGCTTCTTAGGGCCGAATGGTGCTGGCAAAACAACGACGATGCGCATGATTACAGGTTACCTGAATCCAACGCATGGTGGAATCTGGGTGGACGGCCACTCGATGGCCGACAATCCGAAGAAGGCGCGCCGCAAGATCGGCTACTTGCCGGAAACACCGCCCCTGTACCCCGAGATGACGGTACAGTCATACTTGCGCTTCATCGCCAACCTGCGCGATGTGCCTGCGCGCGAGCAAAAGCTCCGTGTCGGCGAAGCCATCGACAAGCTTGGACTGCAAGGTCGCGAGAAGCAAATCATTCGCTCCCTCTCCAAGGGCTACAAGCAGCGCCTCGGACTCGCGCAAGCGATCCTGCACCAACCGGATCTGCTGATCCTGGACGAGCCCACGTCGGGCCTCGATCCCAAGCAGATCATCGAGATCCGCCAGCTCATCCATGAGCTGGGCGAGAACCACACCGTGCTGCTGAGCACGCACATTTTGCCAGAAATTAACGCGATTTGTAACCGCGTTCTTATTATTAACCAAGGTCGCGTCGTCCTGGACGAGCGCCCAGAGCATCTCGGCCGCACGATGGGCGAGACGTTCGAGGTGTCGCTCGAGGTCAAGGGACCTCGCGAGCGGATCTTAACCGAACTGCGCAGCCTCCCGTCCGTCGGCGAAGTGAAAGAAGTCGACGCGCCGGAAGCGGGCGCAGCGGCACCTGCCCTTGAATCTTTGGAATCTGCGAAGTCTGCAGAGGCAGTCACAGACGAAGCCACCGATGTCCTTTCATCCGCAGCCGCCGCACCGACTGAGTCTGTCAAGCTCCTCGTCACCTCGGCAGATCGCGCAGAGGATATCCGTGAAGCGGTATTCTTCCGTCTTGCTAGCGCGGGCTTGCCGATTCTGGCGATGAAGCGGGAAAGCCTTAGCCTAGAGGATATCTTCCTCAAGCTGACAACCGACGAGCCGGCCGACACGAGCAGCGCAGACCAAGAGGAGGGTGACACTGATGCGTAGAATCTGGGCCATTTGCTCCAAAGAGCTGCAAATGTATTTCTTCTCGCCAGTTGCGTATGTGGCGTTTGCCTTCTATGTGCTGTTGTCGAGTTTTTTCTTCTATATTAACTTCGTAGCTGGACAGCCGCCGATCGTGGATGCGCGCTCCATCGTGGGCAACACCACCTTCATCTATCTGTTCATTATTCCGCTATTAACGATGCGTCTGGTCGCCGATGAGTTCCGCCAAGGTACGGATGAACTGCTTTTAACCTCACCTACGGGAATTAGCGAAATCGTGCTGGGCAAATATTTATCCGCCTTGATCGTGCAAGTCGGCCTAGTGGCAATTTCCTTAGTGTATCCGCTGATCATGTCATCGTTCGGTACATTGGATATGCCTGTAACGTGGTTGTCGTACCTTAGCATGTTCCTATTAGGGTGCGCGATGATGGCGATTGGCTTGTTTGCATCCAGCTTGTCGAATAATCAGATGGTTGCGGGGATTACAGGGTTTGTTATTTTGCTGTTGTTGTGGCTGCTTGATTGGGTCAGCTCCACAATGACGGGTAAATTGAAGGATTACGTAGGTCAATTCTCATTGACTGGTCACTTGGGCAACCTCCAAAAAGGCGTATTCCATGGCGGCGATATCCTCTTTTACATTACGTTAACAGCCGTGTTCCTGGTCCTTTGTATACAAGTCCTTGAAAGAAAGCGTTGGAGGTGAGCGGCATGAATAAATGGATACGGGGAACGAATGCGACTGTTTTATCCATCGCGGTTATCGGCATTTTCATTATTCTGACGATCTTCCTACATTCGCTTAAGGGCTTTCAGGTCGATTTGACGAAAAACAAAAATTTCACGCTCTCCGAGCAAACAACCGCTGCAATCAAAAATCTCAATCAAGATATCCACGTCATTGCCTTCACGAATAGTGGGGATGGCAACGATTTTGTGACGCGTCAAGTCACGGATATGGTGCAGGAGTACAAGAAGCAAAGCAGTAAAATCACCTACGATGAGTACGATATGCTGAAGCAGCCTTCGATGGCGAAACAGTATGGCGTAGACCAAGGTGGAACGATTATTTTCGAAATGGGCACCAAAAAGCAAAACATCAACTTCTACGAACTGTTCGTCGGCCAACAGGACGGCTCGTATACATTCTCAGGTGAAGAGAAGTTTACACAAGCGATTCAAAGCCTGACATCTACAGAGAAACATACGGTTTACCTACTGTCAGGTCATCAAGAGTATCCGGCATCTGCCATGAGTATTTTCAAAAGCAGCCTGGCGGCGGCTAACTACGACGTGAAGGATCTCAACCTGTACGTGGAGGGTAAAATCCCGGATGATGCGCAAATGCTCATGCTGCTTGGTCCGCAGAACGATCTGAACGATAAAGAAGCAGAGCTCATTCAGACCTATTTGAAGGGCAAAGGCAAAATTTATATCGCGCTAGGCTTCAATAAGGACATGGCGACGAAGTGGAAAAATATCGATGCCATCATGAAAACATTTGGCGTTCAAGATCAGCACGCGATTGCCATCGAAACGAAGCAAACATCCTTGTATGACCCTTTAACAATTATTCCGGAGTATGGTTCACATGATATTACCAATAAATTGTCCAGCAATAATTTGATTACCATGCTTTCCCTTGCGGTTAGCTTAAATGCCGATGAAAGCACGCCAGATTACACCAAGTCCCTGTTGTTGACCACAACGGATAAGGCTTATGGCGAAACGGACATCAACTTGCTAGCGCAGTCCAAAACGAAACAGGATACAACAGATGTCAAAGGACCGTTGAACTTGGGTTATGCGATTGCTGACAAAGATAACAAACCGAAGGCTGTAATTCTCGGTGGCTCTACGTTCATCTTAGATCAAGATATCCAGAATCAAGGGAATAAGGATTTTGCGCTGAACAGCATTAGCTGGCTGCAAGAACAGAAAGACCAAATTACGATCCGTCCTCGTCAAGGAGATGCGTTCCAACAGGCGATGATTACGCCTAGCCAGGCGAATACGATTTTCCTTATTACGATCGTGTTCATGCCACTCTTGTTCCTCGTTATTGGCGGCCTAATCTGGTGGAGGAGGAGAAGAGGATGAAACGGTTTATTCCTACAATTCTGTTAGTCGTCATTTGCATCGGTGGTTTCTGGTACGCCTCAAGCAAGGACTTCTTCCAAGAGAAGAAAGATGAACCCAAGTCCCTTCTAACCCTGAAACAAGAAGAAGTGAAGACTGTCTCGGTGAAAACGGAAGAGGGGCAGATTGAATTAAGCCGTACGGCCAATGGTTGGGATATGCAAAAGCCAGCGGCTGCGCCGGTTAATTCGAATGGCGTTGACTCTTGGTTAGATATGTTAGGCCTAGTGACGTCAACTAAGCTTGTGGAAGATCAAGCAACGAATCTAGCTGAATATGGTTTGGATAAACCGGTAGGCACCTATGAAGTTACCCTGAAGGATGGCTCTAAACAGGGACTGGTTGTAGGGACTGCCCTGCCGATTGAAGGCTTCTCTTACGTTCAAGTGGAAGGCTCATCTGCTGTGTATCAAGTCAGTGATCAGTCGCTCTCCTCGCTGAACAAAACGCCAGTAGACTTTGCCGACACAAGTCCAATTCATCAAGAGAACGACAAGGTGCAAAGTGTCAAATTGACATGGAAGGGCCAGTCGTGGACGCTTGCTAAGACAGATAAAGATAAAGTCGCTGCGGATGCAGCTTGGAAGCTCGGGGATAAAGAGATGAAGGGCACGGAGGCAAGTCCGCTCCTCGATCAACTAATCTTCCTGCATTCTGGCGAACTACCGCAAGCGGCACCTTCGAAGCCTACGACAGGTGGAGAGCTTACATTGGAGATAGCTATGACGGTAGACGGGAAAGACGTTACCGATGTGTATGAAGGTAAAATGAGCGGCGAGCAAGTGTGGTTAGCTAAGCAGGGTGGGCAGTGGGCCTACGCGTTAGCTTACGAGGATATTCAAAAGGTAGCAGATGCGTATGCGGGTAAAACGGCGCAGCCAGCTTCCTAATAAAAACTGCTTCCTACAGTGATCCTGCTGTGGTGAAGCAGTTTTTTTGTTAAAACGACATAAAACGGCATTTTTTGGGAAAAATAAAGGAGAGGAAAGGAGGTCACATGCACATGTACAACACGCAAGAGAACCAAGCTATTTCAGGTAAAGAACTTTCGTATCTATCCGATACATTCAAGAATGAAGAATTGTTAGCGAAGCTTTGTGTACAAGGCGCGGTGAACAGCCAAAATCAGTCTTTGAAGCAAACTTTGTCACACCTATCTCAAGAACGATTGCAAAATATGAGTATCCTAATCAATGCTCTGCAACAGCAATCCGGCATGACCCACTAATTCGAACCTACAAGGAGGTGCAATAGACATGTATCAGCAAAATTCGCAACAACCGCTCCAAGGGCAGCAAGTAGATTTAGAAGATCTGGACTTTGCCAACTTCGTCCTATCTGAATTGAAGCGCACTGCGCGTGAATACACAACAGCTGCATTGGAAGCTGCTAATCCTAGCATTCGACAAACCTTTGAAACGCTGCTGCAAAAAACATTGGATGATCAAGCGCTTGTTTTTCAAGAAATCCAAAGCCTTGGCGGTTATCAAATTCAGCAGGCAGATCAACAGATGATCGAGCAAGAGATTCAGAAGCAGAGCCAGACAGCCTTACAAGTACAATCCATCGTTGGGCAGCATGTTGGCGGAACTACTTCAGCAAGCTTCACTCAGCAATCACAACAGCCTCAATCGTACCAAACGCAGTCCCATCAGTCCGAGCAACAGTACCAACAAAGACAAACGTACAATCAGCAACAAGGGCAACTCCATTCAGGTCAGAACCAAGTTGCAGCCCTGCACCAAGCACCAACAGCAGCCCCTGCGCCTTCGTTCCAACCCGTGAACTATGCCAACCAGTATCCGAATGCAGTGTACAACAATCAACAAGGTCGAGGCCAAGGGTATACACCAAGTCAGTCGCAGCAACAGTCCTCTTCTTATAACCAAACATCAACAAGGAGCTACCAATATTCCAATCCGGGCCAGGAGCAGTCGAGCTACGGTCGTGGATCCCAGGGATATGCAGCTTCTTCTAGCCATACCAATGAGCATACAGGTATAACGGGGACAGGCAGAGCTGCGCAAGCACGCATTGTTTCCCGGACACAGCAAGGTATGCCATCGTCCAGTTCCGAAGGGAACTCTTACATGAATAGATCACAAGAAGGTAATAAATATAACTTCTAAGCAAGCGTGATCACGATAGAGAGCATTTCCAAGCATCCAACATACAGACATCCTCGCCTTCCTTGGCAGGGTGTCTTTTTTCAATAGAACTTATCATTTTCACATTCGTACATACACGGTGCGTCAAAGGCAAATAGATGGAAAAAATACAGTTAATTTTATACATTTTAACCAATATCAAAGAAAAAAGTGATTTTAACTACATATATTACAGGTAAATCGAGTTTTCAAAGAAATTTCTCATAAATAGCTGTATATTTTCCATTTTAACCAAATGTGTAGCCTACGTGTCCCTCCAAAAACGGCACCAATACCGTTTGAAATCCCGTTGGCATATATTTTCATAAAAACAGTTTGATACGTCCCCGAAGGATGGCGTAGCCAGTTATCTTCATATTTCCCTGAATTTGTCCCACTATTTTTCTAATTCAGGAATGAGTACGGCTTGGCTTACATATATAAGGAACATAGGATGTCCAAACTTAGGGATAAGGGAGCTTAAGCTGATGAAAAAAACATGGGTATATGGTGCAGCTACTTTAGTGGTACTGGGAGCATTAACAACGGCGTGCGGTTCCAAAGATGAGGTCATCCCGTCCGTAGCAACGGGGACGAAGGATGCGGGTACTGCAACAACCGTTCAAGTGAAGACGGAGACGGGAACTGGTACGAAAGCATCAACGACGAGTGCGAAACCTGGCATTGATGCCAACTACAAGGTCGATGGGAAGAATGTTACGATCACGTACCAAACGTCTAATTTCAAATTATCCGAAGATGATATGGATAAAGCGAACGTACTGGGAGTGGGGCATCTCCACCTGTATGTGGATGGGAAGCAGAAAGCCATGATTGGTAAAACAGGTCCGTTAACCCTCACGAATTTAACAACAGGTACACATGAAATTAAACTCGAGTTGCAGCAAAATGACCATAAAGATCTCAATGTAGAGAAAATTCTCAATATTGTTGTGAAGTAACGAACATTTGTACGTATTACGGCGCAATTGTAGCCTGCGTGAAGCTCTGATACGTTCAGTTGCATATTCCTCTCCAAGACGGGCGATTAGCCCGTCTTTTGTCATTTGACACACCAGAATGCGTAGCATAGACTGTTCTTAGTATGGCAGAATTGCCGCCTAATCGGAGGGAAACAATTGATCGTCGATATACGCAAGTGGAAACATGTATTTAAGCTCGACCCCGACCGGGACCTCTCAGACGAGGCGCTGGATCGGCTTTGTTTATCGGGTACAGATGCCATTCTTGTAGGTGGCTCCTCAGGTGTGACATTCGATAACACGGTAGATCTTCTATCGCGAATTCGCCAATATGAGGTTCCGGTTGTCTTAGAAATTTCGAATCAGGAAGCGATTGTGCCTGGCTTTGACCTGTTTCTAATACCCGTTGTGTTGAATGCAGATGATCCGAAATGGATTGTCGGGCAACACCATGAGGCGCTGAAGGAATACGGCGCATTACTGAATTGGGACGAAATTCTAGCCGAAGGCTACATTATATTGAATAAAGAAGCGACGGCAGCTCAGCTGACCTCAGCGCGAACCAACTTGGATGCGAAGGACGTAGCAGCATATGCGCGTATGGCGGACAAGCTCTTTCACATGTCGATTGTGTACGTGGAATATAGCGGTACCTTTGGGGATATGGAGCTCGTTCGTCGGACGCGGCAGGTGCTTGAGAATGCTCGTTTATTGTATGGCGGCGGGATTGATTCCTTAGAGAAAGCGCAACAAGCAGCCGAAGCGGCAGACACCATTGTGGTCGGCAACATTATATATAGTGACTTGGAGCAGGCGCTTCAGACCGTGAATGTGAACTTTGATAGAAATGGAAGGTAACTCTAACGTGAATGAAACTGTCAATATTTTAGAAGCAATCAAGAAGTTGAACCCTCAGCAGCGCAAAGCGGTAGAAGCCGTAGATGGCCCTCTCTTAATTATGGCTGGAGCGGGAAGCGGCAAGACGCGGGTGCTCACGCATCGGATCGCTTACCTGATTGGCACGCGCAAGGCGGCGCCGTGGAACATTCTAGCACTGACCTTTACGAACAAAGCAGCTCGTGAAATGCAAGATCGTGTAGGCAAGTTGGTTGGCGGAAGTGGCGCTGACATCTGGGTGTCCACCTTTCACTCGATGTGTGTGCGCATGCTGCGCAAAGATATCGATCGGATCGGCTTTTCCTCGAACTTTACAATCCTAGATTCAGGCGACCAGTTGTCTGTCATCAAATCCTGCTGCAAAGAGCTCAACATCGATACGAAGAAGCATGAGCCCAAGGCATTCCAAGCGGCCATTTCCACAGCCAAAAATGAACTTATCTCTCCTAAACAATTTGAAGACAAAATCGGTGATTACTTCGATGGGCTGACTTCGAAAATCTATACCTTGTATCAGAAGAAACTTAGAGCCAATAACTCCTTGGATTTCGACGATTTGATTATGGCGACGATTCATTTGTTTAAGGAAGTTCCAGAAGTACTGGAATTTTATCAGAACAAATTTCAATATATTCATGTGGATGAGTATCAAGATACGAACAGAGCGCAGTATATGTTGTGTAAGATGATCGCGTCCAAGCATAAACGCATTTGTGTCGTAGGGGATAGTGATCAGTCTATCTACCGTTGGCGCGGAGCGGATATTAGCAATATCCTCAATTTCGAAGAAGATTACCCTGATGCAACGGCAATTCTGTTGGAGCAGAATTATCGCTCGACTTCGAATATTTTGCAGGCGGCGAATAAAGTCATCGGCAACAACTCGGGTCGTAAACCGAAGAATCTTTGGACAGATAAAGAAGGCGGCGTGCCCATTAAGCTGTACCAAGCGGATTCCGAGTATGATGAAGGTTATTTCGTCACGAATGAAATCAATAAGAATAGGTCTGGTGGCAAGCGGTTTGGCGACCACGCGATCCTATACCGTACGAATGCACAGTCACGGGTTATTGAGGAAATTCTCATTAAATCAGACATTGCCTATACCATCGTCGGCGGGGTCAAGTTCTATGATCGCAAAGAGATCAAGGATATTTTGGCTTACTTGCGACTCATTTCCAATCCGAACGACGATATTTCACTTAACCGTATCGTTAACGTGCCGAAGCGGGGCGTTGGGGATACCACGATGGATAAAGTAGCCGATATGGCGGCGCGAAGAGGTCTTTCGCTCTTTGCCATGTTAGAGGAAGTGGACTCCCTCGAAATCAATACGAAGGCGAAACACGCTCTTACCGATTTCCGTGAAATGGTTGATAACCTCAACCGTATGGTCGACTACCTGTCCGTAACAGAGCTGACCGAGAAGATTCTTGAAATGTCTCAGTACCGACTGGAGATGGAGCGCGAGAATACCATTGAATCCAAGGCTCGTCTCGAAAATATAGAAGAGTTCCTGTCCGTGACCATGGACTTCGAGAAACGCAATGAGGATAAATCCCTCATTTCCTTCCTTACCGATCTGGCATTGATCGCGGATATCGATACGCTGGATAAGGACAAACCTGCAGAAGAGCAGGACGCTGTTGTCCTCATGACGATGCACAGTGCCAAAGGATTGGAGTTCCCGGTTGTCTTCATCATCGGGATGGAAGAAGGCGTCTTCCCGCACAGCCGTGCGTTCGCCGACAATGAAGAACTCGAAGAGGAGCGCCGTCTGGCCTATGTGGGCATCACGCGCGCCGAGCAAGAGCTGTTCCTCACGTGCGCGCGCATGCGCACGCTCTTCGGCCGCTCCGCCGCGAACGCGCCGTCGCGATTCCTGCAGGAGATTCCGAAGGAACTCCTGGAAACCGTCTCCGCTGGCGGCAGCAGCGGTGGCTTCTCCCGAGGCGGCCGTTCCGGCGGCACCTCGTCCTGGGGCAGCGGCGGGAGCGCCGCTGCATCGTCGAGCCGCGGTGGCAGCGCCACCGGCTCGTCTGCCTGGGGCACACCGTCCGCCTTCGGTGGGCGGACAGGAACGCCGTCCTCTTTCAGCGGACGGCCAAGCCCTGCGGCTGCGCCAACCCCCGCAGCCGCACCGAAACCGGCTGCGTTCCGGGCGCCGCAGCCTGCCGCAGGCAGCGGTGCGACGGACTACAAAGCCAGCGACCGCGTGTCGCATGGCAAGTGGGGCGTCGGCACCGTCGTGTCCGTGAGGGGCGCGGGTGATGACACCGAGCTGCAGATTGCTTTCCCGGCGCCCGTTGGCTTGAAGCGCCTGCTCGCGAAATTCGCTCCGATCACGAAGGTGTAGGAGCGCTCTGCTTTGTTAAGCTTTGCTCTGCTTTGTCCCATAACCATTCCCATTGAGAGAGGAAGAGTCCGCATGACCGATAAACTCGCGGTAATGAAAACCCTCATCCAAGAAATCAACAAGCATAATCATAATTACTATACGCTGGATCAGCCTACGATCTCTGACGCGGAGTGGGATGCACTATATGATAAATTGTCCATACTGGAGCAGGAGACAGGGGTAACCCTGCCTGCTTCGCCTACGCATCGCGTAGGCGGAGATATCCTCAAAGGCTTTGAACCCCATCGTCATCTATCACGACTCTGGAGTCTGGATAAAGCACAGAATGCTGGTGATTTGGCAGCCTGGCATGCACGTGTACACAAGCTGATTGCAGATTACAACAGCAAGAACCCTGAGACGCCTTTGCCAGACCCGACGTACGTTGTAGAACTTAAGTTTGATGGGCTTACACTGAATCTTACCTATGAGCAAGGTCATCTGGTCCAAGCGTCCACGCGGGGGAACGGTACCGTTGGCGAGGGCATTTTGGCCCAAGTCAAAACGATCAAATCGATCCCGCTAGAGATTCCTTACGATCAAGGGACGATTGAAGTGCAAGGCGAGGGCGTCATGTTCCTGTCCGTCCTTGAAACGTACAATAAGACGGCCGCAGAGCCGCTCAAAAACGCGCGAAACGCCGCAGCAGGAGCCCTGCGTAATCAGAACCCCAAACTGACCGCAGAGCGCAAGCTGAACGCATTCTTCTATAATGTGGGGTATAGCAGCGACCTCCAATTTGACAATCATGCCGATATGGTACAGTTTTTGCGCGACAACCTGTTTAAAGTGAATAACCGCACACGGTACTTCTCTACAATTGAAGAGGTAAGCAGCGAGCTGGAACGCATTGCAGAAGAGCGGTCCAGTTTCGATTTCCTCATTGATGGAAGCGTCGTGAAGCTGACGGACATGCGCACACGAGAAGTGTTCGGTTATACGGACAAGTTCCCGCGCTGGGCGATTGCCTACAAGTTTGAAGCGGAAGAAGCGATGACAACGCTGCAAAGCGTTTCCTGGGAAGTCGGGCGTACGGGCAAAATCACGCCATTAGCCCGTGTAGAAGCTGTCGATCTCGCTGGCGTGACGGTGCAGAACTGCACGCTCAACAACGTTGGCGACATTGAGCGCAAGAACCTCAAGCACGCGCTCGGCAGCCTCGTCTACATTCGCCGGTCGAATGACGTCATTCCAGAGATTCTCGGCAAAGTTACCGAGGAGAATGACGGCCAGGAAATCGTCGCACCGACGCATTGCCCGTCCTGCGGCAGTGAGCTCGAGATGCGTGGAGCGCATCTCTTCTGCCTAAACCGACTCGGCTGTTCTCCTCAACTCGTCGGCCGGATGGCGCATTTTGCTTCGCGCGATGCGATGGACATTGAATTTTTCAGCGAGATGACCGCTTCACAGCTGCATCAAGAGCTGGGTGTCCGCGATCCAGCGGATCTGTACACCTTGCAATTCGACGATCTCGTCAAGCTCGATCGCTTTGGCGAGAAGAAGGCGCGCAACCTTCTTGGCGCCCTTGATAAGAGCAAATCCCGCGACCTCGCGTCTTTTCTGTATGCTTTAGGCATACCCAACTCGGGCAAGACGACCACAAAAGTGCTGGCCGATCACTATCGCAGCCTTTCGCGCATCATGGAAGCGACGACAGAGGAGCTAATTACCCTTCCCGACGTGGGCGGTATCGTAGCGGAGAGCATTCACTCGTTCTTCCGTGACCCTGTGATGGTATCCAGCATTGAGCGGATGCTAGCCGCAGGCGTGAACCCCGTCGCAGACGAAGCACCAGTCATCGTAGCCAGCGAAGATAATCCATTCTTCGGCAAAACGATCGTCCTCACAGGAACGCTTTCCTCCATGGGTCGCGACGAGTGTGCGAAGAAGCTCGAAGCCATGGGAGCCAAAATCACCGGCAGCGTCTCCAAAAAGACGGACATCGTGATCGCAGGCGAAAGCGCAGGCAGCAAGTTGACCAAGGCGCAGGAGTTAGGTATTCGAATTATTGAAGATGAGCAGGAGCTTTTGCAATTGCTAGGTGAAGCTTAATCTATAGAAGAGAGGTGACAGCGCCATGCCGACAAAAACACTACATATCGTCAACGGAGACTCGTTTGGCGATAAGCTGAGCGCATCCGGTATCGATGGTGAGATTTTGGTGTGGCGCGAGTCGCTCTATGAGGGGCCAATCGGCATGGGGATGACAGATAGTCCCCTTTTATACCAAAGAGCAGTATATATGAATAACCGTTACGGTATACCCTTGGATACTTTCACGTCGCAGACAATGCAGCAAGAATCGAGGCTAGATACGCTCGCGGATGAAGTGGATGAGGTTGTCCTATGGTTTGAACATGATTTATATGACCAATTGATGCTGTGTTATCTGCTTGCGAGAATCGATGGATTGCCACGTCGTTCCTTCCAACTTTCGTTGATATGTATAGATGCTTTCCCTGGGGTAGACCCTTTCTATGGCTTGGGCCAGTTAACCGTGGAGCAAACTCTAACTTTACATGGCACATGGTTGCCTGTTGCGACAGCGCAACTAGACCTTGCCCGCCAAGTGTGGACAGCCTATTCGGCTTCTGAGCCTCATCTTATGGCTTCTTTATTAGAAGGAGATCTATCACCTCTTCCTTTTCTTAAAAAGGCCCTAGAGGCCCATACAGCTCGCTTCCCCTCTATTCAAAATGGCTTGTCAGCCATTCAGCAGTTGACGCTGGAGCTGTTAGGGGATGAAGAAGTGTCTCCTTCCTCTTTGTTTCAAAAACTTTCCGAGCAAGCCAGCCACTATGGCTTAGGTGATTTGCAATTCTTTGGCCTCTTGAATGGGATTTGGCATTGCGAGCAGCCCCTTATCCGAGTGTTTGGTGGTGATAAGCTGCCGAGTTACCATGAAGCATGGCCGCCACAATTTGCAAATTACAGAGTAAAGATAACAGAATTGGGTAAACGTATTCTTACGTGTAAGCAAGATCATATCGTTCTGAACGGAATCGACGAATGGATTGGTGGCGTACATTTGCTTGGCAGGAAGAATGTTTGGCGCCAAAATGCAGTAAGAACAGGCTTTGCCAAGCTGTAAGATAATGTATTTAAAAAGATGCTTGCATTTCATTTTGAAACCTGATAATATATGTTCTTGTCACCGCAAGAGCGATGCATTAACGCTTTAAACGGTAACGCAATAAAGCTCTTTGAAAACTGAACAAATGAATGAAGCAAATCAGCAAATTCAGTCACGCAAGTGACTACAATTGAGATTGCAAAATCTCGCTAGCAAGTCAATGAGTACAATTAAGCTTTTCTATTATGGAGAGTTTGATCCTGGCTCAGGACGAACGCTGGCGGCGTGCCTAATACATGCAAGTCGAGCGGGTTTATCCTTCGGGATAAG
>NZ_JCAUAM010000036.1:0-27940 GCF_059691955.1 Paenibacillus sp. J22FR83
GTGATGATGGCGGAAGGGATCCACGCGTTCCCATCTCGAACACGACCGTTAAGCCTTCCAGCGTCGATGGTACTTGAACCGCAGGGTTCTGGGAGAGTAGAACGTTGCCAAACATTGTTCCCTGATAGCTCAGTTGGTAGAGCACTCGACTGTTAATCGAGTTGTCACAGGTTCGAGTCCTGTTCGGGGAGCCATTGCTTCCATAGCTCAGTCGGTAGAGTGCATCCATGGTAAGGATGAGGTCACCGGTTCGATTCCGGTTGGAAGCTCCAGTATTTTTTAGCAAGGCCCGTTGGTCAAGTGGTTAAGACACCTCCCTTTCACGGAGGTAACAGGGGTTCGAGTCCCCTACGGGTCACCATTTTCAAATCCCATGGAGGCTTAGCTCAGCTGGGAGAGCATCTGCCTTACAAGCAGAGGGTCGGCGGTTCGATCCCGTCAGCCTCCACCATAACTTTATATGCCGTTGTAGCTCAACTGGTAGAGCAACTGACTTGTAATCAGTAGGTTGGGGGTTCAAGTCCTCTCGACGGCATGTTTTATATTGGGGATTAGCCAAGCGGTAAGGCAACGGACTTTGACTCCGTCATGCCAAGGTTCAAATCCTTGATCCCCAGCCATTTTTTATGAGTCATTAGCTCAGTTGGTAGAGCACCTGACTTTTAATCAGGGTGTCGTAGGTTCGAATCCTACATGACTCACCATTTTATTTTACTAACATGCGCGTATGGCGGAATTGGCAGACGCACTAGACTTAGGATCTAGCGGGTGACCGTGGGGGTTCAAGTCCCTCTACGCGCATTAAATCCTCACTTGTATTTATACAATTGAGGTACCCTGCGGAAGTGGCTCAGCGGTAGAGCATCGCCTTGCCAAGGCGAGGGTCGCGGGTTCGATCCCCGTCTTCCGCTCCAAAGTTTTATGCGCCCTTAGCTCAGCTGGATAGAGTATTTGACTACGAATCAAAAGGTCGGGAGTTCGAATCTCTCAGGGCGCGCCATTCTTCATTATAAGTTATAAACGTATCGGGACGTAGCTCAGCTTGGTAGAGCACCTGCTTTGGGAGCAGGGGGTCGCATGTTCAAATCGTGTCGTCCCGATCATTTTTCTAAACTACGCGGGCGTAGTTTAATGGTAGAACTTCAGCCTTCCAAGCTGATCGCGCGGGTTCGATTCCCGCCGCCCGCTTACAAAGAAAGAGCCACCTACGGGTGGCTTTTTCTTATGTCTAGAATCGCGCTAAGATCAATGATTAGCGTACACTGAATGAGTGTCTCCATTTAATGCGTAACTCTTTACAATTTGGAAATAATACGAATCAAAACGTTGTAGAATCTTATCAATACATTAATTACCACCGAAAAACGTACGGTTTTTTTATTTTAATACTATGTGTAGCGATCAGATTGTGGTAAAATATTCTGAAATGAGTTTTTACAGCGACTAGCTTTTGCAGAGAGAAGCATTAATGCATCATAGTGAATAGATGAGGTGGAGAGTCATGGTAGAGAGTGAGATCGGCCTACAAAAACAAAGCACGAATAATCTGCTGCGCAGAGATGTTCGCTTTTTGGGGCACATACTAGGCGAAGTTCTTGTACAAGAAGGCGGAAATGATCTGCTGGATGTCGTTGAACGAATTCGCGAAATGAGCAAGTCGTTAAGAGCACACTATGTCGTGGAGATCTACGATGAATTTAAGAAAACGATATCTTCACTAGATCCGGAAATTCGCCATCAAGTGATACGCGCTTTCGCTATATATTTCCAACTAGTTAATATTGCTGAGCAGAACCATCGTATTCGCCGTAAACGTGACTATGAGCGCTCATCAGGAGAGTCTGTACAACCTGGTTCGATTGAGAGCATCGTACAAGAGCTGAAGAACACGAATATTCCTTATGCCGAAGTACAAGAAATCCTTAAATCGATATCTTTGGAGCTCGTAATGACGGCTCATCCGACTGAGGCTATGCGTCGTGCCGTGCTTGATATTAATCTTCGTATCTCTGAAGATATGATGAAGCTAGACAACCCTAATCTAACGTACCGTGAGCGTGAACAACTTCGCGAGAAGTTGTTAGGTGAAGTGCTTAATCTATGGCAAACTGACGAGCTGCGTGATCGTAAACCGACGGTAATCGACGAAGTGCGTAACGGTCTTTACTATTTTGACGAGACGTTATTCGATGTGCTGCCAGAAGTTTATCACGAACTTGAACGCTGCTTGAATAAGTATTACCCAGAAGATAAATGGCATGTACCGTCATTCTTGAAGTTTGGATCCTGGATCGGTGGAGACCGCGACGGAAATCCTTCGGTTAAAGCGAATGTGACATGGGAGACGCTTGGCCTGCACCGTCAATTGGCTTTGCAGAAGTATGAGGAAATCCTGAGAGAATCCTTAGCACATATGAGCTTTAGCAAGAACATTGTAAATGTGAGCGAAGCGCTGCTCGAATCTATTCAATGTGATCGTGAAGCGATGGGGAATGTTCAGGATGTTTGGCGCAATGAAAAAGAACCTTACCGCATTAAGACAACATATATGATCGAGAAAATTCATAATACGGGCAACGCAAATGTATCTACTACACAGAAGTACAATAGCCCTGAAGAGTTTATTCAAGATTTGCAGGTTATGGAAGCTAGTTTGCGTGGGCATTTTGCGGACTACGTCGCAGATAAATTTATTAAGAAGTTAATACGTCAAGTTGAGTTGTTTGGTTTCCACTTAGCTGCTTTAGATATCAGACAGCATAGTAAAGAGCATGAGAATGCGATGACGGAAGTTTTGGCGAAAATGGGCATTACACCCGATTACAGCAAGCTTTCGGAAGATGAGAAAATTTCATTGCTTACGAATGTTTTGAATGATCCGCGTCCTCTAACGTCTACGTATTTGGACTATACGGAGGGTACGAAAGAATGTTTGGACGTTTATCGTACGGTAGGTAAAGCGCAGAAGGAATTCGGACGTAACTGTATTAATAGTTACTTGATTTCGATGACACAAGGCGCAAGTGACATGCTTGAGGTTGTTGTATTTGCCAAAGAGGCGGGTCTATACCGCAGAGAGAGCGACGGTACGGTAACAAGTACGGTTCAGTCTGTTCCGCTTTTTGAAACGATTGACGACTTGCATGCGGCTCCTGGTATCATGAGCACGTTGCTAGCAATCCCTGCTTACCGAGATAGCCTGGACGCTGAAAATCCACTGCATGAAATTATGTTGGGCTACTCCGACAGCAATAAAGACGGCGGTGTAATTACAGCGAACTGGGAGCTGCGCATGGCGCTTCAAGATATTACTGAAGCAGCGAAGAAATTCGGCGTTAAGTTGAAGTTCTTCCATGGTCGTGGTGGCGCATTGGGCCGTGGCGGTATGCCACTAAACCGAAGCATTCTAGCACAACCGGTTGAGACGCTTGGTGGTGGCATCAAAATTACGGAGCAAGGTGAAGTTCTTTCTTCCCGCTATTCCCTGCAAGGAATTGCTTATCGTAGTTTGGAGCAGGCGACATTTGCGCTGATTACAGCATCCAAATTGTCTCGTTCCCCGCAAAGACTTCCACAAGAGGACAAGTGGGAGAACATTATGCGCGGTATTTCGGAGCAATCTCAGACGAAGTATCAAGATCTTATTTTCAGAGACGAGGACTTCTTAACGTTCTTCAAAGAATCCACACCGCTTCCAGAGATCGGTGAGCTGAATATCGGTTCCCGTCCATCCAAGCGTAAAAATAGTGATAAATTCGAAGATTTGCGTGCGATTCCTTGGGTATTCTCATGGACGCAAACGAGATACTTGCTGCCAGCATGGTATGCGGCAGGTACAGGCTTGCAAAGCTTCGCTCAAGGCAATGAAAGCAATGTAGCAGTCCTCAAAGAGATGTATGAGGAATGGTCATTCTTCCGTACGATGATTGATAATCTGCAAATGGCTTTGGCTAAGGCAGATCTTCTTATCGCGAAAGAATACGGTAGTTTGGTGAAGGAATGTGCGATTGCAGAGCGTATTTTCAATCTGATCAAAGACGAGTATGAGTTGACGTCCTCGATTATTTTGCAAATTACAGGTCAGCAAGAGATTCTAGATAATGTTCCTGTGATTCAAGAATCCATCAAATTGCGGAATCCTTACGTAGATCCGCTAAGCTACATGCAGGTTGAGCTGCTTAAAGAGCTACGTGCATTAAGAGACAACAATGAAGACGATGCGATTCTGCTTCGTGAAGTACTACTTACCATCAACGGGATTGCCGCGGGACTTCGGAACACGGGCTGATCCATACGACAACATAAGAACAACACAGGATGATAAAGTCGGGGGCTTGCAGCAATGCAGGCAGCTCGGCTTTTCCTGTAATTACGGGAATTACCGAAATCAGGAGGTACGCGGCAGCATGGGACGATGGTTGGCAATAGTCCTTGTCCTTATTGGGGCTTCGAGCTATGGTTTGCTCTCTTCATTCATTAAAATGGCCTATGATCAAGGTTTCACAGACGGACAAATTACGCCAGCTCAGATGACGATGGGAACCTTATTCGTATGGGTGTTGATTCTTTTTCACAAAAAATCATGGGTGAATCCGTTTAAGGGGCCTTGGGTTAAGCTTGGATTGATTGGGATATTCGGACTGTCGCTAACGACGGTCGTGTATAACATTGCGCTGCAAGAATTAGATGCTTCCTTATGCATTATTCTTCTCTTTCAATTCACGTGGATGACGATTGCCATGGATTGTATCGTGAAACGAAGATGGCCTAAGCGAATGGAAGGGATTGCGATTGCGCTAATTTTGGCAGGAACGATTCTAGCGGTGAATGTGTTTGATACGAACTGGGAAGAGCTCAGTATTCTGGGTATACTATATGGACTTCTATCTGCGTTAGCGTATAGTATTTTCCTGTTTTTCACGGGACAAGTCGTAAGTACGCTACCTCCCCTGATGAATTCTGCGATTATGCTGACGGCTGCGCTCCCGATTATGTTTATCTTGTATCCGCCGACGGTTTTTGTTCATGATAATGGTGGTCAACTGCTGCTATGGGGATTGCTGCTCGGGTTCCTAGGACAAGTTGTACCGACTGTATCCTTCAATATAGGAATTCCCAAGATCGGAAGCGCACTTGCTGCCATGCTGGGATCTGTAGAGCTTCCAGTAGCTATTCTTGCAGCGTATCTTCTCATCGGGGAACCGATTAGTGGGTTACAATGGGGAGGCATGGGCTTAATTCTGGGTGGAATTATAATTTCTGAATACAAATCGTGATTTGTGACGTATATAGTAGTAGAGGGAATTTTATTATCTATAAATGGTTGTTGAATTGTCGAGAAGCCGGAGGAAAACCAATTGAACTTTGTTGAAGCACGACTGGCTAAGCTGGCCAGTAATGGGGATCGGAATGCTTTTGCAGAGCTCGTGGAGCTCTATAAAGACAAGATCTTTCATTTGGCTTACCGCATGCTGAATAACAAGCAAGAAGCCGAAGATGCCGTGCAGGAGACTTTCCTGCGTGTGTATACGAATTTACATCGTTATGATGAGAATCAGAAGTTTTCGACGTGGATTTTTCGGATTGGGACAAACTTATGTATTGATAAACTGCGACGTAGGAAGATGACGTACTCACTGGATGCAGAAATGACAGACGGCGAGGGCAATGATTATTATGCGATGCTTCCTAGCGATGAAGATACACCAGAGAAACAGCTGATAGTCTCAGAAACGCAGGCACAAATTCATCGGGCGATTGAGACGCTGCCTGAGAAATATAAATCGGTTGTTATTCTTAGGTATCTACATGATATGTCACTACAAGAAATTAGTGATGTGCTCGATATGCCCGTCACGACGATCAAAACACGTGTGCACAGGGGGCGGGAGTACTTACGAAAAAGATTGGAGCAGGAGGAACAAGTTGTTAGCACAAATCCTGTTCGAATCTGAAACATATTTGAAATCGAAACGTATGGTATATCACAACTTGCTCTACTATATCAAGAAAGGGGTGGCTAAACGTGAATTGTAAAGAAGCCCTCCCGCTCATACATGAATATCTCGACGGTGATTTGCCAAAGTCGGAAGCTCTGCCCTTGAAAGAACATCTGATAGCCTGTCAGGCGTGTCATAACACTTTCAAACAGTTGGAGAAAACGGATGCTTTGGTTAGAATGCTGCCCTCTATTTCAGTACCTGATACGTTAACTGCACAGATTATGAGCGCCTTACCACCGATGAAAAAGAAGAATACATGGGCGGATTGGATCCGCAGACACCCCGCAGTATCGGTTGCTGTGGTATTCGGCACGGTCATGTTCGGAAGCTTCATATCCATGTGGGATGACGATCAGAATCTTATGGTACAGGGAAGTAACCTTCAGGATGTCGTTATTCAAGGTGATACTGTGCTTGTGCCGCAAGGGCATACCGTCAATGGTGATCTTGTGGTCAAACGTGGGGAACTGAAGGTTGAAGGCGATGTAACGGGGAATGTCGTCGTAATCGATGGTTCGGTCAACCTAGCCTCAACGGCGCACATTGCTGGAGAAGTCAAACAAGTCGATGAAGCACTGAGCTGGGTCTGGTACAAATTAGGTGAATTCGTAGGTAAAATCACACCATAACGAATTGTCCCCTTATAGCTGAGACTATAGGGGGCTTTTTTCTTTTTTTACATAGGAATAATGAACCAATTCTCTCGCGACGAGTCTAGATAAATAGAAGTATACTTAGCTTTATGTTATGATTCCTATATAGAGAGAACTTTGTTTAGTCGCCTGGGGGAGAATACAATGGATTTGCTCACGAGCATCTCGGCTAAGGATATTGTCGATATACTCATCGTTAGCTATGTGATTTATAAATTGATCCTAGTGGTGCGTGGGACAAGGGCTATCCAACTGATGAAGGGTATCCTCGTGGTCGTCATTACCTGGGTCATTAGTATTTGGTTCCAGTTAAGTACACTCCAATGGATGGTGAATCAAGCTTTTACGTTCGGGGTACTTGGGGTTATTATTATTTTCCAACCAGAACTAAGGCGTGCCTTGGAGCAATTAGGTCGAGGTAAGTTATTCGGAAGTAGATCTTCATCAGAAGAAGATCATGATGTGAATAAGAGAATCAGCGAAGTGATTCGGGCTGCGAACTATTTGGCCAAACGAAAGATTGGGGCCTTGATTGTTTTTGAGAAGGATACGGGACTTACCGATTATGTGGAATCCGGCATTGCGATAGAGAGCAAGATCAGCGGAGAGCTGTTAATTAATATTTTTATCCCTAATACCCCTCTTCATGATGGCGCAGTGATCATTCGGCAAGGGCAGTTAATGGCCGCGGGTTGTTATTTGCCTCTGTCTGAAAATCCTTTTATTTCAAAGGAACTGGGGACTCGGCATCGTGCTGCGATCGGGATGAGTGAAGTTTCGGATGCGATGTGTGTGATTGTTTCGGAGGAAACAGGTCAAATTTCACTAACGATGAATGGCCATATCGTACGGGATATTAAAGAGGAATCGTTGATATCTAAGTTATTTGAAGAGTTGAAGCCGAAAGCGAAAACAAATGAGAAGAACCCTTTCATGAAATGGTGGGGAGGGCGTTCGAATGGATAAATGGCTGCGTAATACCAATGTGGTACGGATTGTTGCACTTGTCATCGGCATTATGCTATGGGTAGTCGTCCATATGGAAGAAACGAATATATCTGGAAACACAGCGCTGCGAGAGCGAGTGGAAACGATTAATAATGTCTCCATCACAACCAAATATGATGAAACCCACTACTTCATCTCTTCGATGAATCCTGCGAATGTACAGGTGATTCTGAAAGGGAAGGAATCTGCCCTTAAGAAAGTAACGGCTAGCAATGCGTATCAGATTGTACTGGATTTGACGCAGGTCGGTAAAGGGGACCATCAGGTCACACTTGCGCCTGTAGGGATACCTTCAGATGTTGATGTGGAGATCGTTCCTAGAACGGTTCACGTCATGATTGAAGAACTGCAGATGAAAGAAGTACCTGTTGTTATTAATGTCAAAGGAACACCAGCAGCAGGCCTCAAAGCGGGACAACCTATCGTGAAGCCAGGTAAGGTGTACATTACAGCACAGACGAGTAAACTTGATCAAATTGAGAATGTCCGCGGCGAGGTATCTGTAGATAAAGCACAATCAGCGGTGACGAAGCAGGTTAGACTGCAGGCTTTCGATAAGGAAGGCAAAGAAGTGACCCTTATCATTAATCCATCGGTTGTCGATGTTGAGGTGCCAATCACGAGTCCGTTCCAAACGATTCCGTTGCAGCTCAAAGTAAGCGGTGAACCGCCACCAGGTTATGCGATTGCGATGATTACGCAAACCCCTGATAAAGTAACGGTATACGGAGCGCAAGACGTTGTAGATCGCCTAGAATTCTATCAAGGTCCGCAGCTTAGTCTGCAGGATGTGAAGGAAACGAAAGATTTCGCACTGGACATTCCTCTCAGGAATAAAGTAACACAATTAGATCCTGCGAAGGTGACGGTGCATGTCGAGGTTGTACCATCCATTACGAAAGCTATGGAGAACGTACCGATCACGATTATTGGTCAGAATGAGAATTACGTCACCACAGTGACGCAGCCAGCAGCGGCTACCTTGAATATTACGGTAGAAGGTGCGCCTGCCATTATTGATCAATTGAAAGTTGGGGATATTCAAGCGATACTAGATGTTAGTAATTTACCGCCTGGTAAGCATGAATTGAAAGTAACGTTGAATATGCCTTCCTTCGTGAAGCTGGGGCTTCCGCAAGATGTGAAGGCGCTCGTTGAAATCAGCGAGAAAAATGTAAAAACAGCCAATCCATAATGGGGAATAGAGAAAGAGGAGAATACAAAAATGGGGAAATATTTCGGTACGGATGGTGTGCGCGGAGTCGCGAATGGCGAACTCACACCAGAATTGGCTTATAAGGTAGGACGCTGCGGCGGGTATGTATTAACAAGACAGGCGAAGCATCCGAAAGTCGTGATCGGGAGAGATACACGTATTTCGGGGCCAATGCTGGAAGCATCCCTAGTAGCAGGCCTATTATCGATTGGTGTTGAAGTGATTCGTATTGGTGTGGTGAGCACGCCAGCGGTCGCTTATTTGACGAAAAAGCTAGGCGCAGACGCGGGCGTTATGATCTCCGCTTCCCATAATCCGGTTGAAGACAACGGGATTAAGTTCTTCGGAGGCGACGGCTTCAAGCTATTGGATGAGACGGAGCTTGAGATTGAACAGCTGCTCGATGCAGCTGTGGATGAATTGCCTCGCCCGGTTGGCGGCGAGATTGGTACGGTTTCGGATCAGCCAGATGCGAAGCACCTTTATCTGGCTTTCTTGAAGGAGACGGTGTCGAAGTCCTTCGACGGCGTAAAGGTTGTTCTTGACTGTGCGAATGGATCAGCCTATGAGCTGGCGCCTTTGATTTTCCGCGAGCTCGGAGCGGAAGTAATCACCATCGGCGCGGAGCCGAATGGGCGCAACATCAACGATGATTGCGGCTCCACCCACCCCGAGACGCTACGCGCTGAGGTGGTTAAGCATGGCGCAGCCATCGGGCTGGCTTTTGACGGCGACGCAGATCGTCTGATCGCGATTGATGAGAAGGGCGATGAAGTCGACGGCGACTTCATCTTGAGCATTCTTGGCGATGCGCTGAATCGCCAAGGGAAGCTGAACCACGGCACCATTGTGACGACGGTGATGGCGAATATCGGCTTTTTCAAAGGCATCGAAAAAGCGGGCTTAAAGGCTCTGCAAACAGCTGTAGGCGATCGCTACGTGATGGAAGAAATGCGTAAAGGCGGCTATAACTTAGGCGGGGAGCAATCGGGTCATGTCATTTTCCTGGATTACATCTCCACTGGTGATGGCATTCTAACTGCGCTACAATTGGTGAATACCCTAGTTGAATCTGGGCGTAAACTGAGTGAATTGAAAGGGATTATGCGTAAATTCCCGCAATTGCTCGTTAACATCCGTGTAGCGGATAAAAGCAAGCTGAAGAATAACGCTGTAATTGAAGAAGCGATCCGTAAGGTGGAAGATGAGCTCGGCGATAACGGCCGCGTACTAGTTCGTCCTTCAGGTACGGAATCCTTGATTCGTGTTATGGCAGAAGGCCCAGACAAAGAGCAAGTAGAAGCATATGTTCATGATATTGCGAAGGTTATTCAAGAGCAATTGGTATAATAATAGGCAGCTAATCCCTCATTTGAGCTAGAGAATGGCGAGATGAGGGATCAGTTATGCCAAAACAAGTTGCATTACTGGGTGAAAATGCATATGATGAAGTTACTCAAGAAGGAAAGGCAGGGCAGAGGTTATTCGTAACAAATAGCGCCAGGACTCGCAAGCGGGACGGAAATGTAACCGAAAGGTTGCTACTACGCGGTGAGTTGACGAGGTGAAGGTGTTCGAAACATTCGGCGGGGACCTTCCGGCACGAGGAGTGCCGTTAAGTTGGAGAGCAAAATCGTTCGGGCGACCGGGCAGACAAGTATCCAGCATCTATTAACGATTTATTGAATTTTACACGTAAAGAACGCCCTTATAGATGGTTTATTTCATTATGATTTATGACTGATTGAAAATCAGATCCTTGACAAACAGCCCTTATAAAAGAGGCTTATACAAATTTGGAGGTTGTAACTATGTGCGGTATTGTTGGTTATATTGGAAAGCGTAATTCTCAGGAGATTTTATTGGATGGTCTCAAAAAGCTAGAGTATCGAGGCTATGATTCTGCTGGGGTAGCTGTGTATACAGCGGATGGTTTGCAAATTAAGAAAGCCAAAGGCCGTATTGCGAACTTGGAGTCGAAGCTTGGTGAAACGCCATTGAACGGAAGCGTTGGCATCGGGCATACACGTTGGGCAACACATGGTAAGCCTTCGGACGTGAACTCCCATCCTCACACTGATAATTCTGCGAAATTCTCCGTTGTGCATAACGGGATTATTGAGAATTATATTACGCTGAAAGAAGAATTGATCGCGAAGGGCCATGTTTTCGTATCGGAGACGGATACAGAGGTTATTTCGCATTTGGTCGCGAGCTTATACGAGGGAGACATCCTCAAAGCTGTTCAGAAGGCTGTAAAGCACATGACAGGTGCGTTTGCACTTGGTGTCCTCACAGAGTTCGAACCGGACCGCCTTGTTGCAGTGCGTCAAGCTAGCCCGCTTATTATCGGGATTGGCGAAGGCGAGAATTTCATTGGTTCAGATATTCCAGCGATCTTAGAGTACACACGTAATGTGTTCATTCTAAATGATGGCGAAATGGCGCTATTGACGCGGGATGCTGTCGAATTAATGACGTTAGAGGGGAATTTTATTTCCAGGGAAATGTTTCATGTCGATTGGGACATTGTTACGGCGGAAAAAGCCGGATTTGATCATTTCATGTTGAAAGAAATTTATGACCAACCGAAAGCATACCGCGATACGATGGGAAGTCGCATTTCCCCTGATGGTAAGAGTGTGACGTTGAATGAGCTTACGATTACGCCTGAGGCGATTCGTAACATCAGTCGTGTGCATATTGTCGCATGTGGAACTGCGTTCCATGCAGGTATGGTTGGGAAGTATGTGATTGAGAAAATGGCGCGTATTCCCGTGGAAACGGATGTAGCGTCTGAATATCGTTATCGTTCCCCGATTATCACAAAGGATACGCTCGTGATTGTTGTGAGCCAATCCGGTGAAACAGCGGATACATTGGCCGCACTGCGTGAAGCGAAGCGTTGTGGAGCACACGTATTGGCGATTACGAATGTTGTAGGAAGCTCTGTTGCGCGTGAAGCGAACGATATTATTACAACATGGGCAGGTCCTGAGATTGCGGTAGCTTCAACGAAAGCTTACACGTCGCAATTGATTGGTTTTTATTTACTAGGTCTACACTTGGCGCAAACGCTAGGTACGCAAACGCCGGAAGAAATCGCGGAAGTGATTGCAGCTTTGAAGGAGCTTCCTGATCAGGTTAGCGAAATTCTAGAGCAAGCGGAAGCGTTGAAAGTGGTTGCGGATGAGATGGCGAAGCATGACAATCTGTTCTTTATCGGCAGAGGCTTGGATTATGCGGTAGCGCTTGAAGGTTCCTTGAAGCTCAAAGAAATCTCCTATATTCACTCCGAGGCGTATGCTGCGGGTGAGTTGAAGCACGGTACGCTTGCGTTGATCGAGGATAATATCCCAGTTATCGCGTTAGCGACACAGCATGAGTTGCTCGAGAAAACGGTGAGCAACATCAAAGAAGTGAAGGCGCGCGGCGCAAATGTGTTGGGTATTGCCGTGGAAGGTGAGACGGAGCTGCAGAAGTCGGTTGACAGCACGTTCATTATTCCTAAAACGTTGGATGTGTTGACGCCTGCATTGTCCGTAATTCCTTTGCAGTTGTTGTCTTACTACGCGTCGTTAGCGCGTGGGAATGACGTTGATAAGCCTAGGAATCTGGCGAAGAGTGTGACGGTTGAGTAAGTGTGGAGCTAGTAATGAAAGTTTTTGTTAAGAGAAAATAAAGTATTAGACTATTCAATAAATTATTAGACTGTGTTAATTGTAGTAACGTAAATAGAGGATGGTTAGTTCATTATATGAGCTAATCTCCTCTATTTTTTGTTTAAAAGAAATATTAATTAGGGCTTTAAAACTTAGTATAAATTATTTAATATATTGAGGAAAAATGCATTCGTTGGGAGTGACGCTGTGAGAGTACAAGAAGTAATTCTTAATGATAATAAAAAGAGATATTTGCTATTGGATGAGGTAGGTGTTCCAGTTGTTCCTGTCATGAAGTATTTAAAGCACCTCGATCAAACAGGTAAAAGCAACAACACACTGAAGACTTATTGCTATGCATTAAAACAGTATTTCACTTATCTTGAAGAGCGGAAAATAGATTATAAAGAAGTAGGAGTTAAGGATCTTGCTGACTTTGTAGGGTGGTTACGTAATCCGTTTGAAAGCGGGAAAGTGACTCCATTACAAAAGATTGAAGCGAAAAGAACAGAAAAATCAGTGAATCTTATAATTACAGTGGTAACAAACCTATATGATTACTTTTTCCGTATTCAAGAGATCCAAAACGATTTGGTAGATAAACTGGTAAGACAGGTGTTTAGAGGTGGTCATAGTAAATATAAGGGATTCCTACATCATGTCAATGAAGGAAAACAGACGAATAAGAACGTTTTAAAGCTGAAAGAACCCAGAAGAAAACCTAAGGCTTTGCTTAAGGATGAAGTCGAAAACATCTACGAGTCCACAACGAACATTCGTGATCGATTGTTGATTCAACTGTTGTTTGAAACGGGACTACGCATCGGGGAAGTATTATCACTCTTCATGGAAGACTTCGTATTCGATCATAAGAACGGCCATCGAATACGTTTAACGGACCGCGGTGAATTGGAGAATGGAGCTAAACTTAAGACGGGCGAACGGGAATTGCATGTTTCGCAGGGACTCATGGATTTATACGACGACTACCTATACAACGTGATTGATGATCTTGAAATTGATACGAACTTCGTATTTGTTAAACTGAGGGGAAACCGAATTGGACAACTCATGAATGACCGCGATGTACGCGCCTTATTTAAAGTGCTGTGTAAGAAAACAGGGATGCACATTCACCCTCACTTGCTGCGGCACACGCATGCAACAATATACTACCGTCAAACGAAAGACATCAAACAAGTGCAAGAACGATTAGGACACGCCAATATTCAAACAACAATGAACATGTATGTCCATCCATCGGAAGAAGATATTCGTGAGAATTGGGAGAAAGCGCAGCATGCATTTCAGCTTGGCAATATACAATAACTGATAGTGGTGTTACTAAATAAAAAATATGTGAATGCGAATAAGTTACATAGTCAGCTTGAACAAGAGATTTCCAGCTATCAAGAGCGGTTAGTTCATGATGATGGTTCTGTGACGTATCACAAAGTTGAGAATTCCTATTTTATGGATGAAAATATTTGGAGTGTAGATGTAATTGGTTCAATAGTTAACTTTCAGGATCAGCGAAACAAATATAATCGATCTAATAGAAATATTCGGTTCGAATTTCATAACCCGTGGGT
Source organism: Paenibacillus sp. J22FR83 (assembly GCF_059691955.1). Taxonomy (NCBI): domain Bacteria; kingdom Bacillati; phylum Bacillota; class Bacilli; order Caryophanales; family Paenibacillaceae; genus Paenibacillus; species Paenibacillus sp. J22FR83. Next base: position 14,134 of record NZ_JCAUAM010000036.1, read on the forward strand.
TAATCTTGAAATGAAGTATGTTGTGTTCCAAAAGTTATTTAATGATGAATGGTCTTTTTCAAGCTTATTCGGAACTAATTTCACAAACATAAACCGTCTCACAAGATTTCTTAATGAAAAACACACTCGACTAGAATCATTGCTAGATTTGAACATCGATAAGGCGGACCGGGAATGGTTGTTTTGGTTGGAGAATCAAAAAATCCTTACACAAACTATAAGGAAACATGATGTGTACGGAGAACAAATAGTTAAATGTTCAATTACACACTTTTTAAGACATATGCATTTTACTTTATCTAAACTTATTGATACTCGCGAGGAATGGGATAAAGATCGTTGGGACATCCGTACTTTGCATGCTACATATGGGATTAATTATATTAAGTCACAATCTCAACATTTTGTTGACTTCTCGAAAATAAGGAACCCTTCAATACGGAGTAATGTTAAAGGATATATAAAGCAACGTCTTTTAAACAAAAACAATTTCTCTTGGTCAACTGCAGTAGTTTATATGAATGTTATTCCTGGATTCTTAAACTTCATTTGCAACTTAGAGCCTTTATGGAATGATTTAAAGGATCTTCAAAGAAGCCATATTTTAAAATATATTGAATCGCTCCACCAAAGTGCAAAAAAGCTTACAAAACGTAATTCAAACCCTGAATCATACATTAAATACAATCTATCTGCTGTAAGTAAGTTCTTAGATGACATTCAGCGTTATGAATATAACGTTGCACCTAAAACAAATACAAGACAACTGCTTTTTCCCGAAGACAGACCAAAACGCAAAAAGGAACCTTACGATCAAATTGATTACATACCGGAGTATGTATTAGAACAACTTTTTGCTAACTTAAATCATTTACATCCAGAGGTCCAGCCTTTGGTGTGGATAGCGTTCAAAACTGGTTTGCGTATCTCCGATGTATTGGGATTAACACAAGATTGTTTGTTGAGAATCAATGGGAAATACTACATTGAAACTGATATTGAAAAGACATATGTTAAAGGTCATCGTATCCCAATCGATGACGAATTAGCTAATATGGTGGCGGCTTTAATAAAAAAATCAATTGAGAACAGCAATGAGGACAACAATCTAGAAAAATACATTTTTATTCGATTTCGTGGTTCAAGAAAAGGCAGACCTTATTCCCAATACTGGGTTGGAGAGAAATTGAACTGCCTAGCAAGAAATGTGAACATCACTGATGAATCCGGAAATGTATTCTACTTTAAAACTCATCAATTTCGTCATACCTATGCTATTAAGATGCTTAACGGCGGTAATAAAGAAGAAATTGAATACATTCGGAGAAGGCTGATTGAATATAACGCAGGGTATGTTCCTGAGAATTTAAGCTCTCGATATGAAGAAATTAATCTAACCATCAAAGATGGCGATGGTCTGGTTATTGGAGGAATGTTAGCTACTCTCTGTTGGAATTGGGTAGAAGTTGATATTCTTTGGATAGAAAAATCCCTTCGAGGGATGGGTTACGGTACCCGCTTGTTAAATCTTATTGAGAATATCGCTAAGGAAAAAAGCTGTACGTTTATTAAGCTAAATACTTTCAGTTTTCAAGCTCCTGAGTTTTATTTGAAGAATGGTTACAACCAAGTTGCAGTATTTGAAGAAGCTCCAATCGGGAGTAAGCATTATTACTTCAAGAAAACTATTGTTTGATGTGTCAGAACTGAATCGATACTGGACTAACGTCAGTTTACAAGAGATTACGCTAACGAAAACGTTAGTTGAATAAGTATTAAGAAAATAAGGAATTTGACATATTATCCATGACTAATATGTTCGAATGGCTTATTTTATTGATTATTTTGAATTCAGCTCTTGATAATACAGTTTAACGATTTTATGGTTCGTAAACCCGCGGCACATCAACAACTGCAGTCTAATACTTTATTTTCATCTAACAATTACTACCTCCGACATTACTACTACATTAATAACAGGAGTTGATAGTTCTTTAGAAGAAGAGCCTGATTTTTCATTTGGCGACCACAAGCCTTTTAATGTCTATGACAAATTGCTCTTTATTAAGAAAGAATTTGCTGATTACGCTATGGATTTGGATACCTTTTTCATTGAACAAAACAGGATCTTTGCGAAACATTGGGACATGGATGGGTATATTTGTATTCATAAAAAAATAGGAGGAACCTGGGAGTGCTGGACAGTAGCCAGCGAATCTATCAGTAACCAACATATTGCATATTTTCTAGAAAATATGCAATATGGGATAGGTCGAATGATTAAAGCTGGAATTGAAGTACATCCATTCCTTATGGAATTCAGCTCAGCTCATTACGTATATGAAACAACATTTGATGAGATTGTAAATGAAGAATGAACAACAAGAGTGGGGAGTAGTGAGGGGCTTGAAATAGTCGTAGAGAAACATTGGTCTCACAGGTCGCATTAGACTGGTAAAATAAAGTTGTAGACTGGCTGCCATAAAAAAACGGATGACTTCAAAGAACGAAAAGATTTTTATACAAATATCTATATTTTTACAATAATTTTCTAGCCACACACTCAAATACAATATATAATTGTACAATAAATACTTGTAGGAGGGGTTGTTTTGGATTTTGATAATGGACCCCTAGTAGTTGAGATAACTCACGAAGAGTTTCCCCAGCAATTAAAGCAACTACGTCAAGTAAGATCAATGACACAAAATGATTTAGCAAGGCAAGCACAGGTAAGCCAACAAACAATTTCTGCGATTGAAAACGGGCGAATGGATCCTTCATTAAAGCTGCTTGCTACAATTGCTGTAGTATTGGGTGTTGTTTTATTGATTGGTAAGGCGTGGAATAGTACCGAAGAAAAAATGAGTTGTGAAGAAGGAGACTATAGAGATGTTAATTAATCCATACAAAAACCGCAACCGAATCTGGCTTTATTTGGAACTATTCGTAACTCTAGTAACAATTATTTTTGCGTTTATTTCTTTTAACAGCGTAGCTGGGTTTAACTTTTCTGTATTTTTCTTCTTAGTTTCAATTATATTCTTAATAAGAATGTTGGATCTCAAGGATAAAGGGAATGCTATAAGCTTTGCTATACTTTTTGTTGCCTCGATTATAATTTATTTTAAATAAAAATTTGGATTCGAATCATTTTTACATCGAAATATCTACCCGGGTTGTAGGTTCTAAAACTCCCAACATGCGTTGACCGCATGTTGGGAGTTTTTTATTTTTCGGCCCTTTTTCCATCCACTTCCTGAGATTCCTCTTTTGTTCCTACTTTGAAAACTTCCTTTAAATCTTCATTCCCTCTTAACTTTTGTTCGTTAAAACGCACAAATAGGCTGCTTCAAATAGGAAAATAGCCTAATAATATATCAAAATAATGAATGTATAAAATTATAAAATGTTGAGCTTTTAAGTGAAAATCGATAAAAACTACAAAAATTAACAAATTTCACCAATAATATTCAAAAACCAACAATTTTATTTTTTTAGTATAAAGTTTCTTTATATTGTCTTTATATTTCCTTTATTTACTATAAAGGAATAAAATGGCATGTTTTTGGAGCAAAAGATTGGTATTTTAGTAAACATCTGTTATAAAGAACAAAAAAATTATTTGTGGAGGTAATTAACATGAAAAAAATCACTAAAGTACTATTAACATCTACACTAGCATTAACAACACTTTTTTCAGGTCTGGCAATTGCTGCCCCCCCTGCATCCGCCGGTACGGGTCCTTATGCAGGTCTTCCTTGTTATGATCCAGACTTTATTGGTCCTAAGTTTGGTTCGCCTACTTGTCCTTATCTATTTCATTCTCCACCTTCAAACAGTTCAACGTACCCCGATGGCGAATTAATCTCATTTGAATTGAAAAATCAGAGAGATGCGCAAGCAACTATCGCTATAGCCGCTGCTGGTATAGCAGGATTTACAAAAGTACCTGTTGCTGCAGTTCTTGGTATGCTCGGTACTTATTATGGTTTTTATGCAACAGATGTATATTATGATGTTTCTACTTATCGTATCTGGGGTGTTGGAAATTTTAAAGTTCTTAGAATGTATTCTGATTCTTCATACCAAACTGAAGTTGGCAGCACTTCTGCTCAGTGGATTGATAGCTAGTTTTAACCGCCAACCAAAATTTAATAGAGATACCCAAAAAAGCTGCTTCCGGAGTTTCCGTGAGCAGCTTTTTTGCAATTAACGCATGAAGGCATAAAGAGCTACACGAAGTTTAAGCATGCGCTCTACACTACCAGACAATATAGCTCAATGATTATGTGGCTTGTTTCTCGATTGTGATTTCGAGTCATGGTTTCGTAAATTTCTATTATCACAACAAATAAAAACAGCGGCAGTCTAAACTATATTTTCAAGTTTTAGTTAGCCGCTGTTTCATTTTCTGGATTAGTCTACTTTATTTTTGTTAATACACTTACATATTCCAAATTACTAAGCGATTGTGAATTTCAAATATCCGGAGAAAATAAAGTGCTAGAGGGGAAATTAGTTGTAGACTGAGAAAATAAAGTGTTAGACTGACTGAAAGCACCTTAAATTGAGACTGTGTTACAGGTCACGTTGAATATTTTGTTCTTATAAGCTCTGGGAGATCCAGAAGCCGAAGGACGACGGCAAGCAGCCTCCGACGACAAAGAAATAGAAATAAAAAAAGAAAAGAAAAGGGTGGGCTTGGGAATGAGCGTAAATAGATTTAAAGGGGATAGGCTTAAACTGGGTATGTTGCTCGTAGCCATTGTGGGGATATTTGCCGTTTTCGGTTCTGTCAGATCACTAATTTTCGAAGATGATACTACCACAACTTCAACTGTGGCCTCAGCTCCTCCTGCAGCTACGAAGGCGGCGGCAGTAGTACCTGCGACAACAGCGAAGACATGGCAGGATGAAGTCAAGGCAATCGCTGTACAGACAGGCAAAACGCCTACAGAAAAATTCGATCAGACGACGAAACTCGTTACCTCGTACTCCTTCCCGAAAGAAGAGATAGCCAACTTCGCAACGGACATTATAGCGGACTTCGCGTCGAAGCAGTATCTAAGCGATATCAAAAACGATGAGCTTATGTTATCGAAGATATTCAAGTCTTACGCCGTTGATCGTTACGCCACGGTAAACAAAGTTACTGGGGATGTGTACGACTTTGTGTTTGACTACTTTCAGAATATAAAGTACACGTACCGCGGAGTCGATAAGATTGACGGCGACGCTGTGAAGGCCAACGAAGCGCAAATGTTAAAGGCGTTGGCAAAGATCAATGCAGCCAAAAAGTAGAGTCGCTCCGGCGGCTCCTTTTTATTTTGAATCAGATCCGAGCTCCAACGATCGCCCCGAACGGTATCCACGTTGCCCCCGAAGGTTAAATTCGTTTCGTATATTTTGGTTGCGACTGCCGCTGATCCAGTAGGGCCCACGTGCTTTTATATTGAGGCAATGAAAGCTAACGGGAAACGTTAGTTGAATGAAACGGTGACAGTCTAGGACTTTATTTTCTCGTCCATGGCTGTCGCCGTTTCAATTTCTAGGGTCAGTCTAAAACATATTTTTCAAAAGCTGAAGATTTTTCAACTCCAAAACCCGCGTCAAATCAAGAACTCCAGTCTAACACTTTATTTTCTGCTGACACTAGGGTAACTCCTAGAATTTGCTCGATTTTTTTTATTTCAGGAGCAAGGTGTTTGAAGATAGGAGGAAGGAAACAACGGGGCACCAAGAATTTATAGTTCGAAACCTATTGAGAGCATGGTTGTGATCGTCATTATCCAACTTCAAAGGTCCTGGAAAGAATTGCAATGGGCTCTTATCATCAACAGCTATGATAAACGAAGGCGTGGTCTTCAGCGTTCATAAAGGACGACCGAAACACCAAGAGGACGCTAAGCCCTGGATCTCATCCGGCTTGGTATTTTTTATTGAATTGAACGCGAGACCTCTAAACTCAGGGGTCTTATTTGCTTTTTAAAACCAAGGAGCAGCCGAATCTGTAAACATGAATGTAACTACCCGATTTAGCCCATAGACCTACCCTCTCGGGTAGGTCAATTCAGCCCTGCTATCTCTTATAATAGAGATTATGGCTTGTACAGCTCGAGAGTGACCAATGGACTCTATCTATAGAACGATAAGAGGAGAGTAGATACTAATGATTAGGCGTGGTATTACATTTTTTACGGTTTTGTTAATAGTAATGGGGTTATTCCCCTCTTACTCTTTTGCAGGAAGCGGAGTCACGAGTCTAACCACTTTAACTTTGTCCAGTGGCAAGGCTGTGGCGGACCTCATGGACTTTTGGAAATTCTATGCGGACGTTGCGAACAACGTGAGCGAGATAACGGTTACGCCGACGGCGGAAGACGCTGATTCCAAGATTGAGGTAAACGGTGTAGAAGTAGCTAGTGGCAGTCCGTCGGAAGCAATTCCCCTGAATGTTGGAGTTAACACGATAGAGATTCTGGTGACACCGGCCGCTCCTCTAGAAGAGTATAAGAAAATCACCACTTTAACGGTAACTCGAGCGGGTGGGCCGGGTAGCAACACCATATTGAATTTTCTAGGCCTATTTCTGGAAAGCGACATACCGGGGGATTTACCTGTCGGCTTCGGTTTCAATAAGAGCTTGCCGTTCTATGATTTTATAGATCTCATCGGCCAGAACAAGGTTCTGATCGATCCCCAACCCGAGGATAGCGAGGCGACCGTCACGGTAAACGGAATTGAAGCGACAAGAGGCGTCAAAGTACCCGTTGCCTTACTAATGGGAGATAACACGATAACGGTCGTAGTCACGGCGAGAGACGGGACGACAACCCGGACCTACACGTTAATTATTAATCGCCTCCCAGGCGCGGACACTTCGCTTATCGAACTGGGGCTGAACAACGGCATACCCGTTGTCGATCCGAGCGATAACAAGAAATACTCCGTTAACTTCGCCAACAGCTGGCAGAGCACTAGAGTATATCCGGTGGCCAAAATGGATTATGCAACAATTACCGTAAACGGAAAAAGCGTGGTGAACGGTGGGTTATCCGAGGCGATTCCCTTGGAAGTCGGGAGCAATACGATTACGGTCGTGGTGACGTCGGAGAATGGGTTGGCTACGACCAACTACACCTTGACGGTAACGCGAGCAGCCGCGCCGGTGGGCTACAAGGTAACCTTCGTCGAGAATAATGGTAGTCCGGTCGAGGACCTGAATGAAGTTAGTCCGGGATCGAAGATTGCAAAGCCGGAGTCAACCCATGATGGCTATCTCTTCGGGGGTTGGTATAAGGAATGGAATTTTATTACTTTATGGGATTTCGATACGGATACGGTAAATGCGAATACGACGCTGTACGCGAAGTGGACGCCGACGTACACGATGACGTTCGACTCGCAAGGAGGAAGTTCGGTTGAGAGCGCGCCAGGCATTCTCTCCGGAGCGACCGTCCCGAAGCCAGCTGATCCGACTAAAGCCGGCTACACATTCTCGGGTTGGTATGCGGATGAAAACTTCTCGTCGGCATGGAACTTCGCGACGGATACGGTAATCTTGGATACGTGGAGCGTGTATAGGACTCTGTATGCGAAATGGACGGCGATACCGGCGTCAACGTACACGGTGACGTTCGATTCGAAGGACGGCAGCGCAGTAACGAGCGCGACCGGCATCCTCTCCGGAGCGACGGTCACGAAGCCAACGGATCCGACGCGAGCGGGCTATACGTTCTCGGGCTGGTATAAGGATGAAGGCTACGCCTCGGCCTGGAACTTCACGACGGATACGGTAAGTGCGAATACGACATTGTATGCGAAATGGACGGCGATACCGGTGTCAACGTACACGGTGACGTTCGACTCGAAGGACGGTAGCGCGGTGGCGAGCGTGACAGGCATCCTCTCCGGCGCGATCGTGACGAAGCCGACGGATCCGACGAGAGCAGGCTACACGTTCTCTGGCTGGTATAAGGATGAAGGCTACGCTTCGGCCTGGAACTTCACGACGGATACGGTAAGTGCGAATACGACATTGTATGCGAAGTGGACGGCGATACCTGTCGCAACGTACACGGTGACGTTCGATTCGAAGGAAGGCAGCGCGGTGGCTAGCGAGGCAGGTATCCTCTCCGGAGCGACTGTGACGAAGCCAACCGACCCAACGCGAGCAGGTTACACGTTCTCGGGCTGGTATAAGGAAGAGGGCTACGCTTCGGCGTGGAACTTCTCCACGGATACGGTGAGTGCGAATACGACTCTGTATGCGAAATGGACGGCGATACCGGTAGCAACGTACACGGTTACGTTTGACTCGAAGGACGGTAGCGTGGTACCGAGCGAGACAGGCATCCTCTCCGGCGCGACGGTCACGAAGCCGTCGGATCCGACGCGAGCAGGCTACACGTTCTCGGGCTGGTATAAGGAAGAGGGCTACGCTTCGGCCTGGAACTTCTCCACGGATACGGTGAGTGCAAACACAACTCTGTATGCGAAGTGGACGGCGATACCTGTCGCAACGTACACGGTGACGTTCGATTCGAAGGAAGGCAGCGCGGTAGCGAGTTTGACCGGCATCGTTGCGGGAGCGACTGTGACGAAGCCAACCGATCCGACGCGAGCGGGCTACACGTTCTCAGGCTGGTATAAGGAAGAGGGCTACGCCTCGGCGTGGAACTTCTCCACGGATACGGTGAGTGCGAATACGACTCTGTATGCGAAATGGACGGCGATACCTGTCGCAACGTACACGGTGACGTTCGACTCGAAGGAAGGCAGCGCTGTAGCGAGCTTGAACGGCATCCTCTCTGGAGCGACTGTGACGAAGCCAGCCGACCCAACGAGAGCAGGCTATACGTTCTCGGGCTGGTATAAGGAAGAGAGTTACGCCTCGGCGTGGAATTTCACGACGGATATGGTAAGTACAAACACGACGCTGTATGCGAAGTGGACGGCGATACCTGTCGCAACGTACACGGTGACGTTCGATTCGAAGGAAGGCAGCGCGGTGGCGAGCGAGGCAGGCATCCTCTCCGGCGCGACTGTGACGAAGCCAACCGACCCAACGAGAGCGGGCTACACGTTCTCGGGCTGGTATAAGGATGAAGGCTACGCCTCGGCTTGGAATTTCACGACGGATACGGTAAGTATGAATACGACTCTGTATGCGAAGTGGACGGCGATACCGGTGTCGACGTACACGGTGACGTTCGATTCGAAGGAAGGCAGTGCGGTGGCGAGCGAGACAGGCATCCTCTCTAGCGCGACCGTGACGAAGCCGACGGATCCGACGCGAGCAGGCTACACGTTCTCGGGCTGGTATAAGGAAGAGAGCTACGCCTCGGCGTGGAACTTCACGACGGATAAGGTAAGTGCGAATACGACATTGTATGCGAAGTGGACGGCGATACCGGTGTCAACGTACACGGTGACGTTCGATTCAAAGGACGGCAGCGCGATAGCAAGCTTGATTGGCATCGCTGCGGGAGCGACGGTCACCAAGCCGACTGATCGAACGCGAGCAGGCTACACGTTCTCGGGCTGGTATAAGGAAGATGGGTACGCTTCGGCCTGGAACTTCTCCACGGATACGGTAAGTGCGAATACGACGTTGTATGCGAAGTGGACGGCAGTTCCGGTTTCGACGTACACGGTGACGTTCGACTCGAAAGACGGCAGCGCAGTTGCGAGCTTGACTGGCATCACTGCAGGAGCGACTGTCACGAAGCCAACCGACCCAACGAGAGCGGGCTATACGTTCTCGGGCTGGTATAAGGATGAAGGCTACGCCTCGGCCTGGAACTTCATAACGGATACGGTAAGTGCAAACACGACTCTGTATGCGAAGTGGACGGAAGTTCCAAGCGGCGACGTCAGCGGTGGAGGTAGCGGCGAAGGCGTAAGCGTTCCGGATAACAGTCCAGTCATCTCCGACAATGGAGAGTTGACGCTTCCTGTTGGTCGACCGGGAACGGTTAGCTTGAGCGATGACGAGATCACCATCGAGATTCCAGCTGATGCGACGGACGCGAGTTTGCGAGTGACAGTAGAGACCTTGTTGGATACGGATGAATTGTTGAAGCATAACGAAGTGCTGGTAAGCGAAGTCTTCGAAGTGTTGAAGAATGTCCCTGGTACCTTCAAGAAAAACATTACGTTGAAGCTTGCCTTCGATACGACGAAGCTAAGAGACGGCGAGCGTGCTTCTATCTTCTATTATGATGAAGAGAAGAAGGAATGGGTGGAGGTTGGCGGTGTTGTAAGCGGCGGCTTCATTACCGCAGATGTCAATCACTTCACGAAATTCGCCGTGTTAGCTGTAGGAGATACGGCGAAGCCAGTAATCGAATTCGGCGACATCGCCGGTCACTGGGCGGAGGAAGCGATTCGCCAAGGAGCTAGCCAAGGGATCACAGCTGGTTATCCGGACGGAACATTCAAGCCGAATCTAACGGTGACGCGAGCTCAATTCGCCGTGATGCTAATGAATGTGATTAAGCCTGCAGGAGTAACGGAGGAATTGGCCTTCGAGGATGCATCACAAATTCCTGCTTGGGCTAAGAATGCCGTGGCGGCGGCTAAACAAGCTGGCATCATCACTGGATATGACGATGGTACTTTCCGTCCGAACGCTGAGATTACGCGAGTCGAGATGGCGGCGATGATCGTTAAGGCGCTAGATCTGAAAGTCGAAGTGAATGCCGTGACCGGCTTCGCGGATAACAGCGAGATTCCGACCTGGGCGAAGGGAGCGGTTGCTGCTCTCACGGAGACCGGTCTGATGCAAGGAAAGGGAGACAATCGGTTCGATTCCGAAGATAAAGCAAGCCGAGCGGAAGCGGTGACGGTTCTCTTGCGAATGCTGGAGCTGCAGAAAACAAAAGAATAAACTGGATTGACGAGAGACCCCTGTGCCCTATAGCACAGGGGTCTTATAATTGTCACTAAATTTCCACAGGGAATTGTCCGATTAAATCGAATATAATCGATGATATGGAATTTTTTATTTATGCGTTCGGAGGCTTGGAATATGATTCGTAGTACCAAATATCTCATTCCCCCAGCGCGCAGATCTTTGGTGGCTAGGCCGCAACTGACGCGCAAGCTTGAGGAAGGCATGGAGACCAAGATGACTTTGCTATCGGCCCAAGCGGGCTACGGCAAAACGACAGCTTTAAGCGAATGGGCAAGGCAATGCCGAGCTTCGGTTGCCTGGGTCTCCCTGGATAAATATGATAACGACTGGGGCGCATTCTGGAGCTGCGTCTTTGCTTCCATACGAGAAAGACTGCCTCTGTTCGGGGAATCGATCGAATTCTTGCTTGAGCAAGAGTCTGCGTCTTCTATCGATTTCGCCGTATCGGCGTTTCTGAACGAGCTAAGCTCGATTAGCGGCGATTATGTACTCATTCTAGACGACTACCACGTCATCGAGAATGCGTTCGTTAACGAGTCGATCCGATATATGCTTGAGCATCTGCCACCGCACTTTCATCTCTATATCGCAAGCCGCACCGAGCTGTCTTTTCCCACGACCAGACTTCTTGCCAAGGGCGAGATCAACGTTATTCGAATAGAAGATATGCGATTTGAGTTGGAGGAGGGAGTTGTTTTCTTCCGGGAGACGATGGACTTATCGCTATCGATAAGGCAAATCTCTTCGTTGTTTGAGCAGACGGAAGGTTGGGTAAGCGGTCTTCAGCTTGCGGCTATCACGCTTAAACGAAGCGGCAATATCGCCGATACGATTCGCCAGTTCAGCGGCCGGCAGCGCCAAATCTCCGATTATCTGTTCGAAGAAGTGTTCGGGCATCTGCCGAGATCCTTGCAGAAATTCCTGCTGGCCACCTCCGTTCTGAGCCGCATGAACGGGGAGCTGTGCATGGCGGTGACAGGACAAGCCGATAGCCAGGTCCAACTGGAGCAGTTGGAGCAACTAAATTTGTTCATCATTCCGCTGGATGAACAGCGCGATTGGTTCCGCTATCATCATCTGTTGTCTGAGTTCTTGCAGCAGCTGTGCGATAGGGATTACCCGGAATTGTGGAGACGTTCCCACCATCGGGCTGCGGCCTGGCATGAGAACGAGGGGCACTATGAAGAAGCGGTGGAGCATTATATTAGGACGGAACAGGCAGAGGATGCTATCCGCATTATCGACCGCATCATGCCGGAACTCTTGCAATCGAGAAGTCACGTGGTTCGAAGATGGATTAATGCCTTGCCGGAGAGCAGCTTTGAACACAAGCCGATGTTCCAACTGTACCGCATCTCACAATTTCTGATGGATCGGGATTGGGAGCAAGGACTGCGTAAGGCTGAGCAAGCGGAGCGACGTTTCGAAGCCATGAAGGCATCCATCCCTGAGCCGGAATGGAAGCAACTGATGGGCAATCTCTATTACTTACATGCACTCTTCTTCCGAATGCAGCAAAATATGCCGCGAGCCCTCCATTATTTTGAGCTGTTGGAGCATTATTTGCCAGAAGGGAGCAGCCTCCAGAAAGCCTCGACCAGACGGTATTTAGGTCACGAGGGATTCGGCGATCCGCTCTCGCTGACCGTCGATCTGCACGAGATGGAACAATTCCAGCTTAAGCTAATAACGATGTGGGGGAAGAAGCCTAACTATCCCTTTGTCGGCTATGCGTATCTATCCTATAGTTCGCTTATGCATGAGTGGAATCGGTTGGACGAGGCGGAGTCGTACATTGGACAAGCGCTCAGCCGAAAGGATCTTCGTGCTAACGTATGGACTTGGATTCATCTAGGCCTAGTGTCATCCCGACTCAAGCAGGCTCTCGGAAGAGGGGAGGAAGCAATTGAATGGCTTACCCATCTCGGTTCGAGTGTCGACTCGCCGGATCAGCCCGTTATTTGGAAAAGAATCAAGGCGGAGCAAGCCTGGCTGTATCTGCTTCAAGGGCAGCGCCAGAAGGCATATGATTGGCTCGAACAGAGTGGATTGTCGCATTCGGACGAGGTTTCGGCCCGGTATTTCGAAGAGTATATAGTAGTGGTCAGGGTGATTGCGGGGAATGGACGGATCGAAGATGCGCTGCAATTGTTCGAGAAGCTGGAGCGCCTTGCGGACAAGGAAAATCGTCTGCGAGAACGGATTAGGCTGAAGATCTTGCATAGCATGGTGCTTCGGCAATCCGAGGAGCCCCAAGCAGGCCTTGCGCCGCTGGCTATTGCCTTGAGGCTTTCGGAACCGATGGGCTATATCCGCAGCTACCTTGATGAAGGCCCTCAGATGGTCGAGATGCTGAGCGAGCTTCTGAATCAGCAGCAAAAGACAGCATTGCCATTGTTGCCCTTGAACTATATCCGTCTGCTTCTTGACGCTGTGAGCAACAATCCGTCTCTTAAATCTTTGTCTAACGAGGCTCTGACCGCGAAGGAAGAGAAGGTGTTTGAATTGCTTGCGGAGGGATTCATCTATAAGGAGATTGCCGATCAATTGAATGTCACTCAAGATACGGTGAAGTTCCATTTGAAGAACATTTATCGCAAGTTAAAGGTAAATAACCGGGCTGAGGCAATCATGCGAGCCAAGGAATATAGGAACCGGGTTTGAGTGATTGCTGTGTTAGCTTGAGATTTCACCTCACACTAATAATTAATAAACTTTAAATATAATGATCCGAAATTAAAAAAAATGTCCCAATGATTAATAATCATTGGGACATTTTTTATGTACGCCCAGCATGGGCGTCATCTCTAGGGTGAAAGTCCCGAACGGGGGCTGGCGAACGCCTACCGTTAGCCAAGAGCAAGGGTGTCCATCGCGAGGTGGAAT
>NZ_JCAUAM010000037.1:0-23585 GCF_059691955.1 Paenibacillus sp. J22FR83
ATGATGGCGGAAGGGATCCACGCGTTCCCATCTCGAACACGACCGTTAAGCCTTCCAGCGTCGATGGTACTTGAACCGCAGGGTTCTGGGAGAGTAGAACGTTGCCAAACAGTTGTTATCTAGGCCCGTTGGTCAAGTGGTTAAGACACCTCCCTTTCACGGAGGTAACAGGGGTTCGAGTCCCCTACGGGTCACCATTTTACATACCTATGAACGATTAGCTCAGCTGGGAGAGCACTACCTTGACAGGGTAGGGGTCGGCGGTTCGATCCCGTCATCGTTCACCATAACAAATTTGCATGGAGCTGTGGTGTAGTGGCCTAACATGCCTGCCTGTCACGCAGGAGACCGCGGGTTCGAATCCCGTCAGCTCCGCCATTTTTCTTCAAATAGTAACGCAAAATTCTTACTTGGCTTTGTAGCTCAGTCGGTAGAGCAGAGGACTGAAAATCCTCGTGTCGGCGGTTCGATTCCGTCCAAAGCCACCATTTCTAACTTAATAAGCCGTTGTAGCTCAACTGGTAGAGCAACTGACTTGTAATCAGTAGGTTGGGGGTTCAAGTCCTCTCGACGGCACCATTTTTCCTAAGACTGCTTAGGGAAAATTAATTTTTAATGTGGCGGTCGTGGCGAAGGGGTTAACGCACCGGTTTGTGGATCCGGCATTCGCGGGTTCAAGTCCCGTCGTCCGCCCATTATTATTTCAGTGAAGTCAGCTTCGGCTAGCAACTTCATCATTTGCCAGATTGACAACATGCGCGTATGGCGGAATTGGCAGACGCACTAGACTTAGGATCTAGCGGGTGACCGTGGGGGTTCAAGTCCCTCTACGCGCATTATATGCCGGCATGGCGGAATGGCAGACGCGCTCGACTCAAAATCGAGTCCGAAAGGGTGGAGGTTCGAGTCCTCTTGCCGGTATGACAAGCAGTAAACACGAAAAGCCTTACTATGTAAGGCTTTTTTTGTTGTCTATAAGTTATTCTTTATTTTTCTGTGCTAACTGTTGAATGACTTGATCAACTTTGGCGATATGCTGAGACATTCTCTCAGCGGCAAGTTGTTCATCTTGAAGAGCGATGGCCTCAACAATGTCGCGATGCTCTTGCAAGAGCTGTTCAGCAGAAGCACGCTCGGCAAAAAACCACAGACGGCGCGAAGCCTTCATGCTCTGTTGTAATCGCTCTGTCAAGGATTCCATCATCCCTATGAATAGGGTATTCTGAGAAGCCTTGGCGATCTCCATGTGAAAGCGAATGTCAGCTTGTTCGCTTAATTCTTCATTTTCGAGGGAAGACGCCATCTCAAGAAGGATCTCTCTAAGCACGGACAAATGTTGCTCCGTACGGCGGCTTGCTGCCAAGGTTGCACAACCAGCCTCGATGAATCGGCGTACTTCTTGCACTTCCTGAAGCGTCTCGCTATGGTCAAAGAGACTACTCGACTCCGTCGGTAGTGTTGTTACAACATAAGTACCTCCGCCATGTCGAATGTCAACCCAGCCCATTGCCTTAAGCCCGCTAAGCGCTTCTCTAATGGTCGATCGCCCAACTTGGAAGCTTGCCGCAAAGTCTACAACCGTCGGAAGCTTAGAACCAGGAGCATATGTACCGTCTTCGATTTGAGCTTTAATATGTTGAAGCACGATTTCCGAGCCCTTCTGGGGTCGGATTTGCTGAAAAACCATAAGTATCCCCCTGAAATCGTAGATAAAGTTCTATACATCTATTACATCATAAGCTAAAATAGAAGAAAAGTCATCTGATCACATGATCACTTTAAGAGAGCAATAAGAAGTATTAAAAATGTAGCATATTAAGTAAACGTTCAAGAGGAGGATTCTTCATGCTCGATAAGCAAATTAGACAACAATTGCAGGCCATCGTAGGCGAAGCCTTTTATAAAGATGATATGGAATCATTGGTTACCCATTCTTATGACGGGACCCCTATGCTCCAGTCTTTACCTGACGGTGTAATCTATCCGAAAGATACGGCTCAAGTTTCAGGAATCATGAAGGTGTTGAATGAGAACCGTATCCCGCTAATCAGCAGAGGGTCAGGTACGAATTTGTGTGGAGGTACAGTACCCGTGCAAGGTGGAATCGTCATGGTCATGCATCGCATGAATGCGATTCTAGATATCGATCTGCAGAATCTGACAGCTACTGTACAACCGGGGATCATTACGAAGCAATTCATCGAGCATATTGAAGGATTGGGGCTATTTTATCCACCAGATCCAAGTTCTATGGCGATTTCCACCATTGGGGGCAATATTGCAGAGTGTTCAGGCGGGCTTCGCGGCTTGAAATATGGCACAACCAAGGACTACGTAATCGGCCTCGAGTGTGTTCTTGCATCAGGTGAAATCATGCGGACCGGTGGGAAGTTGATGAAGGATGTGGCGGGCTATGATTTAACAAAGCTGCTTGTCGGTTCCGAGGGCACACTTGCCGTTATCACAGAAGCCACGCTGAAACTGATTCCGCCTCCGAAGGCGAAGAAAACGATGCTTGCGATGTACAAGGACTTATATGGCGCAGCGCGCACCGTTTCCAAAATCATTGAAAACCGCATCATTCCGGCTACGCTGGAATTCATGGATAACCCAACGATTCGTGTTGTTGATGATTTTGCAAACCTTGGCCTGCCGCTGGATATGGCTGCTATTCTTCTCATTGAACAGGATGGTGAGCCTGAAATGGTAGAACGGGACATTGCTCTCATCTCTGAGATTTGCAGGGAGGAGCAGGCAGATGAGGTTAGCATTGCGAGCACACAAGAGGAGGCGCTTAAGCTTCTAACAGCAAGACGCAGCGCCTTTACAGCGCTTGCTCGCTTACGCCCAACGACGATACTTGAGGATGCAACAGTACCTCGCTCCAAGATTGCGGAGATGGTACTAGAAATTAATCGCATTGCCACCAAGCATGATGTTCAAATCTGTACATTTGGACATGCTGGAGATGGTAATTTGCACCCAACCGCAACAACTGATGCAAGAGATCATGATGAGGTTCACCGTGTGGAAGCGGCTTTTGAGGAGATTTTTGAGGCTGCGATTCGTTTAGGCGGAACCATTACGGGTGAACATGGGGTTGGTTTGGTGAAGGCGCCATTCCTGGAATGGAAAGTGGGCAGCAGCGGGATCGCTATGATGAAGGGGATTAAGGATGCGTTCGATCCGAACCATATTTTAAATCCAGGCAAAATGTTCGCCAAAGAATCCAGACGCAGGGTGGTGATTGATCGTGTCTAAGGGCCAAGGAGCTACACTTCAGGAAACATTAATGCAGAAACTGGACTACGACCAATTAACGAATTGCATGCGTTGCGGATTCTGTCTGCCGGCTTGTCCAACTTTTAAAGAAACGGGAATCGAGGCTGAATCGCCACGTGGCCGTATCTCTCTGATGAAGGCAGCTGTGGATGGCCTCATGGAGCCTGGAATTCGTTTTGAAGATCAGATGAACCACTGTTTGGGTTGCCGCGCGTGTGAGCCTGCCTGCCCAGCAGATGTGAAATATGGTCAACTGATTGAAGGGGCCCGAGATGCCATCGAAGTGCATACGACCCAGCATAGATGGTGGGTAAAGGGTGTGCGTAAGCTCGTATTCAAAGAGCTATTTCCATCTCAACAACGAATGCAACTGCTCGGAACAGGGCTTCATTTTTATAAAATGTCAGGTATCCAAAAGCTCGTTCGAAAAACCGGTGTAGTCGGTATCTTCTCAAAGCATATGGCTACAATGGAGAAAATACTTCCAGATGCTTCTGGCAAAGGGATTGTGGAACGCCTTGGTACTTATATTCCGGCAAAAGGCAAAAAGCTAGGTACCGTGGGGATGTTCCGTGGATGTTTGATGGACGTCTTATTCACTGAAACGAATATAAGTACGGTGAATCTACTAACCGAAGCTGGTTTTGATGTCGTCATTCCTGAATCGCAGAACTGCTGCGGTGCACTTCATGCACATAGCGGTGAAACGGATCAAGCGAAGCAATTGGCCAAAAGTAACATTCGTGCTTTCCAAGAGGCCGGAGTCGATTACATCGTTTCGAATGCAGGTGGCTGTGGAGCGATTCTTGTGGAGTATGATCATCTGCTGCACGATGAGGAAGAATGGAAGGAAGACGCAACTTGGTTTGCAAAGCGCGTGAAGGATATTAGTACGATCCTGGTGGAGAAAGGTCGACCTCTTCGTTATGCAGATACGCTATCTCACCAAGGTCCAACGCGTGTTACCTATCAGGAGTCTTGTCATCTTCGCAATGTGATGAAGGGGAGCCAACCAATCAAGCAACTGCTGCAAAGGGTCAGCAACACGTCTTATATTGAAATGAAGGATGCAGGCTCATGTTGTGGTTCCGCGGGGATTTATAATATGACACAGCCTGACATGGCGAATCAAATCTTGGAGCATAAGATGGAAAATGTGAATGCAACGACTGCGTCTTACGTGGTCACAAGCAATCCAGGATGCTTGCTGCAAATGAAGTTAGGTATTGATAAACACGGGCAATCCGGTCATATGGAAGCTGTTCATATTGCGGACTTCCTCTACGACCGATTAGTGAAGCAGTCTTAGAAGGAACGGAAGGACTTCCGAGCTGCCGCGGGTGTCTGACCTAGCACTCTTTTGAACATTGCATGAAAATGAGGTAAACTCTCGAAGCCGCATTGGTCGGCAATTGTATGGACACTAGCATCACTTTCTTGAAGCAGCTGTTTCGCACGGATGATGCGCTTCGTTATGAGATAAGTACTGATGTTCATGCCGATGTACTGTTTAAATACCCTGCTGAAATGAGCGGGCGTGACGGAAGCTTTTTTCGAGAGTGCTTGAAGACCGATATCTTCACAGAAATGCTGATCAATATAGAGGATGATTTCTCGCATCCACATAGGGCCGACAAGGGTGTCTAATTTAGGCGACTTGATGTCAGTCGTCATTTCACGCTGGATCATAAGTAACAATTGAAGTAAATGAAGATGAATAGAATGGCGTTGACCAAGAGTTGGGTGCTTAAATTCGTTTTCAATGGCATCTAGAAGTAATTCTAGGTGCTGACTTTGTGGTAACCGCATTTCAAACTTATAACTACGAAGTGCCGCGGCTTGCTCAAAATTGTGCAAATAGGAAAAGTTCTCACCTAGTGATGGCAGCTGTATGATGCTTGGCGAGAAGTAAATGGCCGTGGACGTCACGGGCGAATCTTTGTCTGGTGTCGCTCGATGAATCGTATTCCCGGGAATAAGAAAGAGATCGCCTTGTTTCATTTCATAAAAGCTATGATCGATAAAAAAGGTGCCGCGTCCCCGATGCACATAAACAATTTCATACCAATCATGGAAATGCTCAGGAAGCTCGCTTAGCGGGCTTTTTGTGTTTTTGTAGGCAAAAGACATGGGAAAGGCGTCATAATTATCGAAAACTTTACGAATAGGATCCACAATAACTGCTCCGTTCTTCTTAAATTAGTTCAATAATATCAAAAAACCGTATAGTTGTGCTAGATATCCATATTTCATATCGAAAAACTAATGATAAAATGAAAGAAAGCGATATCAACTTCTGTGTGAAAGAAAGTTCAGTGGGGAGGAGAACCAACATGAAAGCAATCGTCTGTGAACAAATTGAACATTTGAAGTATATCGAGGTAGAGGAACCTATTCTAGGTGAGGGTGAAGTGCTTGTTCGCATACAGCGAATTGGCATATGCGGGACTGATTTGCACGCATTTAAAGGAAATCAGCCCTTTTTTAGCTATCCGCGCATTCTAGGGCATGAGCTGGCAGGGTATGTAGAGGAGCTTGGTGATGGCGTAACGGATTTGGCAGTTGGGGATCTTGTGAGTGTTGTTCCTTATATGCATTGTGGGCAATGTATTGCCTGCCGCAATGGCAAAACAAATTGCTGCACAGACATGAAAGTGCTTGGCGTACATAGAGATGGAGGTATGGTAGAGCGCGTAGCTCTCCCAGTGAGCCATCTGATCAAAGCAGACGGACTCACGCTAGACCAAGCTGCCATGCTAGAGCCGCTTAGCATTGGTGCACATGCGGTGCGAAGATCTGAGCTGCGTGCAGGGGAAACGGCGCTAGTGATTGGAGCAGGACCGATCGGGCTTGGGGTGATGATTTTGGCGAAACAGCTTGGCGCTAACGTCATAGCGATGGATATTAATGAGGAGCGGTTAGCGTTTTGCCGGGATTGGGCAGGCGTCGATCATACCGTGAATGCACTCCAGCTTCCGAAGGAGAAGCTTGCAGAGCTGACGAATGGTGAGTTTCCTACTGTTGTCTTCGACGCAACAGGGAATGCTAGGTCGATGACAGACGCTTTCGGTCTAGTCGCTCATGGCGGCAAGCTTGTCTACGTCGGGTTAGTGAAGGCTGATATTGCCTTTCATGATCCCGATTTCCATAAGAGGGAGCTGACGTTAATGGGGAGCCGCAATGCGACCATGGCGGATTTTGATACGGTGCGAAGTGCATTAAGGACGGGAAGCATCGACATCGAGCGCTATATCACACACCGTGTCTCCTTCGGGGAGATGATAGAGCACTTTGAAACTTGGCTGAAGCCAGAGTCGAAGGTAATTAAGGCAATGGTTTGTTTGTAAAATGTGGACACACTCGGTGGAAGCTGAGTGTGTTTTATATGCCTACCCTGTTCCTTCTGGATTTTCTAGCTCCGCCACAAAGGCGGAAGCAGCAGTCGAGAGCGGCATATTCTTCAATGTAATAATCCCTATTTTGGTTGAAGGGATCGACGCCTCGAGATTGACCTCAAATAAACTGCCTTCAGCTAATTCCTTCGCTACAAATTCCTTCGTAACAAAAGAAACACCGAAGCCGATCTTTGCAAATTCAATAAGTAAATCTACACTGCCTAGTTCAATTTCCGGCTCCAAGAGCAATTCGTTATCGCTGAATAATCTGGTGACGAATTTCCTGGAGGAGCTATTCCTAGAAAATAAAATAATGGGATAGGCAAGAAGTTCGGCCAACGTAACCTTGCCCTCAGACAGTTCACGATACTTCGGTCCTGTTACGAAGCAGTCTTGAATCGTAATGCCTTCACGCACCTCAAGCTGATCATCATGAATAGGTGTTCTTACAATACCGATATCGATTTTGCCTTCTTTTAAATTTCTGACAATCTCCGGTGTTGTTCCATGGACCAAATTAATCTGGATATGCGGATACTGGACGTGAAACGATTCCAAAAAGGGCAGCAAATAGTGTTTGCACAAAGAATCACTGCCGCCGATTTTGATTTCTCCGCTAGAGAAATTTCGCAGCTCGCTAAGCTTTTCCTCCGCTAGGGAAATAAAGTTATAGGCTTGTTCAATATAGGAATAAAGGATCGCGCCCTCTTTGGTTAAATCAACACCTTTAGAGGTGCGGGCAAACAAAGGAAGGCCAAGGCTTTCCTCCAATAGTTTGATGGAGTGAGAGACACTAGGCTGCGTAATATATAGCTCTTTGGCTGCTTTGGACAAGCTTCCGGATTTAGCTGTTAAATAAAAGACTTTATATAACTCAAAATTAACCATATAGACACCTTCTATAGCGAGTATCGAAACTATCAATTATTTGAATGTGCATTCTCCTTTTATAATAAAGAGATAAAGCCATAAAAACAACCACATAGATGGAGGCGTATCTCTTTGAATGGAACAACGGTAGGTATTGAAGAATTAAGCATTAATGCAATTAGAACGCTTACAATTGATGCTGTTGAGAAAGCGGCTATGGGTCATCCCGGCATGCCGATGGGCGCAGCACCGATGGCCTATGCGCTCTGGACACGTCATCTGAAACACAATCCCGTTAGTCCGAAATGGGCGGATCGAGATCGCTTCGTGTTGTCAGCAGGGCATGGATCTATGCTGCTATACAGCTTGCTTCACTTAAGCGGCTATGGTGTCACGATGGACGATATCAAGGAATTCCGCCAATGGGGAAGCCGTACACCTGGACATCCAGAATATGGCCACACGGTTGGTGTAGAAGCTACGACAGGGCCGCTAGGTCAAGGTGTTGCCATGGCAGTGGGTATGGCGATGGCGGAAGCACATCAAGCTTCTGTCTATAATAAACCGAATTTCCCAGTTGTTGACCATTTCACTTATGCGATTTGTGGTGATGGGGACTTAATGGAAGGTGTTTCCTCTGAAGCGGCTTCCCTAGCTGGTCATCTCCAATTAGGTAAACTCGTCGTTCTTTACGATTCCAATGATATTTCTCTTGATGGTGACTTGAACATGTCGTTCTCCGAGAACGTCAAGATGCGCTTCGAGTCCTACGGCTGGCAATACCTGCGCGTGGAAGAGCAGAACAACGTCGACGCCATCTCTGCGGCGATCGCAGAGGGCAAGGCCGATCTCAATCGCCCGACGCTGATTGAGATCAAAACCACCATCGGCTTCGGTTCTCCGAACAAAGCCGGCAAGGGCGGCCACGGCGGCACGCACGGCTCGCCGCTTGGCAAAGACGAGCTGCTTCTGACGAAGCAAGCTCTAGGCTGGCCCCTCGAGCCGGACTTCTACGTCCCGGCTGAGGTGTACACCCACTTCGCCCACCACCAGCAGGTGGGGGCAGATACAGAGGCAGCCTGGGAGCAGCTGTGGAAAGGCTACCAGGCTGCTTACCCCGAGCTCGCGAAGCAATTCGAGCTCGCGAACAGCGGCGACCTTCCAGCGGATTGGAACGCCGATGTTCCGCGCTACACCCCAGAGAGCGGCGCAATCTCGACGCGCACCGCATCTGGCAAAGTGATTAACGGCTTGGCGAAGCGGGTACCTCATTTAGTAGGCGGATCTGCCGACTTAGCGAGCTCGAACTTCACTATGCTAAATGAAGATACGGCATTCAGCTCATCGAATTACAGCGGACGCAACTTCTGGTTCGGCGTCCGGGAATTCGCCATGGGCGCAGCGCTGAACGGTATGCTGCTTCACGGTGGATTGCGCGCTTTCGGCGGTACATTCCTCGTGTTCAGCGATTATCTTCGCGGTGCGATTCGCCTATCCGCGTTGATGAAGATTCCCGTTGCGTATGTCTTCACACATGACAGCATCGCTGTCGGTGAAGATGGCCCAACGCATCAGCCGATTGAACAGATTCCATCCCTGCGGATGATTCCGGATCTGACGTTGTTCCGCCCTGCGGACGCGAATGAGACAGCAGCTGCTTGGGAGTATGTGCTTCAAGCGAAGGAAGGCCCGTTCGTATTCGCATTGTCCCGTCAAAACTTACCTGTACTTCCAGGTACGGATTCACTTGCTTTTGCACATATTCACCAAGGGGCTTATGTCCTATCTGATGTTGGTCCTGGTGAAACACCTGATGTCCAACTCATTGCAACAGGCTCCGAAGTGAGCTTAGCACTTGACGTGAAGAAGCAGTTGGCGCAAGATGGTATAGGAGCTCGTGTTATTTCCATGCCTAGCCGTGAATTGTTTGAGGCGCAGCCAGAAGAGGTACGGAATGCTATTATTTTGCCTCACGTGCGTAAGAATGTAGTGATGGAAATGGCTTATCCAGCTGGATGGGAAGAAATTACGGGACAAGAAGGCTTCGTTGTCGGCATCCGCAAATTCGGAGCATCAGCGAAAGCAGACCGCGTCATTCGTGAATATGGCTTTACCGCAGAAGCAATCGTTGGGCAAATCAGACAGAAGTATTTCCAATAAGCACCCATAGCGGGAGAAAAGGTAGGGATACAGGATGAAATTGTTTATCGACACAGCCAATGTAGAAGAAATTCGTAAAGCGCACGCACTAGGAGTAGTTGCTGGTGTAACGACCAACCCTTCATTGATTGCCAAAGAAGGTAGAGACTTTTTTGAAACAGTGAAAGAAATTATCTCTATTGTTGGTGATGTTCCGATCAGTGCTGAGGTTGTCTCCTTGAAAGCTGAGGAAATGGTTGAGCAAGGTAAGAAGCTTGCGGCATTAAGCCCAAATGTGGTAATCAAACTGCCAATGACATTGGATGGTTTGCAAGCAACTAGCGTGTTCAGATCACTTGGCATTCCGACGAATGTTACGTTGATTTTCTCCTCAACACAAGCTTTGCTAGCTGCTCGTGCAGGTGCAACGTATGTATCTCCGTTTATCGGACGTTTGGATGATATCAACCAAGTAGGTATGAACCTAATCAAAGAAATTAGCCAGATTTTCCAAGTACACAATATTAAATCCGAAATTATTTCTGCGAGCGTACGTCACTCTGCTCATGTGATTGAAGCGGCTCTTGCAGGATCACATATTGCGACAGTTCCTTATAAAGTGATAGAATCAATGAGTAAACACCCGCTGACAGATGCGGGCATTGAGAAGTTCCTTGCTGATTGGGAAGGCGCTAATCAAGAAAAGTTCTAAATAAGAGAAGACTCGCCCGCAAGGGCGGGTCTTTTTACAAAGGAGCTCATAGAGATGATTATCAGCGATGTGTTGCATTTTGAACAAGAACGGCATTTATGGCCAGCGGCTGTAACGCGAGGTATCGACTACATTTTGAATCGGAAATTGGGAGAGTTAGAGGTAGGGAGATACGATCTGGAGGGCGATAATGGCCACTTGATGTATGCCAATGTACAAGAATCTGTGACCCGTCCGAGGGAAGAACAAATGCCTGAATCGCATGCTGTGTATACGGATATTCAGTTTCTAGTGAGCGGGGAAGAGCGATTATGTTTCTACAAGCTAACGGATGAGGCCATTATTGTGGATAACAAGTTTGAGTCACATGATATCGCTTTTTACGAATTCCAACATAACTTACCGGAAACGGATATTATGCTCAAACCTGGCATGTTTGCCGTATGCTTCCCATCCGATATTCATCGACCTAATTGCCTCATTACAGAATCAACAACGAATAAGAAGATTGTGATCAAAATACATAGGGATCTGCTTCATCTCTAGAAAAAAAGTCTGCTCAAGCCAATTTATTTGGCTAGGCAGACTTTTTGTTTGAATCCTTGTTTAGGCTTTACTTGCCATCATTTTGGCTTGCTTCCATTTACCGAAGCGATAATAAAGCAGGTTCAACGTGGCAGCAACACTGAAACTGACAGGGAAGCTCCACCAAATCACATCGAAGCCGTACTTGTGCGATAGCACGGTGGCAAGTGGGATGCGAACGAGCAGCAAAGCAATGAAAGCAACGATAAGAGGGATCACCACAGATCCCGCAGATCGAACGACACCAGCAACGACATTGAAGACGCCGAAAATAATGAAAGACCACAGTGTAATATTGTTAATATGAACACCAATATCAATAGCCTTTCCTTCAGGGGGAAGGAAGAACGAAACAACTTCCCGATTGAAGAGATGCAGAACGGCTACAATCAGACCAGTCATTAAGATATTAACACCCACACCGGTCCAAGTAATACGGTTAACGCGATCCCATTTTCCAGCGCCTATATTTTGAGCAGCCATCGAAGTTACAGCCCCGCCAATTGCCATTGCGGGCATTTGGACGTAACTTGAGATTTGCATGGCCACACCGAAAGCTGCGGTGGATTCGGAACCATAGGCATTTACGAGATGGACCAGCATCAGATTGCTTAGAGAAACAACGACCATATTTAGGCCCATTGGCAAGCCTTTTTGTATCAAAGTACGAATAATCGTCCAATTAATCCGCAATAAGGGGATATCCGCTTTGGTGATGCGCAGAAAGTATTTCTTCTTATATAAGTATGCAATGAGAAGCACGAAACTCACGAGTTGTGCGATAAAAGTCGCTACGGCAGAGCCGGCAATCCCCATTTTCGGGAAGGGTCCCATCCCTTGTATTAGCAAAGGATTGAGTGCAACGTCGAGGACGGCGGATAAAAGCAAGAAGTAGAACGGGGTTTTGGCATCACCCGATCCTCGCAAGATGGCCATGATTAAGTTATAGCCGAACATGAAGGGAACACCTGCGAACATAATTCGCGTGTACGTCACGGCAAACTCTTTGACATCAGGCGGGGTATTCATCCAGTCTAGGATTGTGGAGGAGAAGATCCATCCCAATAAAGCGACGATTATGGATAAAACGAGGAAGAATACCGTGCTTGTTCCGACTACTTGTTTGGCCTCTTGAACTTTCTTAGCACCGAGATTTTGACCGATAAGAATAACGGCAGCCATGGCAATCCCGAAGATGGAACTAATCAAGAAGAACATGATAATATTCGCATTTGATGTTGCTGCTAGAGCGACTTCACCTAGATATTTCCCGATCCAAATCGTATTGATCGACCCGTTTAAGGATTGTAGAACGTTCCCTAAAAGTATGGGGAGTGAAAATAAGATCAATGTCTTCGTAATCGGGCCTTCCGTTAACGTGGGGCGAGCTTTGTGAGATGATGACTCCGTCATGAGTTCCTCCGTAAATTTCACTTGTTCGATAACATAGTTTTTTCACTACTATATCAGTTTCACGCTTCTTTCTGAAATTTTACGGTGAGATGCCTCTAATGTCGGATCCAACGATCGAAAAAGAATGGACCGAATGGAACAAATGCCGCGATGAAAGCTGCGAATACGCGTTTGAAGGACCAGCGATGTAGAAGTGTGACCCAGGCAATCGCCAGTAAATAGAGGGCAAATAGAAATCCATGAGCAACTCCTACGACAAAAACAGCTTGTGGCAGATCGAAAGCGTATTTAAGTGGCATGGCGATACCCAGTAAAATGAGAAAAGAGGAACCCTCCGCCCAGCCGACATAACGTAAAGCTTGTAATGAACGGTGCAACACAGTAAGCAACTCCTTTTATGAATGAAATTACATTCATCCTAAGCTAGATTTATGAATGCAGTATGAACAAACGATGTCAATTGGACACAAACTAGTTTTTTTAGTACGATAGGCAATAGAACGTATTGTATGTATTAATAGACTCATTTTGAGAGTTCACATAGAGGTAGGGGGAACGCAGATGCTTCGTCTTGGCGAGAAAATTATTTTCATTGGGGATCGTTTAGAACAGAATCTGCCTATCGGCGGATATGGCTATTTAATTGCGTATGATCGAAATAATGATAACATTTTTGATTATGTTGTACGTGCCCCTAAAGAGAACAAACATTACTATGTGACTGCAACAGACATTGAACTTGAAGAAGTGCTTCTTCAACAAGAGGCGGAGCAAGTTGAGAGAGAAGCTTTAATAGATTACGCCCTCGCAACGAACAACGAAGCCTTGTTCCGGAGAATTATGAATGGTGAGTCCGCCATTGAGCCAGAGAAGGAAAGGGACAAGGAAGTGCAGTCCCGTGAAGAATTCATCAAACAAATCGGGCTGAAAGCTTGGATTTAACATAGTATGCGACGGTGAAATTGTGCCGTCGTTTTTTTCTTTGTAAAATTGGCGTTACACCCCGACTCCGCGCATCAGCCTTCCCCATAAGGCCCTAAAAGGGCCGTACAACCGCCTGATGGCGCTCACGATCGCACAGTCCGCCCCCGTAACGCCCAAAATGGGCGTTACACACCGGCTCCGCCGCATCAGCCTTCCCTATATGGCCCCAAAAGGGCCTTAGAACCGCCCGATGCGCTCACCGTCACACTGTCCGCCCCCGTAACGCCCAAAATGGGCGTTACAACCCGGCACCGCGCATCAGCTTTCCCTATAAGGCCCCAAAAGGGCCTTACAACCGCCTGATGGCGCTCACGGTCGCTCACTCATTTACCATCCGATTAGCAACAGTTGGATGCAGCCCATAGCGCTTAATTCGCTGTTGTCCATTTCCAACATGCACAAGTAGTTGCTTCGCTAGCATCTCTTGTAAAATCCTTCTTGATTTTTTTGCCTCAAATCGAAATACGTTACTTACATCACGTGGAGTGATCGATTTGCCCGAAGTGAAAGTAAAGCGACAAATTTCTTTTTCTACATAACTTAATTGGGCTAATTGTTCCTGCTGTTCTCCCAAATATTTTCCTAAAAACTGCAACAGAATCTGTTCACACATCCGTGGCCGGTTTTTCACATCATCATAGGAAAATCGTAAGATTTTCCAGCCGTCAATAATCAAATGATTTTGACGTACCAACTGATCAGAAAACTGTGAGCGACTAATCGTATTGGCATGTGTATTGTACCCATCAATTTCGATGGCAAGCTTCAGGGAGTGACGTAAGTAAGCGAAATCAATATACCGAGTTCCATCACGGAAATCTTTAACTTCATACTCGGGATGTAAATGGTTAAAATCTCCCAATGCTTTCCACCATACCTGCAGTAGGAATAGATGTTCTGCGTGGCGATGGCCTTCTTTCAATCTACGTAACCGCTCGCCTTTTCTTTTACCATAATGCATATGCAAGAACTCCGCATAGGCTTTCTCGAATTCCTCGCCTTTCCCAGACCCATCTGACTTCCCTAGCATATCCAACTTTTTAATCATCCTCGCATACACCCCTTCTTCTCTGAAAATGAAAATGCCGCGCAGCCTGAACAGCAAATGCTGAACAGAATAAGCGGCGTGTGCTTCACTACCATTTTAAGGAAATACTAACACGAGTTAGTAGTATGATTCAATCCTTTTAATAGACATCTAATAGATCCAGTTGATTAATTTAACTTATTTTATAGTTGCTACTACTGACTCTAACAAGGCAAAACCTTATTCTGGATTGAGTTCGCAAAATTTCTAGGATATAATGAAAAGAATGACTAAATGCTGAAACAAGGGGTGCAGAATACGTGAGCATAACGAAGAAAGATGTCGATCATGTCGCCAAGTTGGCTAGACTCGATCTCAATGATACCGAAAAAGATCTTTTTACTGATCAACTTAATGCTATTTTAAAATATGCCGAGCAGCTTAATCAATTAAATACGGAAGGTGTAGTACCAACAAGCCATGCGATGCCACTAGTCAATGTGATGCGCGAGGATGTTGCGAAACCGTCTTTGCCGATTGAAAAAGTCATGCTGAATGCCCCAGATCATGAGGATGGGCAGTTTAAGGTTCCTGCAGTTTTAGAATAAGTTAGAAATGAAAGGGAGTGCCTGTCGTTGTCTTTGTTTGAATTAAACCTACAACAAATCCACACGAAACTACAAAGCAAAGAAATCAAGGTTTCGGACCTTGTGGATCAATCCTATACAAGAATTGGGCAAGTGGAGAGCAAGGTACGCGCTTTCCTTACATTAGATGAAGAGAATGCACGTCAGACTGCTGCTAAGTTGGACGAGCAGCTATTAAACAATACTGCACGCAGTGATGTATTCGGTCTGCCTATCGGAATCAAAGACAACATGGTAACCGAAGGTTTGAAAACAACTTGCGCGAGCAAATTCCTTTCCAATCATATTCCTATCTATGATGCAACGGTCGTGAGCAAGCTCAAAGATGCACAAGCAGTTACCATCGGTAAGCTCAACATGGATGAGTTTGCGATGGGTGGCTCCAACGAGAACTCCGCGTTCCACCCCACTCACAATCCGTGGAACACGGATTATGTGCCAGGTGGCTCCAGCGGTGGCTCCGCAGCTGCGGTTGCAGCAGGCGAAGTGTATTTCGCGCTGGGCTCAGACACCGGTGGCTCGATTCGCCAACCGGCTGCTTATTGCGGTATCGTCGGTCTGAAGCCGACGTACGGACTTGTGTCCCGCTATGGGTTGGTCGCTTTCGCATCCTCCTTGGACCAAATCGGGCCGCTTACGAAGAACGTAGAAGATGCTGCGTACGCGATGCAAGCCATCGCAGGTTACGACCCGAAAGACTCCACGTCAGCGAATGTGGAGATCCCGAACTACCTCAGCGCATTGACTGGCGACGTCAAAGGTCTGCGCATTGGCGTACCCAAAGAATACATGGGTAAAGGAATCGACCCAGCTGTTAAAGAGAAAATTCTTGAAGCGCTCAAAGTACTTGAAGGACTCGGCGCTGTCTGGGAAGAAGTAACGCTTCCACATTCCGAGTATGCCGTAGCAACCTATTACTTACTGGCTTCTTCCGAAGCGTCTTCTAACTTAGCACGTTTTGACGGCATCCGTTATGGTGTTCGTTCAGATAATGCACGTAACTTATTGGATCTCTATAATCTATCCCGCAGCGAAGGTTTCGGCCCTGAAGTTAAGCGCAGGATCATGCTAGGGACTTACGCGTTGAGCTCTGGCTATTATGATGCGTACTACCTGAAAGCCCAACAAGTTCGTACGCTGATCAAGCAAGACTTCGATCAAGTGTTTAACAACTATGACATCATCATCGGGCCAACAGCACCAACGACTGCATTCCGAATCGGCGAACAAAGCAGTGACCCGTTAACGATGTATTTGAATGACATTATGACTATTCCGGTCAGTTTAGCAGGTATTCCTGCTATCAGCGTACCATGCGGATTCGTGAATGAACTCCCGGTTGGCTTGCAAATTATCGGCAAAGCATTGGATGAAGCTACCGTTTTGCGTGTAGCCCACGCTTTCGAACAGCATACAGACCACCACAAGCAGCGCCCGCAATTGTAAGTTAATAGTTCAAGAGTAACGAAGGAGGCATTCACTTTGTCGGCAACAGATACCCAATTTGAAACGGTAGTCGGTCTTGAAGTTCACGTAGAGCTTCATACTGCGTCCAAAATATTTTGTAGTTGTGCAACCTCATTCGGAGCACCTCCGAATACGAATACATGCCCAGTATGCTTGGGCCATCCAGGCGTCCTGCCTGTCCTTAACCGCCAAGCGGTCGAATATGCAATGAAAGCGGCAATGGCCCTTAATTGTACAATCGCGACGGACAGTAAGTTTGATCGTAAGAACTATTTTTACCCAGATTCACCTGATGCTTATCAAACTTCGCAATACGATAAGCCGATCGGCGAGCACGGTTGGGTTGATATCGAAGTTGGCGGAGTTACCAAACGAATCGGAGTCACGCGTGTCCACTTGGAAGAGGATGCAGGGAAGCTGACGCACATTGACGGTGGTTATGCTTCCCTCGTTGACTTAAATCGTGCAGGAACACCTTTGATCGAAATCGTATCTGAACCTGATCTGCGCTCCCCCGAGGAAGCTCGTGCTTACCTTGAGAAAATTAGAGCGATTATGATTTACTGTGATGTTTCTGATGTGAAAATGGAAGAAGGTTCACTTCGTTGTGATGCGAACATTTCCATTCGGCCCTTCGGGCAAGAGAAATTCGGCACACGTGCCGAGCTTAAGAACATGAACTCCTTCCGTGGGGTACAGCGTGGGCTTGAGTATGAAGAATATCGCCAAGCGGAGATTCTCAGAAGCGGGGAAGAAGTTATTCAAGAAACTCGCCGTTGGGATGAAACGCAAGGGAAAACATTGGCTATGCGCGGCAAAGAAGATGCGCACGATTATCGTTATTTCCCAGATCCGGATCTGGTTAGTCTCTATATTGATGATGCTTGGAAAGCACGTGTACAAGCTTCGATTCCAGAGCTGCCTGATGCACGTAAAGCCAGATACAGCGCTGAATATGGCTTGCCGAGCTATGACGCAGCTGTGATTACAGCTTCTATGAAGTTGGCCAACTTCTTTGAAGAGAGCCTGCAATATACGCAAGATGCGAAGGCGGTCTCGAACTGGATCATGGGCGATCTACTCGGATACTTAAACGCGAACTCCCTTGAATTTACCGATGTGAAAGTCACAGGTAAAGGTTTAGGCGAGATGATCGGTTTAATCGAGAAAGGCACCATCTCCAACAAGATTGCCAAAACCGTCTTTAAAGAAATGATCGAAACCGGCAAAGAGCCGCAAAAGATCGTTGAAGAGCAAGGTCTTGTTCAAATCAGTGACGAAGGTGCGATTAAAGCAGTTGTCGAGCAAGTCGTCGAGAACAGCCCGCAATCCGTTGCGGATTTCAAAGCTGGTAAGGAAAAAGCCGTAGGCTTCCTTGTTGGACAAGTCATGAAAGAAACCAAAGGTAAAGCGAATCCAGGGCTCGTCAATAAATTAATTGTGGAGTGCCTGAAGAGCAAATGATAAGTTATAAGTGGTGTTCCTCTTCGTAG
This sequence comes from Paenibacillus sp. J22FR83, assembly GCF_059691955.1. Taxonomy (NCBI): domain Bacteria; kingdom Bacillati; phylum Bacillota; class Bacilli; order Caryophanales; family Paenibacillaceae; genus Paenibacillus; species Paenibacillus sp. J22FR83. The sequence continues at coordinate 18,015 of NZ_JCAUAM010000037.1, forward strand.
GGCGCCACTTTTTTCATCTTCCAGAACTAGGAGTGATTCTTCTGTCCATCCAGCAACTTGCGCTACAAACGAATGAAGAAATCTTGACCTTACTAGCGTTGCAAATCGCTTCTTACCGTGTTGAGGCTGAACTGATCGGTTTTGATGATATTCCTCCTTTGAAAGACGGCATTCAGTCTATACGTGAAGTGAAGGAAACTTTCTATGGTTACTTTGTCGATGATTCTGAAGGACGAACGCTCGCAGGCGCTATTTCATTTGAACGTGAGGGTTGTGTGGTGACGATTTGTCGGATGATGGTTCATCCTAATTTTTTTCGCAGGGGGATTGCTACCTCCCTTTTACAGCATATAATGAATGAACAAGAGCTTACCGGTGCAGTTCGATTTATCGTATCCACGGGGACTGAGAATTTACCGGCTATACGGCTTTATGAGAGCTATGGTTTTATCTTAAAAAGGGTATTTACTGTTCCTCCTGGTGTTAGTCTGACGACTTTCGAGCGTCCTGCTACAGGTCACTAGCACGATAATGGATAGGAGTCTTTGATTTGAGATAAAAAGGGAGCGTTTACAAAATGGAGAATCCTTGGGTAATTGATCAACTGCATCTTACAATTCGATTAGTATTAGCACTCTTTCTTGGTGGATTAATTGGATTTGAGCGAGAAATGAGCTCCCACGCAGCTGGATTGCGAACGCATATTCTGGTGTGTGTCGGTTCAGCGCTTGTCATGCTGCTTTCAATGTACGGTTTTAGCGCGTTTGTGAATGAAGTTAATGTGCGTATTGATCCATCCCGTTTGGCGGCTCAGGTCATCAGTGGAATTGGTTTTCTAGGTGCGGGGACGATTATGTTCAATGGAAGATCAATTACGGGACTTACGACGGCAGCATCGCTATGGGTCGTTGCGGGAATTGGTCTTGCGATTGGAGCGGGTTTTTATTATCCAGCTGTCTTAGTTTGCTTCATGGTATTAATATCCTTATTTATTCTAAATAAAGTAGAGCATAAGTATTTCAATGGGAAAAAAGTACGTATTTTAAAAATCCAAGCGATTGATCAACCTGGCACCTTAGGTTTAATAACAACGATCCTAGGTAAGCGTAAGATTGATATTAAACAAATTAAACTTGAAGAATCAGAAGATAGCAGTAAGGATAATCATGTTCAAATTACATTCCATGTTACAATACCGAAGCCATCTATAATAGGGTTAGTCCTCGAAGAAACCAATCAGATTCAAGGTGTCACTGGTGTGGCCATCGAAAATGGCAAAAATTAAAGAGGTTATCGTCTAACGAATATTGACAAAAGTTGAAGAACACACGTACAATATAGTGTAAGGTTTTAATGACTAATTCAGGTGGTGAGTACCATGGCAGCACATTTAGAACAGGCTTTAGCAAAGTTGAAAACAACAGGTGTTCGGATGACGCCCCAGCGGTATGCAATTCTTTCCTTTTTGCTGGATTCCATGACTCATCCGACGGCGGATGATATTTACAAATCACTCGAATCGAAATTTCCTAACATGAGCGTTGCGACTGTTTACAATAATCTTAAAGTATTTATCGAATCGGGACTTGTTCGGGAATTAACTTACGGGGACAGCTCGAGTCGTTTTGATGCAGATATGACAGATCATTATCATGCGGTTTGTGAGGTATGCGGGAAAATTTCTGATTTCGAATACCCTCCGTTGTCAGATATTGAGACAACAGCAGCATTGCATACAGGTTTCCAAGTTGGCGGCTATCGCTTGGAAATTTATGGCGTGTGTCCGGATTGTACGGTTACTACCAAGCATTAACTATACGCAAAATTCCTCTTTAAGTGGTATCCTGTTGTATAATGAAACGTGTCCTGCCCTTCATTGTGAAGAGTGGACACGTTTTTTCTCTTTTATGTATATCCAATAGCCAATAAGGAAGTGAAGTGTTGAGATCATCCAAAAAAGTATTTCTGATTAGCGCATTGTGTTTTGGGATGTTCGCGGCAGGCGCGGGGACATTTCTTATCCAGCAGCTTGCACCTAATCGAACGCATGTTGAACCGGATTATCATGAGCTGACGAAGCCGATTTTTTATGAAGGCAATTATTATAAATCGAGTGCAGTTGGTGAGAAGGAAGGCCTGAAGCTTCCACTTGATTTCGTGCAGCAATGGATAGATCCGACCATCATATATGAAAAAAGCAGTGATTCCGTCATCATAACCACCAAAGATAAAGTGATACGAATGAAAACGACGGAGCTTTCAGCGTTCATGAATGAAAAACCAATTTCTCTATCCTTTCCCGTCGAGAAGAAGAATGAGACCATCTATCTGCCGATTGAACCTCTAAAGCAGTTGTATGCATTTGAAATAAGGGAATCAAGCAAGTCAGGTGCAGTTTTATTGTATAAACAAGGCGATGTTATCAAGTGGGGGAAGCATACAGGTAAGAAAGAGACACTATTACGTACGGACGCAACAATCAAAGCGCCCATAATCGCGACGATTGCTGTGAATGAACAGGTGATGATAACCGAAACGGAAAAAGACTGGTATAAAGTGCAGTTGGAGAGTGGACCGATTGGTTTCGTTCGCAAGAGTGAAATCACAGAGGATCATGATGAAACGATACCGCTGCAAGAACAAGTATCCACATATGTGCCTTGGAAGCCTCTAACCGGTAAATTGAATATGACCTGGGAACATGTCATTTCGAAGAACCCAGACACATCTAAGATTGGTGAAATGCCTGGTTTACAAGTCGTAAGCCCAACGTGGTTCTCTGTCGCAGATAATGAGGGACGTATCAGCAACTTAGCAGATGCTTCTTATGTGAAATGGGCGCATGATCGCAATTACCAAGTATGGGCGTTGTTTAGTAATGGTTTCGATGCAGATCGCACGACTAAGGTATTAGCAAGCTATGATTTACGCATGAAATTGATTAAACAGCTGCTTGGCTTTGCCCAAACCTATAAGTTGCAAGGTATTAATATTGATTTTGAAAATGTCTATCTTAAGGATAAGGAGAACCTCGTCCAATTCGTTCGAGAGATGACTCCCTTCATGCATGAGATGGGCTTGTCAGTTTCAATTGATGTAACCCCCAAATCGACCAATGAGATGTGGTCTATGTTCTATGACCGTCCAGCTTTAGCTGAGGTTGTCGATTATATGATGTTAATGGCCTACGACGAGTACTGGGCTACGAGTCCGAAGTCTGGTTCGGTATCTTCCTTGCCATGGGTAGAAAGGTCCGTCACAGCGCTTCTGACAACGGATAAAGTACCACCATCTAAGCTTGTCCTTGGCGTCCCATTCTATACACGACAATGGACGGAAGAAACGAAGAACGGCAAATTAACCGCAACATCCAAAACGTTAACTATGGAAGCTGCACAAACCATCATCAAAGACAAAAAGCTAACTCCTACATTTTTAGCTGATACAGGACAGAATTATGTGGAATACAAAGACGGAAACAAGTTGATTCGCATTTGGCTGGAAGATGAAGTTTCAGTGAAAGCTAGGTTGGCATTGGTTGACAAATATAACCTAGCGGGTGTTGCCTCTTGGCGAAGAGGGTTTGAGAAGCCTGTCATCTGGGAAGCAATAGAGGACAATTTGCCTAAAGTTCAACCTTGATGTAATCTGCACTTATTCTAAAATAAGAAGAAAGCCGAACCCGTGAATGAATGGGCTCGGCTTTCTTTGTTTAATGTGGCTTATGTTCATGCTCTCTACTTGGCTCAAAGTGGGCGGTTTGTGTAGCCGCCGTTTCATTATCGCCAACTGGCTCATATTGTGGATCTATCGTTAGAATCGTTTTACAGAACATGCAACGATCTGTTTTACCTAACATTTTCGTTCTTCTACCGCATTCCGGACAATCGATGACCGTTGCTGAAGTTGAAAGCATACCCGCCCAGAAGTAAATACCCATACTCACCAAGACACTGATCATACCAATAATCATGAAAATGACGGCAATCACGCGACCCGCTTGTCCCCAATCGAATACGACGCCAGCTAGTCCTATAATCATAAGCAGCATTCCGCCCATGGTCATGACCAGTCCCCATAAGCGGAATTCATTTACTTTACTTGATCTAAATCGCACTGTGTGTTCCTCCCCAATCCTTCTAGCAGATGTTTTGTATGAATTGTCACAGAAATCAGCAGGAAACCCGTTCACCCTTGTAGAAATAAATAAAAAACAATGGAGACAGGAGCTTTGGACACCCATGGGAATTAATAAAGAGCAGTTATTGCTTAAGTTCCGGAATGACCCTAGAATCATTAGTGTCATGGCGGTTGACAATCCTAAGCAACTTCCCTCACTGACAGATGGTTTTGATACGCTACTTTTAATAGTAACGAACGACCTCAGACTGAACAATCATACGACTAATTATATAAGAGACGATTCAAGGATACAAGAAAGATGGACTGATCCTAGTTCAATAGAGCAATGGATTCGGCATGGTGTTAATCGCAATATTCTTCACTGGCTGTTAAAAGGGGAGATACTTCTGGATCAGAACACTTATTTAGAAGGCCTGCGCCATCGAATACTTGAATTTCCTGGGGACTTGCGCGAGCATAAGCTGCTAATTGAATTTTCACATTTCCTTCGAAAATATTTGCAAAGTAAGGAATACATTTTAGATGATCATATTCTAGATGCCTACAATAATATCCTCGAAGCGCTCCACCATTGGGCACGGATTGTTATTGTGGAAGATGGTTATCACCCTGAGATCACCGTTTGGAGACAAATTCGGGCGATTAATCCCGGAGTCTACAAGCTTTATGAAGAGCTGACAATGAGTAAGGAAACTTTAAAGCAGCGGGTTCAGCTTGTACTGCTTGCTTGTGAATTTTCAGTTATGTCCAAAATGGAGCACTGCTGTGAGGCGTTTATTCAAATCCTCAGAGACAGCGAGCAGCCACTAAGCTCAGATGAACTTCAACAACATTCGCAGTTAGTTGAAATTAAGTCCGAACTTCCTCTGCTGCTCAATAAACTAGTCAAAAAAGGTTTAATCAAAGAAGTTGCTATAATTATTGATGAGCAAACTTCCGAAATCGAGTTAAGGTATACGAGTGTCTGAACCATTAAAACCTTTAAGAATCAGGTGTTTTCCTGGTTCTTTTTTTATTCTCGTTTTATAGCTTGACTTTGATTGCGATTCTATGATAAATTAACTCTCGCCGCTAAAAACGGCAACGCATTTAAGCTGATGAGTTCTAATATGCTATGCGAAGTTGGAAAAAAGAAAAATAAAAAAACTTGCATTAATTGGTTCGAATGTGATATATTATAAAAGTCGCCGCTAAATGGATGGCGAGGAAAAATGAAGAAATTGATCTTTGAAAACTGAACAACGAGTGAGTAAGCAAATCGGTTGAGCAATCAACTATAAATGAGATTATTAATCTCGCTAGCTTCAAATGAGCAAGTCAGATTTTCTATTATGGAGAGTTTGATCCTGGCTCAGGACGAACGCTGGCGGCGTGCCTAATACATGCAAGTCGAGCGGGTTTATCCTTCGGGATAAGCTAGCGGCGGAC
>NZ_JCAUAM010000038.1:0-23491 GCF_059691955.1 Paenibacillus sp. J22FR83
AGTGGAGAAGATGTGCCAGACCCTTGAGGTGTCTCGGAGTGGTTATTACAAGTGGTTACAGGGAAAAGCCTTAATGAACAGCTACCAGAAGCGTAGAGCTGCCCTATTAGCCCGAATTACATTTATCTTTCACGACCATTTTGGCAGGTATGGAAGTCCTAAAATTACAGACACTCTACAGCGTGAAGGCTGGACGGTATCAGACCGTTTAGTAGGAAAACTGATGAAAGCTGCAGGGCTTCGTTCTTGTGTATCCAGGAAGTTTCGCGTTCAAACAACCGATTCCAATCACCATTCTCCAATTGCGCCAAACTTGCTGAACCAGAAGTTCCAAACAACGGCGCCTAACAAAATTTGGGTTACAGACATTACGTATATTCCGTGTCGTCAAGGCCGGTTGTACTTAGCTAGCGTTTTAGACATCTATACACGTAAAATTGTAGGTTGGAAGCTCGGGAGCCGTATGACGACCGACTTAGTTTTGGCTGCCTTAGATCAAGCATACGAAGCTCAAAAGCCCTCTAAAGGGCTGTTACATCACTCCGATCGTGGCTCGCAATATGCATCAGAGGAGTACAGAGAACGGCTTAAAAAGTACCATATGAGAGCCAGTATGAGTCGAAAAGGCAACTGTTATGATAATGCTTGTATTGAATCTTTCCACAGTGTACTAAAGAAAGAATTTGTTTATTGTACGAGATTTTTAACTAAAGCCCAGGCACAACAGGATATGTTTGAGTACATTGAACTTTTTTACAATCGTAAAAGAATCCACGGTTCTTTAGGTTACCTTTCACCAGTTAAATTTGAAGAAAATTACTACAAAAAAGTAATTTAGTTCTCTTAACAGGTGTCAACTTTCTTGACAGAGGTCCAGTTTTCCATCTATTAGATTATCGTGGGCTAAATACACCTGCTCGCAGCAGCATAATTAGCAGCATCTACACCAAAAGCACCCGTAATGGGTGCTTTTGGTGTTGTGTGTTTGTTAAAGGTTATCTTGTTCCCAACCACACCATTCTACGATGGTCAAAGCGACAATCTCAGCTACCTCAAACACGCGTTCCAACTCGATGTGCTCATTCGGATAATGGGCAACCTGTGTGATACCTGGTCCGAAAACGATACATGGCGTATCACCAATCTGGGTGAGTAACCCGCCGTCCGTCCCCCAGGGAGATGCTTCAAGCACCGGTTCTTCATTCTTAACCGCGCGGTATTGCGCCATAAGCACTTGCATAAAAGCATGTGCGGGATCGACGTTGCCTGGTACCCATTGCGCTCCGAACCATTCTATACTCGGTGGATGAGTTTCGAACCAAGGGTCTTTCTCACCCAGCCTCGCTATCCATTGATGCATTTCCTCTTTGGCGCTATCTAGCGTCTCCGCAGGCGCGACACCCATTCGCCCTTCGAGTGAAACCAGATCAGCAACGGACGATGGCCAATTGCCTCCTTGAATAACGCCGATGTTAATTGGGATCGGAATCGGATTATTGGCATACAACGGATCTGAGATCCGTGCGTTTCGTTCCACCTCAAGCTCCCTAATATGCTGGATAACAATCAAACTTTTCTCAATAGCACTAACGCCTTCATAGCGTGTTCCCCCATGGGCTGAACGCCCCTCCACCGCAATTCGGAACCACATGGAGCCCTGCTGCTTGGGAAAAATCCGCATATTGGTAGGCTCGGGAATGAGCGCCGCATCAGCCTTATACCCTTTTACAATGGCAGCCAAAGTCCCCGATCCTCCGCTCTCTTCTTCAATGACACTCTCGAAAATCACATCGCCTTTTAACTTGATCCCCAGACTCTGAATAGCCTCGATCGCGATAAGCAGAGCAACGTTTCCGCCTTTCATATCCGTTGCCCCACGACCGTATAGCTTCCCATCCATCACATGACCGCTATACGGATCATCATCCCATTGTTCTCGATTTCCCTCAGGCACGACATCCATGTGACCATTGAGCAAGAGCGAACGCCCTCCACCAACACCTCTCAAAACACCAACCACATTCGGACTCCCTGTAAACTGATGTCTTGGTGAACAAAAATAAGGATGTGTTGCCAAAACTTCACCATCTGGTTCCCATAGATCAACTTCGAGCGCTAGCTCCAGCAATTTATCGGCGATGAGGAATTGAGCCTTCTGTTCGTTCCCTTGTGTGCTAGGTATTTTCACCAGATTCTGAAGAAAATCTGTGCCCTCTTCTAGATGTAAACGAATCCATTCGTGAATTTGCTTTTGTAACGCTTCATGTTTATTAGGCAAAGGAATCTCCTCCTTCAAGCCTTTCTCTGACTTTTATGGAATGTAAACCATGTTATCAGGAATTAGCAAGGCAGCCTCTGTATGGCGAACTACCTCATCTACTGTATAGGGCAGCATGACTTCTTTTAAAATCAAACCTTGCCCCGAAACCTCCATGACCGCCATTTCTGTAATAATCAACTTCACACAAGCTACCGCCGTTAGGGGTAAATCGCATTGTTTTTTAACCTTTGACTCTCCATTTCGGTTAACATGGTTCATTAGAACGATGACTTTCTTGGCTTTTTGCGCAAGCTCCATCGCCCCGCCGATACCCGCCACCCTTTTCCCAGGTACAATCCAATTCGCGAGATCCCCTCGCTCACTCACCTCTAAGGCCCCAAGGATCGTCAGATCTATACAACCTCTTCGTATCATGGCAAAAGCAATCGCACTATCGCAGTAAGAAGCCCCCCGATTTATCGTGATGGGGTATCCGCCTGCGTTACATAGGAAAGCATCTTCTTTCCCTGGAACTGGTGCTCCACCAGCGCTCAATATGCCGTTCTCTGCATGAAATACGACATGAATATCTGCGGGAACATAATCAGCAACTTTCGTCGGAATACCGATGCCTAGATTAACGGCCATGCCATTCTTCAATTCTTGTGCAGCCCGCCTTGCTATTCGGTCGCGGGTTTCTTTTCCCATACCCATTCCCAAGTCACCCCTCTGCTTAAAATCACCATATCCACGAAAATACCTGGCGTGACAATACTTTCAGGGTCCAGCTCACCAAGGGGGACGATCTCATCAACTTCGGCGATCGTTATTTTGCCAGCCATAGCGACGAGCGGGTTTAGATTTCTACCACTTTTATCGTAAATGAGATTCCCGTAAGGATCTGCTTTCTTGGCATGCACAATAGCTACGTCCGCAGTTAACGCCGGTTCTACCAAATACGTTTGATCATTGATCGATACAGTGTCCTTTCCCAATTCCATGATCGTGCCGACACCGACATCAACTAAAATTCCGCCTAGCCCCACACCGCCGGCACGGATTTTCTCACATAGCGTGCCTTGCGGGTAAAAGACTACCTCCATCGTGCCCTGTTCCATCATTTGACCAGCGTTAGGATTAGAGCCAATATGCGAAGCAATAACTTTCTTTACGCGTCCTGCCGTGACTAAACGTCCAATGCCAATGTGAGGGAAACCCGTATCATTGCCAATGAGGGTAAGATTCTCAACCCCTTTATGAAGGATGCCCTCAACTAGTGTCGGTGGGGTTCCGATACCACCAAATCCGCCGAACATCAACGTACAACCATCCGAAATCGTTTGAAGAGCTTGTTCCAAGCTTCTTACTTTGCCGTCACCTTCGTTCACTCGTGCGCTCTCTCCTGACACCATCATATCTCCTCCGATGCGGATGTGGATGTGGATGCGGATGTGGATGGGGTAATCTCCGCCATGACTTCCCGAATGGATTCAGCCAATATCCCCACGAGTTGGTCGATTTCTTCCTCGGAGATCGTGAGTGGCGGCGCGATAATAATCGCATCCCCCTCTCCGTCGATTGCACCTGCGGCTGGGTAAATAAGCAACCCTTTCTGAAAAGCGTTCTCAATGATTCGAGTTGCAACTTGTAACGTAGGTGGATATGGCCGCTTATCAGTCCGATTTGCGACAAACTCAATGCCCAGCAACAATCCTTTGCCTCTCACATCGCCAATGATCTCAATTCCTTGCGTTAGTTGACGCAGCGAATTCAATAAATAAGCGCCTTTGCTTGCTGCAGCACGGACTAATTGATGCTTTTCGATATACGTTAGAACTGCAAATGATACAGCCGCCGATTGTGGATTAGCGCTGTATGTATGGCCAGACATGATGCTTTTGGTTCCTTGCCGAATAGGCTCCATCACATGGTCTTTGACAAGTGTCGCTGCCATTGGCGTATAGCCAGCACTCATACCTTTGCCTAAAGCCATGAGATCTGGCTCAACTTCGTAGTGCTCCATACCGAACATAGCTCCCGTTCGAGCAATACCTGTCATGACCTCATCAGCGATGAATAAAATGTCATAGAGCTCGCAAATAGCTTTGATCTTCTTGTAATAGCCTTCTGGAGGTACAATCGCTCCCCCCGCAGCGCCAATGATCGGCTCCGCGATGAACGCGGCGATATGTTCAGCTCCGATCCGCTTGATCGCTGTAGCCAAATCGTCTGCGCACGCTAATTGGCACTTCCCTGCGGTTTTACCTAGTGGACAGCGGTAACAATACGGTGGCATTACGACCGGAAAATCTTCTAATAGCGGGATGAATCTCCTTCTCCTCAGCACGTGACCAGACATCGAAAGTGCCCCGAGTGTGATACCGTGATAACTCATTCGCCTTGAGATCACTTTATTTTTACCGGGTCGGCCTTTCTCCTGCCAGTGCTGGATGGCAATCTTCATCGCCGTTTCTGTCGCTTCTGACCCGCTATTGACAAAGAAGGTCCAATAATCGTTGCCAGGGGCTAACTCACATAACTTCTCTGCCAGTTTCTCGGCTGGCTCACTTGTAAACTGTGATCGGTAGACGAAGGACACCTTGTTCGCTTGCTCGATCATCGCATCGATGATTTCTTGCACCCCGTGCCCTAAACCAGCTGTCACGGCTCCCGAACAGCCGTCGATATAGGCTTTTCCCTGCTCATCGTAGAGATAGATGCCCTTCCCATATTGAATCGTGGGATAAAGGTGATCAATAACCGGCTTGATGACATACTCTCGCTTCATAAAGCACCCCCACAGATCTCTTGCATGATAACCACCAGCCATTCACCCGGTATCCCCAGCTCAGGGATTTATTTGAGAAACATGTTCTTTACCCGCGGTGCCTTTAGAAGATCTTCATAACGAAATGCTGTTCCCAGTGGAGAAACATCATGCCAAACTAACATCTCCTCGATTTGCTGAGCCGTAGTCTCTAAGACATAGGTTCGGCAGTTGGCACATTCCAGCGCAGGAATATCAAGTATTTGAACCGCTAGTCTCCCGTCAGGCATAATCCAGTAGCAATCTTTCACACTTTCACGGATATCATCCGTTTCACACCACATGCAGTTCATATGTGTGCAACCTCCCGAATTCAGCCAGAATATTGGAGTCATGGTACTTTTTTAACGCTAAGTGATTATAATGCAATAAAGATGCCAACTTGTTAGCGTAGGTTATAGCGGAATTAGTTGCCTAATGATGTAGGTAAAGCCGCAAAAATTTTGGCAGTTGTTATGATTTTGCAGGAGATGAAAGGTTAAGGGGGATGCTGGATGCCAAGTGATCTGCCAACCTATTCGAATGAAATTGAGAACGGTAACGACTATCGGATGATGTTTTGCCTTGATTTTACGAACAAAAGGTTGCGCGTGGATGACTATTCGGGAGAGATCGATGTCATTTACAGACGAGCGGTCGAAATTGCCAAGACACATGCTTTAACCAAGGTGTTTATCAAATCACATGAAGTGGACTGGCAAACATTTTTGTCGAAGGGATGTATGTTGGAAGGCATTTATAAAGGATATTTTAATGGCAGTGATGCCTACTGCATGGCCATGTATACGGACCTCACGCGTCGGACTAGTGATTATTGGCTGGAAGAAGATCAGATACTTGCGGGGGTGCTTCTCCTTCCCCTTAAGCCTGATCCACCGGCGGTTCCTAGCAGCATGACCATGCGTCTCGCTCGATTGGAGGATGCCGTGCAGCTCTCCCAGTTGTACAGCCACGTCTTCCAAACCTATCCGACACCGATGAATGATGTCCTGTATGTGGAGAAAACGATGCGAGAAGGCACGATCTACTATCTCATCGAATCGTCTGCTGGGCTCATAAGCGCCGCTTCCGCGGAGATTAATATAGTGTACGCGAATGCCGAAATGACAGATTGCGCCACTCTTCCCGCTTATCGCAATCAAGGACTCATGCGTCTGCTCATACATGCCTTGGAAACGGAATTGATTACTCGAAATATTACTTGCTCGTATTCCTTATCTAGAGCTCTTTCATTCGGTATGAATGCTGTTTTCTACCAAATGGGGTATCGCTATTACGGCAGACTTACGAAAAATTGTGATATTTATGATAAATTTGAAGATATGAATTTATGGGCCAAATCGTTGAAGTAATGGGCGAATGAATTCACAGCTTCCAAACAATTATATGCGTTTTCTTCGCATAGAAGACGAAATGCCGAGTTCTTCCCGATACTTGTTAATGGTTCGGCGAGAAATCGAGATCCCTTCTCCTTTCATTAGATCAGCCAAATTTTGATCAGAGTGTGGTTTACTGGCATTCTCGCTACTAATCCACGTCTTGATTCTCGATTTCACGTATTCAGAAGAAGCAGCATCGCCTATGTCCATTTGCAACCCCGAGGGAAAGAAATACTTCAATTCGAAGATGCCCCAAGGGGTTTGCGCATATTTCCCTGCTGTCGCGCGACTTACTGTAGATTCATGAATGCCTAATTTCTCAGCAATCTGCTTTAATGTCATCGGTTTCAGAGAAGCGATACCATGACAGAAGAATTCATTTTGCTCCTCAACAATGGCTTGCGCTACTCGGAATATCGTTCTTCGTCTTTGTTCCAAACACTTCAGAAAGAACTTCGCGGCATGTAATTTACTTGAGAGAAACTTGCTCACTTCCCTATTGTCGCTATCCAATACAGCCATTCGTTCATAAAATCCATTCACCGTTAGACGCGACGAAGCTTCTAAATGAAGCCGCACGGCGAACTGTTCACCGACTCGTTCAATTATGACTTCGGGAATAATATAAGGAACCGTTTCAATATGAAAGGCCGCGCCAGGTCTAGGGTTTAGTCTCTTGATGACATCAATTGCAGCCTGAATCTCTTGTGTAGAGGCTTGCAGTGACGTCGTTAATTTATGAATGCGGTAACCGGCAATATCCTTCAAATGATTCTTAATTAGTACGGTGACTAATGGAGAACAATCCACGACCGATTGAGTTTGCAAAAGTAAACATTCCTTCAAGTCTCTTGCCCCGACACCGCGGGGATCCATACTCTGCAAAATTCTTAACGCACGCTCCACTTGAGCAATCTCGATGCCACACACTTCAGCAATTTCAGGCAAAGATGATCGCAAATAACCATTACGGTCTAGGTTTCCAATCATAAATATGACCGTCTGGCGCATGGATGGCGATATATGTTTGATAAAACCTAACTGCTCCTTTAAATGCCTCTCCAGGGATACCTCGTTCGACGCTAGGTGAAGTAAAGGATCATAGGTAGAGTCCGCATTTCTATTTCCATGAACAAAGGTTGGTCTAAGTTCGTTCGCGCCTCCTTTATTCCCGGCTATTTCCAACACTAGATTATCTGTTACCTCTTCTTGAATCACCTCCATCAACTCCGGGGTTGAGAGCTTAAGGATCGTAATCGCTTTACGTAACTGAGGCGTTATTCGCATTTTGGCAGCTTGCTGTTGGAACATTCCATAGCCTTGGCGCAAGGGTATCACCCCCTTTTCCTTGTTGCTACTATATGTATTCATGAAGATTACTTTTAATCAATCTGTGTATAGGGCTTGAAGGGAGCGGACATACTATTTCATGACGGTGACGCAGTGGTGAGGTGTTGTGTCGCAGACAATTTACACAAGGGAATTTGTTATTGAATCCATATGGGAGCGAGGAGATGTGCCGCATACCACTTCCTGTAGTAGAAGTACTGCAATGATGTGATGAGGTAGGTACCGAGCGAAGTAAGGTTCAAGGCAAGAGCTCCATCAATTATCGCACCGTCAAAGAGGCTGCCCCACAAGTAGATTCGTCTACTGAAGGGCAGCCTTCTTTATTTCCTACCCCTCCCAAACTTTACCACTCTCCCATACGGACTCAAGGTAATCTTGCCGGACGAAATATATAGACAATAACTGAAAGTATGAGGATGATCATCATGAGAATGACTACATATATGTACAAAGGCGCTCAACTCGCGCTATTGAGTATGATGCTTTTCCAAGTAACCCCTGTTCATGCGGAAGAAAATGCGGCACCAACAGTATACTTGGACGGGACCCCGTTGTCCTTTGAAACGCCTCCCGTCATTGAAGACGGTTATAGTCTCGTGCCGATGCGCGCCCTCTTTGAAGCAGAAGGGGCTACAATCTCATGGAATGAGAAAACACGCACGGTAACAGCTGTGAAAGACGATATCACGGTAACCTATGGAATCGGAGATTCATTTGCCTATAAGAACAAAGAAAGGCTGGAGCTGCCCCTACCAGGCAAAATTATAGATGGTTCTACCATGATGCCATTACGTTTTATGAGTGAGGCACTAGGTAATCTTGTAAAATGGCATGACTACTCCCGCTCGATTACAATCTCATCTGTTCATGATAATGAAACTACGATTCTGTATGGCGTCAATTTACGCGACACCCCTGATAAAGATAACGATGCGCACATTGTTCGTATGCTTTCGAAAACCGAAAAAGTCCACGTTATTCGTGAAATCAATCCTGAATGGTTAGAAGTTCAAGCACAAGACGGCACAATCGGTTTCATCTCCTCTGCCGCGATGTACTCGGATTACACGAATACTTCGATCGCTATGAAACAGGCGGATGCGTTAATTACGTTCGGGTCCAAATTCCTCGGAACTCCTTACGAATTCGGGGCTGCTTCAGGTCAAACGAATACCTTCGATTGCTCGTCGTTTGTTCAATACGTTTTTAGTCACGTGTTATCCAAGAATTTGCCTCGTGTCTCCTATGATCAAGCGCTGCAAGGGAAAGAAGTCCAGCTTGACGACCTTCGCAAAGGCGATCTCCTCTTCTTCACAGCACGCGGACTCGATATTGGACATGTAGGCATCTATGCAGGAAATGGTCGAATCCTTCAAACGTACTCCAAAGAACTTGGCGTTCACTTCACAGCATTCGATGAAAAATGGAAGAAGCGCTTCGTTACGGCAAGAAGAGTGTTCTAACGAAGCCTCAGCTAGGGATGCGAACTCGAAGAGATAGCGCCCTTTTGGGGGGCTATTTCCGTTCCCGCGCTGCCGCGGGGGCCCGTAAGGCCCTTTTTGGGCCTTACGTCCGGCGAAGCAGCAGCTTTCGCTGCGAACTTAGGAAATAGCGCCCTTTTGGGGCGCTATTTCCGTTCGCGTGCTGCAACGGCGGCCCGTAAGGCTCTTTTCGGGCCTTACGTCCGGCGAAGCAGCTGCTTTCGCTGCGAACTTAGGAGATAGCGCCTTTTTGGGGCGCTATCTCCGTTCGCGCGCTGCCGCGGGGGCCCGTAAGGCCCTTTTCGGGCCTTAAGTCCGACGAAGCAGCAGCTTTGGGCTGCGAACTTAGGAAATAGCGCCCTTTTGGGGCGCTATTTCCGTTCGCGCGCTGCAGCGGGGGCCCGTAAGGCCCTTTTCGGGCCTTACGTCCGGCGAAGCAGCTGCTTTCGCTGCGAACTTGAGGAGATAGCGCCCTTTTGGGGCGCTATTTCCGTTCGCGCGCTGCCGCGGGGGCTGTTAAGGCCCTTTTCGGGCCTTACGTCCGGCGAAGCAGCAGCTTTCGCTGCGAACTTAGGATATAGCGCCCTTTTGGGGCGCTATTTCCATTCGCGCGCTGCAGCGGGGGCTGTTAAGGCCCTTTTCGGGCCTTACGTCCGGCGACACCGCAGCTTTCGCTGCGAACTTAGGAGATAGCGCCCTTTTCGGGCGCTATTTCCGTTCGCGCGCTGCAGCGGGGGCTGTTAAGGCCCTTTTTGAATTCAAACTTCCTCTAGTTCCGTGATGATATTAGGCAGCTCGTCGTGGAACCCCTGCCAATCTGCGATCATCTCAGCATCTGTCAACAAGCACGCATCCAGGGAAGATACGATGGCATCGCGATCCATCTCAATTCCGATGAAAACAATCTGATTAATCCGATCGCCATAGGTGTCATCCCAATGTGAGCGTGTTTCTCCCTCTTCTTCTAAAATAGCTATTCTTTCCTCTTCAGGTAACGCTGATATCCAATAGCCCGAAGGGCCGAATCGGATAGAAGGTCCAGCTTGACTAAGATTTTGGGCATATGTATTTCGCGTAGCCAACCACATGGTCCCTTTGGACCTGACGATCTCTGCTGGCCAATCTGACATCCAAGACATCAGTCGCGACGGCTCGAAAGGGCGAGCTCTTTCATAAACGAACGAAGAAATGCCGTATTCTTCCGTCTCCGGATTGTGCGATTCATTCTCTAATTCTCGCTGCCAGAGGGGTGAAGCACTGGCTTCTTCGAAATTGAACAACTGCGTATTCAATATTGCAGCAGGTTCTACTTGACCGTGCACAGCTCGAATAAACTTTGCCCTAGGCTGAAGTAGCCGGAGCACACCTTCAAGTTCATTCAACTCCTCGGCCTCCAATCTATCACATTTGTTCAGAATAAGAACATCGCAGAATTCAATCTGATCAATCAGCAGATCAACAACTTCTCGCGTGTCTTGATCTCCAACGGCTTGACTGCGCTCGAGCAGCGTTTCGCCCGAGAAATAATCCGTCCAGAATCGGTACGCATCGACAACGGTCACCATGCAGTCCAATCGACATAACTGAGATAGATCAATACCCTGATCTTCGTCTAGATAGGTAAAAGTTTGTGCAACAGGCAACGGTTCACCAACACCTGTAGATTCGATCAGAATGTAATCATATTTATTCTCCTTAGCGAGTCGTTCAACTTCCTTCAACAAATCATCGCGCAATGTACAGCAGATGCATCCGTTTGACATTTCAATTAAGCTTTCTTCCGTACGAGAGAGTCCATTGCCTTGTCGAATGAGATCCGCATCGATGTTAACATCGCTTAAGTCATTTACAATGACGGCGACTTTCAAACCATTTTGATTATGGAGAATATGATTTAATATAGTTGTTTTACCGGCTCCTAAATAACCGCTCAGGACTGTCACAGGAATTGTCTGCATGGACGATGTCCCCTTTCATTTAATCGTAATTTTTACGTATATATCAGAAAAATAAAAGCAAACTTCGTTTGCAACACCAACTCTGCTCATCCCGCTATTCATCTAACGCTTTCTTCAATGCTTGAAGATTGTTCGTCATGACGCTGATATAATCCAAGTTATTCTTCTTATCCTCAGCGGTTAAACCTTCAAGAGGATTAAGAACATCTGTATGAGCATTGATTTCCTTGGCAATGGTTGTGGCAACCTTAGGATCAACTAACGTTTCAAAAAAGATCGTTTTCACTTGCTTCTCTTTCGCAAACTGAATGATATCCGCCATCTTGTCCGGTGCAGGCTCTTCTTCTGGGGAAAGACCAGCGATTGGGACTTGCGTTAAACCATATTCTTTGGCCAAATAACCAAATGCCGCATGTTGGGTTACGAATTCTTTATGTTTCACAGTTGCAAGCGTATCACGGAACTTTACATCCAGTGCTTTAAGTTTAGCGATATAGGTATCCGCGTTATTCCGATAATCCTCTTTATGTGCGGGATCGACTGCTATCAATCCTTGTGCAATCGCTTCTACTTCATGCTGGGCTAACATCGGCGATAACCAAACGTGAGGATCCAATTCATGACTATGGCCATGTGCATCTTCTTCCTCTTCTTCCCCCTCATCATGCATCCCTTCGATTAGATCAATTCCCTTACTCGCTTCAACGACAACACGCTTCGCATTTGCAGCGCTTTGCAGCGCTTGTTCTGCCCAACCCTCAACGATACCGTTGTATACAAACACATCCGCTTCCTTCACTTTTTTCATATCCTTGGCACTTGGTTCCCAATCATGCGGTTCTGATCCTGCAGGAATTAACGCAATCACATTCGCATGCTCGCCAGCAACTTGCTTCGTGAATTCATACATCGGATAAAAACTTGTGACGACATCGATTTTGCCATCGCTGGAAACGGTGCTGGATGCACATCCTGCCAACAGGATGCTTGATAAGCCTGCAATCATTAGTGATTTGGTAACCTTTAACTTGTTCATTGATACAATTCCTCCTAATTAGTTTGAAAATAAGGTGCGGAAACCTTCTCTTCTACGAGATGGGTATTCGTGGTCTTACGAAATCTTACTACAGCTCTCTGAATAGCTAAGCCTAGGATAAGCAAGAACAGAAGCAGGATCGCAATCGTACCTCCTGGTGGTGTACTGAAAGAATAAGAAGCGGTTAAGCCAGAAAATACTCCCACTACCCCGACTCCCATCGCAATCAGAAGTGCAGCAGTAAAACTACGCGCAATGCGTATAGCTAATGCTGCCGGAAGGACAATGAGAGAAGAAACGAGAAGTACCCCAACGATTGGCATAGCTGCCGAAACGATCATTCCAGTTAAGACACTAAACCCTAGTGAAATCCACTTCACTGGGATGCCATTCGTCCTTGCGGTATCTTCATCGAATGTGATTTGATACAGTTGGCGACGAAATAGAAAGAAAAATAAGCCTCCCATTACTGCAACTATTAGCATGAGCACAAGTTCTGTTTCATTCACAGCCACAACGGACCCGAACAAATACGCAGATAACCCCTTGTTCATACTGGGACTCAAACTCATGATAATTACAGCTGATGAAAGGCCCCCAATCATGATGATTGCGACCGAAATCTCACTAAATGATTTGTACGACCGCCTAACATATTCCACTAGGACTGCACCAAGCGTGGCTACAACAAAGCCGCCTAAGGTCGGATGAATATGGAGAAAAGCGCCCCCAGCCACACCAGCTAAAGATACGTGTGAGAGCATGTCAGCCATTAACGCTTGTCGGCGAAGCATCAGGTACACTCCTAGTAACGAAGCGATGATGGCAATTAGCCCACCGGCACAAAATGCCCGTTGCATGAAGTCGTAGTGCAGCATCTCCATCCTCCTTCCTCCTTTCTTTCTAGGGCAATGACTCTATCTATGTACGGAGAGACTTCTTCCAGATGATGCGTGACCATAACCACCGTTCTTCCCAGCGTTTTCACTTGACCATCCATCAGTTGATAGAATCCCATTCGGCTTGCATCATCCATGCCTGTTGTTGGCTCATCCAGCACAAGAAGATCTGGCTCCTGCGCTAGTGCTCGAGCAATGCAGACCCGTTGCTTCTGGCCACCTGATAGCTCACCAATTCTTCGCTTGCGCATTTCCCACATCCCCATTTGCCTAAGAGCTGTTTCCGTGGCCTCATCATCCACTTTGCGGAGTTTGCTAAACAGTGAAACCTTCGGAAATCTACCTGAACGTACAAATTCCCAAATGGTACTCGGAAAACCGCTATTGAATCCCGCGAGTTGCTGAGAAACATAACCAACTCGCATTTTCTCCCCTGAAGAATTCGTCTGTGATAGGAAAATTTGACCTTTCCAAGGCTCAATCAATCCTAATATCAGTTTAAGTAAGGTTGATTTTGCCGCGCCATTAGGTCCAATAACTGCAACGAATTCACCTGAATGAATATCCATTTGTGCGTCTTGAATACATGGACTATCCGCATACCCGAACTCTACTTGCTGCATCGAAGCAATTAACATTTCTTTCAACTCCTTCTCTATTTATGCGTAAATTTTACGAATACATCATAGAATGAATGGTAGTTAGTTCAATTGTTAGGAACTCGCTTTATCTTCGTTCAAATCACACCGTTTTAATAGTAAAATTTACGTATTACCCCAAGTAATATATCTCGCTTTTAATTCGTTGTCAATAACGTACTTGCCAGAAGAACCATTTTCGCTTATGATTTTAATCGTAATCATTACTTTTAAAAGAAGATGTGTAAGTAAAGGAGTCTCCGTCATGCAAAGCCGATTTGATGTCTCTACTTTCTTCAATCGCATATTTACAATTGACCATTTACAATCTTTCAAAACCATTTTCATTAGCCTTATCCTTGAAGCTTTACCGTTCATTTTACTTGGCGTCCTGCTCTCATCCTTGCTGCAAACCTTCGTACCCGAGTCCATCATTCGTCGCTTCACACCTCGAAACCCTGTTCTCGGTATTCTATTCGCTTGCTTATTAGGCATTCTTTTCCCCATGTGTGAGTGTGGCATGATTCCTATCGTTCGAAGACTCATCCTCAAAGGTATGCCCGTTTACATCGCCATTGTCTTTATTATCGCCGGCCCCATTCTCAATCCTATTGTATTCGCGGCTACGCTGATGGCTTTTCGCAATCAGCCTTCCATCGCTTACTCCAGAATGGGACTTGCCTTCCTTGTGGTCATCATAATTGGGCTAATTTTGTATCGCATAGTAAAGATAAGTCCTTTAAGATTTAGTCCCAATTCTACCCCTGAGAATCCTGTACATAAAGTCCATGACCACCACCTTCACCAAGTGCATGACCATGAACATCACCATCATGATCACAAACATCACCACCACACTAATTCCAGCAAAGTAACGACATTTTTCGTACATAGTTCAAGCGAGTTTTTTGAAATGGGTAAATTTTTAGTCTTTGGCGCATTACTTACCGCACTCATTCAAGTATTCATGCAACGCGAGAGCCTAGTTGCCATTGGGCAAGGCCCCCTCTCTTCTCACCTTTTCATGATGGGTTTGGCATATATTCTTTCCATCTGTTCCACTTCAGACGCTTTCGTAGCTTCCTCTTTCCAAACCTCATTTACATCCGGTTCGTTACTAACATTCCTTGTCTTTGGACCTATGTTGGATTTCAAAAGCACACTCATGTTGCTATCGGTGTTTAAAATCAGATTCGTCTTACTTCTCGCATGTTTAATCTCAGTTACAGTGCTCTTATGCTCACTACTTTGGGAATACATTATCTAAAGATTTCTAGGAGGGATTCGTTTGAATCACACGCGTAAAACCAGCTATCATCATTTTATTCGCACACTCATTTTACTGGGGTTCTCCAGCTATATTGTTGTTCTATCGAAATCAGATTCACTTCAGTTATATATCGCACCGCGTATGATGATTTACGTCCAGATCGCTTCGGTCGTATTGTACATTATCGCTTGTTTTCAAGGATTCCTGGCACTGCGTGCCTATTGGGGGAAGCCAGTAGACTGTGATTGTCATCAACCAGCTCCGCGATTAACTCTCCGAACAATATTGGCCTATGGGCTGCTCGTTCTGCCATTGATGATCGGCTTTCTTTTACCAGACACCGCTCTAAATAGCACCATGGTCGCGGCCAAAGGGATGAATCTTTCCCCAGCCCCAACGAATATGACGACTCCCCGTGCAGAATCATATAATTTGCCTAGTTTCCCTAAACCAGCCACTAGCTCTCAAACCATGCGGGCAAGTCAGGAAGAAGCTGCTCCTACGGTTCAATCCCAGTCTGAAATCGAACAACTCTTTCAGTCGCCAGACGAGTGGAACGAAGACTTTGCCAAAATGGGTATCATCCTTTATCAAAAGGAACGAATTCTTGTACAACCCGAGATCTACATGGAGATCTTGTCGACGATTGATCTTTTCCAAGATAACTTTATAGGTAAGGAAATCGAATTAACAGGATTTGTGTATCGTGAAGAGGATAAAATGAGGGCAGATCAAATCGTAGTTGGCCGTTTCGCGGTAAGTTGCTGCTCTGCGGATGCTTCACCTTACGGGGTCTTAGTGGAATTCCCAACAGCGCTTAATTATCCGCAAGATATGTGGGTGAAAGTTACGGGAACCATTCAGCATGGTCATTATAATGGCAACGACATTTTCAAAATAAAAGCTGCTAAAATTGAGAAAATCGAAGCCCCAAATTCGCCGTATGTCTATCCTAATTTCGAACCACTGACCGTATTAAAGTAGTTGAACCAAAAATGAACTGCTCAAAGTTAATCTTTGAACAGCTCATCCAGAATCATTTGTCTATGGTCAAGAAATCGTTTGGTGATCATATAGTGAAGGGTTTCCTCATATTGAATGTCACTGATCGGTTGCTCATCGAAATTAAGAATGTGCGCATCTGGATAACCAAGCAATATGGGCGAATGCGTAGCAATAATGAACTGAGCATCCTTCTCCAAGTCTTTGATAACTCGCAATAAGGCCAATTGTCTTGCAGGCGATAAAGCTGCTTCTGGTTCATCTAATAGATAAATCGCCTTTTTCCCAAAGCGATGCTTGAACAAGGAGAGAAAAGCTTCACCATGCGATTGTTCGTGTAAGGAGCGGCCACCGTAATAGGGTAAACTTTCGGGCATCGTATCCAAATAGCTCGCAAAGTTATAAAAGGTTTCTGCTCTAAGAAAGAATCCATTCGTAATCTTCGGCATCCAAGACAACCGCAAGTGTTCCCCCAACGTGGAGTGAGAAGCGTCGACGTCATACACATTGTTTCTCCCACCACTCGCCGTATGAAATCCGCATTGGTATGCGATGGCTTCAAGTATCGTTGATTTGCCTGAACCATTCTCTCCAACGAAAAATGTCACATTCTTCTCAAATGAAATCGAAGTTAACGATTGGATGGCTGGTATCGAAAATGGATACTTATCAGGATCGAAATGTTCATTCTTCTGAACTTCAAGTCTTCTCAAATACACGTTACTTCAACTCCCTTAGAAATGTCCAAGTATACTTCTATTCTAAGGGTTTCATACGGGAAGTAAAGTTTCACGAAAACCGGGAGATTTCGGACTAAGAATACAAGCAAATAAGCTAAGCTGCATCAAAGCAGCTTAGCCTCCTTAACCCTTCATCGCCTCAAAGTTTGATAATCTTCGTAGCCACATTATCGCAAAATTCCTTATCATGCTCTACAAATAGAAGTGTTGGAGCATACTCCAGCAATAACTCTTCGATCTGCATACGCGAAATGACATCAATAAAATTAAGCGGCTCATCCCAAATGTGCAGATGGACTTTCTCGCTCAGACTTTTCGCAATCAGCACTTTCTTCTTCTGCCCGCCGCTGAATGAAGAAATATCCTTTTCAAACTGTACCCGAGCAAAGTCCAACTTTCGTAATATCGCTTTAAACAGACTCTCATCAATGCCATTCTTTTTCGCGTAGTCTGTTAAATTTCCATGCAAGTGCGAGGTATCCTGGGAGACGTAAGATATTTGAAGTTGGCTCCCTTTTCGGTAAGTCCCTGTATAGTCAATGTGCTCTCCACAGAGCAACTTAATCACACTGGATTTACCTGAGCCATTTTTACCAGTTAAAGCGATCCGCTCACCTTGTTCAATTGTAAAACTAACATCTCGGCAGACTATTTTCTCACCATAATGGATTGAGACGTGTTCCAGAGCAGCAAGTTGGCTCTTGTGGTAAGCCAGTTGTGTAATCTTGAGGTCTTCAGCACTTTCAATGTTTTTGAGAAGCTTAGACCTTTCATCGATAGCCGATTCTTGTCTTTGCTCAATGGATTTGGAGCGTTTCATCATTTTCGCAGCCTTGTGACCTATATACCCCTTATCTACCTTAGAACCCGAATTTCTAGTTCCATTCTTCGTCTTCTCAACTTCATGGGACCAATTACTCGTTCGTTTAGCCGCATCGGATAAGCGTTTGATATCCTTCCTCAACTTCTCATTTTCCGCGAGCTCATAATGATCTTGCCTCTGTTTATTTTCCCACCAATCGGAGAAATTACCCTTTTGAATTTCAATATTCGTCAGATTGATGGATAGGATATGGTCTACGCAATTATCTAGAAAAGCTCTGTCGTGAGACACTAGAATGAAACCATTCTTCGTGTTGAGATAATCACTAACCAGCTTTCTAGCTTCCATGTCAAGATGATTGGTGGGTTCATCAATTAACAAGAAGCTGTTCTCCTTTAGAAATAAAGCAGCCAACAACACTTTCGTTTGCTCACCATTTGACAATGACTCGAATGGTCGATACAGAACGTCCTCCGACACCTTTAGGAGGGAGAGCTCTCTCATAAGTTCCCAATGTTGATACTCAGGCAAAATAGAATTGATGATATCAAGTGTCTGATCTTGCTTGTTGTTAACTTGGAAAGGGAAATATTCAAAGCTGACATTCGCAGAAATATGTCCGCTGTATTCATATTTACCAAGTAATAAACCAAGAAACGTAGTCTTCCCTCTTCCATTTCTTCCTGTAAAACCTAATTTCCAATCCGTATCGATTTGGAAATTGACGTCTTCAAAAATGTTATCGTAGCTGCCATCGTAGGCAAACGTTAAGTTTGAAACATTGATTAATGACATGTTGAAATCCTCCTGTACCCTGCGTCATGCATGAGTTCATCATAGCA
This sequence comes from Paenibacillus sp. J22FR83, assembly GCF_059691955.1. Taxonomy (NCBI): domain Bacteria; kingdom Bacillati; phylum Bacillota; class Bacilli; order Caryophanales; family Paenibacillaceae; genus Paenibacillus; species Paenibacillus sp. J22FR83. The sequence continues at coordinate 18,506 of NZ_JCAUAM010000038.1, forward strand.
TATTAGGATTTGCCAATTCGAAGGAAAGGATAACTATAGCTAATTTCCCCTGCCCTTTTCACCTATAGATTCTTATATACTGTTGTTTACATTCAGTTTAAATACGTACGATACAATCACGTCATCAAATGTTATTTAGGAGGAATTACTTTGGATTCTTTGCAAAGAAAGGGATTAGCGCAAGAAGGCAACTGGGCAGTTGAAGCGCAAGGACTTGTCAAAACTTTCGGAGAAAATCGCGCGGTAGATGGCGTGAACTTGAAAGTGAAAGCAGGAACCATTTACGGTGTTCTTGGCCCGAACGGGGCTGGGAAAACAACGACCATCAATATGTTGGCTACGCTCCTTCGACCTGATGCAGGGTCTGCCAAAATCTTTGGCTACGACGTTGTGAAAGAGTCGCAAATTGTCCGGCAACTCATCGGGGTAACCGGGCAATACGCCTCCGTTGATGAATCCTTAAGCGCAACAGAGAACTTAATGATTTTCTCCCGTCTCCTTGGGTTAAGCCGCAAAGAAGCTCATCAAAAGTCAGACGAATTACTTGAAGAATTCGGATTAACAGAGGCAGCTAAGCGACCGTTGAAGAATTTCTCAGGTGGTATGAGACGCCGACTGGATCTCGCCGCGAGTCTTATTGCGCAGCCGCCTCTAATCTTCTTAGACGAACCGACGACAGGGTTAGACCCTCGTACGCGTTCTCAAATGTGGGATACGATTCGACGACTAGTTGATACAGGATCAACGATATTGCTCACAACGCAATATCTGGAAGAAGCGGACCAACTTGCTGACCGAATCGCAGTCATCGACCGTGGGCGCGTCGTTGCCGAAGGAACAGTGGATGAACTTAAAGCATCTGTGGGCACCTCTTCTTTGCAGCTTAGCGTCCAAAATCCATCAGATATTGATCAAGCTCGCAGAACTGTTGAGCAAGTACTCAAGGTGAGTGCTACCGTTGTCGCTGGCAAAATATCTGCCCCGATGGCGAATGCTGATCGTGTAACGGACCTGCTGATCTCCCTCCGCGAATCAGGTATTCACTTGGCTGAGATGAGTGTACAGAAGCCAACCTTAGATGAAGTATTCTTAACCATTACAGGTCATGGCGTTCAAGAGCACGATGCTGACACCTCAACTGGAACAAGAACCAAACAGGAGGCACGAGTATGAGTACATCCATTAAACCCGTTTCCGAACGTCATTTGAAAAATCACACAAGCTTGCGTCAATCCATTCGCAATTCACTGACAATGGCCTTTCGTGGACTACTGAAAATTCGTCGCACACCTGAGCAATTATTCGATGTGACGCTTCAACCCATCATCTTTACGCTGATGTTTACTTACATTTTCGGCGGTGCCATCTCAGGTGATGTCGTGAGTTATTTGCCTGTCATTATTCCAGGTATTCTTGTTCAAACCGTAATCACAACTTCCATCGTGACCGGCGTCCAGCTCCGAGAGGATATGGATAAAGGCGTCTTTGACCGGTTCAAATCACTACCTATTGCACGTATTGCACCGCTTGCAGGCGCCTTGTTGGCCGATACAATCCGCTATACCATCGCAACCGTACTTACCTTCTCCATGGGATTCATCATGGGTTACCGACCTGAAGGCGGTTTGGCAAATGTGGCTATTGCTGCTCTGCTAGTCATTTTCTGCTCATGGGCTATCAGTTGGATATTCGCTTTCTTCGGGGTCATTGCACGCACTGCTTCCAGTGTTCAGGGGATTTCAATGCTTGTCCTGTTTCCACTAACGTTCCTATCTAATGCATTCGTTCCGGTTGACACGATGCCTAACTGGCTGCAATGGTTTGTGAAAATCAACCCCATCTCACACCTTGTTTCCGCCGTTCGTGAACTTGCTAATCAAGGTACGGTAGGATGGGATCTTACGATTTCGCTCTTTGGGGCGATCGTCATTGTAGCTATATTTGCACCTATTACCGTTATTGCTTATATGCGCCGCACGTAACAACAGAATGAGGCTGATCTCAAGTAGGGCAACTACTAAGATCAGCCTTTATACGTACCTATGACATTCCGGAATCATTGAACACGAATCATAACTTTCCCAATATGCTGCCCTTCTCCGAAATAATGTAATGCTTCAGCAACTTGATTTAATGGATACTGGCGATCAATGACAGGTACTAGTTTGTTAGCTTCCCATAGTGTCATCAATTCCTCTTGATCTGCATGATTAGGTTTGTGCATTAAGAGCCCCAACTTCTTCTTACTGAACAAGGAGATCAATGAGCCTAGAAGCATGACTTGAAAAATTCGGGGCATAGTCCCTCCCACCATGACATAATGACCATTCGGACTTAAAGCACGTTTGTAGTCGAATATCGAGCGATTCCCTACGACATCAAGAATGAAGTCATACTTTTGCCCATTAGCGGTGTAATCACTCTTCGTATAATCCATAACATAGTCCGCACCTAGGGATTGCAGTTTCGGCAACTTCGATGCACGGTCCACTGCAGTCACTTCTGCGCCAACTAACTTGGCTAATTGAATCGCAAAAGTTCCCACACCGCCGCCTGCGCCGTTGATTAATACTTTATTGCCCACTTGTATAAGTCCTCTTGTACGGAGACCTTGCAAGGCAAGAACTGCTGCTTGGGGAATAGCCGCGGCATCCTCATAGGAGATATGAGCTGGTTTCAGCGTTAAGGCCTCCTCGGATGCACACACATACTCTGCAAATCCGCCCCAACTGCTCCCTGAAATATCACCGAATACGTCATCACCTGGAACAAACTTCTTGACTGCTTTCCCTACCGCTTCAACTCGCCCTGATATATCTGCTCCGAGAATCGCGAATCTTGGCTTGCGGAAGGCGCAAATGCGCACTAAGAACGGAGTGCCTCGCAATAAATCCCAATCCCATGAATTAAGGGATGCTGCGTGAACTTTTATCAATACTTCATGATCTTTAGGTTGAGGTTTTTCTACTTCTGTATACGTAAGTTCATTTGGACTCCCATATTTCGTATAGATAACGGCTTTCACAATTAGATCTCCTCCCCATTCGGAATTTATTTACATTTTTCACCAAATTTAATGTTACAAAAAATCAAACGTTTCATGTTTCCATTTATTACACGGGTCAATTGTGCACTTTTTGGGTTGGATTTATGGTTTAATTAAATAGTGAAAGTAATTTGGGATGAAAAGGAGCGAAACAAAGTGGAAATTAAATCGTTTTTACTACCTAAAGATAAAGTCTCTTACCTGACGACATCTGCTACCATGAAAGAAGCCATAGAACGTCTGGAAGCCTGTCATTATACAGCGATTCCAATTATCGATGAGGAAGGGAAATATGTAGGCACTTTATCCGAAGGAGATTTATTATGGAAACTGAAGTGCACGCCCGGCCTGTCCTTCGTTAACATGGATGAAGTCTCTGTAACCAACATTCGAAAACGAATTTACAACGAGTGCGTTGCCATCGATGCACATATGGAAGATATGTTAGCACTAGCTGCTGACCAGAACTTTGTTCCCGTTGTAGATCAAGATCGCGTTTTCCTAGGTATCATTCGACGCAAGGACATTATTGAATATTATACTAGAAATATTACGGATTAATCGGGTTTAGTTCCATCATCAAGCAGAGAATATGAGAAGGGTTCTACCTTTCCTATCCTCTGCTTTTTCTTTTCCCCCAAGGTTTAAACACCGACAAGAGGTACATCGCGATTAAAGATAGTAATTGCAAGCCAATTCCAATAAACAACCATAGCATGTTGGAAACGTATGCACCTTGATTCGCACTCTCTGCCCCTACATCCGTCATAAATGAAATAGCCTTTAATGTCCAAATGTACATGCCGAAAGGTCCAATAATGACCGCGACTACGGTAAGCACCTCTTTGGCGATAATCCAATTGTATTTCACCAAACCCCAGTGTGTCCCCAGCGATAATAGTACGCCTGTCACAATCGTCCCGATCACTGATGCTCGTAAGGAGGTTCCAGCTAACACATGCATCGCCTTGTAACAAGAGAGGATTAACCCCGAATCACTGCTGCTCGCAACTGTAATACTCAATATAAGAAACGTCACACAAGTGCCTAACATAATCGCGGCAAATAAAATATGTAAGCTCAACAACCATTTCTTCTTCGTCATAGAAAAGGTTTTCAATGTGTTAGAATCTCCTCTGCTATCTTCTTACGACTAAGATAATCAATGGAAGTTAACTCCTTATTAAGCAAATCTTAAATATTTATAAACCGATTCGCGTATTTATAACTTATTGTTCGATGTCAAGGTTTAAGTTCGAATCATATAGCTTATTTTCTTGAAGAAACGATTTCAAATGAAAATGAGCATGGTTGGAAAGTAAATATTGGACGTACTAATAAAAATTACGATTTCCGTGACGGTTCCAGTTATGGATGACATCCATTCCTTGGCTTGAATTTGTAAGTCGATCGTGTTCGAAATTTCTTTCGTTATTTCACCTTTTTCAATATCAAAGACTTCGGCATCATCCAGTGCTGCAAACGTTTGAGCTATATGAAGGTTGCAAACAAGCACGATGATGACTAGAAGACATATTAACCTTCGTGAAACCCTCATTAACCTCCATTCGAGGTAATATGACTAACATCTGTGTCATTCTCCCCTACGGTTTTTAAATTTATAAGTTCCTTCAGCTACAACTGAAATTAGACTGCTTCCTGCAAACTAACTGGATTTTCTCCATCTATTTGTAACGGATTTCTTGAATTTTATAGAATAAATGGATTTCCTGTAGTTAATTTCCTTTAATTTACACAACCAATCAGTTTCCATGCAAATTAAATGTACTTTTTCCATCTAAAAGCAAAATTGCGCAAAAATCGAGCACATTGTAGAGTGAAAGGCTGGGTTTACCAGCCTCTCCTCATCAAACCGTGCGTGAGGTTTTCCCTCACACGGCTTTCCGACGTTCTTCACCTTGGATATTACGGTAATTTCC
>NZ_JCAUAM010000039.1:0-20732 GCF_059691955.1 Paenibacillus sp. J22FR83
ATGATGGCGGAAGGGATCCACGCGTTCCCATCTCGAACACGACCGTTAAGCCTTCCAGCGTCGATGGTACTTGAACCGCAGGGTTCTGGGAGAGTAGAACGTTGCCAAGCAGTTACCTAATTTAGGGATCTTTTAGTGGAGCTAAAAGCCTCTCTGCATTGGGTGTTTTTTTGTCTGGGGCCATAGCTCAGCTGGGAGAGCGCCTGCCTTGCAAGCAGGAGGTCAGCGGTTCGATCCCGCTTGGCTCCACCATTATTCCCTGATAGCTCAGTTGGTAGAGCACTCGACTGTTAATCGAGTTGTCACAGGTTCGAGTCCTGTTCGGGGAGCCATTTCTAGGCCCGTTGGTCAAGTGGTTAAGACACCTCCCTTTCACGGAGGTAACAGGGGTTCGAGTCCCCTACGGGTCACCACTTTTAGTAAAAGTATATCCCATGGAGGCTTAGCTCAGCTGGGAGAGCATCTGCCTTACAAGCAGAGGGTCGGCGGTTCGATCCCGTCAGCCTCCACCATTTAAGATGGTACAAATGAAGATTTCGGCGCTATAGCCAAGTGGTAAGGCAGAGCTCTGCAAAAGCTTTACCCCCAGTTCGAATCTGGGTAGCGCCTTTCATATAAGCCGGAGTGGCGGAATCGGCAGACGCACAGGACTTAAAATCCTGCGGTAGGTGACTACCGTACCAGTTCAAGTCTGGTCTTCGGCATTATTAACCATATAGATGCGCCCTTAGCTCAGCTGGATAGAGTATTTGACTACGAATCAAAAGGTCGGGAGTTCGAATCTCTCAGGGCGCGCCATCTTTGCTTAAACTAACTACGCGGGCGTAGTTTAATGGTAGAACTTCAGCCTTCCAAGCTGATCGCGCGGGTTCGATTCCCGCCGCCCGCTTAAAAAGAAAGAACCACCTTCGGGTGGTTTTTTGCATTTTAATACCGCGATTCCATTTGCTATACTAAGAGATAGAATTTGAAACGTGTGAAGATGAATGGGGATGAACGTATGGCGCGGCAGCGATACAGCAACTTAGATCCGAATGCGAAGACGAAAACATGGAAAGAAGTACGTCGCTGGCAGAAGGAGCGGAAGGGTAAAGTGAAAGACGTATCCTACCGCATTGGGCAAGCAGAACACAAGCAGCAGGAGCTGCTTCGAAATAATCAGCATGATGTGACGATCACATGGATCGGGCATTCCACTTTTTTGCTGCAAATAGGTGGTATGACGATTGTTACAGATCCGGTCTGGGCCACGCGGATGGGCTTTAGCCCAAGGCTTGAGGCGCCAGGTTTAACGATAGAAGAGATCCCACCTGTCGATGTTATTTTGCTGTCTCATGCCCATTACGATCACTTGCATGTAGGCTCGTTGAAAAAGCTGCGAGGCACGCCATACGTGCTTGTGCCCGAAGGGCTTGGTTCTAAGGTGCGGAAGCTGGGCTTCAGCACGGTCTATGAACTGCCATGGTGGGGAAGTCAGACCATCGGTCAACTGGCGTTTCATTTTGTTCCTGCGCAGCATTGGACAAGACGTACGTTAACGGATACGAATACCTCGCTATGGGGCGGATGGATCGTGAAGCCTAGCGCGGCATGGAAAGGCGAGCACGAGCCTCGTACGATCTATTTCGCGGGGGATAGCGGTTACTTTGAAGGTTTTCGGGAGATCGGAGCGAGATTTCCGGGTATCAACTTCGCGCTTATGCCAATTGGCGCCTATGAGCCGGAGTGGTTCATGGGGATGCAGCATGTTTCCCCAGAAGAGGCAGTGCAGGCGTTTCTTGATGTCGGGGCAAAGCAGTTTATCCCCATGCATTATGGCGCATTTCGTCTTGCCGATGATACGGCCAAAGAGGCGTTGGATCGGTTGCTGGCGGATTGGCAGCGGAGAGGTCTTGACGCAAGCTTGCTCCGCTTGTTAAAGCATGGAGAAACGTTAATCGTAGAGTGAATTGAATAAAGTTAATGAGCGAATGACAAAAATCAAATGACATTATTTGATTTTTGTCATTCGTCTTTTTATAATAAAGGAAATACGGTTAGGGAAAGGCGGGAATGTACATGGAGCAGAAATTATCGGGTAAAGTAGCTGTGGTAACAGGTGCATCAAGAGGAATTGGTCAGAAGATTGCAGAGGAACTTGCGCTGCACGGGGCTAGTGTTGTCGTGAATTACGCGAGCAGTCCTAGTAAAGCAGAAGAAGTGGTTAACGGCATTAAGCAACTAGGCGGGAATGCGATCGCGATTGGGGCGGATATTAGCCAAGTCACGGAAGTTGAGCTCTTATTCCAGAAGACGCTGGAGGCGTATGGGCAGGTTGATATTTTGGTCAACAATGCGGGGATTATGATTACGAAACCGATTCTTTCGATTACCGAGGAGGATTTCGATAGACAGTTTAATATCAATGTGAAAGGGACATTCTTTGCGATTCAGCAAGCGGCGCTGCATATGAAAGAGAATGGTCGGATTATTAATTTCTCTACTTCGGTTATTGGGCAAATGTTCCCTGGGTACAGCTCTTATGCGGGTACGAAAGGTGCTGTTGAGCAGTTCACACGTCAGTTGGCCAAAGAATTAGGACCCAAAGGCATTACGATTAATGCCGTTGCACCAGGGCCGGTGAATACCGAGTTGTTCACGGTAGGGAAATCAGAGGAACAAATCAAAGCGATAGCGAACATGAATTCATTCGGACGCTTGGGAGAAGCAGCGGATATTTCGCAAGTCGTATTGTTCCTAGCAGGTGAGGAATCGCAATGGGTAACGGGGCAGACGATTCGTGTGAATGGCGGTTTTGTATAAATGACGAAGAATGAGTTGCCGTTATCGAAGGATGAGATTCTGGATGCGGCTGAGCAAGTGCTTCGGCGGCATGGGCCTGACAAAATGTCTGTTGTGGACGTAGCAAAGGTACTGCAAGTGAGCCATGGGACTTTGTATCGTCACTATGAAAGCAAAGCTTATCTGCGGGAAGCCTTGACATCCCGCTGGTTGCATACGAGCATCGTAGTCCCGCTGGAAGCTATTGCGAGTGAGACGAGTGGCCGTGCCGAAGAATGTTTGCTTTTGTGGATTAAGACACTGATTCAAATCAAGCGAAAATTCGCTGTGGAGGACTCAGAAATGTTCGCCATGTATGCGAATGTTACGATTATTGAAGTGGAAATGATCAACACACATGTGTACCGATTGATGGAGCAGCTTAGACTGATACTTGAACGTGGAATGGCAAACGGGGAGTTCAAGCAGGGAGATTCTGCGGTTCTGGCCAGAGGCATCTTCTTGGCTACCTCACGTTTTCATCATCCATCGCATGCCTCGGAGTGGGGAATAGGGAGTACGGATGAGGACTTTGAAAGTGTTTGGCATTTGTTGATAGGGGGCTTAACATGATCAAACCTAAGCGATTAAAGTCAGGCTCCAATTATTTCTCCTTCACATGGGCTGCCGTATTTGTTCCCGGATATATATGAATTGGGCTTAAAGCAGCTTAGAGAGGCATTCGGCCTGGAAGTTGTTGAAATGCCATCGGCCAGGATGTCACTAAGTGAATTGTACAATAACCCACAGATGCGTGCACAAGATATTAACCACTGTTTCGAAAATAAAGAAATAGACGGAATCATTACTTAGTGTCAGCCTTTTAGGGAGAATGAGAATGGCTGGATGTTTATACAGGGCGACGCGATGGAGCAAGGGTATTTATGAGGTGGATGTATCGAAGTTCTAGAGTTTATGAAATCGACGATCTACTGGCCGAAGGATGATTTCTGGCAGGATAAGATTTTATTTTTTGAAACCTCGGAAGAGAAGCCATCACCTGTGCAAGTAGGCTATATGCTGCGAAATTATGGAATGCAGGGTATCTTTTCACAAGTTAAAGGCGTCATAGTAGGCAGAGCGAAGGACTACAGCCAGGCAGAGAATCTGGAGCTTAGAGAAATCCTAGTGAATATTATTGCAAATGAATCATTTTGTTGGAGAGTCCTTTTGAATGATGGATAAGTAGGAGGATCTGCCTAAATGAATAAAGTTGAATGTGGCATCTATACAATGTGCCTAGTCCAAGATGGGAATAAGGTGCTTCTGATAAATCGTCCAGAGTCCAAAGGGTTTCCTGGATATCTGGGCCCAGGGGGCAAGGTGGATTCGGCGGAGAGTTTCACGGAGGGGACTGTCCGAGAAGTGTGGGAGGAAACGGGCCTCGTTGTTAAGCCGGAAGACCTTATATACAAGGGCGTCGATGAATATTTAGTTCCCGAGAAAAACTATCGGTACATGGTGTTTAATTATTTAACCCGGACATTTACTGGGGAATTGCTAACCAACCCGCCTGAGGGCGAATTAGCCTGGGTGGATATCGATGTGGCTTTGCAGATGCCGATGCAAGATTGGTTTAAGCGAAGGTTTCCTTTATTTTTCGAGTCGGGAACGTTTGAAATTTCGGTTGTGTGGGATGAGTCTAATCAATGTATAATCGAGGAAAAGGTAAGAAGATTAGGTGGATAGCATGATCCTAAAAACAACATGAGAGGTAGCAGATTACGATGAGCGAAACGGTAAGTTTGAGTCTTGGGGGCTCTTACGTTGTGGCACCAGATAATCCTAGAAAGACGAAAAATCGTGGTCGGAAATGTATGATTCTTGCTTTCGAGATTAATAACGAGGAATTAGATATTAGAGTAATCTATCTCGATACGAGTAGAGAAGTATTGCTAAAGTTTAGTGATTTGAAGCCAATTACTGAGTAAATGATCATCAGAATTAGGCGAGTTATGAGGAAAGAGAGCTACTTGCGAGTAGCTCTTTTTGCGTTTCCGTTCTGCATTAGCGTTTCTGGTGGCAACTCTGGATTAGAGGGTGAACGTCAATTGTTACTAGTAATTAATGTTAATGTCGAAATTTGTAGGAAACTGTCACATCCTTGTGGAAACTGGAAGGGAAAGGGAAATAGAAATGGGACTAGAACGTAAAAACAAACTTAACGGGTACCCTTTATGTGGTTTGTAAAAAAGGAGCAGCTCATATGCAGACGAAGGAACAGGAGCAATATGTTGAACTAGGTATAGGCAATGAAACCTATGCAATTCGAATCCAAGCTATTCACGAAATCATTAAAGTGCAAGACATTACACAAATTCCAAATGCGATGCCGTATTTAAAGGGAGTCATCAATCTACGCGGCAAGATTATTCCGGTCATATCCTTAAGAAATTTGTTTGGCTTGATGGAAGAGGCTTATACGAAGTTCACCCGAATTGTCGTCGTGAACCATGCTGAGGATACAGTTGGCGTTATTGTGGATCGGGTTAATAAAGTAACGAATCTCTCTGATATCCAACCGCCACCGGATCGTGTTGGGGTCATTAGCGGTAATTACTTCGCGGGAATTGGGATAACGGACCATGGATTGGTTGGTATTTTAAAGCTCGATGAAGTTTTGCTTCGCAACTAATTAGGAGTTGACATCCATGTCTTTGTCAGACTACAAACAAGTTTTTCTAGAAGAATTGGAAGAGCAGTTAGAGCTTATCGACGATTGTATATTGAAAATGGAGCAAGAGGGGAAAACGGATCGCGTTATACAAAACCTTTTCCGAGCTGCGCATACCTTGAAAGGTTCTTCAGCGGCAATGGGGTTCGAGTCCATGAAGGAACTGACGCATGAGATGGAGCATCTCTTAGACCTTGTGCGTCAGGATCGGATGGCAGTTTCAACAGGCCTTATTAGTCTCTTGTTTACATCCTTAGATCTACTCAAAGAGCTGAAAAGAGAAATTGAAACTGCCGATCAGACGGTATCTAATATTTTACCATTGCTGGCAGAACTCCAAGCTTATGCGGCGGGGAACACCCATAAACATGCAGTACAGGATAGGAAAAAATCGAAGCATAGCTTAAGCCTTTATATGGAAACGAGAATTGGTGAAGCACAGGAGAAGGGAGCTATTGTAAGTTGGGTGCGTGTAACCATTTCTAAAGATAGCGTCATTAAAGGAGCTCGAGCCCATGTTGTACTTAATAACTTAAATGATTGGGGCGAAGTGTTATTCTCTGACCCATCTCCCGACATGATCGATGAAAGTAATGAGGAGTCTATAGAGATCAGCTATGTGTTCGCTGGCAACAAAACGACGGATGAAATTATCAGCTATGTTGCTTCCATGATAGAGGTAGTAGGCGTTGAGGTTGATATGCTGCAAAATCAATCTTCATCCGAAGCAGATATCGTTCCTGCTCATGTTCCTGCTCCTGTTATTGCGGCTGAATTGTCGCCAGAAATAAGCAACGAACCAAGCGGCAATAAAAACCAGACGATACGAGTGAGTGTAGAACGGTTGGAAGATTTAATGAATCTAGTTGGGGAGCTAGTTATTGACCAAACTCGGATCAGTCAAGTCGAGCGAAACTTACTCCGGCAGGACGCTTCGTTCAGCGAGTCGATGGAAGAGCTAGGCCAGATATCGGATCATTTGTCACGAGTCATTAGTGAACTGCAAGGAAGTGTCATGAAGGCAAGAATGTTGCCAATGGAACAATTGTTCAATCGGTTTCCGAGAATGGTGCGTGATCTTGCGCTCAAATTGAATAAAGATGTGGAACTGGTTATTGAGGGCAAAGATACGGAGCTGGACAGAACCTTAATTGAAGAAATTGCGGACCCGTTAATTCATCTTATTCGCAATGCGCTTGACCACGGCATTGAACCAGCTGAGGATCGCAACGTGAAGGGAAAGAGTCCGAAAGGCACGATTCGAATTCGAGCGGCTCATGAAGATAACCAAGTTATTATTTATGTAGAAGATGATGGCGCAGGCATCGACGCAACCAAAATTGTAAAGTCTGCCATCCAAAAAGGACTTCTCGCAGAAGCGGACGCTGGAACGTATACGGAGAAAGAAGCCATCAACCTTATTTTCCACTCGGGTTTCTCAACGGCATCTTCTGTAAGTGACGTCTCAGGACGCGGAGTAGGCATGGATATCGTAAAGAGCCATATTGAAAAATTAAATGGACTGATTGATATTCATACAGAGATAGGGAAAGGCACACAATTCAAAATCCGCCTTCCTCTCACCTTAGCTATCATTACGGGGTTGCTTGTAAGGTTAAATGCACAAACCTTCATCATCCCGATGAGCAATATCGCCGAAATCGTCAGAGTAACCCCAGCAGAGATTCAGTCTATGCGTGGCGAGTCTGTCATTGTGTTAAGAAATCAAATCATACCCATTGTATGGCTGCATGATCAATTTCAAATCGAGAAGCAACCCATTACGACGAATCATACGCAATTGGTTATCGTTGGCACGGCGGAGAAGCGTATCGCGCTTGCTATGGATGAACTTCTAGGTAACCAAGAGGTGGTCATCAAATCTTTAGGTTCGTATATTGGCAAGGTTGATTGCATATCTGGAGCTACTATTCTAGGGGATGGGAAAGTCGCATTGATTCTTGAAATATCGGCAGTTATCCATAAGCTTATTGGCAAATAGCAAACCAACTAACAACATGAGGTGAATGTTATGAAATGGTATTTAAATTTGAAAACATCTGTTAAATTAATTTCTTCGTTTTTGATTGTTTCTCTGATATTAGCTTTTGTAGGCATTTACGCAATCTCGAATCTGCAAAAGATGAACCAAATCGCGCAAAACCTGTATGACAATAATTTAATGCCTGTCAAGAACTTGTCTGCGGCTCAAATCGATTATGAGAAATCAAAAGTAAGGCTTAGGGATATCAGTCTATCGCAATCCAAGGAAGAGATGGATAGATATAGCCAAGAAATTAACGATCTAAGAAAGGATCTTATCCATCAGATCGATATGTACCGAGATACAAATCTTACAAAACCAGAGCTAGAGTTAGTTAAAGTATTGGATGAAGCTACATCCGAATACTTCAAACAATTCGATGTAGCCTTGAAGCTTTCTTATCAGAATGATCCAACAGAGTTTACTGCCTTTAAAAATGGTCCGCTTAACGTGGCTGAGTCTCAATTTAGAACTGGTCTGGAGAATTTGATCAGTTTGAACATCAAGATTGCCGCAGAAACGAATGATAGCGCCGATACGGTTTATGCCTCTGCTCGCACAACCACCATTGCCATCATTATTGTGGCGGTCATGCTTAGTCTTATATTTGGTCTTGTTATTTCCCAGATCATTGTGAAGCCGCTTAGGAAGATGGTCGCTTTAGTTGCGTTAGTTTCAGAAGGAGATCTTCGCCAGAAATCAGATATCGACACGAAGGATGAGATTGGCCAGCTTTCCGCTTCTATTAATCATATGGCGGGTAATCTGCAAAAGTTGATTGGAGGTATCATTCAATCCTCACAAAGTGTTGCGGCGGCATCTGAACAAATATCCGCAAGCACGGAGGAAATCGCAAGTGGCAGTACGACGCAATCTAGGGACGCGCAAATTATTACGGAACTATTTAAAGAACTGTCCGATGCGATTACTACGGTAGCCGTAAGCGCGGAAGGTGCCGCTGAATTGTCATCGCAAGCAGTTCGTACAGCGACGGCTGGAAGTAAGGTTCTAGAAGCGTCAATAGAAGGAATGGAAATAGTCAATGTAAAAGTTACGCTTCTAGAGAGCGATTCAAGCAAAATCGGTGAGATCATTGAAGTGATTGATGATATTGCTCAACAAACGAACCTGCTTGCCTTGAACGCCGCTATTGAAGCTGCAAGAGCAGGCGAGCAAGGAAGAGGCTTCGCTGTTGTTGCGGATGAAGTTAGAAAACTCGCGGAGCGAAGCGGGGAAGCGACCAAGCAAATCACTTCGATCATTAAAACGATGCAGGAAAATACCAAGGCAAGTGTCCAAGCCGTGCTAGATAGCGTCGCTCAGACGCAACAAACAGGCACAGCTTTCCGAGAAATTGTAGAGAAGGTAAATGATACTTCTAATATGGTCAATGAGATAGCGGCCGCTAGTGAAGAACAAGCCGCGCAATCATCGGAAGTCATTAAATCTGCGCAATCTATTGCGGCGGCAAGCGAAGAAGCGGCTGCTGCTGCCGAAGAGACAGCTGCAACAAGTCAATCTCTGGCGGAGCAAGCTGATCTCTTGAACAAGTCTGTATCACAATTTAAAATTTAGTCCAAAGATGAAATTTCAATGTATTATTTTATTTCCCTTATGTTTTGGACATAATATCCAAAAAAGGGTGTCATTATTTACTTCATGGGAGGTGATTCCTGCCTGGAGAATTTTTATATTTGACACTTTTGTGTAATAAAGCGAAGTTTGCTCAACTATTGACTGTTTGATTTGGATTAACTTTAATGAAGTGTGTTATCATTAGATATCATACGCAATTTTAAGTTAAAGGCAAGTTTATACTTGGAGGTAATTACCATTAATACCGATACTCTGAATGATGCAATGAAGATGTTGAAGCAAACGAGCCGAACTTTTTATATACCGATTAGCAACTTGGTTTTCGGGTTAAAAGAGGCTGTTACATCTGCCTATTTATGTATGCGGGCCATCGATGAAATCGAGGATCATGAGGAACTCGCTGACCCTTTGAAAATAGAGCTTTTGTCTGGGGTACATGAAGCTTTCCAGTCCTCAGATATTATCGGTTCGATACAAAACTTGCTTGCGCCTCATAAAGCGGCTTTACCGGAAGTTTCGATGCGACTGGATGAATGGTTGTTGCTCTGTCCGCCAACGGCCATGCCAATCGTTAAGAAGTATATTGCCAAAATGTCATTGGAAATGTCCGAATGGGTTGAAAATGGCTGGAACATTCATACGGAAGAAGATTTGGATCGCTATACGTATAGCGTAGCTGGTATGGTTGGTGAGATGTTGTCCGAGCTGTGGTTATGGCATGATGGGACGCAATCCGATCGCGATAAAGCTATTGCTTTCGGTAGAGGACTTCAAGCGGTTAATATTCTCCGCAATAAATTGGAGGATGCGAATCGCGGCGTGAACTTCTTCCCGGATGGTTGGGGATTCAAGGAGATGCAGCAATACACGCGTCGCAATTTGCAATTGGCAGATAGCTATATTGCAGATCTGAAGCAGGGGCCAGCATTGAAGTTCTGCAAAGTCCCATTAGCACTAGCGCATGCTACGGTAAATCTACTAGCTGCTGGGGGGAACAAGTTGACGCGAGATGCGGTTCTGAAAATTGTAAGCAAAGTAACGTAGAGCAGTGAGATAGATAGAGGAGGAGAGGCCTGCAGCGGTGCTGTAGGCTTCTTTGTGCGTTTAGGCAAGCCCAAACACTCTTGGTATCGCAGGAAGACTTCTAAAAAAGGTTGGCCTGCCGTCGATTCGTGTTTAGATGGAAAAAGTACAGGTAGATGGCAGAACGTAGATTTGCCCAAGTCTGCCCGTTAACGAAAAAAGAGGTTGTTTCAAAGTCGCATTGACTTCGAGACAGCCTCTTTTTTAAGAACGAAATTCCTTTATACCCTACAATGCCCTCTTAATTACCTTACGATAATGCTGCACAGACAGCACCCCGAATACGGAGTAGAGCGCCGTATACAGCCCCATCACGATCATCATCGGCGTCCACAGCTCCGTTCCGAAGAAGAACCATCCGGATTGGATTGCGAAGTAACTATGAACCAGCCCGACAATTAAGGGGATACCGAAATTGAAAAGCTGTTTCACTTGAATTCCCTTGAGCAGATCGCTTTGGGTAAAACCGAGCTTGCGCAGAATGGTATACGAAGATTTCTCATCTTCGCTCTCGTCCATTTGCTTGAAATAAAGAATACAGCCTGAAGTGATCAGGAAGGTAAGTCCTAGGAAACCGACAATGAACATCATCAAGCCCATGCGGTTTTTGGATTCGCTAGCCATATCTAGACGAGAATCACGAGTATCTCGATCTCCCCACTTCAGGTCATGGAAAAGTTGATTGGCTTTCTCAAGCTGCTTCTCATCCACGATATCGATACCGAAATATAGGGAGGATGTTCCTTGGATTTCAGGATCGAGATCTTGCTTCATCCGCTGAAAAACGGAATCGTCTACAACACCAACAGGCAGGCTGCTGAAGGAGAAACGCCTCGAAACGTAGGATTGTTCCTCAATGCCGATATACGTTAGTGGAATAGTGGCATTGCGGGTGATCAGCTTGGCTTGACTGTTCGGTTTGAATTGAAGAAATTTCTGCATTTCATCGTTAGCGCCAGTGAAAAAAGTCTGGTTCGCAGCCAAATCCATGCCTATCGCAGTGTCGCTAATCACAGCCATTCGATTGGCATTTGGGCCAACATACAGTTCATTTTTCGTATCCATCACTTGGCTAAGATCAGATTTGATTTGAATGACTTCAATCGTTGTATCACGGTGCTTGAAGCCACGGGCATCTAAAGCTTGCGTGAAACTCTCCGCGTAGTGACGTTCCGTCACGGAGAAGTGAGCTGGCAAGTTCCGTTCGGCTGTTTTTTCAACCGAATAGTACGTAATATAGCTTAAGGACAGCAAGCCAATCGCTAAGGCAGATACCGTTGTGATGACCATCAACAGCAGGGCGTTGGATTTCATCCGATACATAATAGAAGCGAGGGAAAGCACCTCTTGCACGTTCAAATAGCCATTTCTCCGCTTACGAACCACATTTAAAATCAAACGGACAGACCCTTTATAGAACAAATAAGTCCCGATGATCACAGAGGCAAGAATGAACAGCATGCTGCTCAATAATCCAGTTGCTGTCGTAATACTTCCTGAAAACAGCTTAGAAGATACAAAGTAGCCCAATAACACGAGACAGAGACCAATGAATCCTAGGATCGCTTCTGCCTTCGACATTTGTTTCACTTTGGCTTCGGTGGACGTGGCAACATGGAACAATGAAAGAATCGTCTGCCTTTGAATAAACAAATAATTGACCAGCAGGATTAATAAGTAAACGCTACTAAAAACGACAATGGTTTGGATAAATGCCTGAACCGAGAAGTGGAGCGTTGCATCAGCCTTAACACCTGTAATTTGCAGTAAGACCATCAGAATGAGCTTAGATACGGAGAAGCCAATAAATGCTCCCACGACTAGCGAACCAAAGTACAAGATGAAATTTTCGGTACTCAGGATGCGAAAGATTTTGCCCTTCGTCATGCCGATGAGCTGCAGAAGGCCGATTTCTTTACTCCGTCTTTTCACGAAAATGTTATTCGCATATAAATTGAAGATAGCTACAATGGCGATAAGCAGGATGGATGCAGACTTCAGTGCGGCAGCACCTTTAATCGATCCCTTGGTCGCGTCTAAAGCAGGGTCATATTGTAAAGTAACAAATGCGAAATAGAGCGCAACGCTGAACATTAATGCGAACACATACAAGTAATAATGTTTGATATTGGCCTTCAGGTTTTGAAAGATGAGCTGATTAATACTCATTGTGCACACCGCCAAGTACGCCTTGGGTCTTCATAATATCTTGAAAGAAGGCTTGTCT
This sequence comes from Paenibacillus sp. J22FR83, assembly GCF_059691955.1. Classification (NCBI taxonomy): domain Bacteria; kingdom Bacillati; phylum Bacillota; class Bacilli; order Caryophanales; family Paenibacillaceae; genus Paenibacillus; species Paenibacillus sp. J22FR83. The sequence continues at coordinate 12,445 of NZ_JCAUAM010000039.1, forward strand.
CGTTTCTTGACCTTTGTAGATTTGGGAGTAAATCTGTCCGTCTTTAATGAAGATTACCCTGGAGCTGTAGCTGGCTGCAACCGGGTCATGTGTAACCATCACAATGCTCGCTTGGCGGCTTACATTCATTTCACTGAGTTTATTCAGCAAATCGGAGGCAGATTTGGAATCGAGGGCACCGGTAGGTTCATCCGCGAAAATAATATCAGGATCATGGATAAACGCTCTGGCAGCGGACGTTCGCTGTTTCTGTCCACCGGATATTTCGTTCGGATATTTATCTTTCAACTCATAAATGCCGAGCTCTCTCGCAAGGTCATGAAACCGCTGATTAGCTTCAACTTTGGACATTTTCGTAATGGATAACGGAAGTAAGATATTTTCTTTCACCGTTAACGTATCCAGCAAATTATAGTCCTGAAAAATAAAGCCTAGATGATTCTTGCGAAACTCAGCCAATTGCTTTTCTTTCATGCTTGTCGTTTCTGTCTTGTTAATCTGAATGGAACCATGACTCACTTTGTCGATGGAAGAGAGCACGTTGAGCAGCGTCGTTTTCCCAGAGCCGGAAGGGCCCATGATGCTGACGAACTCCCCTTTTGCGATGGAGATGTCGAGGCCGCGAAGTACCTCTTGTTTGTTATGTTTATTGCCGAAGCTTTTATGAATTTTAACGGCTTGTAGGATAGACATGAATCACACACTCCTTTATACGATTAGCTTTATTATAAAAAGCTAGGCCGCATTTATCCTTCGATTGGACGAACAAAGTACAAAAGCATGTGACATTATTGTCACATGCCTGTTATCCGCACGAGTTCATTGGGCTGTGGGAAAGCAAGGGTGAACGTCGTTCCGAGCCCCACCTCCGAATGCACCGTAATCTGGATGTGCAGCGTGTCTGCTGCCCTGCGGGCTAGATATAAACCCATGCCCGTCGCTGCGCTGTCCTGATGCCAAGTCGTGGAGGTGAAGCCCTTATCGAAGATACGGGGAAGATCCTTGGCATCAATGCCGCGTCCAAAGTCCGTTACCTCTAAGACGGTACGCCCCTGTTCGAAGAAACTTCTCACAATAATATCGGGCGAGAAGCTCTCGCTATATTTCACGGCATTCGTTAAGAGCTGACGCAGGATGAATGCGAGCCATTTGGTGTCACAAAGGAGCGTCTCTGTGGCTGTGGCGTCTAATTGAACGTCAAACCCTATGCCTTTCTGAATGCACCAAGATTGCAGTGATTTAATCTCCGAGAAGAGGATATCTTCCATTCGTACCTTTTCAATGTAGAGATCATTTTCGATGGAGGGAAGTCGCAGCTGATGAAGCTGTTGGTCGAGAAGATGATGAATACGCAGCCATTCAAAGGTGATGGAGGCTTTCGCTTTATCGTTCTCCATACGGCCAATCATCAGATGCATAGCAGTGAGCGGCGTCTTCACTTCGTGAATCCAAGCAAGTAGTTCGTCTTTCTCTTGTTCCAGCGCGATTTGCTGCCGCGAGGCAGTCTGGTGGAGCTGCTGTGTTTGATTGACCAAGGCGGCTTCCATGATCTTCTCAAAGGGACTTGCCGCGTCGGCAAAACCGGATACATCAAGACTGGTCTCCCAGTCGTTTAATCGCTTGATAAAAGCCGTTTCTGTGTGATAACGAACGATCACAAAGATTACGAAGAGCATCGTAGATAAGAAAACAATATACAGAACGGATCGGAAAGGGATCGAGTGGTCGAGATAGGCGATGAGCAGCAGGAGAATTTGACCGAAAAGGAACATGAGGATCCAACTTATTCGCTCTCTGAGATACATCTTAATCATAAGGAAAGGATCTCTTCCGTTGCGATGTAGCCTTGCCCGACCTTTGTTTCAATAAACCGCCCTAAATCAAGCTCGTCCAGCTTCTTCCTTAGCCGATTCACATTCACCGTCAACGTATTATCACTGACAAAACGCTGATCATTCCATAAACTGTTGATAATGTCCTCTCGGCTGACAATCGTATTCTTATGCTCGATGAGGAGCTTTAATATGTAGATTTCATTTTTGGTCAATTCAATGGACCCATTAGCATGACTAACCGTATTTTTCTCAAAATCAATCGTAGCGCCGCACCATGTTTTGAGCTTCATTTGCTCCGTATTATAGTTGTAGACGCGGCGGAGGATGGCATGGATCTTGGCGATCAGCACGTCAAAATGAAAAGGCTTTTGGATAAAGTCATCCGCTCCAAGCTGCATTGACATCACCATATCCGTAGGATGGTCGCGCGAAGAAAGGAAGACGATCGGCACATTGGAATGCGTTCGAATCATGCGGCACCAATGAAAACCATCGAATTTCGGCAGTTGAATATCAACAATGACTAAATCGGGTTTCAAAGCAATAAATGTCTCGAGTACTTTATTGAAATCAGAGATGCCATGAACCTCATAGGACCACTGAGCCAAACGCTCTTTGATCTCTGCGAACAAGGTTGCATCATCTTCGATCAGTAAGATTGTAAACAACGAAATCACCCATTTCTGGTCATTCTTTGGCTTCCAACTTATTGTATTGTAAACTAGTTAAAAAAGCTAAATTCATTCTATCCTATCCTTCAAACGATATCTTTACAATGAGGAGTCTTAGATGCCATGAAACAAAATAAATATGATGAGCTTGGATTTTATGAAAAATATAGCGAGATGCCTCGTTCCATTGGCGGTCTCAACGCCGCTGGGGAATGGCCTGTCCTTCGTACGATGCTGCCAGCGCTTCAAGGCAAACGCGTTCTTGACCTGGGGTGTGGTTACGGTTGGCATTGCAAGTATGCCCGTGAGCAAGGTGCCGCGTCCGTCGTTGGTGTAGATCTCTCGGAGAAAATGCTGGCGTATGCCAGTGCGAATCATAGCGATCCGGGTATCACGTACCAGAGGCTGGCGATTGAAGATATCGACTTCGCCGCTGGGGAGTTCGACGTTGTGATCTCTTCATTGGCTCTTCACTACGTTGAGCAATGGGAAGCGGTTTGCCGTAAGGTGCAGCATTGTCTGTCCGCTGGAGGCACCTTCATCCTCTCTGTGGAGCATCCGGTCTTTACCGCACGTGCTGCGCAAGACTGGCACTACGGCCCCGCAGGCGAGCGTATGCACTGGCCTGTCGACGACTATCAGGCGGAAGGGCAGCGGGTAGCGAGGTTCCTAGATCATGATGTGGTCAAATATCATCGAACGATATCTTCCTATCTGAATGCGTTAATTGAAGCGGGATTCCTTATTACGCAGGTCGCTGAGCCTCAACCGACGCTAGAAGCTTTGGAGAAATACCCTGATATGAAAGACGAAACGCGCCGTCCTATCTTTCTATTGATGTCAGCGATTAAGAAGTAACAGTTGTTCTCCTTGGGGAGAAGGAGTTTTATATGGTTCTGGGGGAAGCGATGCTTCCCCTTTTTTGTATTCCGGATGGGAGTGGGTGGCATGCGAAAGACGCAGCTATTTATTTTGTATCTTTAGTCCTAGAGGTGAAACATTATTTGGAAATTCACGTCTGTTAGTTTGGTAGATTTTCAATTGAAAGGAAGACGTGTGTGAATCGATTTGTAATGGCTCTCTCTTTTATCATCATGCTAAGTGGTATGAGCCTAGCCCTCCCGAGTAAAAGTTATGCTTGCAGCTGTGAGATGCAGACGGACCCGATAAAGGCTGTGGAACAATCGAAGGCTGTGTTTGCAGGCAGAGTACTTGCCATCGAACCTAAGGTCTTAGATATCAATGGCATTCTGGATCATCAAATCGCCGTGCATTTCGCTGTAGAGAAATCGTGGAAAGGGATGAATCAGACGCAGGCCATTGTTCTCACTAGATTGGGTGAGCCTTCCTGTGGCTATACGTTTGAGCAGGATGAAACCTATCTGGTGTTTGCTTATGACTATGATTTTAAAGCGAATATGCTGCAAACAAGCTCTTGTTCTTTAACGAAGAAGCTGACGAATGCCTCATTGGAATTAAGTAAGATGGGGCAAGGCGTAGAGCCGATAGACGATGTAAGTTTAAAAGGTAAGATGGATGCGATGACGTATACGAATAAATGGGCTATTCTCAAAGCGATCTATCATCGGTTAGTTCGCTATCATTTACTAGAATTCGCGCAAGTAGGCGTCATCTTAGTTATTGGAGCAGGCCTGCTGCTGATTAGGGCAAGAAGAAAATCGTAAATATACGACATTGCTAACTCAAAAGATAGGTTCTAGCATTGACAAATGGCTTCGAGAAGGCTACAATATCTCTTGTTGTTTAGTAAAGTAACTGGAGGTGTTTTGACTATGGCAGTTCCTCAACGGAGAACGTCCAAAACACGTCGCGATAAGCGCCGTACTCACTTTAAACTGGCTGTGCCAGGAATGGTGAAGTGTGAACAATGTGCTGAACTTAAAAAAGCGCATCATGTTTGCAAAAACTGCGGTTCATATAAGGGTAGAGAGATCGTACAAGCTCAATAATCATATGAATCTTGCAATGAAAAAGACACTTCTCATAGAAGTGTCTTTTTTCATTTTAAAATTTGAAAGCCAGCGTACTTAATGAACCATGTTCGATGGTGTCGTGCAGGACACGAATTTCTCGACCAGGGCTGCCACTTCCAAGTGCGATCAGCAAAGGCACGAAATGTTCGGCACGCGGGACGCCTAGGGCTGCATGCGGGGCTAGCGTTGCGTATTGGCTTAAGGCTTCGATATCTCTGGCGAGCACCTTTTCCCGAATCCAATCCCTGAATTGCACGGCCCATGCGCGAGGTGGCGCTTCCTTGTTACGATCAATTTCATTAAAGTTATGCGTCAAGAAGCCGCTGCCAATGACTAGAATGCCATCTTGCTCCAGACCTTGCAGCGCCTCACCGATCGCAATCTGTTGTCTCGCAGGCAAGAAGGGGTTGACTGAAACGGGAACGATCGGAATATCGGCCTCCGGATAAGCGTGCATCATAATAGGGAAGACACCGTGATCTAAGCCGCGATATTTCTTTTGAACCGGAATGTTATTCTGGCGCAGACGCTCTTCCACCATGGAAGCAACGATCGCTGAACCTCTAGCGGGATATTGAACTTGATAAAAAGAGGAAGGAAACCCGTAATAATCGTATTCCATGTCATGCACATCATCTGTCGCGGCAATGGTTGTGATATCACTTTCGTAGTGGGCAGAGAAGATGACAATAGCTTTAGGGCGATTCTCTTGGCCGAAGCGGTTCAGGAACGCGGTGAATTCGGATTTTTCAAAAATGGTATAAGGTGAGCCGTGCGGCAAAAAGACTGGGGAAAGCATAGTGGAACCTCCTACTCGTTATTGTATAGTGCTGTGTTGTGCTGGATGAAGCTTACCAACGCCCGATTGCTACAAAGAGTAATATCGCCAAGAAAATAATGTTCATCCCGATACCTGAGTTTTCATTCCTCTTAGCGTGAACTACGGCTGCAAGTACCATAATGAAACCTAGTGCAATAGCGGCAATTGGTGTCAAAATAGGTGCGATTCCTGTCGCATATGGGATAATCAGCCCTAATCCTCCAAGTAGTTCGGATAGTCCAATGAAATTTACCATACCTTTGGATGAATCTTTGGCCCAAGGCATCCCGGCTTTGACTTTCTCATACTGAAAAGTTTTCATAGAACCTGCCATAATAAACGCTGCTGCTAGAATTCCCTGTGCGATCCATAATGTGATATTCATGAAATAAAATTACCTCCTTGAATTAAGTAAGTATCTAGTCGTATAATAATCCCTAGGAGCGATACTGAGAAGTAGTTACTCTAAATAAACCTAGTATACAAAAAGATACCTTATTGAAATTGAGGAGGAAATGCATATGGAGGCACCCCATTGTAAATTTGAAACTGTCTTGGAAATCTTGGTAGGCAAATGGAAGCCCATCGTTTTGTTCCACCTTTTCTCGAATGGTACGATGAGATTTAGCGAACTTCAAAAAGCGATTCCCGATATAACGAAAAAAATGCTTACCCAACAATTAAGAGAGCTCGAGTATCATGATATTGTTCATCGGAAAATCTATCACCAAATTCCTCCCAAAGTCGAATATTCCATCACAGAACACGGCAAAGGAATGTCTACGGTCTTACAGGCCATGAACGATTGGGGAATGTCGCATCTTACTCATTTGAATGAGTTGTATGGGGAAGAGAGATCTGTAGAAACATTTGAAGGTAAATTGGACGAAGTCACAAGTTGAGATCGTGTTATTTTCAGAAGGAAAAGAAGAAGAAGTCTCTTTCGTGAGCTTCTTCTTTTTTACATATGGGAATGAACGCATCACCATTTGTGGTAAATATTTCAAATATTTGACGTAAACGAAGGGGTGAACGGTTCTGGAATAGGTGTAACATAGTAGGGAAGAGAAATGAATAGGTTGTGAAGCTTGGAGGCGAACATATGAAACTTATTAGGTTAACTCCGCTTTGGATAGGTACACTACTCCTACTACTCTCGGCCATTCCCTTGTATACCGCAGGTAAGGAGATGATGATTGGAAGTCGTGTAAACCATGAGTATCAATTTGATCATATTTATGTGAACTTCATGGAGTTAGGAAAGGTGGAGATTCTCGGAAGAGGTGCACCGATCCCAGTCGATCGAATCTCTGTGGATAACGAATTGACGAACGGTAATGAAACAAAAATCATTCCAACCATGGCAACGTACGTGGACATGAATCAGCAAGCTAATTCCAGTCGGTTAACGTACACGAGAACCTATACATGGGCAGGTCAGATCATCAAAATTGCAGATCAATTCCAATCTGGCGTATTCAATCAATCTAGTCGCGCGCAATCCAATTTACAGATGACGATCAATCAGAAGGATTGGTCTATGGAAGGGCCTGTGGAAGTTCGGCCTCATTATTTGGATGACAATAGGTATCATGGATACTTTGGTGTTGTCACAGTCAAGGAGGAAGGGGTAGAAAGGTTTGTAATCATTCAACGGACTTCTGGAACAGCACTAACCCTGGATAAAAATCTGTCATGGCGCATACTAAGTATCGATAGCCGCGGCCAGGTGCAAGAAGATCGGTTCACATTTGAGGAGTTGGGAGAGGATCCTTACAGGGTAAATGTGATTAATCTAACGACGACCTCGCCTTCCTCGGTGGGGTATCATAGTGACATTCTGCTCGGTTGGCCATCCCTCATTTTCCCGTTAGCATATCCGTTCGGCACGGCATTAGTAGGGCTCCTGCTCGTTGTCATTGGGTTAGTTATCGGATTTCGCATGGTCGAAAGGAGTAAATCGGATTGAAGATCTTCTATTACGTGATGGTACTCATGGGCATGATCGGTTTGTCTGCGTGTCAAGCAACAGAGCGAGCAGCTGGAACGCCGAGTGTTGAGCCAGTGGAGACGACGGCATCCGGCATTGTGGAAAAGGAGCAGGCAACTCCTACGAAGGTTAATGAGGTTAAGGATAAGGAAGTCAAAGATGTATCTACACTGATTCCTCCTGGGTGGCGGCTGCTGGTCCGGCAGAGTGGCCCTGAGAAGGTAGAGGGTGACTTGAACAATGACGGTATTCAAGACGTCGCTATAGTCATCGAGAAGCTTGAAAACTCTAAGGATCAGGCGCCTGAAAGAGCGCTGCTGATAGCTTTTGGAAATCAGGATGGCACCTACACACGCTCGATTATCGCAGATAAGGCAATCCTGCAAGCCGATGAGGGCGGAGTATGGGGCGATCCACTAGCGGGTCTTGCCATCGATAGAGGCTCCGTTGTCGTGAGTTTCTATGGGGGAAGTAACGACAGATGGTATGGAAACTACCGCTTCAGATTTCAAAATGGAGACTGGTACCTGATAGGCGCTACGGTCGGCACTTATTTTACGGGGACCATGACAGAGAAAACGGGTGACGAAGCGGACTATAACCTGCTTACAGGGGATTACGTCCAAAGAATCGTCGACGACCCGAAGGCTGAAAAGCCAACATCGCATACGATAACGGGCAACATAGGGAAGAAGAAGCTTTTGAAGCTGAGTGAGTTTGTAGCGGCAGGTTCGACGGATCAGTTTTTAAAATAGGTCGGGGCCGCGGCGGCTGATGCGGAGCGGGGGATTCTCAAATAGATGGATTTCCTCCATCTATTTGAGGCTTAAAAAGCATGAAATATACTTTAGCTGTGTTTTCTACAGCTGCGTGCCTAGCTAAGCTAGGTACATCTAACCGATGAAAGTTCGGTCGGGGTAAGGACCAAGCCGCCCCGTAGCTAGCAGACAGACATTGGCGAAATCCAATGGCTGAAGC
>NZ_JCAUAM010000040.1:0-19622 GCF_059691955.1 Paenibacillus sp. J22FR83
CCGTCCGCCGCTAGCTTATCCCGAAGGATAAACCCGCTCGACTTGCATGTATTAGGCACGCCGCCAGCGTTCGTCCTGAGCCAGGATCAAACTCTCCATAATAGAAAAGCTTAATTGTACTCATTTGAAGCTAGCGAGATTTTGCAATCTCATTAATGGTTGATTGCTCAACCGATTTGCTTACTCACTCGTTGTTCAGTTTTCAAAGATCAATGTCTTTCGTCCGCTACCGTGTTACCGAAGCAGCGAGAAGTAATATACCATGTTTACTTTTATTGTGCAACTACTTTTTTTCGAGTTACTTTTAGTTGCTCTCGCCTGCCCTCTTGCGGCCGGATTGATAATATAGCATGGTTTCGACAAAGAATGCAATGTTTTATTTTACCATATTAAAAACTAATTTTTTAGTGTTGTTATTGTAGCCAGTTGTAGAAACCATACTTAATCCTGCACATCTCAAAGGTGAATCCTTATTATTACTTTACTGAATCAAAATGTACTGGTCTTCCGTCTGAACGATTCAGATGGAAGAAAACAATAAATCGATCTGTCATCACATCACCAGTTTGCATTTTCTTTAACATTTTTCTAGTTTTCTTTATGATGTAATCTTTATGGTCTGCTAAAAAGATAATTCCAAGCCCTGATGTCATGCTGAACTCTCCAAGGTTAACCAATCGTGTAAATAGTAAAGCATTCTTGTTTAAGCTTTTACTCAAATTAAGGTCTACAAGTTTAATAGGATTGCTCACTTCACTCAGAATATCGGAAATGAGGAGAGTTCCTTCCTCCTTGTGAATCTCCACAACTTCATAAAGAGAAACATGCGTTTCTAGCATTGCGCTTAACAGTACTTCTTCATCGGTACTTTTGGGCGAATAGCTGTCGCTGAATTCTGATAACGCACTTCTTCCATTTCGAATCTTTGCATAAACATTAAAATCATAGACCGAGTCCATTTCCATCTCCGAACTGAGTCCTACTCGACCATTGTTAAGTATGCCTAAAATAGTTGCCGCCTCTTTGTACTTAACTAAATCAACATGCCTATCCAATACTTCTGTGTGAAATCCGACTTGTGTTTGTCTGTACTTCTTATATTTTTCTATGAATTCCATGTGTGTGTCTCCTATTGTTGTATTTCATATCTCTTTTAATTAGGTTTAACCATTTCTGAACCGTTTAGCTCCTTTCACTCAACGACTGATTCAACTTTGCCTTCATATCTTCATAACGATCCAATAGAGGCAACAACTGCTTCCGAGTTAGTGAGAGTAGCGTGCATTCCGTTAGTGCTGTAATGTTCGCATTACGAGGCGCATCCTTCAGCAGCGCAATTTCTCCGAAATGATCTCCATCTTGTAGAACAGCGACTCTGATATTCTCACCTTGGGCGTTTCCTTTCGTTACTTCTACTTTGCCCCGTACAATAATGTACAATTTATGTCCCGCTTCACCTTGGCGAAACACATCTTGACCGCTCGTAATTTTCTCCGTCATCAACAAATCCTTGATCTCGTGTAGCAGATCTTCATTCATATAAGAAAAGAACGGCATCTGTCTTAAGCGCTCGACTTCAACAACAACTTCCCCGGTTTGGGATAGTTGGAAGCCTTGCTGCTTTTGCCATAGTCGGTGGTAGGCCCCTTGTCGCTCTAACAATTCTTGGTGCGTTCCGTGTTCGATTACTTGCCCCTTTTGAATAAAATAGATCAAATCCGCATGTGAAACGGTCTTCAAGCGATGCGATACGGCAACAACCGTACGGCCCTGATTGGCACGAGTGATGGTCTCATTCAATGCTATTTCTGACTCCGGATCTAAAGATGCAGCGACTTCGTCCATGAATGTGAGCTGATTCGAACGTAGTAATGCGCGCGCGATTGAAATCCGATGCCGTTGGCTGACGGACAGATTGGCACCATCATTCTCAATCCAGGTTTCGTAGCCATTGGACATTTGCATAATTGCCTCGTGAACGCCGACCGCAAGCGTCGCTTTGAAAAGCTCTTCCTCGCTCGCATCGGGATGACCCATCAGTAAATTTTCGCGTATTGTCGTATTAAATAAATAAGGTTCCTGAAAAATAACACCAGCTTGCGTAAGCAGTGAAGACAGTTGAATTTTACGGAGATCAAGGTCATCCACTTGAATGGAGCCCTTTTGCGGATCATAGAATCGCATGAGCAGTTGGAGCAACGTGCTTTTGCCTGAACCACTAGGACCCACCAAAGCCACGTAGCTGCCTACGGGAATGGATAGGTTGAGATCTTGAATAACAGGTTGCGCCTCCGTATAGCCGAAGGTCACATTGTCGAACTTAATCTCGTTGGTTAGCGAAGGATTTCGAGAAGCTTGCTCGTCCTCATCCAAGTCTGGTTTAATGTCAAGCACTTCGTTAATACGCCGTATGCCCACCTCGCCTTCAATTAGATCAGGCACGACCTCCATGAATTGGATCACAGACACTCCAACTGTATCAAATACCGAATAAAAAGCAATTAAATCCCCGATCGTCATCGTTCCTTGGAACGTAAAATAGCCCCCTAACCCAAGGATAATCACGTTAATAACGGATAAGACCATGATCGGAAGTCGCTCTAAATTGGAGTTGATGAAGCTCCGCTTCACCCCTAACCGAAACCACACTTGCAGTTGCTTCGTGAACCTATTTTTCATAGATTCTTGCAATTGAAAACCTCGAATGACCTTAAAAGCCTTCATTTCCTCATTCATATTATTTGAAAATGACTCTACAATGCCAACGTACTCCTCGTTGTAGCGCTGCGCGCGTTTGTTCAGTAGTTTTTGTGGGACGAACATAAACACTATGCCGACGAACGCAACAAGTGCCAATTTCCATTCTAGAATAAACAAAATGACTGTTCCCACTACCATGCTAAGACTGGCCAGAATAAGAGTAGAAAACGTCTGCATCATCGCATGCTCTACTGCTGGAATGTCCATGGTGAACCGCGCAACAATATCTCCGATTCGATAGCGCGAGAAGAAATGTGCAGAAAGTTTCTGCGTCTGTTCATAGAGATCTTTGCGCAGCCCGATGAGAATCGTCTCGTTTAATTTGGACATCGCATAATCGCCGCCGACACCAATCAATAAGTTCAAAACACCGCCAATGAGAAGTGCTAAGAGCAAACCAAAGAATATGGTCATATTCCGAGGGGTAATGGCATCGTCAATTAAATATTTGATACTTAATGACGTAAAGTATTCGAAGCTGAGTTCAAATAAGAGTGCAATGATGAACACGGTGAATATTTTTTTGCTATTCGCTAGATATCGTAGGACGGATCGGTATAAATAAAGCATCGAGGGTTTCAGCGCCTTTTCGTAGAGTCAGTCGATAGGATGTGAGGAATTAGTTCCTTTTACCTATAGTTTACCACATCTGATTTGTGCCCGGGAACGATTTAATTAACCTTAATAATTGAAAAAAGCCTCGTCCGTTGGACGAAGCAATTATTTCTAATACGCTGCCTGTACAATCCAGATTATTAAGCGGCTCTACAATTCCATACCGTTATACCCCATGGCACGATAACCTGCTATCCTTTTCTTGTACATACTCATGAGAATAGAAACTTGGATATCGATATAATCGTAGATCTGGACGTCTTTTTTTCCAGCATGGGATCGGTGTAATCTTCCTGCGTATTGTTGTAAACTTCCCTTCCATGAAATGGGGTGTACAAGAAATAAGGTATCTAACCTAGCATCGTCAAATCCTTCACCAATCAATTTACCTGTAGCAATAAATACCCGTTCTTCTGTATCAGGGATACTAGCAATCTTTTGCCTTATTGCTTCCCTCTGTTTCTTCCCCATACCGCCGCGTAATACAATGACATTCTTAGCAAACTTCTCAAGTCTCTTTTCAAAATATTCAACATGAGCAGTTCTCTCTGCGAGAAGGATCGGTGATCTGCCCTGATTCAAGCATTTTAATAGATCATCAAAAATAAGCTCGTTCCTATTCTCATCATCTACTAAATGTTGATAAATAGTTTGAATTGAGGGATTAACTGTCTGTGGCGGCATTTGAAAAGAAGTATATCTAGGTACAACTTTATGTTCAAAGCCTCTTGTTAGTACTTGTGATTTCGCATCAATTCGTGTTCGTATTGGACCGCATTGCATCAGTACGATCGGTTGATGTCCGTCCTGTCTGGTGGGGGTAGCTGTAAGCCCAATGACATATTTGGCCTTCGCCTTTTTTAACACTTGCTCAAAACTAAAAGCCGAAATATGGTGACACTCATCAACAATAATTTGCCCGTATTCCGATAGATAATCCTTAATATGCCCCTTATTATTCAAGCTCTGAATGACTGCAATATCTATTTTCCCTGTTCGTTTCTCCTTACCACCACCAATAACACCGATTTCTTTGATATTCACATTTAAAAAAGTGCTCAATCTTTCCTTCCACTGATCCATTAATTCCCGACGATGCACAAGAACTAGAGTATTCACTTTTCTAGAGGCGATAATAGAAGACGCGACTACCGTTTTACCAAAAGCTGTGGTAGCTGAAAGAATTCCCGTATCATGAGCTAGAATGGATCGAGCAGCTGCATCCTGTAGCACTGAAAGTTGCCCTTTAAATTGAACATCTGTATCGATTCCGACATTTCTCTCATCGGTAATCGAATACGTTACATTATTCTTCTCAAATAATTTGATTAAAGCATGAAAACAACCTCTTGGCAGAGCAATATGTCTGGCGAAATCCTCCGCACAGCCTATCACTCGAGGCTTTCCATAAGTAGATAATCGCATCGCTTGTGTTTTATAGAAATCAGGATTAGGAAAGGAAGCAAGTTGTTTAATCCGATTGATTACATTGCTTGATAATTCATTCTTTTCAATATAAATCATGTTAGAAAGAACCAACTTTATCTGGGACGGCATATCTATCCCTACTTCTTCATCGTCAAATTGAACTTGCTGAATATCCCAAGGTCTAACCTCGCTTACATCCTCCCAGTTTCCAACATTCAGAATACTCGAGTTCCTTGTTACTTCTTGTAGAATAGTCTCAACTTGAGCTAAACTAAGCTTTCTTACCCCAGCTAAGAAACTCCATTGATCCTCGTACGGCTTAAAATTTGCGTCTATAAAAACACTATTTCCTTCTTTCCGAGGACCTCCCTGCAAAGGCAAAGCAATCAGATTTCCAAATCCTCCTCGGGGGAGTGTATCTTGATTAGGAAATAATCGATCGTATGAGTCAAGTCCAAGCTCATGTCTATTCTCCATCGTCCTAGTTATTAGTGTACATCCTAACGCCCTAGCAACACTGGCTTCAACTGGTTGTTCAAAAAATATCCATATATGCCCGCCGTTACCTGAACGAGAGCGTTCAAGCGCTGCAGGAATTCTAAGATCCTCACAAGTAGTAAGTACAGCAACTACATCCTGATTGCAATCTTGTTTATCAAAATCCATAGCTAGAAACCAACAAGTCTCATTTTGTAGCATTGGATACACACCTATTGTCTGGTCAATCTTTGCATCTAAATGGCGAGATATTGTCTCATCCGTTATAGGAAGAAAAGCTCTATGCGAACAGTCTGAACATTTAATTTGAGGCTTCTTACAGATCAGAGACCACTCGTTCCCACATGCTGGAGAGTACCCTGATTTTCCTACCTTACTTTGCCATCGATTAGGATATACATCCTCGCGTCCACGAAACAGTGAACGAAATAGCGCAATTTTTTCACTAGGCGTTGAATAATTATGCACGGAGCCTGGACTAGGTGGTAAATATTTAGGAATAAGTTCCTCGCTAATTTGGCTCGGTGTAGGCTTGTAAGTAGAAACCTCAGGTGGTGATAACTCCTCGAGCTTCTGTTTCAGTAATTGATTCTCTTGCAATAAACGTTCGATCTCTTTCAGGGCAATTTCTAGTTGCTTGGCTAGATCACTCATAATTCCTCCAGCGGAAATATCTTTGTAAAGCTAGTTTAAGCATAGGAATAAACGAATAAATAACAAGAAACCGTCCAATCACATGAGCTGTGATAATAGACGGCCGATTAAGTCCATGCTACGTGACCCTTCATTTCTTCCAATAGGCATTTTCTCGCTTATGCTTAATTCCATCTATCCAAACAACGGAGTTATCTTCATCTACTTCAAATACAAGAATGACTTGATAAAGGCCTAGCCTTGCCCAATAACCTTTCAATTTGCCAAACGATATTTGTTTTGCGGTAAGAGTTGGTGTATAGGATAGTCGTTTATAGGATTCCAAATAAATTCTTTCCTTTACCTCTAATGGATAGGCTAATATTCCAGCTAACTCATTTAACGCCGTTTGGGACCAGAATACATTATAATTTTTCTCCATGCTCAGCTTCCCCCACCTTTTCACGGAGGTAATCGAGCCCTGATTGCTGATCATAAACTCGCCCAGAAATACGATCCTCGCGGCTCCGCTGAACTTGTCGAATGAAATCTTCATCTATAGATAGTGCTTCAATATCCAAATGCTGTGCAGCTTCGCGTTCTCGTTTCATATTCAAGTAGCCAATAAAGTCAAGCACTTCAATCGCATCTTGTTCAGGAATATGTTCGATTAACCTTTTTAATTCTTCACGATTCACGCTCATGGATACCCCCACCTTTCAATTACTATTACCATTATACCACAACAGCAATAACATCAAATCGCTCGCTGCTCTTACATTTACACAGTACCTGGATTAATTGATAAAGAGCTAGGTTCATGAACCTAGCTCCTCCTGCACGACCTATTGTTTAGACGCCTGCTCACCTATCCGTTCCCAATCCGCAGCCGTATAGTTCCCCATAAACCATAATGAAACACCTTGCAAATCGTAGAATTTGGCGAGCCAAATCTTCTTGGCTATGCTCTGCGAGTCTTCGTAGTACAAGACATGGCTCCCCCGATGGTCGGCGAATGTGGCTTTCGTCAAGAAATATGGCATTGTCCATGCGAGATCCACACCTGGCATCGCCAACCTTTTCTCAACATCAGCAACGGCTGGCTTAAGGGCAGTTCCAGTTACGCCAGATTGAGTAATCCACTGGTTAGCCTGTTTGGATATGCCGAGCACCAGTTTTTCCTTCGGTATCGATTGAAGCGCTGTAAGGACTGTATCGTTCACTAATGGTAACGGCGCAGATGGCAGCATGTTATCATCATGTGTAAAGTCATACGCCATTAGAATAACTGAATCGGCTAGCTTACCGATCTCTTTTAGATCATAACCTTTGTAATAATAAATTGGAGGAACGGCTACGGACAACGAAAGCGATCCTAACTGGCTTTTCAACCCCTGAAGAAATTGGGTGTAATCTGCCGCACTTGCCGCGTCTTTCAATCCTTCAAAATCAATGCTTACCCCAGTAAACGAATAGGCTGGATCTTTCAACGTACTGAGCAATGAGGCGATAAAGGTCTTCTTGGCAGCGTCATCTTTAAGGAAGTCTTTTAAATTGGCGCCATCATAGAAAACCATCAGTTCCTTCGTGATTTGGGCAGCATCCGCAGCGGCAATGACCTCTTCATAACCTTCCGGCACGCGATTCACCGTTGAGCTAATGTTCAATGAAGCTGTTCCAGCAGCGCTGTATGACAAGTTAGACCAACCCATAATGACATGGGAAAGCTTGTTCATCTGCTGAATTGCAGGGTAAGATACCAGGGCATAATAACCTGTGAAATCGATCTTCCGCTCGGCAATTCGCTTATCAATTAAGCGATAGATTACGGCTGCGGCCTGTTTGCGAATCAAAGACTCTTTCGGGTTAAATCCTGTTAGATCCCCCTCCATGATGCCACGACGCGCTGCGTAGTAGACATAAGGTTTCATAGCTTCATGTATACTCGAATCATCTTTAAAGCCTCTACTACTCTGTTCCTTCTTCCATTCAGTAGTTAGCCATTGTTGACGGTCAGCCTCACTTTCAGACTCCAACAGAAATTTTCCTACGAGCATAGCAACTTCTTCTCTCGTAATTGTCTGCGTAGGATGAAGGAAACCTTCCTGATCTAGTAAACTATCAAGCCATTTCCGTTCGAAGACAGCAGCAATATAAGGCGCCGACCAGCGGTCCTTCGTTACGTCTGCGGGGATGCTTCCCACGGTGGCTTTACTCTCTATTTTACCTGCCATAACGAGCAACTTAATGAAAGCCTCTCTAGACAGATCATCATTAGGACGATAAGTTTGGTCATCGTAACCATTAATAATACCTAATGCGGATAATGTGTAAATCGGATCCTTGGCATAGTCTTGTTCCTCATCCTTGAAAGGCTGAAGTTGTACATCGTAAGCAAACGCGGTATTGGCAAACAAAAGAACAAACAACGCGCCGAATAAGATTGTCTTTTTCCACATAAACGTCTTCTTTCCTCTCCTCTATATCTGCGATTGCTAGAATGAATACTCATAGCAACATAGTAATAGACGCTTTGGGTTGGTGTTTAGTTACGTTAATAGGAAAAAACCGTCCTATCACATGTAGTGTGATTGTGGACGGCAGGGTTATGGTATGTTCCTTAGAACTCAATCTTCATCCTCATCTTCATCATCAAATCCGCCGACGTACGTGTAATAAGCATCCGCTAGTCCCTCTTGAAATCCCCAACCTACATTCCCGGCTCTTTGCATAATGAATATCAATTTCTCACGGAACATACGATGCAGCGCACCGGTATCATCTGTCGCAATTTTTTGAACAGCCGAATGATACATGGACACCATACTATTATAAAAAGACTCGTACATATCCCCGTAATCATTGGTCATCTGTACACCTAACTCGACGTAGTAAATCATTAACTCAATCGTTCTAACTTGATTATTGGTGAGCTTACTGAATTCAGAAATTGCCTTCCTGGCATCTGCAAATTTCAGTTTGGGCTCACCGCGGTCAGGATAAAATTGAATTAATATCTTCTTTTCTGCCGCTTCAAATAGTTGATTTTCTGTATGTTCAGGATCTAGCATCATGTGAATATATTTTTTGACATCTTCACTAGATTTGTAGCAATCTACAATAATAGATACTAGCTCTTCCGGTTTGTACGTTTTGAGTTGTTTCTTAAGCTCTGGCAGTGAAATCTTGGACATGTTGATCTCTTTCCTTCCTTTTAAAGATCTTTGTCCACTATTATATCAGAAAGTGATTTCAAAATAAGCTACTTCTTCTCCGCTAACGAGTTAGCCTCCTGAACGTAAAGCACATGATTAAATAACAGTGAAAGTAACTTTCGCATGGATTTGATACCAGCTTTGTTCATTATATTAGCAAGATGAATCTTGACCGTTTTTTCGCTGATTCTGCAGCGTTCGGCAATTTCGTGATTAGAGAAACCATAGATTGCGACCATCAGGAAAATTTCCGACTCTCGTTTCGTGATTTGATACCTGCTGGAAAATACGTCCATGGAATTACCTGTTTCCTGAATTAGGAATGCATTCATACGCTCGTAATCCATGGTGCCTGATGCATGCATGTCCCCATTTTGCCGATGAAGCAAGTCTTCGTTCAAGTCGTACTCCCCTCCTACTCAGGGTTACGTTCCAAAAGTGATTTCAGGGGCAAATATAAACTCAAAATGAGAAGAATGCCTCCTAGTAAGTTCCATAAAACCATCAACATGTGGACATACCTCCCTTGGAATCTCTAAATTCCTCTATCTATATTATAGATGATACTAAAGACCTATCCTAGATGAAGAAATTCACTAGATATGCAACCTTTTCGACGCTTTCTGCGTTCTAGGTATGACTTAAGTCATGTTTATGCTAAAATGAATGGTAAATAATGCTTTGTATTTGAGGGTAACGATATGGATATACATTTAAATAAAAACATGACACTCACTTTGAATATCATTGTGATCGGCGCAACACTCTCCCTATTGTTCCATACGAGTAAATTCTCAGTAGGACTACTGCTGCTAGCATGTACGTATGTTGCTAGTGTCCTTACGCGGGATTACATCCTGAAGATTGCTCTGCATAGTAAGAGAGGTTTCCAGTTTTTATACGCTCAACTTGCCTTGGCGCTTGTTATCTGTGTTTGGTCAGAAAGTTATTTCTCACAAATTTACCTCTTAATTCTCATTGGCGAATTTACCTTTCATCATGGTAGAAAGCATGCGATTATCTTTACAATCGTCACTTATGGTTGTGTTTTACTAGGCGTCATGATCTATCGTCAGTTCCCACCCTTTGAGGACATCTATTTACTCATTCCTAGAGTGATTGATTTCTTCGCTATTTACGGCATGAGCTTGCTTGCTAGAATCGCGTTTCAACAAAAAAATCAGTTGGCTATCGACAATGAACATCTGCGAGTTGCCTCTATCGCGCTGGAACAGAAAGCCAAATTACAAGAACGCACGCGAATTTCCCGTGACATTCATGATTCCGTTGGACATACGCTGACATCCGCGTTAACCGGGTTACAAACTGCCTCACATGCGTTAGAGAAAGGCCATTATCCCATTGCTCAAGAGATGGTTGATAGAACGAAAGAAAGTATTCTCAGAGGGTTACATGATGTACGAAGCTCAGTCCATGTGTTGCGAGAAAGCTCTCCCGATCACTGCTTCATACCTGATCTTATTAAGCTGATCGATGATACCAAAAAGCAAACGAACGTGGAAATCGCCTATACGATTGACACCATGACGCCTGATTTGACACCCATTATTGAGATTACGATTTACCGTGCACTACAAGAAGGTTTGACTAATGGCATTCGCCATGGCCTAAGTACCTATTTCCACCTCTCATTAACGTATCACGAGGAAGTCCTGCGCTTCGTTCTATCTAATAATGGACATTCACCGAACCATATTGTTTATGGCTACGGACTCCAAGCGATGAAAGAGCGAGTGGAAGATGTTGGAGGAACGTTAACCATACGTAACAAAGGTGCATTTGGCGGAGTAACGCTAGATATAGCCATACCCTTCAGTCGAAAATGATCGGAAGGAGTGATCGTATTGTCGCAAACAACCATTCTTATCGCAGACGACCAACCCCTCATCCGCGACGGATTAGCAGCTATTCTAGGTATGGAAGAAGGATATAAAGTCGTAGCTACAACGGGGGATGGTATAGCCACTATTGAACAAGTACAGTTGCATCGTCCTCAGCTCGTTATGATGGATATCCATATGCCCAAGCTTGATGGCTTAGAAGTTACTAAGCGAATCAAAGCCGAATTCCCTGAGATCAAAGTACTTATTTTGACCTCATTCGAGGATGAAGCCTACATCTGGGAAGCGATACGTCACGGTGCCAGCGGATATTTAGTGAAAGGCGTCGAGACGAAGAAAATACTCTCAACCATTCAGGTATGCCTAGATGGCGGCATTACATACCCCCTAAGTATTCAGCCACGACTAGTCCAAGCATTGCGTTCCTCCGAAGAGCACGAAGAACGAGTACTAGAGGAAAACATACAGCCCATGGAAACGGAACTGTTTAATGACAAGCTGTCTGGCTTATCTGCTCAGGAACGGAACATTCTGCGGAATTTGAAGCAAGGGAAGTCGAATCAAGCCATCGCTTCTGACATGTTTCTGACCACGGGGACTGTGAAGAATTACTTAAGTGTTATTTATAAAAAGCTGAATGTCTCTGGACGTTCGGAAACGATTGCTTATTTGCATGAGAATGATCTCTAGG
Organism: Paenibacillus sp. J22FR83; assembly: GCF_059691955.1. Lineage (NCBI taxonomy): Bacteria > Bacillati > Bacillota > Bacilli > Caryophanales > Paenibacillaceae > Paenibacillus > Paenibacillus sp. J22FR83. The sequence goes on from NZ_JCAUAM010000040.1 coordinate 11,703, forward strand.
GATCGCGGAAGGGTATAGAATAAAAAGGAGTAAGCGTCCCGTTTCATGGAACCTTACTCCTTTTTGTTGTCTTACCTTATAGCGTCATCGCTTGTCCGTATCGAGCTAGGAATGCTTCCTTTTCTTTATAATCCGGCATGATACCGCCTACTCGTCGCCAAAAGGAGCGATCATGATTCATATGTAGAAGATGGCATAGTTCATGAACAATAACATAGTCAATGACTTCAACTGGCGCCATGGCTAGGCGATAATTGAACGTTAACTTTTTATCCGAGCTGCAACTCCCCCACTTCGTTCTCGACTCATCGATCTCGATAGACTTGGGTTTAACTTTGAGTTGGGCTTGATACGTTTTGATTCGCTCCCCTATGACTTTCTTACAGCTAGCAAAATAAAACTTCTTCAAGTTGATTCTCAGCTCGTCTTCCGTGAGACCACTCGTTTCGATGAGCTCGTGCAGGAAATAATATTTCCCAAGATGCAGGAACTTCCCTTCGTCTTCGTATTCCTTGACTTTGGGGATAGGTTGCCGAGCTTTGGTAATGGCCTCTAACTTGTCTAGGATAGGTTTGCTGTGTTGCTGAACAGCTTGGATGATTTGCTCCCGACTAGTGCCGTTCGGCGCTTTGACCGTGATGAAACCTGTATCATCGATGTGGATGTGAAGTTTACTGCGGATCGCATATTGAACATTGACGTCTATGGTTGTGTTGTTGAGTTCGATTTTCATGATGATTTATCTTTATTACGAATAAATTCCATGATGTGATCAACCGTTATCTGCTGCTGTTGCTCACTTGAGATCGTTGCTGTGCCATCGCCTTTTTGAGCGCCATAATTTCCAAATTGCCCATGATTGCCACCCTCAATCACGAACACATTCTCTTTGTAGGTGATCTTCGATTTGTCCAAGACACGATCAAGCGAGCCATAGACAGTTAGCGCATTGCTCGGCGGAATGTCACCGTAAATATAAGCACCAAGTAACACAAGTCCCTTGATCTTATCGGGATGCTTTGAAGCATAATCGCTTGCCATAGCTCCGCCTAGAGAATGTCCACCGATGTACCAGTTTTGGATGGCAGGAAGCTTGCCAAACACCTTATCTGCGGCACTGCTATTAAAGAACGCAAGGTTAAATGGCATATCAACCAGCACACAGGTTATCCCGTTCTGACGTAACTTCTCCAGCATGGGGAGATAAGCCGTATGCTCAACTTTGCCGCCAGGATAGAAAATGAACCCCGCCTTACTAGGCGTTGAAGGCGTAAAAATGGTGAGTTTGCCATCTGTTGTGATCATCTTTTCATTGGCCAAAACGTCTTTGGCCACGCCAACGGCATGATAATAATTAGAGACATAAATTAGAAATGCTGCCGCGAGTATAACGATAAGCGAAAGAAGTGAAATAAGCGTTGTCTTGACCCATTTTTTCATGTGCTGGCCTCCGTAAGTGTATGTATATCCTATTGCGTATTGATGCTATCTTACATGGTTATGTGCCATTCTACAAATGAACTCAGTCCCCCTTCTACACAATAAAGCCTCAGAGCATTATCTCTGAGGCCATCTGTATTGTTTATTTACTTCTTAGCGCATCCCTCTACCGCCACCGGCCCCGCCTCGACCTCCACCACCACCTCGTGATGGGGTGATTTCAGTAATTTTTTCTCCATTGACGGTAACGTTACCTCCATTTAATTGAGCTGTTCCATCCGCATCAAAAGCGGAACCCCCTTCTACATTGATCGTTCCTCCATTGATATATAGATTACCATTCGAATCAAATGCATCCGTATCACCGCTAGCCATTTTCACATTGATGGTACCGCCATTGACTTCAATCACCACATCAGAGTTGACTTTGGCTGAGGCATTGATGCCATCATCATTCGCATACAGAGTAATCTGACCATCATTAATTTTAATAGCATTGGCTTCGATGCCCTCTTCACTGCTCTCAATGTTAATGATGCCGCCATCAATTTGAACAAAACTGTTGCCATGAATGGCATCGTCCGCAGCGTTAATCTTCAATGTACCTCCCTCAATATAGATATAGCCGCGGGTAGCATCTTCATCGTTCTCACTATGCAGCGCATCCTTGCCAGAATCTATGGTAATCGTTCCGTCATTGATAAGAATCGCATCATTAGCCTCTATCGCATCTGCCGATGACTGAATGGTATACACGCCTCCAGTAATTTTGAGATCATCCTTGGAAGAAATGCCATTACCCGCTTTGGATACAATGTCTAAGCTACCAGTCCCATTCAGCGTCAGATCCGCCCTGGAGAAAATAACTGCATCCAAATTGGTATCTCCATCCGCTACATAGCTTCCTGAAACCTCCATATGGTTCTTACTACTCGTAGAAGTAACGAATACTTTATCCGCTGCTTTCACATAAATCGCTGGTGCATCTTCATTCGATATGCTGACACCATCCAGGACGATTTGAACTTTGGCATCCTCCGGAGCAGCAACCACCACCGTCACATTGTCTACCTCTCCACTCAGAACATAAATACCTTCCTTACTCAACGTCACATCTTGATTACTTACCAATTTCATGGACGTGGCCGCTGCAAGATCCGCCGATTGTTTTAAATCCCGATCGCTGAATAGGTCCGATTTGTTGGGAACGGAAGTTGCCGCGGTTGCTGTAGATTTTGGCGTCGTGCTTGACAAGCTGGTCGGAGTTGCTGTTGCTGTTTGTGTGGTTGTGGTTGTCGTCGCACTTGCCTCCTCATTGCCACTTGGCGTATTAGAGCAACCCACAGCAGCTACGCTAAGTAATGCGGCCAATGTGATAACACCTAGACTGCTCAGTTTCTTTTTTTTCATAAGTAAACACTCCTCGTATATGAAATAGTCATGGGCTGATTATGATTCAAAAGCATGATCCCTTCCTGATATGTCTACATCATAAGGCAGTTAACTTAAATCAAACTTAAATGACAAAAAAATCCCTACATCACACCTCACGGTGATGTAGGGATTGGTTTCAATTTAAAAGTTAAGGAATTGTCCGCGGCTGCTCTCGTTGATTAAATATTTGATAATGCGTTTCACAACATAATTGGCAGCTTCATCGATTGAGTTCCTGCTTAGATCAATTTCGATTTCGGAATTGCCAGTTGCCTCGTTAGCGCTCGAGTTGCCCGCAGGCGATGCCTTTACGGAAACTAGAATAAATTCGTTGCCAATGATGTCGCGCGCAATTGCTTGGTCACTACCATTCAGGGAAACATTCGATACCAAGGCAATAAGTCCAGCATCGTTCATCAATTTGGCAACTTCTGCTACACGCTGCAGCGATTCACCATGGCCATTCCCAAGTAACATAGTATGGTGACCTGTCGATACCAGGCGCTTCTCAACTTCCTTCGCGAGCGTCGCGTGATCCGAACCCTCACTTGTAAACCAAAGGGTCAACGGATTTTGACCTTTTTGCTGAGCACGCACATCTCTGGTGATTTCCGAATCTAACTGCGCAGCCTTGTCAGAGCTTTGAAGAATTTGCTCAATGACGCCACAAGCAGAGGTCATATTCGTGACGCGATCGATCAGAATAAATCCGCCAATGCTTTTGTTTTCTTCGAAAGAATCAATCACGATGTTATCGGATAAAGAAAACTCACATGTGGCCAACTCATTTTTGACAATATGATCGGTCGGCACTGTCTTACCTGTATTAATTTCGATTTTATGCGTAATGGACGTTACAGTACCAGGTAGGATTTTCGTCCCTACTTTGACCAGATAGTTCTTGCCTGGCGTCAGCACGGAATCGTCCATCCATAGGATTGTAGCGCTGAAACTGCTCGCCTCTTGAAGTTGACTATCCTTGGTGAATACACACCCCCGCGAAACGTCCACTTCCCGATCCAATTGGATCGTGACAGGCTGTCCTGCATACGCATAATCACGATCTTGGTCTCCTACGAGAATCCGTTTGACTTTCGCCTTCTCATGACTAGGCAACGTAGTCAGCTCTTCGCCAACCGCGATACGCCCTGCCTCGACTTGGCCCTGGAATCCACGGAATGTATGATCCGGACGGCATACACGCTGAATCGGCATCATAAATTGCTTCGCATTGTCGTTCTGATGAACGTCCACATTTTCCAAATATGGCAGTAACGCAAGGCCTTCGTACCAAGGGGTATTCGGCGATTTCTTCGTAATGTTATCCCCTTCTGTGGCGGAAACAGGAATGACCTGAATGCTTTCAAAGTGGAACTCAGCCGTCAACTGCAAGAATTCTTGCTTGATGGCATCGAAAATTTTCGGATCAAACCCGACTAAATCCATTTTATTCACAGCTAAAACAAGATGTTTAATACCCATAAGTGCACAAATCCGAGTATGGCGCTTGGTTTGGGTAATAACCCCTTTCTTCGCATCCACAAGGATGATAGCCAGATCCGCAAACGATGCGCCAACAGCCATGTTACGGGTGTATTCTTCGTGTCCTGGCGTGTCCGCTACGATGAACGAACGGTGATCGGTCGTAAAATACCGATAAGCTACATCAATCGTAATCCCTTGCTCACGCTCTGCCAACAACCCGTCGAGGAGTAAGGAATAGTCAATTTTGCCGCCGCGGCTGCCAAGTCTGCTGTCTAGTTCTAGCGCTCTTTCCTGGTCGGCAAACAACAGTTTGGCCTCATAAAGCATATGTCCAATCAAGGTGGATTTGCCATCGTCCACACTTCCGCAAGTGATAAATTTAAGCAGACTTTTCATTTTAGAAATAACCCTCCCGTTTACGTCTTTCCATACTTCCAGCCGCTTCTTGGTCAATTACCCGCGTTGTCCGTTCGGATGAGACCGCACCTAGAGTTTCTTCAATAATGGCATCAAGTGTATCTGCCTCAGACTCGGCGCCGCCAGTAAGCGGATAGCAGCCTAATGTACGGAAGCGCATCTTCTTCATCTCAATTTTCTCATGTGGCTCCAGCTTCATGCGATCATCGTCCACCAAGATCAGATGTCCATCGCGTTCGATAACAGGTCTTTCTTGAGCAAAATAAAGAGGTACAATATCAATATTTTCTCTGTGAATGTATTGCCAAATGTCCTTCTCCGTCCAGTTGGAAATCGGGAATACGCGGATGCTCTCACCTTTATTAATTCTTGTGTTAAAAAGCTTCCACATTTCCGGACGTTGGTTCTTCGGATCCCAGGCATGATTCTTATTACGGAAAGAGAAAATCCGCTCCTTCGCACGCGACTTCTCCTCATCACGTCTTCCACCACCGAAAGCAGCTGTAAATCCGTATTTGTCCAAACCTTGCTTCAAGGCTTGGGTTTTCATAACATCCGTATACGCGGAACCATGATCAAAAGGATTGATCCCTTGTTCAATACCTTCCTGATTGGAGTGAACGATCATGTTAATTCCGAATTCTTTGGCTTTGCGATCGCGGAAGTCGATCATTTCTTTAAACTTCCACGTCGTATCAATATGCATGAACGAAAATGGCGGCTTTTCCGGATAGAAAGCTTTCAGCGCCAAATGCAGCATGACAGAACTATCCTTCCCGATCGAATACAGCATTACGGGATTCTCACATTCCGCCGCTACTTCTCGAATAATATAAATCGCTTCAGCCTCGAGTTGATCTAGATGCGTCATTTCATCTATAGAATCAAGCATCATTTTTTCCATGGAAAGGTGCCTCCTTTTAATTCTTACTAAATCTATCGCCTTTCTTTATATCCTAACAGATAATGGCTTTCGTGCAAAGTGGAAGAAAGTAAAAAACTTTAATTTTTCTGAGGTTTGGTCGAAAATTGTCGTAATTCTCGAAGATCGCCATTTGGTTTAGCACAATACTAACTGTATGCAATTAAAGCCCACTTTGTCACGCTAAGGATGGGGTGCAGCTAGCCTGAAAATACGAGCACTTGTTCATTTTATCCATGGGCGGATTAAATATTCTGTTCATAATGAATGAAAGTTGTTACCTCCGTCACCCAATATCATTCCCTTCCGATTCCCGCCATAACTAAAAATCCTCGGTTGGGTCACAACCGAGGACTTATTCCAATTGCAGATATTGTATAAGTTTATACTAGATAAGTTCCGATTTCTGAAGAAGCCGCTGTGTCATGACAGCTACCTCAGCTCTCGTGATATAGGCTTTCGGCGCAAGTAATTGCTCTGTGCGACCTGTAACAATGCCAGATGCTAAACAATCCATCAAACCGGATATAGCCCATTTAGAGACATCTTCGCCGTCCTGATAAGACAAATTCAATTGATCCAAAGAAAGTGCCGCAAGTTTATTTTTCAATGCTGTAATCCCCATTGCCTTAGCGATAATTACTGCTGCTTGCTCACGTGTAATTTTGTCTGTAGGACGGAAAGTACCATCTTCAAAACCATTGATTAGCCCATAGTTATACGCTGTCTGGATGACTTCGTTGTACCAGTTCGCAGCTTTCACATCCGAGAACGGCGCACTTCCCAAATCCAACTTCAAACCCAGTGCCCGAACAATTACTGCTGCAAACTCTGCCCGCGTAATATCCTGATCGGGAGCAAATGAATTATCATTAACTCCATTAATGACCATTCTGGAACCCATCTCATTCACGCTATTCTTGGCCCAATGCTGTTCCATGTCGTCAAATATGATTGGGTGCCATACGATTGAATACGCACTGTTGGTTAGACTGCTGACTTGAGCATAGTATTTACCATCAATCACAATCACTTTGGTCGGCACATGTCTTACTGTGCCATCCGGCTCCACGACGATCCCTGTTGTTATTTTGAAAGGATCCACGTCTTCAGGAAGTGCAATAGTTCGTTCTACGTATGCATTAAACTGAGTTATTTCAATCGTTTGATCCCCGTAAACTGCTTTAATAGTAAACTCTATCGGCGGCACAAGAAGTGTAAACTCGCCTTGATCGGCAGCCTTCACTACCGTACCAACCATATCTTCGATTGGCTCCGCAACCGTAATTTGAAGTTGGAGATCTTGGAGATTGACGGGCTGCCCCAATTTGGAAATAATTCCATCAAGTTGGAGCTGTTGAACAGGCACTGTATAGGTAGCACGTTCAGTGGACATTTCTATTGTTGCCTGGCTTTGCTCCATTTTTTTAATAATTTCCCCACTTAACTGCCCGACCACAACATCAGATCTGGAAGAAACGGGAATCGTAATCTTCGCATTCTGTCCTTCTTGAGCGATCTTTTCTTCAATGATTTTCTCGTTTACAGATATCGTTGTAACGGTTTGATCGTTAATTATTGTGATTTTGGCCACGCCTGCATTTTGAGCCTTGCCGTTGACTAGCACAACGACGTCCTTGTTGCTGGAATTGGCAGACGTAGATGTAGGCGCAGACGACGTATAATCCCCATCGAAATTAGCTGTTACGTTCAAATGTCCTTGTATGTACAAGTCCGTGCGCGCCGCTGTGGTCTTGCCATCGCTCCAACCGATGAAATGGTAACCTCCATACGCAGCGGCCGTTACAGTTGTCCCATCGAAACCATGTTGAACTGTCTGCGAAAGGGTTCCTGTCAGCTTGCCGTTCGCACCTGCTGTATAGGTCAACGTGTATTCATTAATCGCAAATTTTGCTGACACGGTTACATCCGTGAGTACATTGGCATCTGTACGCGTTGCCGTCGTCACACCGTCGCTCCAGTTCACAAAGTGATAGCCCGTATTCGGCACTGCGGTGACTGCCGTTCCATCTGCTCCACGATCGATCGTCTGCGATGCGGTGCCTGTCAATGTGCCGTTCGCGCCTGCTGTGTAGGTCAAGGCATACGTATCAATCGCAAAAGTAGCTGTCACGTTCAGTCCACCCTGCACATTCGTATCCATGCGAGTTGCCGTTGTTACATGGTCACTCCATTTGACAAAATGGTAGCCCGTTGCCGGA
>NZ_JCAUAM010000041.1:0-11726 GCF_059691955.1 Paenibacillus sp. J22FR83
TGAACTTTTTTACAATCGTAAAAGAATCCACGGTTCTTTAGGTTACCTTTCACCAGTTAAATTTGAAGAAAATTACTACAAAAAAGTAATTTAGTTCTCTTAACAGGTGTCTACTTTCTTGACAGAGGTCCAGTTCTATCATTAGCAGGTGAAACGATATAGTGTAGCGCTCGTTCCGTTGGCGAATTCACACAAATAGCGCCCTTTTCGGGCGCTATCCCCTCGCTGAGGGCGCCTTACCCTGAGATAAGGCCCTTTTCGGGCCTTATTTCCAATTTTTCGCCTACTCGGGGGGCTATTCTCACAGTTAGCGCCCTTTTCGGGCGCTATCCCCTCCCCGAGGGCACCTTACCCTGAGATAAGGCCCTTTTCGGGCCTTATTTCCAATTTTTCGCCCACTCGGGGGGCTATTCTCACAGTTAGCGCCCTTTTCGGGCGCTATCTCCCCGCCGAGGGCGCCTTACCCTGAGATAAGGCCCCTTTCGGGCCTTATTTCCGGCGTTTCGGCGGCTACCCTAAGCCGTCCTTCGCTGCCTCCTCGGCAGCCTTCGCAAACTGTGTGCTGTACAGCCGCGCGTACAGCCCCTCCAGTGCGAGCAGCTCGCTGTGCGTGCCCCGCTCCACGACGCTGCCCGCTTCGATCACCAGAATGTGATCGGCGGCCAGCACCGTGGAGAGCCGGTGCGCGATCACGAGCGTCGTGCGCCCTTGCATCAGCTCCTCGAGCGCCGCCTGCACATAGGACTCGGATTCCGAGTCCAAGTGCGACGTCGCCTCATCGAGGATGAGGATGCGCGGGCGCTTCAGGATCGCGCGAGCAATCGCGATCCGCTGGCGCTCGCCACCGGAGAGCCGGTGGCCGCGCTCTCCAACCATCGTGTCGTACCCTTCGGGGAGCGACACGATGAAATCGTGGATGTAGGCCTGCCGGCAAGCGGCCTCCATCTCCTCACGCGTAGCGTCCTCCCGCGCGAAGCGCAGGTTGTCGCCAATCGTCGCGTGGAACAGAAAAGACTCCTGCGTCACATACGCGATCTGCGACCGCAGTGACGCCAACTCCACGTCGCGGACATTCACGCCGTCGACTTCAACAGCACCGGCTGTCGGATCGTACAGCCGTGCGATCATCCCGATCAGCGTCGACTTCCCGGCGCCGCTAGGTCCAACAAGCGCGACCATCTCACCAGGCTGCGCCTCAAAGGTGATGTCGCGCAGCGCATACTGCACCTTCTCCCTTTCCTCGCCTTGCTCCACTTGTCTCCCTCTCTCAGCTCCCCTGCCTTGCTCTACTCGCTTACCTCTCTCAGCTCCCCTGCCTTGCTCTACTCGCTTACCTCTCTCAGCTCCCCCGCCTTGCTCCACCTGCTTCCCTCTCTCAGCTTCCCCGCCTTGCTCCACCTGCTTCCCTCTCTCAGCTCCCTCGCCTCTCTCCCGCACTCTCCTCTGCTCCCCAACCTTATAAGCAAAAGAAACCTGCTTATACCTCACATGCCCCGCCACCGTGCCTAACGGGCGCGCACCCTCAGCATCCATAACATCCGGCACCATATCCTGATACTCAAAGATCCGCTGAAATACCCCCAGCGCTGTCGCTACCTCGACATGTAGGTTCAGCAATGTCCCCACAGGCATATACAGCCGTCCCAGATAAGCCGTAAACGCGACGATCGAGCCTAATGTCATATCACCCTGAATGACGGAATAGCCGCCATAAATATAAATAATTGCCGTGCCTAACGGCCCCAATGTGCTCGTTGCCATTCCGAACCAACGGCCAACCAGATTGAGCCGCAGCTCAAGATCCATCACCTTTTGGTTCATCGTTGTGAATTCTTGCTCTTGTTGCTTCTCTCTGCCAAAAATCCGCGTCAACAAAGCCCCCGATATCCCGAAATTTTCATTCAGCTGCGAGGTAATGTCGGAGCGCACCTTTTGCGTTTCAATCCGTAGATCCTTCCGCACCTTGGATACCTTTTTCACAGGCAAAACGAAAAGTGGAAGGATAAGCACCGAAATAATCGCCAACTTCCAATCTAATGCAAACAATATCCCTATAGTTGTCAAAACAACGACGATCTGCGTGATCGAAGATACGACTATTGACGTAACCACACTCTGTACAGACTGTACATCACCTGTGATTCGCTGAACGATTTCGCCAGAGCGCGCGTCCGTGAAGAACGACATCGATTGCCGTTGCAAATTATGAAACAGCGACTGTCCCAAATCCCGGATAACCCCTTGGGTTACTTTGGTATTGAGATGGTTTTGCCATACGCCCACTACGCCGCTTAAGACGGGCAGCACGATTAACAGCATCGCCATCACAGACAAGAGCTGAACACGTCCCTGCGGGATGGCCGTATCAATAATTTCCTTCATAACTAGAGGTGGGATCAACCCCATCACTGCCGCAAGCAGTGCCAAGCCGATAATGACCAAGAGCTGTCCCCAATATCTTTTGAACAATAACAAAATCCTTCGTATCGATACATCCTTCAACTTGGCCTTTGGACGATTCCGGTCGGAAAGCCGCCCCATTCCGCCTGGCCCACCTGATCCACCTGGTCCGATCACTCACCCATCACTCCGATCTTTCTCCTCTTTGCTGCCCCTCGCTACAAAGGAATTGCATGCACAATTGCACAGGTTACTTCTTCAGCCATCTGCATAACACGATATAACGAAGTCGTTTGCAGAACGTTATACTGCCTAGGTCCATCCACATTGACGATCGCTGCAATCGTATAATCACCAATGGGAGGTAAATTTTTCCCAACTGATTGGCCTGGAGCCAAAGGCTGGTTCGACAATTGGTACAAACCCACACTCAATTTCCGTCCCAAACAAGCATCGATCGCAATAACAACAACATTCGGTGGAATTTCCTGCAAACGTATGGCCAAATTCGTAGCATCACACGGTGCTGCCAACGTACCAATGACGTATGGATAGCCTAGCTCCACGAGCTTGCTTCCTACAAGTGGACCCAGCGAATCGCCTGTTGAGCGATCTGTCCCTATACATACAAAAGCAAGCCGACTAGGCTCCAGTCCATCGCTTAAAGCAATCATGCGTAGAAGCTGTCCTAACTGCTCGCCATCTACTTTTTTCCAAAACTGCTCCTGCAGCTCCATCGGTTCTCTATCCATCTTTGCCTCCCTTTCAGGCATATACACCTAACCTTCCACCTGATCCATCGTAGTTCCATTCTTTCATATGGAGGTAGGTTGTGTCCACTTGCCTAGCTCTTTCGCATACACCAAATAAGCGTTACTCGACAACCGAGCAAAGCCTATTCATGCCGCTTATAGATCTGACGATACAACTTTCTTAATGTACGCGATTCATCCGAACAATGCGATAATAGAGCTGACCACTGACTTCTTGCTCCACTTCTAGATAGCCTTCAGAGTGAACATAATCTCCTAACATAAACGTAGAAGCATCGGCCGAATCGGCATGTGTAAGAAAGAGCAGCGCCACCTTATCATCTCCAACTACGAATCCAACCTGTTCCTTCACCTTGAATTTTTCAAGAATTTTGCCATGATGCGACCTTACGATATGATGAAACCGCCAAGTACCTTCTTCTTGTATGATAAAATAGAGCACTCGATTGCGATGCGCATTACTGAACTCCCGCGTCACACCAATCATGCATACCTTCTCACCAACGCGTAAATATTCATCAATGACATAGGTTTTCAGTCGTAACCGATTCACATTCTTGCTCTGAATATAACTTTCCATCTCATCGATGGAGCGTTGATCCCTCGGATCTTGCCTCGTTGCATAAAATACTTCTTTAATAAAAGTATCCGTTTGGAATTGTCTTGCCCCTTTGAAATGGTTATATGTATGAAAAAATTGCTTAATTACAACCCGAATGTCTTCCGGTATGGCAGGACCTGTTTCCACGTTGTACATGCGATCTGTTCGGACCGACAATTTTATTTTATGAAACCAGCTTTTCCAGACACTAACTTGCATGTCGCACGCGTCACCTACCTTCTTCCAATCATTGTTCCATTATAGGCTATAATCCTCAAAAATTCGATAAAAATCGCACAAATCCGCGCAAAAAAAAGAGCATACGCCGCTTTGCTCTCCATTTAGAAAGACTTAGCGAACGTACGCTCTCATACAACTTGCTTGCATTTAATTTGTAACAACCTATAATACGCGCTTGGCACCTACATATCTGGAGCCCCAATAGGAGCTAGCGAGACTATCAACCGTTACACCAACGGACGTTGTCGAGGAAATAAATTGATTGTTTCCAATGTAAATGCCCACATGATTGACGATTCCTGAAGCAAAGAAGACAAGGTCTCCCTCTTTCAAATCCGTCACTCTCGCCCCCGCTTGATCGTACATTTGCACGGAGGTGCGCGGCAACTCGATGCCTTTGGCCTCGTAGATATAACGAACGAATCCAGAGCAATCGAAGCCCTTAGGCGTTGTTCCTCCCCACCTGTAAGGCGTCCCTTTGAAAGTCGTTGCAGCCTGAATAATTTGAGCTGAAATGGACGGCTGAACGACCTTGGCCGCTGGGGCCGCTAAGGCTACTGGCGGGGGTGCTATCCAAGCTGGTTTGTGAGGCTTGCCATCCTCTTCCACGATCGCGATTTTATTCGCATCGTTCCACGAGATCTCAGATCCGAACGTCTCTGTCACGAAGCGTAGAGGAACATAGGTACTACCCTTAACTAGCGTTGGACTACTCTCTAATGCGACTAACTTACTGTTCACGATCGCTTGCTCATCGTCTGTCGTGAGTTGAATCGCCTGTTGCTTGTTCATCAGCGTGACAACGACTTCATCGCCTTGCTTCGCCCATCCCACTTGATAACCTAGTTTCTCCGACAACACGCGCAGCGGCACCTGAAGCTTACCATCCGTATCAATAAACGGTTGATCTTCCGGGAACTTCACCAGGTCATCATTGACCTGAACCTTTACCGAAGAGGTGTCGGGACCAGCGGCATGTGCAGATGGAGCGGCAAATAGGGAAATAGCTGCGCCTAGAAGAGCGCATGAACAAATAAAGCTTTTGGTGAAAAGTTTCAAAACGTTTGTGCCTCCTTGAAGCCTCCGAGGTTAGTTGACGGGTTCGGGAAGAGGTTTTCCCTAGTGCGCCCCATTAGCCTAAGCTAACTGAGCATTCATTCACCCCAAGTAAAGAAGTCCCCCGTACCAGAGCTATCGCTGCTCTGAGATTCGGCATTTTTTGTCTATGTTAGACTAGCATAGTTCGTTTTAGCCTGACAACTTTTGCGAGATGGTAAGTGTTTCCTCTTCTATGTAAAAGCATACGAAAACAGCCACTCTTCTCAGAGCGGCTGCCGATATACCTCAGTAAACAGGATCTGTTTACAGGGATTAAACTCATTTTCCGTCATCGGACTAGGATAACTCATAATGTTGAGTGGCAATTTCAGTTGCCCTTCTCGGAGAGGAGGCTGAGCATAGGGGAATAGGTTCAAATGGAACCCGGAGCGCTTATAGAATTCAATTCTCCGCGCAGCATCTGAGGTAGCAGGAGGCTCTACTTCAAGTACGATGGGTGTACTTGCGCTACTCATATACGTCGTCAGCATTCGCTTGCCAATCCCACCACCTCTGATGGCACCATTGACAGCAATGTGTTCCACAAATCGAAACGTGCTAAAGTTCCAACTCGCCAGGAAGCCGAGCAATTGCCCCTGATCATCTCGCTCGATATCTAATCTATAGTTAGGATGCGCTAGTAGTGCCCGCTGACCCTCATATGTCCTTATTTCCGTATCTGGAAATGCGGCTTCCATTAGTTCGAATACCTCCTCAAAGGAATCCTCTTTGACCTTCATCCGTCAACACCTCCCTTCACGTTAGCTATAGGTTATCTTATCCAACTGTGCTGCTTCTTACTTTGTACGGAAATGATCGATCACCTCAACGCTCCGCACACACAAAGACCCCACCTTTGCGGATCCATGAGATCTCGGTAAAGGTAGGGTCTAGCACACTTTAAATGACACTTGTTTCTGTCCTTACCATTTTGAGAAAAAGTCGTGCGCTGCTGCATGGGAACCAGGAGGTGTTGCATGCCCCATGAAGGGATACACTGCTATAGATTTATTTGCGGATTCAATTCGGTTATATGCAGCGAATATCGCTTCTGGTAAGCAACACGTATCCTTCAGCCCTACTGTAACATGAACAGGCTGCCCAATACGATCACCTAGATTCATGATATCAAAATAAGAAACCGTTCGCAGTACATGAGGCAGATACTCTGGGAAACGGGTAACGAAATCCGCTGCCTCACTAAGGGAACTAACCGAATTCAAAAGACCTAGATCCATGTGACATTGATTCGGAACATGCGCAATTGTTGCCCGAATGCGCTTCTCAAGCGCGGTTACGAGTAGCGCCAGCCCGCCGCCTTGGCTTCCACCGTACACGAATACCCGCTCACTGTCGATCTCTGACTGCTCTAACGCGCATTGCACAGCACGTAAGGAATCGATCGCAACCGCGCGATAATAGCTCGTCTCGGGGTCGAGAATCCCCTGTGTAATCCATCCTCTCGTCATACCGGTCTCCTGTGGCAGCAGGTTACCGCTATCGCCGCCTTGCCCGCGTACATCAACCGCAAGTACCGCGTATCCCATAAGCAGCCAAGCTGCATGATCCTCGGGTCTTCCCTTGGAACCCGTATAGCCTGGGAATGTAACAATGCACGGTACCTTTTTCGAGTTACTCTCTGCATTAGGCAGCAACAACCAAGCATGGATCGGTGTTTCCGCTGCTCCTTGCAAGACAATCTTATTGACTTCCGCTTGTACAAAAGATGAAGCTACCTTCTCTCTTGTATACGATGCTCCTTGCGTAGCTTCTGCATATGTGCGCTCCCAGAATGCAGCCAGATCAGCCGTCGCCGTTAACTCCGCATGATAATTATGTAATCCCTGAATACGATTTTCAATAGCGTTCATTTCGGTTAGTCCCCCATTGCATGTTTTTCCCATTTTAACCTAGATACACGAGGATGACTATTGGAAAATTTGAAGATACGATAGAACGTCGATACTCTGCATCAATGGTTCTGTCTTTCTTTTGCGAACTCCCGATTCGTGGTTAGATGTATAAACTACAGCTATTTTACTCGAATCTGACGTATTTTCGTGTTTAGATGGAAAAAGTACATTTAATTCCTATGTAATTTGAAGAATCGAGCAAATCGAAGGAATATAACTACAGGAAATACAGTTAATCTTTCAAGTTCACGAAATGCGCTTCAAATAGATGGAGAAAATCCAGTTAAATTACCAGCAGTAGGTTTATTGCTCATTGAAAGAAAAAGACCACCCGAAGGTGGTCTCATTCTTGTGTAAGCGGGCGGCGGGAATCGAACCCGCGCGATCAGCTTGGAAGGCTGAAGTTCTACCATTAAACTACGCCCGCATATAAGAAAAACTAAAATGGTCGGGACGACACGATTTGAACATGCGACCCCCTGCTCCCAAAGCAGGTGCTCTACCAAGCTGAGCTACGTCCCGTGGTGTAGATAAAGTGTAAATGGCGCGCCCTGAGAGATTCGAACTCCCGACCTTTTGATTCGTAGTCAAATACTCTATCCAGCTGAGCTAAGGGCGCATAAAACTTTGGAGCGGAAGACGGGGATCGAACCCGCGACCCTCGCCTTGGCAAGGCGATGCTCTACCGCTGAGCCACTTCCGCACGGTACATTTCTCATTCGCTCATCAAGTGATTCTCTGAGGCGACAAGGAATAATATATCAGGTATTCAAAACAAATGCAACTTTTTTTTGTATTTTTTTATTATTTGATGAAAACGCCCCCAAATGGCAGAACTTCCCGCGCTATGCGGCGCAGTAAGCCATCCGATTTCATATGCTCATCCAGTTTGGGATCGGGCTTACAAGGCTGCATGAGTACATGACCATGCCCTGTGATTTCCCAGTGATAATTCATATGCTGGCTTGCCAGTGTGTTGCCGTATACACAGAGGCGCAGCTTAGCCTGTCGCGGATAGGCAACAAGACAACTAACGTCCACGTACAGAGGTTCGACAGCATCCAAAGCCATGTGATGGATTGGCCCAGCTGTTAGCAAACCTAGATTGCCGGGGCCATGGAACTGCATTTTAACTAAATCTTGTGTAATCAACGTATTCTTCACACTCTGTAGATGCGTTGTAAACGTCACACCTTCCGTATAGAACAGCACATGACGAAATTCAAACAATAGATCGTCTTCGGCTTCCAAGGGCACGACAGCCAAACTGTACGCTTCTGGCAACCCCATTAATACACGACCGGGACCAAGAATGCGTGATTGAATCAGCCGCTTCTTCCTGTACATGCTAGGAAGCTTCATCAGTGCATCTTCACGCTGCTCAGGCCTTCCCTGAAACGCAACAATTTGGTTGGGATGCAGCACATGCACAGCTTCTCCCTTTAGAAGCTGCAGCGTCGCCATCCTGGCTTGTGAGCTTGCATTTTCATAGATAAT
This sequence comes from Paenibacillus sp. J22FR83, assembly GCF_059691955.1. NCBI lineage: Bacteria > Bacillati > Bacillota > Bacilli > Caryophanales > Paenibacillaceae > Paenibacillus > Paenibacillus sp. J22FR83. Next base: position 8,523 of record NZ_JCAUAM010000041.1, read on the forward strand.
CTCCAAACCACACAACCTCCCCGCCACTCGCTGCTAGCGCATCCCACGCTTCCTTCTCTGCCATACGAAGAAACGAAACACACGCCCCAGCAAGAAATAACCTATAACTAATGCTGCTGTCGTAATGACCATGTAGGTAATCTTGCGATTTCGTTTATCTTTGTCTAACGCCACTTGTTCCATGGCCTTCAAACGTTCCTGCAATTGTTCGTTATCCTTCTTCAGTGCCTCGTTCTGACTGAGGATACGATCCTGAATTTCCTGTGACTGTTTGACCGCCTCCGATAACTTATCCTTCTGCTCTTCTAATTGCTGCTTCGTCGCTTCGTAATCCTTCTGGATCTGCTCGACATTGCTTGGCAATTGATAAATATCTTTGATCCGATCTAACCAAGAAGCTTGGGCAGCAGGTGCCGGATACAGCAAACTAAATAAGATCACAAGGACAACCACAGCTTGTCCCCTTGCAGCCATTCTACGTATGCGCATCTGCACTCACTCCCACAGTTCCCGACATTATCTTCTATTTTACAGCAAAATTCACCCCTTCACCACTTCTATTGTTTGAACGGGATATCGCAATATCGTTTTCATTTTGCCAGGATCAATCTTCCTCGGGTCAGATAAGTAAATCTCGTGATGAAGTCCACGATAACTGAGTTGCTCTTGAGCTATAAAATACTCCATCTGTGCCAGTGTTTCCGGTTCTGTCGCATACGGTCCCACATGCAGCATCTGAACGCAGAGTCCCTCATGCAATGTTTCATACCCAACATCCGCAATAACCGTAAGCTCCTTCTTTTTCACTAACGCAACGCGACGCGCTTCTTCCACAAGATCAGCCGTTACAAATACCGGCATCCGAATGAGCAGTTTCCAATGCCACTCCTCTCTTGGCACCTCTAACGCTGTTCTAGGATCACCATCGACCCACCACTGCCCTTCTAGCTTCGGTACAGTGAAGTCTTGCTCTGCCTTCTTGCACTGCCCCTTAACACCGTATGCGACTGTATACAGCGCTTCTGTTGCGTTAGCGAAGGTCGTACCATTGGGATCCCCTTTCCCAACAATCGCGACATAAGATATCGGTTCAAACTCAACAACTTGCGGTTTGGTTGGAGCTGTGTAATACGTTTTATAAGCCTTGGATAAATCTAATTTGTCCATGATGCACTTCCTTTCTTTTTCCTTACTATACAAAATAACCACTGACAACTATATGTCAACAAACAGAAAAAACTTACTTTTCGCAGATTGCGAAACAAGTAAGTTTCTGTTTCATGAATAGGATATGTAATTATTCCGCAGCTGGCGGCGTGAAAGAGCGTTGTGCAAACTCCGCATCCAACATATAGAACGCATTGCTATCTTTATCGATACGTTTCAACTTGTTGATAATGCTATCGAACATCGCTTCTTCTTCAACCTGCTCGTCAATGAACCATTTCAAGAACTGCATAGTTGCATGCTCTCTATCATTCAAAGCCAAATCGGATAAGTGATAAATCCGTTTCGTTACTTCTTGCTCGTGCAGGTAAGCATGTTCAAATGCATCCAAGATCGATTCGTACTGATTTACAGGCGTGTTCATACCAGCAAAGCTGACTTTTTTGCCACGGTCATTAATAAATTTAAATATCTTCATGGCATGGAACTTCTCTTCTTCTGCTTGTACTTTAAAAAAGTTCGAAAATCCATCCAAGCTTTCCGCAGCGCAATAACCAGCAATAGCTAAGTAGACGTGCGCGGAATAAAACTCATAATTCATCTGCTCATTGAGCGCTTCTGTTAGTGTATCGTTTAGCATCTGTGCACACACCTTTCTGTATGGTTATCTCTTGCGTATTCCCCATACATACAAGATTAACAGAATTGTGCATACAAATACAAACGGAAGTAGTAATTTTAGCAAATTTAAGTTCAAGCCGTCACACTTTTGGCCTTAGATGCCGAGATAATTTCCTTAATTTGTGCATATAAATGGTCAGGCGATTCCGCACAAAGCAGTTTCTTCTTCCCAATCATCGCGATACATTCTTTCTTGCAATGTCTGCAGTTGCCGAGGCAGTCTTTCTTCTTCTGCTTCAAGTCAGGGAATTCATTTTTAATGGATTTATATATTTGTTTAGATCCGAATTTCTCATTTCTGCAGCAGTATTTAATCGTCTTCATATGCGATCTCCCCCCGCCAATTCACGTCAATCACTACTCTTGATATTAGTGATAATAATAATCAATGTCAACCAAATTTTAACGAAACTTGTACGCAAAAAAAGAGCTTCCTTCGATCCTGTTAAGGATAAAAGAAAGCTCTTTGGATTGGATGCGCGTAGAGGGACTTGAACCCCCACGGTCGCCCGCTAGATCCTAAGTCTAGTGCGTCTGCCAATTCCGCCATACGCGCATGCTGTAAATAAGGCAATTGGTGAGTCATGTAGGATTCGAACCTACGACACCCTGATTAAAAGTCAGGTGCTCTACCAACTGAGCTAATGACTCATGTTTGAAATAAAAAATGGCGGAGCTGACGGGATTCGAACCCGCGGTCTCCTGCGTGACAGGCAGGCATGTTAGGCCACTACACCACAGCTCCACACTATGTAATCTTACTCTAAGTAGGATTGGTTGCGGGGGCAGGATTTGAACCTGCGGCCTTCGGGTTATGAGCCCGACGAGCTACCGGGCTGCTCCACCCCGCGTCATTACTAGCATGATATTTTATTATTCCCGGAGAAAATAGAAGACATTCTAACTTTCTTCCGAGTAGATAAAATGGTGGAGGCTGACGGGATCGAACCGCCGACCCTCTGCTTGTAAGGCAGATGCTCTCCCAGCTGAGCTAAGCCTCCATGGGGTATGAAAATGGTGACCCGTAGGGGACTCGAACCCCTGTTACCTCCGTGAAAGGGAGGTGTCTTAACCACTTGACCAACGGGCCTCGTAAACAGGCATTTCTAATTTCAAAGTTCTTATGGCGGAGAGAGAGGGATTCGAACCCTCGAGACGCTTGTGACGCCTACACGATTTCCAATCGTGCTCCTTCGGCCAGCTCGGACACCTCTCCATAACAAAGGCCTGGATTTTAAAAATAAGTGGCTCCCCGAACAGGACTCGAACCTGTGACAACTCGATTAACAGTCGAGTGCTCTACCAACTGAGCTATCAGGGAACAATGTTTGGCAACGTTCTACTCTCCCAGAACCC
>NZ_JCAUAM010000042.1:0-6267 GCF_059691955.1 Paenibacillus sp. J22FR83
TACTCACCCGTCCGCCGCTAGCTTACCCCGAAGGATAAACCCGCTCGACTTGCATGTATTAGGCACGCCGCCAGCGTTCGTCCTGAGCCAGGATCAAACTCTCCATAATAGGCGAGAGACTTTGATCTCCGATCAAAGATCCCTATATATCCCAAAAAAGTGACGCTAACCTCCGAAGAGAATTCCGATTACTTTTCCGGGGCCCAAATTCAAGCTTAACTTGCTCATTTTGATGCTAGCGAGATTATTAATCTCATTTATAGTCGATTGCTCGACTGTGCTTACTCACTTGTTGTTCAGTTTTCAAAGATCAATTTCTTTCGTTCGCTACCGTGTTACCGAAGCAGCGAGAAGTAATATACCATATTGAATATTCATTTGCAAGCTTTATTTTATTTCATCCGTTCGTGAAGATATTCAACACGTGCAGACTCCATGGTTTGTGCTTGTTCATGCTTGTCCTGTCCGGAGCAAGAAACATAATATAACACAAACCATTTCGTAAAGCAAATGTAACTCCAAACTATTTTAAACGAATACTTCTGAGCAGAATTTCAAGTGGTTCCCTCTCTTCTGTCTCCCCTCGATGATCATGCTCCACAAGCTTATCCAAACGTGCAATCTGATGACCATAGTCATACATAGCGGCTGCAACTACGGAGAGCCTTAGCATACCAGCTGGTTGCTCGCTGTAGCGTGCAAGGAGATCAATCATAAACTGTTCATTCTCCGCTTCGATTTCCAAACTATCCGAGCCCGTATCCTTCAACTTGTCATCGTACTTCAGTAGTACATGCTCGTGGTACTTAATCAATTTCTCCATATGATCATCGAAACATACATCCGTTTCCGCACTTGGCGAAGCCTGAAAGTAATGCTCATCTACAGCTTCCAATACCTCAAGCCCTTTGGACATAACAAGCAGCTTCTGCTTGTAGACGACAAGTTCGCGGATTCTTTTGGAGCCGCCGCCCTTTAACTTCTTGATTTCCTCTTCCATGAGGCGATATTTATCCGATAAGGACTTAAGGCTACTACGAAGACTTTCCTTCTCTTCACGAAACACCGTTTCCTTGATCTCATTCGAAATTACCGTGCGAAGGAGCAGTGACATTTTGCTAAAAATAGAACCAATCTGCGCTGCGAACTGTTCCTTAGGCTTAGGCGGAAAGAACAAAACATTCACCACGAAGGCACACCCTATTCCGATCAAGCTAAGCAACAGACGATTAACGGCAAATCGCCACTCCCCTGACGCCTCCATCACAGCCACAACCGTTACTAAGGTAAGCCCTATCGTTTCTTCCATCCGCAAACGTAAACTTAAAATAATAACAATAATACATACAATGCCGATGGCAATCACATTCTGCGAGAAAAACATCCCCGCCAACAGGGCGAAAGCCGCACCGATAATGTTCGTTTGCAACTGATCTAAGAAATAACGCCATGAGCGATAAATCGAGGGCTGCATCGCAAAGATCGCTGCAACAGCCGCAATGACCGGTGGCGTAAATTCGAGCCAAGCACTTATGTATAAAGCTAATGCAACAGCGATGCCTGTTTTCCACACGCGCGCCCCAAATACCATGACTCTCACCTCATCTAGAATATCCTACATCTATCTTACACAGGTCATGTGATGGATGCAAAGCAACCTCAAATAGCAAATAAACCACCCTCAGCAAAAATGCCGAAGATGGTTCGTTGTTCGTAGCGTAGCGATTAGCTATGCTTTCGTGCTTTTATTACTCGCAGCACCCGCAGTATTTGATGTACCCGAAGCTTTCGCCGCGATTGCAGCGGCTTTCAGACCTTTACTCTTGTAGGGTTTCGGGGCACTCTTCGCTCGGTTCTCACTTGCTTTCCACCGGTTCCAGCCTTTGCTGTCAGTACCTCTACCTGTTCCACCTTTGCCCTTAGCCATAAACTCACTCCATACGTGTTGCCTCTTATTTATTGGTTAATAAACCGGACCATGTCGACTCTAGCCATTGATCGAAATCAGAGCCTTTATCACCTTCATAAGTGTCATAAACATCGCTTCTCATTTTTTGCAGCTTTTCCTTGAAAGCCTCATACGTATGACCTTCTGGTAAGCTCTTCTTGATGCGAAGCAAAATTTTACCTACACCTTTAATTAGATCGCCTTTTTTGCGAGGGGGCAGTTGCACATCTTCACCTAGAAGTTTGAGCTTACGGTAAGCCGTCTCCTGGATCGCATAAACGGTATCATTGGTCATGAGACGCTTAAGAATATGAACCGATTGTTGATCGCCATGTTCCCCTAATGCTTCAACGGCAGAAAGGCGCTCCCTCCAATTGGATGTGCGGTTTGCTGCTTTTTTCAACTCTTCAAAATCGGTAGGTAACTCATTGTGTAATTCAATATTCAACGGATTCAAGCTCCTTCTGTGGCTATATGTGTTAGATGTTACACTTTTTTGGGGCAGAGCGCCAACTTTTTCATATGTTTAGTTTACGGAAGTACCATTGAAGAAGGACTTTATACGTTAAATCACCATATACAGGTATCTCTTTTTGGGTTCGAATTCAATAACCTCAACTTGAGGTGAATGAGATGTCCGATTTCCTAAGGCTCGTTGGTGAGCGATTACGTATGATTAGAAAACTTAAGGGATACACGCAGGACCAGCTTGCTGAAAAAACAGGCAAAGTGGGTATGAGCAAATCGCACATATCGGATATTGAACGAGGCCAAAGGAACATTTCACTGACCACGTTGGAAACGCTAATGAATGCGTTGGACATAGACCCGAGCGAGTTGTTTAATTTTCAAAAACTTGACGGTGTAGATGGCATCCATGAAAAGAAATTGATCATCGATATTCACAAAAGCATGCTTATGGAACGCGGGCTTGATGAAGTTCAATATATTGTCAGGACGGCGAGTGATTTCCTAGGGACGTTAGATGCTAAGGAAGCTAACAGACGAAACAAGAAAGATTAGCACCAATACAAAAAAAAGCAAGGAGCAATCGCTAATAGCGAATGACTCGTTGCTTTTCTTTTCCCCTTTAAAGCTGGAATTCCTAGTATGACTTAACTCACTACAACCCCCCTACAATACTTACACACCGGTGCATCAATCGCAATTTCCTCGTTGCAGTAAGCGCAGGGCTTGTGCGTTTTCACTTCAGCAGGAGCTGTGGATTTACTTCGTCTTACACTCATGATGACCAGTACACCAACGACTACGACAATCACAGCCAAAATCCAATAAATCATACGAAACACCTCCCAGTTGATAACCAACTTTTGATGATTTCCGTATATGTATATTCGTTCGATTGGCGCTTATGAATGCGTTTCATTGGCACTTATGTTGGAATTTACATCCACATCTGTTGATGGTACGACATTTCCCAAAACAACGTTTCGTAGCGAGTCGTATTCAAAAAAATCGTTTCTAATCGTGCTAATTCACTTTCTGATTTCCCTAAAGCTAGTCGATCCATTAATTGTATGCACCACAGTGCATGCTTACCGAACTCTTCTGAGCTATATCCTCTCACCCATTCACCATAATCAGGGTGATCTACTGCACCTGGGTACTCTTTCAGCATACAGCCGATCTCCCAATAACTCCACATACAAGGGAGCAACGCTGCCGTCAACTCCGCTAATCCGCCATTCTGTGCTACATGCAACATGTAGTGCGAGTAAGCGAGTGTAATTGGTGAAGGTTCTGCCTGCTCCAATTCTTCCTTCGTGATTCCGAAGCGAGCGGCGTATGAACGATGAATTCCCATTTCTTCATGCAAAATGTTACTTAATGACGCTGAGAATTCACTCATCGTTGTGAGGTCTGGCGCCTTGATAGCTCCTAAAGCGAACAATTTAGCATAATCAATTAAGTATAAGTAGTCTTGAATCATGTAGAACCTGAATTTATTGCGATCTAGAGTTCCCAGGCCTAGTTCTTGAACAAAGGGATGCTGTTGGGTTTGGCGCCATTCGCGCTCGTATTTCTGGACTAAGTGCTGTGTAAAGGACATCAGTGGTCTCCCTTGTCATATCATTCTATGATGAATAGATGAGTGGTTTATGATTAGTAGATTTGGTGAACTCTCTTATTTTACCATATATTAACTTTATTGCTAGTAATGAATATGAAAATTCAAAAAATGAACCTCCACAATATGGAGGCTCATTACTTTCTATTATGTGGGTATGTACGTTCAGCAGAAGTGTGCTATACCAAGTCGCAAGCGTCCGCAGGCATCCAATGCGCATCCTTACCGTCCCATTTTACATTGCAGCCCAGTGGGTTCGTCAACGGTAACGAAATCGCTTGACCAGAGGTCAGTTCTTCTAATGCGATATCTAAATTATTTATTGTGATTTTGGACGCATCCTTCGGATTATCCACGCCACGTCCCGTGTAGACCAATCTACGATTTGCATCAAAGACATAGAAATGCGGTGTTCTTAGTGCACCATAGGCTAATGCTGTTTCTTGGGTTTCGTCTCTCAGGTACGTCCATGGATATTTATGTTCCTCCATATGCGATACCATATGATCAAAGGAATCTTCTGGTTTGGTGTTCACGCTATTGGCGTTGATACCAATGAACTGTACACCTTTATCTTTGTACCGATTGGCCGTTTCGCGTGTTACTTCATTAGAACCAATTACATAAGGGCAATGGTTGCAAGTGAAAAATATAACGAGCGTTTTCGCATCGCTGAAATCATTCAACCCATATGTTTGTCCATCCGTTGCTGGTAATGAAAAATCAGGTGCTACATGTCCGAGCGATAAAGTAAAGGTATCAGCCACGTCCCATTCCCCTCTCATCCCCAAAAATTATAGTTGATTCTCCCCTGTGCTTTGGAAAAACTCAATGATTTCCCCGTTTAATCCTTTGACAAAAGCGATCCGTACAGGTGTTGGCGGATTCACGCCTAAGATCACGTCTTTCGGCTCTACCGTTACGATAGCTCCTGCAGCAACGGCTGCTTGAACGGCACCATCCACATCATTACTACGGAATGCTACGTGGAAGAAATATCCTTCTGGTATTTGCTCGCCCGTTCCTCCAGCGAATACCTCCATATAATTCCCATCGCCGGAATCAAGCAGGACAGCACGCTTGTCCCCTTCACCCCAGTTGTTCTTCTCTACAAAGCCTAAACCTTCTGTATAAAACTTGACTGTCGCGTCAAAATCATTCGCTCTGAGTGCAACGTGGTGAAAACCTCCGCCGCCTATTTTTGAATTTGTTCCCACTTACTTTAGCCTCCTTCAAATTCTTATGTTTTCTCCATTTCCAGTATACTCCAACATGCGTGGTTAGAAAATGAGTTACATCGAGGTAACTAAGTAACCAAGGGGAAGCCAAGGTCAACTAAAACTAAAAACCACAGCCCCTCATCTTAAGATGAAGAACTGTGGTTCTGATCGGGACGACACGATTTGAACATGCGACCCCCTGCTCCCAAAGCAGGTGCTCTACCAAGCTGAGCTACGTCCCGAAGATAAAAAGCGGAAGACGGGGATCGAACCCGCGACCCTCGCCTTGGCAAGGCGATGCTCTACCGCTGAGCCACTTCCGCAGAGTACCTCATGTGTATGTATACAAATGAGGATTTGATGCGCGTAGAGGGACTTGAACCCCCACGGTCACCCGCTAGATCCTAAGTCTAGTGCGTCTGCCAATTCCGCCATACGCGCATGAATAATGATGGGGTCCCCGAAAAGTACTCGGAATTCCCTTCGAAGCTATCACTTCACTTTTTGGGGTAAAGTGGTGAGTCATGTAGGATTCGAACCTACGACACCCTGATTAAAAGTCAGGTGCTCTACCAACTGAGCTAATGACTCATAAAAAATGGCTGGGGATCTAGGATTTGAACCTAGGCATGACGGAGTCAAAGTCCGTTGCCTTACCGCTTGGCTAATCCCCATTGCTGTTATTGGCAGGGGCAGCAGGAATTGAACCCACACCAAAGGTTTTGGAGACCTTTGTTCTACCCTTAAACTATGCCCCTAAATAGGTATATGGAGGCTGATGGATTCGAACCACCGAACTCGAAGAGAGCAGATTTACAGTCTGCCGTGTTTAGCCACTTCACTAAGCCTCCATAAAGACAATCCAATCATACTAACAAAAAAATACCCAACAAGTGGGTCTGCTTGGCAACGTTCTACTCTCCCAGAACCCTGCGGTTCAAGTACCATCGACGCTGGAAGGCTTAACGGTCGTGTTCGAGATGGGAACGCGTGGATCCCTTCCGCCATCA
>NZ_JCAUAM010000043.1:0-4746 GCF_059691955.1 Paenibacillus sp. J22FR83
CAGCCATTGGATTTCGCCAATGTCTGTCTGCTAGCTACGGGGCGGCTTGGTCCTTACCCCGACCGAACTTTCATCGGTTAGATGTACCTAGCTTAGCTAGGCACGCAACTGGAGAAAATCCATCTATTCAGACCCCACTAGTTCATTTCTTCTTCTCTTTACCGTGTCCACGTCCTGGTTCATCAGGCTTGTGCGGCTCCTTCTCAGGCTTTCCTGGGGGATGTGGCTGTTCCGACTGTTGGCTCTTCTGAGGAACCTCAACACTCATCGGAATATCAAAAGGAACAACAGGTGTTTGAGCTAACGCACGGCTCAGCATCTCACGAAATAATACAGCAGGCACGGCCCCACCCGATGTTGTCAAATAATGTGTCGCGTCCGTTCGGTCATAACCAACCCATACCGCTGCCGTTAACTCCGGCGTATAGCCAACGAACCATGCATCCTTGGCACTTCCGCTGCCAATCCCCTCAAACTCCTTCGTCGCTGGCAGCTGAGTCGTACCTGATTTACCAGCCACGGGACGATCCATAGCGGCGTTCTTCCCTGTCCCCTGCGCGACAGCCGTTTGCAGCATCGCCGTCATCGTAGCAGCCGTTTCGGCATGCATCACCGATTGTCCCTTCCCTTTCGCTTGTACAAGCAGATGTCCGTCATTCGTCTCGATTTTGGCGATCAAATGCGCAGGGTTTAAGACACCCTTCGCTGCAAAAGCACTAAAAGCTTGCGCCATCTGTAGTGGAGAAACACCCTCAGAAAGCCCGCCAAGCGCAATACCCAACTGCCGGTCTTGTGCCGGTAAAGTTATCCCCAACGACTTCGCAAACTTCAAGCCATTGTCGATGCCGATCTCATGCAACAACCAGACTGCCGGGATATTCCATGATGATGTAATAGCCGCTAGCATCGATACTTCTCCCCTTGATTGATGATCCCAATCTTGCGGCTGATAGCCTTCAATATTCAATGGCCCATCGAACAGCATAGAGGACGGCTTGTAGCCTAACTCCAGCGCAGGTCCATACACAGCAATTGGCTTAAAAGCGGAGCCCGGCTGTCTTCTCAACTGTGTGGCCCGATTGAAGCCTCGAAACACGCCCTCCCCACGCCCACCGGCTAGTGCTCTAACACCGCCGGATTTGGGGTCGACTATAGCAGCTCCACTCTGAATGAGTTGATCTGACTTGCTTTCTGGGAACAGGCTATCATTGTTAATCACATCGATAACTGCTTGCTGCACCGTAGGATCTAGCTCCGTCGTAATCCGCAAGCCGCCAGTTAGCAATTGTTCTTCTGTAAAACCATAGAGGGTTACAGCCTCATCAATGACAGCATCTACATAAGCTCGATTTCTCCCTTTGGCCTCATCGGTATGGTCCGTCTTCACGGCTCCAAGTGGCGAAGCATCCGCCTTCTCGTATTCTAGCTGCGTGATTTTACCTTCCTTCAGCATCAACTTAAGAACTGTAGTCCTTCTTTCCAGTGCTTGCTCTTCATTTTGAAAAGGGGAGTAATGGCTCGGAGCCTTCGGCAATGCCGCCAAAACCGCAGCTTCCGGCAAGGTAATCTCGCTCACATTTTTATTCCAATACGTCTTCGCAGCCCCTTGTACACCCCAACTGCCCTCTCCGAAATAAATCTTATTCAGATACATTTCCAGAATCTCATCCTTGCTGTAGCTAGTCTCAATTTTGATGGCGTAGGCGGCTTCCCGCAATTTTCGACCGACCGTTTTATCAGCTGTAAGGAAAATATTGCGAGCTAACTGCTGCGTGATCGTACTAGCCCCCTCGGAGTAACTACCTTTGAGCACATCTCGGGCTACAGCACGGAAGATGGACTTTATATCTACACCCCTATGCGTATAGAAACGGCGATCCTCTACCGCGACAATCGCATCAATCAGCTCCTGTGGGATTTCTTTCAAACTGACAGCATCGATTTTTGACGCCGACAACTGTGAAGCAATTTGCCCATTCTTATCAAGCACAACGGACGCTTCTGGAAGCGGCTGATTCAACAGAGACACATCAAGTCCTTTTATGTACATATAACTCATTAACGTCATGACCACACTCACAAGTAGGACTATGCCAACACCAACTTGCCAAAAGCGCCGAGGTATTGCCTTTATTTTTAACATCCTAATTCCCCCTATCGTACCTTCATAGCTATTCGTACGGGGGCTCCATTAAGTGTCGTATGTGCACAAATAGACACAAAAAAGCCTTCAACCCATATGAACAGGCTGAAGGCTCCCTATCGTTAAGCAATCGACGTCGGCGCTCCAAACACACTCGTATATCCGCTAATTCCACCCAAAATCCGTTCCATATCCGCTTTGCTCATTGTACCGTAACGCTCTACGGCATCTACGATTTTGGGAAATAAATGCACATCCCCCGCACTCGCGAATCCACTTATACTTGGAAACGACAGCACGAAGTGCACACAAGCATCGATAATCTCCTGCTGATCAAAAGGCTCATACCACGTCGCATACGGACGCTCCGCCCCTTCTATCCAAGGTGCCTTTGCAATGGCTTTGATGACCCTAATCGCCGTCTTCTCCTTGCTCGCTGCTTCCATCAGTGCATCTACATCCTCACGATACTCTGGTAGGCTATACATATAGTAGTTCAATGGGAATAGTAGGGTGGCAAAAGGGTACGTCCGAAGCGCTTCCAACTGAACCGCTGGTGCTTGATGCCCGTGGCCTGTAATCCCGATCTCCTTCACAATACCCTCGCTTTGCGCTTCTAATGCTGCTTCCAGCGATCCGCCTTTGGCGGTGCAGCGATCCAATTCCTCCATCGACCCCACCGCATGCAATTGCAGCAAGTCTACGGAATCGACCTTCATTCTCTCCAAGGAGCGGTAGATTTCTTCCTTTGCTTCCTTTTTGTTTCTTTGCCCTGTTTTGGTGGCTAAAAAAATATCATTCCGCACCCGGCTAATCGTCGGGCCCATCCGTACCTCTGCGTCTCCATAGCTCGCCGCTGTATCGAAATGATCCACGCCATGTGCCAGCGCGAAAGCGATCGAGGCATCCGCCTCCTCTTGTGTGACCTGTCCAAGACTAGCTGCGCCAAACATCAATACAGAGGTTTCCCTATTCAATCGACCTACTGTTCTCTTCAACATCTTAGATTTGCTCCTTCTATCATTGAGTTGTGTGTATTCTCTTTATTCACAAATCTTTGTCTCTTGAAACATTAGTCTGTCGATATCTGTTTCGTTTGCTTCCGAAGTTTAACCTGCAACAAGACAGCTGCTAGCAATAACGCACATCCTGTTAACAAAAATACGGAATGAATCCCAACTAAGCCACCTAGGAATCCACCTATTAACGGACCGACCATCATCCCCAGTTGATTCGACGTTTGGTTAAGACTCATCGCTCTCCCTCGGAAGTCAGCATCGGACGCTTTCACAATAAGCGCACTCAAGGCCGGATACACCGCCGCGAAGAATAGCCCATAGCTAAAACGCAGCACACCGAAGCCAATTAAACTATGTACCGCCAATTGCAGCAAATTCCCAATGCCGCCGCCGATTAAACCTATAAGCAGCGTTTTGTCATAGCCGATTCGCTGGCCGATAATGCCCCATCTTGAGCCCATGATGACAGTAGCCACACCTGCAGCGGAGAAAATAATGCCTGAACTCAAGGACGCCCCCTTGGCGCTTCCGCCGATTTGTACCACATAGATCGTTAAAAGCGGTTCCAAAATCATCACCGAAGTTGCCACTAATAGGGTTAAACCGAAAATCGACAACAACTGCTTATTAGCAGTCGCTTGCTTAATATCCTGAAGCACACTGGGGCGTGCCCCTGCCTTCTTATGGTGGACTTCCTTCACGCCGATGACAGCGATCACTGCAGAGATGAGTACCACAAACCCAGAAGCCAAGAAACATTCTCTCGTCCCGACCCAATGGCTGAGCATGCCTCCGAACAAAGGGCCTAGAATACTCCCGGCCGCCGTCGCCGTTGACATAACACTCAGAGCATAACCAACATGTTTCTCTGGTGTGTTCGTACTCACTAATGCCATCGATGCGGGGATATAACCCGCCATAAGTCCCTGCAGAACACGAACAACAATAAACGTATACGGATCATTTACGAAATAGTTAAGAAAATAGACCGCGCTTAAGCTCAGTCCTGAACGAAGCAGCATCGGCTTCCTGCCATATTTGTCAGCTAAGGAACCCCAATAAGGCGCGATCACTGCACTTGCAAGAAAGCTCACCGAGAACGTGATTCCCGACCATGCCTCCAAACCGCTATGTATACCTAAGTCCTCTTGTAAAAAAATAGGGATGAACGGGATCGAGAGTGTATACGCCATCGCGCAAAAAAATGCCCCAATCCATAAAATAAATAGATTCCGTCTCCAGCGTAGTTCCATCTTGTAGCCCTCCTCCTTGTCTACTATACACCAAGAGAAACTTGAATCCCAGTTAATCCTAGACCGGAATGCACAAAAAAAGCATAGACACATCAGCATGATGCTGACTGTCTATGCTTACTTTTTGAATCGGGACGACACGATTTGAACATGCGACCCCCTGCTCCCAAAGCAGGTGCTCTACCAAGCTGAGCTACGTCCCGATACAATGTTGATAAAAAAATGGCGCGCCCTGAGAGATTCGAACTCCCGACCTTTTGATTCGTAGTCAAATACTCTATCCAGCTGAGCTAAGGGCGCATAAAACTTTGGAGCGGAAGACGGGGATCGA
>NZ_JCAUAM010000044.1:0-2367 GCF_059691955.1 Paenibacillus sp. J22FR83
CCGGTGACAAACCGGAGGAAGGTGGGGATGACGTCAAATCATCATGCCCCTTATGACCTGGGCTACACACGTACTACAATGGTCGGTACAACGGGAAGCGAAGCCGCGAGGTGGAGCCAATCCTTATAAGCCGATCTCAGTTCGGATTGCAGGCTGCAACTCGCCTGCATGAAGTCGGAATTGCTAGTAATCGCGGATCAGCATGCCGCGGTGAATACGTTCCCGGGTCTTGTACACACCGCCCGTCACACCACGAGAGTTTACAACACCCGAAGTCGGTGGGGTAACCCGCAAGGGAGCCAGCCGCCGAAGGTGGGGTAGATGATTGGGGTGAAGTCGTAACAAGGTAGCCGTATCGGAAGGTGCGGCTGGATCACCTCCTTTCTATGGAGACTCGTGTCTGATAGACACAGTCAAGTGTGTTTAACACACAAATCGCTTACTCACTCGTGTTCAGTTTTGAAAGAGCAATCTTTCAAACATACCGATATTTCTGAAATAACGGGAAAAACTCCAGTTAATTTTGAGGAATTATGGGATTTAAGAGAAATAACAGGAAAATATGACGTTAATTTCATTGTTTTTAGTCTGTTTCAGACTTTAAGCCTGAAATAACTGTAGAATTTCCAGTTAAATGCTTTTATCTTCTGAAATCAACGAAATTAACAACAGGAAATCCAGTTAAATTGAAGTATTGGACAAACAGTTGACAACCAACATCGCTTCGCGAATGTAATGGTTGCAACATTGTTCCTTGAAAACTAGATAACGAAACAAAACGTAAAGTAAGAACTTAGGTTGCTTGATTCTAACGAATCTTGCAAAAATCTTTATTAGTTTTTTCTAGGTTAAGCTAGAAAGAGCACACGGAGGATGCCTAGGCACTAGGAGCCGAAGAAGGACGTGGCGAACGACGAAATGCCTCGGGGAGCCGTAAGCAGGCTTTGATCCGGGGATGTCCGAATGGGGGAACCCAGCTGTGGTAATGCGCAGTTACTCAATAGTGAATACATAGCTATTGTAGAGGCAGACCCAGGGAACTGAAACATCTAAGTACCTGGAGGAAAAGAAAACAAAAGTGATTCCGTCAGTAGCGGCGAGCGAAAGCGGAATAGCCCAAACCAAGGAGCTTGCTCCTTGGGGTTGTAGGACCTCATCATGGGGTTAGTTTGGTAGGCGAAGTGATCTGGAAAGGTCCGGCATAGAAGGTAAAAGCCCTGTAGCCCAAACTGAACGACTCCCCTAGAGGTATCCTGAGTACGGCGGGTCACGTGAAACCCCGTCGGAATCCGGCAGGACCATCTGCCAAGGCTAAATACTCCCTAGTGACCGATAGTGAAGCAGTACCGTGAGGGAAAGGTGAAAAGCACCGCGGAAGCGGAGTGAAAAAGAACCTGAAACCGTGTGCTTACAAAAAGTCAGAGCCCTCTTTATGGGTGATGGCGTGCCTTTTGTAGAATGAACCGGCGAGTTACGTTCCCGTGCGAGGTTAAGTTGAAAAGACGGAGCCGCAGCGAAAGCGAGTCTGAATAGGGCGCTTTAGTACGTGGACGTAGACCCGAAACCGTGTGATCTACCCCTGTCCAGGGTGAAGGTGAGGTAACACTCACTGGAGGCCCGAACCCACGAATGTTGAAAAATTCGGGGATGAGGTGGGGGTAGCGGAGAAATTCCAATCGAACTCGGAGATAGCTGGTTCTCCCCGAAATAGCTTTAGGGCTAGCCTCGGATGTTGAGTTGTGGAGGTAAAGCACTGATTGGGTGCGGGGCCCGCCAAGGGTTACCAAGTCCAGTCAAACTCTGAATGCCACAAACTTAAATCCGGGAGTCAGACAGTGAGTGCTAAGATCCATTGTCAAAAGGGAAACAGCCCAGACCATCAGCTAAGGTCCCCAAGTGTGTGTTAAGTGGGAAAGGATGTGGAGTTGCACAGACAACCAGGATGTTGGCTTAGAAGCAGCCACCATTGAAAGAGTGCGTAATAGCTCACTGGTCGAGTGACTCTGCGCCGAAAATGTAACGGGGCTAAACACGCCACCGAAGCTATGGCTTGCACGTATGTGCATGGGTAGGGGAGCGTTGTATGTACGTTGAATTCTGACCGTAAGGACAGGTGGAGCGCATACAAGTGAGAATGCCGGTATAAGTAACGAAAAGATCAGTGAGAATCTGATCCGCCGAAAACCTAAGGGTTCCTGAGGAAGGCTCGTCCGCTCAGGGTAAGTCGGGACCTAAGGCGAGGCCGAAAGGCGTAGTCGATGGACAACAGGTGGAAATTCCTGTACCACCGTAGCCGTTATGAGCAATGGAGTGACGCAGAAGGATAGTGACGCGAGCTGATGGATGCTCGTCCAAGCAGTGAGGCTG
>NZ_JCAUAM010000045.1:0-1657 GCF_059691955.1 Paenibacillus sp. J22FR83
CTACCCTGAAAATCTCCCAGCAGGAAGTTGCTTTAACGCACCGCTTTTCATGGGCTGTTTGTCGTGTATCCCTTAAAAAGGCAATACTGAACTAGACCCTGCTAATGACAGTTTTTCGGGTCTTAAAGTAGAATTGAATGTTTTCTTTTTTTATTAGTTTGCTGTCGCTAGTTTCTCTATTGTAACTGTGTATCCTAATTCCTTTAACTTGCCAACTGTCCGCTTGAGTATGGCTTCTTCGTTCCTTTTATCGAAATAATCGGCTCCAAGTTCTCTATACGCTTCTTCTCTGGTTAACATGTTATACACAATGGTCATCATCGAATGTGCTACGGCTACAGCAGCACGTTGACCGCCCCGCCTTGCAGAAATTCGCCTGAACTGCATACCTAGATAATTGTCTGATCGGGCAACGGATTGAGCAGCCTCAGTCAATGCTTGCCTGAGATACTTGTTTCCTTTTCTGGTTTTGCTTGGCTTTCGTTTTCCAGCACTTTCGTTTTGACCGGGAACCAGCCCAATCCACGAACATAGATGACCTGCACTTGGAAATCGAGTTTTTAGATTGTCGAGGCCAATTTCAGATAGGATATGCTCAGCTGTTCTTAGTCCAATCCCTGGAATAGTATCGATTCGCTCTATGGCCTCCTGAAAAGGGGATAGCCTCTTGGCGACCTCCTCATCGAAGGCAGCAATTTGTTCATCTAAAAAGTCGATGTGCGTGATCATCGACTTTAACATCAAGCGCTGGTGGGGATTCATTCGTCCATCAAGAGCTAAGGTCAAATCTTGTTTCTTTGGTTTCATGCGTCCGCGAGCTAAATCAGCTAAATGTTCAGGATTCACTTCACCATCGATCATGGCTTCGATCATGGCTCGGCCAGAAACTCCAAATACTTTGGAGATAACGGATGTGAGTTTGATGTTAGCGCCTTCTAAAATCTTATGGATACGGTTAAGTTCTCGAGCACGCTCTTGGATGAGACTGCGCCGGTAGCGAACCACTTCACGTAGCTCACGCTGGGTGCGATCAGGAATGTAGCTGGCTTTGAGGAGTCCATGTTGTAACAAAGTAGCAATCCATTCTGCATCTTTTACATCGGTTTTGCGTCCTGGAAGAGCCTTCATGTGTGCTGCATTAACGACCATAAAGTAGATATCTTCGGACTCAAGCAAGTTGACGATTGGTTTCCAAAGTACTCCCGTACTTTCCATGGCGACATGTGAGCAGCGGCGCTCCTTAATCCAGTCAATCATCTCGAGTAGTGAGGAAGTAACCGAACGGAATGTTTTGATCTCCTTTCCTTCTGGCATAAGAATGCAAGCGGTGATGCTCTTTTGATGAACATCTAACCCACAAGCGCGTTCAATTATAATATCCATAACTAACTTCCTTCTTGGCTAGATAAATTGAGGCTGGTGCAACAAACCATACAGGGTTAATCTACCCTTCGTGCTTCCAAAAGGAGCAACAATTCACAATACACCAGGTCGTTGGAGTCAGACTACAGGAGGGCTCTAAGCACCAAGGAAATACGACTTTCCTCGCCAGCCATACTAACAAGTATTGACAGCAAAACACGCAATGAAGCAGAACGAACCGCACAAACTACACATTTTCATTCATCATATCGTCGCGTAGCGGCGGGGAGACTAC
>NZ_JCAUAM010000046.1:0-1612 GCF_059691955.1 Paenibacillus sp. J22FR83
AAAAAAAAAAAAAAAGCGAAGTAACTTCGTAACCACAACTGAGAAGTTGTGCTGAATCCGCAGGAGTCAGCAGAAGCCATAGTACGTAGGCTGTTGCAACAGTCTACGGAAGGGCCGAACCGAAAGGAGAGAGGAAAACGATGCGTTCGTATGAAGAGCAGAGACAGCAGAAAATCTCGCAAGAGAGTTCACGGCAAAGAGAAGCGGTGAAGCCGTTAGGGTATGTCGGAGCGCCGAGTTCTTCGTCGGCACAAATCGACCCTTCCCCTCGCGAAGACCATAACGACCTACTGGAGCGAATGCTCGAAGGAGACAACCTTCGGCTTGCCTACAAGCGAGTGCTACAAAACGGAGGAGCACCTGGTGTGGACAGTGTAACGGTAGCCGAGCTACAAGCTTATCTGAAAATACACTGGGAATTGGTTAAATCCGAACTCCTCGCGGGAACCTATAGACCCTCGCCAGTCAAACGGATGGAAATCCCCAAACCCGGAGGCGGCGTACGGCTACTCGGTATTCCGACCGTGATGGACCGATTCCTTCAGCAGGCACTTCTACAAGTAATGAATCCAATATTCGACGCAAACTTTTCGTGGTACAGCTACGGCTTTCGCCAAGGGAAAAGAGCACATGACGCAGTGAAACAAGCACAACGCTACATTCAAAGCGGCCTAAGATGGGTCGTAGACATGGATTTGTCTAAATTCTTTGATCGAGTGAACCATGACATGCTCTTGGCAAGAGTAGCGCGGAGAGTGGCAGACAAGCGCGTACTGAAACTAATTCGAGCCTACTTATATGCTGGAGTGATGGCAAACGGGGGGCTAGAGAGAACAGAAGAAGGAACGCCTCAAGGTGGTCCATTAAGTCCACTCTTGGCGAACATTCTACTGGATGATCTGGACAAAGAACTAACCAAACGAGGATTGCGATTCGTTCGCTATGCAGACGACTGTAACATTTTCGTTGCGAGCAAACGTGCAGGTCAGCGCGTTATGGCGTCGATAACTTGCTTTGTGGAAGGAAAGTTAAAGTTAAAAGTGAATCGAGAGAAAAGTGCGGTAGACAGACCTTGGAAACGAAAGTTTCTAGGGTTTAGCTTCCTAAGTGACAAGAAAGCAACGATACGAATAGCCTCGCAGACCCTCTCGCGATTTAAAGAGAAGATTCGGGAGCTGACGAACCGCACGCGTTCGATGTCAATGGAAAACCGCATCATGCAACTGAACCGTTACCTCATAGGATGGATTGGCTATTTTAAACTGGCCTCAGCAAAGAACCACTGTGGAAAATTCGATCAGTGGATTCGGCGAAGACTTCGAATGTGTCTATGGAAGCAATGGAAACGGGTACGCACCCGAATTCGTGAGCTTCGATCACTTGGAGTACCAGAATGGGCTTGCTCTGTGATGGCAAATTCAAGACGAGGTGCGTGGGAAATGTCTCGAAACACAAACAACGCCCTTCCAACTTCCTATTGGGAAGCGAAAGGGCTGAAAAGTTTACTTTCACGTTATTTGGAACTTTGTTAACCATTCGGAACCGCCGTATGCGGACCCGCATGTACGGTGGTGTGAGAGGTCAGGGGCTAGCCGCTCCTATCTACTCGATT
>NZ_JCAUAM010000047.1:0-1590 GCF_059691955.1 Paenibacillus sp. J22FR83
AAAAAAAACCGTAGACAACAAACCTATAAGCTAAAAAGTGAAGTGGAGCGTTGCAGGAAGGGAGTCGGAGGGGGTCATAGTACCAATGAAACAAGGACAACACAACCTTGTGGAGGGAAGGACGTCGCAAGACAATACCCCACTTCGTTCACGGGAGAGAAGGAGGTAAGAGCGAGTGAATGCAGACAAATCTGCTAACTACACCAAAGTAAAAGCTCGAGAACTTCAACAAACCCTTTACCTTGCGGCTAAGGAAAATCCACAAAGAAGATTTCACGCCCTATACGACAAATTGTTTAGAAAAGACATTATGACCGAGGCATGGAAACGGGTCAAGGCAAACAAAGGCAGTGCGGGGATTGACAAAATGTCCATTGCGTACATCGTTAACGAATACGGAGAAGAACGTATCGTAGAAGAAGCGATAGAAGCGCTGCGTGAAGGGACGTACCGACCTTTACCTGCCCGCCGAAAAGAAATACCCAAAGGCGACGGTAAGGTGAGGATGCTAAGCATCCCTGCTGTTCGAGATCGCATGGTACAAATGGCGACGAAAATAGTAATCGAAGGCATATTCGAAGCAGATTTTAAAGACTGCTCATATGGGTTCCGCCCCAAGCGAAATATGCACCAAGCGCTAAATCGACTACGTAAAACAGTAAACTATGGAAAAATATACTGGGTAGTAGACGTAGACATAACTGGCTATTTTGACAATATCTCGCACGACAAATTAATGCAACTAGTGGAACAACGAATTAGTGATCGAAGAATACTCAAATTGATTCGACAATGGTTAAGAGTAGGTTATGAGGACGAAGGGAAAATATACAGCTCGGAGATTGGAAGCGGTCAAGGCAGCGTTATTTCGCCACTTTTGTCGAATATCTATTTAAACTACCTAGACACGATTTGGGAGAAACGATTCACAGAAATTGGAACACTAGTGAGGTTTGCCGATGATCTTGTGATTCTATGCTATTCGAAGAAACAAGCGCTAGAAGCCATTAATGTGTTGAAAGCGGTGTTCAAGAAACTCGAGCTTACGATGAATACGACCAAATCCAAATTGGTATATATTGGGACTGATAAGGAAGGCTTCGACTTTCTCGGACATCAACACCGAAAATTACCGCTTATTCGGAAGAGTGGAGCACGGAGTTATATCTTGCGCAGCTTCCCTTCCAAGAAAGCGATGAAGAAGATGAAAACCATGGTGAAGGAAGAAACATCGCCACGGAATCGACTAAGATGGAGTCTGAACGATATGATAAAAGTGCTAAACCCTAAAATACAAGGGTGGGCAAATTATTATAACAAAATCGATCCCAAATGCTCGAATCGTTTCCTAAGTAAAGTCGATTGGTACATCCGTAAGAGATTGATGATCTTTTGGAATAACAAACACAAAAAGAAAAAGAGTGGGCAGTTCGATTTTCAACAAATGCTCACTCGAATAGGGCTGAAAACAACAACTTCGTGGAAATTACCGTAATATCCAAGGTGAAGAACGTCGGAAAGCCGTGTGAGGGAAAACCTCACGCACGGTTTGATGAGGAGAGGCTGGTAAACCCAGCCTTTCACTCTACA
>NZ_JCAUAM010000048.1:0-1566 GCF_059691955.1 Paenibacillus sp. J22FR83
TCAGGCTGTCGAGTAAAGCGCTTCCAATTACGAATTGAAGCATATTTCTGCTCTTCCACGATGTTTGTAGGTGTAGATAAAAAGATCGCTCCTAGGCTTGCATACTTTGCAAGCTGGCGGGCGATCTTTTTTATGTTCTGTGTTACTGCTGTCATAAGAGCTTTCTCCTGCACATTCGCTCGCCCCCGTAACCGCGAACAGCGAAGTCCATGGAGCTCTTTGGCATCCGCGAAACTTCGCTCAATCGTTTGGCACCGAAGTCGGTACAGTTTTTTTCCAGAAGCACTTTCCAGGTTCCTCGCTACTTGTTCTTTGTAGCCTTCCCACAGATGCCGCTGAATCTTTCGAATGCGGTTCTTAGCTGTCGTACATGCCGCAAGTAATGGACAATCTGTACATTGTTTCGAGTCTGAGGTGTACTCGCGGTAACCTTGTCTGTTCGTGGTCGTGTATGTTAATTCCTGACCTTTAGGGCAGATGTACACATTTTTCTCTTTATGAAAAACAAACCGATCTTTCGACATTCCTTCCGAAGTGGAGCTGGTCCGGCGTCCCCCGATGACAGGGTAAATTTCCATTTCTAATGTCTTTTTACAAATGTGTGGTGTGAAATAACCTGAATCCACCGCGATCGCCTCAAGCGAATTTTCAAATCCAAACTTTTCAATTTGGTGCAGTAAACGTTCAATGTAAACAACGGAATCGTTAACATTGCCTTCCGTTACGTGCGCGTCAGTAATTATGTTGAATTTATGATCAACCGTGCAATGATTTAAGTAATAGAACCCTTCCGGTTTGCCTTTACGCATCATATAGCCACTATCTGGATCCGTCGTGCTTACTTTAATTTGCTTTGTTTCGCTCACCTCCTCCTTGCGTTCCAGTGGCTTTTTTCCGCGTTGCTCACGATCTTCGTCTACAGCTCTATCCAGCTCTTGGGTGTATTCGTGAGGTGTTTGCTCTACGGTTTGCATCGTATATTTGTTTTTGTTGGCATTTGCTTTAATATGCGTGGAGTCCGTGATCAGCACACGACCTGCAACCATGCGATGATCAATAGCTAGTCGAACGATCTCGTCAAAAATATCCTGAAATACAGTTGTATCCTTAAAGCGTGTCCGACGATTCCAGCTAATCGTTGTGTGATCAGGTGCTTTTTGCGAAAGTCCGAGACCTAAAAACCAGCGATAACCAATATTCAAATTAATTTCTTGCTCAAGTTGGCGCTCAGAACGAATGCCGTATAAATAGCCAATGAACATCATTTTAAAAAGTAAAATAGGATCTATGGAAGGACGCCCGCGATTTTCACTGTAATAAGGACGAACAATATCTAAGATAAACGAAAAATCAATATGAGCAGCGATTTGACGAAGTAAGTGATTTTGCGGAACCATGGATTCAATACAAACGAGTTCATAGTCTAACTGGGGGTCTTTCGGATTCGAGCGGAACAAAGAGATCACCACTTTCAAGAGTATACCTATATTATATCAAATTAACGCGGTAATGTGGTGAAATAGATGAAGAAACTTAGGCTGCCGAGACTTTCTCGACAGCCTGAAA